>NZ_JACBZJ010000001.1:608259-1216518 GCF_013409305.1 Cellulomonas soli | reverse complement strand
CGGCGTCGTGGCCGTGCTGCTCACCGCCCTCCTCGTGCCCTGCGTACTCATGGCCCACGCCGGGATCAGCGTCGGGGTGGCCGCCGTGCGCGGCGTGCCCCTGGACGAACCCGAGCTCGCCGACCCGTGGGCGATCGCCACGACCGCCGTGCTGTGCGCGACCCTGGTTCTGGCCGGTGTGCTGTCTGCCCGGCGCGACCGGCGTCGTCGTCGCCAGGTGGAACGCTGGGCGGCGGAACGCGGCTGGCGCACCGACGTGGCCCGCACCGTGCTCGTGGGCCGGTGGGAGGCCCCGCCGTTCGGGCGTGGCGGGGGAGTGGCGACGGACGCGGTCGAACGCGACGACGAACGCGGGCGCATCCGCTCGTTCACCTACAACGGCCTGCGCCGACGGCACGTCGTCATGGTGGAGCGGGCCATGCGGGGCCCGGGCCTGGTACTGACCCCGGAACGCGGCGCGCAGCGGCTGGCCCGTCGGCTCGGCGGGCAGGACGTCACCGTCGAGTGGGAGGACTTCAACGCCCGCTGGCGCATCCAGGCCGGCCGGGCGCGGTTCGCGCACGCCGTGCTGCACCCGCAGGTCATGGAACGCCTGAGCCGGCCCGACACGGACGGGCTCAGCGTGCTGGTCGAGGGCGCCGACGTCGCGGTCCACGTGCCGGGCCGGACGGACCTCGGCCGCATCGAGTCCCTCGCGCAGGTGGCGCTCGACCTCGCCGAGCTGCTGCCCGCGTTCGTCGTGGACGACCACCCGCCGCTGCCGGCCGGGCTGACCCGGCGCGAGGTCCAGGCGCTCGACTCCGAACGGTGGAGCGAGGAGGCGTTGTGAGCGAGCAGGCGAGGGCCGGTGACGCCACTACGCTGCACGCCATGCAGCCCGCCCGGACCGACGCCGTGACGCGCCGATGAACGGTGTCCCCGGCGCGTTCGTCGTCTATCTGGTGCCCCTGATCGGCCTGGGCCTGCTCGGCCTCGGGTGGTGGCTGCAGCACCAGCGCCGCCAGCAGCTCCAGCAGTGGGCGCAGCGCAACGGCTGGACCTACGCCGACCGCGACGACTCGTACGTGCGGGTCCAGCGCGGCCAGCCGTTCGAGCAGGGGCACGCCCGGCGGGCGACCGAGGTCATGACGGGCCGGTTCGAGGGCATGCCTGCCATCTCGTTCGACTACCAATGGGACACGGGCAGCGGCAAGGAGGAGACGACCCACCATGCGCACGTCGTAGCCCTCGCCCTGCCCGCCTACCTGCCGACCCTCGAGGTGACGCCCGAGGGGTTCGGCGCCAGGTTCGCCAAGATGCTCGGCGCGCAGGACATGCAGTTCGAGTCGGAGGACTTCAACCGGGCGTACCGGGTGGCCGCCGGTGACCAGCGCACCGCGCACGCCGTGCTGCACCCACGCCTGATGGAACGCCTGCTGCGGCCCGACGCCGTGCGGACCCCGTGGCGCATCGAGGGGACGTGGATCGTGTCGTGGACCTCGGGAGGCACCGACCTGAGCACGCTCGCGGCCCGGCTGGGGCTGCTCACGGCCGTCGTGCGCAGCGTCCCCCGCCACGTCTGGCTCGACCACGGCTACGATCCGAGTTCACCGGAGAACCTGCGAAAGGCCTGATCGTGAACACCGTCGGCATCGTGCTGATCGTCCTGCTCGTGCTCGTGGTCATCGTGCTGCTGTGGGGCGTGGCGACCTACAACGCCTTCGTCCGGCTCCGGAACCTGGTGCAGGAGGCGTGGCGCCAGATCGACGTCGAGCTGCACCGCCGGCACGACCTGATCCCCAACCTGGTCGAGGCCGTCAAGGGCTACGCAGCGCACGAGCGCGGCGTGTTCGACGAGGTCACGCAGGCCCGTGCCGCCGCCTCCGGTGCGGGGGTCGGCCCGGCCGCGCAGGCCGAGCAGGAGAACGTGCTGTCCGCCGCGCTCGGACGGCTGTTCGCCGTCGCCGAGAACTACCCGGTGCTGCGCGCGAGCGAGAACTTCCAGCAGCTGCAGACCGAGCTGTCGACGACCGAGGACCGCATCGCGGCCGGGCGCCGGTTCTACAACGCGAACGTGCGCAGCCTGAACACCAAGGTCGAGTCGTTCCCGGCGAACGTCATCGCGAACATGTTCGGGTTCGTGCGGGCCGAGTACTTCGAGGTCAACGACCCCGAGGTGCGCGCGGCGCCGCAGGTCCGCTTCTGACGGGTGCGTGTCGCCGGGCGCGGGTAGCGTCCGGCGGGTGAGCACCAAGATCGACTTCCGGAAGGTCGACCGCGAGCTGTACGCGCCGCCGGCCGACGAGTGGGTGCAGGTCGAGGTGCCGCCGCTGTGGTTCCTCGCGATCGACGGGCACGGTGACCCGAACGTCGCCCCGGCGTACGCCGAGGCTCTCGGCGCGCTCTACGCCGCCTCGTACGCGGTGAAGTTCGCCTCGAAGGCCCGGTACGACCGGGACTACGTCGTGGGCCCGCTCGAGGGGCTGTGGTGGACGGACGTCGACGCGCCGTTCGCCGACGTGCCGAAGTCCGACTGGTCCTGGACCGTGCTGATCCGGCAGCCCGACTGGATGGGCGTCGACGAGGTCACAGCCCTGCTGCAGGAGACGGCCGCGAAGAAGAAGCTGCCGCTCGTGGCGACGCTGCGGCACGAGCTCGTCGACGAGGGCCTGAGCCTGCAGATCCTGCACCACGGCCCGTACGCCGACGAGGCGCCGACCCTTCGTCGGCTGCACTCCGAGGTGATCCCCGAGCGTGGTCTGCGCGAACGGGGTCTGCACCACGAGATCTACCTGTCGGACGCCCGGCGGACGGCACCGGAGAAGCTGCGCACCGTGCTCCGCCAGCCCGTCGAGCCGCGCTGAGGTTCGCCGTCAGGACGAGGTCAGAGCGTGACGGCGAGCGTCGTCACGCTCACGACCACGGTCGCCGCGACCTCGCCCAGCCCGATGGCCTTCGCGCTCGGCCACGGGCGGCGCCGAGGGACCAGCACCGCCCGGGCCAGCAGGCCGACCGCCACGACGGCGACGGCCACGACCTCCGGATCCGCGCCTGAGGTGACGCACCAGCCGAGCGCCGCGACGGCGAGCACGGCGTGGAACCCGATCGACACGGCGAGCACCGACCGGCGGCCGCGCTCGCGGATCAGCGTCTTGACGTAGGGGACCGTGCCCAGGAAGTAGGCCGTGAGCAGTCCGGCCGCCAGCCACACGTCCGGGTCGGCCGCGCCGGGCGGGACGAGGCGGTCAGCGCCCGTGCCCACGCCGAGCAGTGCGGTGGCGGTCGGGTCCGCGCGGGTGCCGAGACCGGCGGCGACGACGGTCATGAGCGTCGCGGCCAGCACCGTGACGGTGTCGTTCAGCCAGCCGCGGTCGGTGCGGCGGACCGAGCTGGCCAGGCTCGTCGCGAGCAGCACGGCGTATACGGGTGCCCAGCGCAGCAGGCCCGGTGCCGTCAGCAGCAGCACGGCACCCAGCAGCGCGGCGGCGACCGCGTAGGCACGCACGGGCGGCAGGTACCGCACCTTGCGCCCGGAGCGCAGCCAGAGCCCTGCGGCGAAGAACGCCAGGTACGCGACCAACCAGGTCACGAGCAGCAGGCCGTGCCGCCACGTGACACCGGAGACGAGGGCGCCCACGAGCACCGGGACGGCGAGCATCGCCCACGCCCCGTGCTGGTTCGGCACCCAGCCCGCCCTGCGCCCCATGGAGGTCCCCCGGCTGTCTCTCGGCCGACTCTCGGCGGGCTCAGGCGGGCGTGCCGACGCGGTCGACCAGGTCAGCGATCGAGTCGACGATCTCGCTGGGCCGGAACGGGAACCGGGCGATGTCCTCGCGCCGCGTCGAGCCGGTCAGGACGAGGAACGTGCGCAGTCCCGCCTCGATGCCCGAGACCACGTCGGTGTCCATGCGGTCGCCCACCATGACGGTCGTCTCGGAGTGCGCGTCGATCCGGTTGAGCGCCGAGCGGATCATCATCGGGTTCGGCTTGCCGACGAAGTACGGCTCGCGGCGCGTGGCCGCCGTGATCATGGCCGCGACGGCACCGGTGGCGGGCAGGTCGCCGTCGGCGCTCGGCCCGGTCACGTCGGGGTTCGTGGCGATGAACCGGGCACCGCCCTGGATGAGCCGGATCGCCTGGGTGATCGCCTCGAAGGAGTACGTGCGCGTCTCGCCCAGCACGACGAAGTCCGGCTCGGCGGCCGTGAGCGTGTACCCGGCCTCGTCCAGCGCGGTCGTCAGCCCGGCCTCACCGATCACGTACGCGGAGCCGCCCGGCTCCTGGTCGGTGAGGAACTGGGCGGTGGCCAGCGCGGACGTCCAGATGGCGTCCTCGGGCACGTCGAGCCCCGTCGCGCTGAGGCGGGCCCGCAGGTCGCGCGGGGTGTAGATCGAGTTGTTCGTCAGGATGAGGAACGGGCGCCCGTGGTCACGCAGCGCACGGATGAACTCCGCGGCACCGGGCAGCGCCTGGTTCTCGTGCACGAGCACGCCGTCCATGTCGGACAGCCACCCGGCGATGGGTCGGGTCACGCCTGGCCGCTGTCGGTCGTCGCGGCCTGGCCGAACGCACGCTCCTCGACGGCCACGCGCTCGTCCGCCTCGTCGTAGCGGGTGTCACGACCGGACTCCTCGACGGGCAGTCCCGCCGCGCGCAGCGCCTTGTCGCGGCGGTGCTTGCGCCACACCTCGACGACGACGGGGAGCACCGAGACGAGGACCACGAGGATCAGCAGCGCCTCGATGTTCTCCTTGATGAACGTGATGTTCCCGAGCAGGTAGCCGAGCATCGTCACGCCGCCCGCCCACAGGACGACGCCGATCGCGTTGAACAGCGCGAAGTGCCGGTACGGCATCTTGCCGACGCCCGCGGCGACCGAGGCGTACGTGCGCACGAACGGGATGAACTGCGCGACGATCAGCGTCCGGCCACCGTACTTGTCGAAGTACGCGTACGTCTGGTCGATGTACTTCTGCTTGAAGATCCGCGAGTCCGGCTTGCTGAACACCTTCGGCCCGAGCGTGCGCCCGATCGCGTAGCCGGTCTGCGTGCCCGCGTACGCGGCGGCGATCATCAGCAGGCACAGCTGCCAGATGGTGACGTCGACCTTCAGCGTCTCCTGGGCGACCAGGGCGCCGGCGGTGAACAGCAGCGAGTCGCCCGGCAGGATCGGGAACAGCAGACCGACCTCGATGAAGACGACGGCCATGATCCCGATGAGGACGGCCGTGCCGAACGAGTCGATGAGGTGCTGCGGGTCGAGGAAGTCGGGGCCGAGCGCGTGCACGTTGCCGACGGTGGGCGCGATGGCCGCGAGCGCGGTCGTCAGGGGCATGGGCCCAGCCTACGGGCGGCGATGTCGTTGCCCTGGTCGTCCCGTGTGCAGACCCTGTGCGGGTCCTCGGCCCCCTGCGCCGCTCGCGGGTCGGTGGACGGCGTCGGGCCGTGGGTTGCGCGCCCCGGGCTGCGAGGATGGTCGCCGTGAGCCAGACGACGGACGGCACCCTCGGCACCCCGCTGACCCCCGGCGCGACGCGCGCGCTGCTGCTGGGCTCGGGCGAGCTCGGCAAGGAGGTCGCGATCGAGCTGCAGCGCCTGGGCGTCGAGGTCGTGGCCGTGGACCGCTACGCCGACGCGCCCGCGATGCAGGTCGCGCACCGCTCGCACGTGGTCGACATGCTCGACCCGGTCGCGCTGCGGGCCGTGCTCGACGCGGAGCGCCCGCACGTGGTGGTCCCCGAGATCGAGGCGATCGCCACGCAGGTGCTCGCCGACGTCGAGGCCACGGGCGTGCGCGTCGTGCCCACGGCCCGGGCCACCCGGCTGACGATGGACCGCGAGGGCATCCGTCGGCTGGCCGCCGAGGAGCTGGGGCTGGAGACGTCCCCGTACCGGTTCGTCGACTCGCTGGACGACCTGCGGGCCGCCGTCGAGCACGTCGGTCTGCCGTGCGTGGTCAAGCCCGTGATGTCCTCCTCGGGCAAGGGCCAGTCGGTGATCCGGACGGCCGACGACGTCGAGACCGCGTGGACGTACGCGCAGACCGGCGGTCGGGCGCCGGGGTCGGACGTGCCGGCGCGGGTGATCGTCGAGGGGTTCGTGCACTTCGACTCCGAGATCACGCTGCTGACGGTGCGGCACCGGGACGGCACGGTGTTCTGCGACCCGATCGGTCACGTGCAGGTCGACGGCGACTACCGCGAGTCCTGGCAGCCGGCCGCGCTGCCCGCCGGCGCGCTCGCCGAGGCGCAGCGGGTCGCCGCGGCCGTGACGGAGGCCCTGGGCGGATGGGGCGTGTTCGGCGTCGAGCTGTTCGTCGTGGGGGAGCGCGTGCTGTTCTCCGAGGTGTCCCCGCGTCCGCACGACACAGGCCTGGTCACCCTCGCCTCGCAGGACCTGTCAGAGTTCGCGCTGCATGCCCGCGCCGTGCTCGGGCTCCCGGTGCCCGCGATCACGACCCTGGGCGCGGCTGCGTCGGTCGCGGTGCTCGCCGAGGGGACCGGCGTGCCGAGTTTCACCGGGGTCGACGACGCGCTCGCGGTCCCGACGGCGCAGGTGCGCCTGTTCGGCAAGCCGTCGGTCGCCGGGCGTCGACGGGTCGCGGTGACGGTCGCGCGCGGCGCGGACGTCGAGGAGGCCCTGGACCGTGCGCGTCGGTCTGCCGCCGCGCTGCGCGTCGACCTGGTCTGACGTGCGAGCGGACGAGCCGGACGCCACGCACGACGGCACGGCGGAGGCTTCGCCCGAACAGGTCGGGGTAGGTCCCTGGCCGGGCGGCCCGGAAGCCTGGCCCGACGACCCGCGCTACGACCGCGAGCTGCTCGAGCACGGGGACCGCCGCAACGTGGTCGACCGGTACCGCTACTGGACGCTCGAGGCGGTCGTCGCCGACCTGGACACCCGTCGGCACCCGTTCCACGTCGCCGTCGAGAACTGGGCGCACGACATGAACATCGGCTCGGTGGTGCGCACCGCCAACGCGTTCGCCGCCGCCGAGGTGCACATCGTGGGCCGTCGCCGCTGGAACCGGCGCGGCGCCATGGTGACCGACCGCTACCAGCACGTGCGCCACCACCCGAGCGTCGAGGACCTGCTCGCGTGGGCGACGGCAGAGGGCCTGCCGGTGATCGGCATCGACAACGTGCCCGGGTCCGTCCCGCTCGAGGGCTACCCGCTGCCCCTCGCCTGCGTGCTGCTGTTCGGCCAGGAGTCCGTCGGGCTCTCGCCCGCCGCCCAGGAGGCCGCGACGGACGTGCTGCACATCGCGCAGTACGGCTCGACGCGCTCGCTCAACGCCGGCGCCGCGGCGGCCATCGCGATGCACGCCTGGGTCGTCCGGCACGCGGGGCCACCGCCGGTCTGAGCGGCGTCGGCGTCCGTGGGTAGGACGTCCCGGAGTGGTTCTCGGCCAGACGTGACAAACTCGGGTGCGGTACACGTCACACGCCGGGCCCCCGATGATCGTCGGACCGGCCGGACGCACCGTCCACCCCGTACGAGACACGTAGGAGATGCCGCGATGCCCATCGCAACCCCCGAGGTCTACGCCGAGATGATCGACCGGGCGAAGGCCGGCAAGTTCGCCTACCCCGCCGTGAACATCACGTCGTCCCAGACCGTCACCGCCGCCATCCAGGGCTTCGCGGAGGCCGAGTCGGACGGCATCATCCAGGTCTCCGTCGGTGGCGCCGAGTACGCGTCCGGCTCGACGATCAAGAACCGCGTCGCCGGCTCGCTCGCCCTGGCCGCCTACGCGACCGAGGTCGCCAAGCACTACGGCGTGACCATCGCGCTGCACACGGACCACTGCGTCAAGAAGAACCTCGAGTCGTGGGTCCGCCCGCTGCTGGCCCTCGAGGCCGAGCAGGTCAAGCGCGGCGAGAACCCGACGTTCCAGTCGCACATGTTCGACGGCTCGGACATCCCGCTGGCCGAGAACCTGGTCGTCGCCGCGGAGCTCCTCGAGCTCTCGCAGGCCGCGCGCACCATCCTCGAGATCGAGGTCGGTGTCGTCGGTGGCGAGGAGGACGGCCACGAGGCCGAGATCAACGAGAAGCTCTACACGACGTCCGAGGACGGCCTGGCCACGGTCAAGGCCCTCGGCGCCGGCGAGAAGGGCCGCTACCTGACGGCCCTCACGTTCGGCAACGTGCACGGCGTCTACAAGCCGGGTGCCGTCAAGCTGCGTCCGGCGATCCTCGCCGAGATCCAGAAGACCGTCGGTGCCGCGATCGGCAAGACCGACCCGTTCGACCTGGTCTTCCACGGCGGCTCGGGCTCGACGGCGGAGGAGATCTCCGAGGCGGTCGACAACGGCGTCATCAAGATGAACATCGACACCGACACCCAGTACGCGTTCACGCGTCCGGTCGTGGGCCACATGTTCACCAACTACGACGGCGTCCTGAAGGTCGACGGCGAGGTCGGCAACAAGAAGGCCTACGACCCGCGCGCCTGGGGCAAGGCGGCCGAGGCCGGCATGGCCGCCCGCATCGTCGAGGCGTGCCAGCAGCTGCGTTCGGCGGGCCACAAGCTCGGCTGACGCACCACGCGACGAAGGCCCGGGACGGAGCGATCCGTCCCGGGCCTTCGTGCGTCGTGATCAGGTGGTGGCCGGTGCGCCGTCGACGGGCTCGGCCGCGTCGTCGTCCTCGACCACGTCGAGCAGCTCGCCGATCCGGGTCACCTCGAGCAGGAAGTGCACGGTGGGCGGCACGCGCAGCAGGCGCACCCGGTGCTGGCTGCGGATCGACAGCCGGGCGAGGAAGGCCACGCCCGAGGAGTCCATGAACGTCACGTGGTGCGCGTCGACCTCGATCGGCAGGCCGCGCTTCTCCGCCTCGGCGGTCGCCTCCTGCAGCTCGGCACCCAGGTCGGCGTCGACCTCACCGGACAGCACGATGCGGGTGCGATCGGCACCGACGAGCACCTGGACCGTGCCCGGTTCGGCGCCCGGTTCACCGACCGTGTCGACGGCGGGCTGGTCGGACGTCGGGCTGTTACCGTCGCGCACGGTGCTCCTTCCGGTCGAGCCTGTCGGGGGGAAGTACGCAACCTGCGCGTATCGCCTGCTCGGCACGCTAGACGATCGGAGGTGGTGGTGGTCAACTCTCCACGCCACGATTCGTCCGTGCGGATCATGTCGGAGGTGCGGGACCGGGCGTTGCAGGCCACCGACACGCCGGTCGTGCTGCTCGACGCGGCCGACCCGTTGCTGGCCGCCGTCTGGGTGAACGCGGCGTTCACGCGTGTGACCGGGCTGCGCGTGGCCGACGTGCAGGGGTACACGCTCCTGCTGCCGGTCTCCGACGGGCTCGCCGCGCGGACGGACGTGCCGCACGCTCACCAGGAGCCCCGCCGGCCCGCCGAGCTGGAGGCGGCGCTGCGTGGCGGCGCGCCGTGCGGGCACGTGCTGCCGGTCCGTCGGGTCGACGGTTCGCTCCTGTGGTGCCGCGTGCAGGTCTCGCCGGTCAGCGCCGTCGAGGGCGGCCCGGTCACGCACTGGGTGGCGGTCCTGCAGGACCTGACCGAGCAGCGTACGCACGAGGCCGCGCAGGAGGCGGCGGTGGCTGCCGAGCGTCGCGAGCGGCGCAGCCTCGCGCTCATCGCGCAGGTGTCCGACCTGCTGATGGACCTGGACGACCCGCGCGCGCTGCGGGAGATCGCCGGTCTGCTGCGGCACGGGATCGTCGGGTGGGCCGGCTTCTACCTGGCGGACGGGGGCCTGCGCCCGGCCGACGGCCCGGACCCGCACCCGCACGCGCACCTGCGCACGACGCGGCACACGGCGGTGCTCCCGGACGGTGCGACGAAGGATCCCGTGCAGCGGGTGCTCGACGGGCAGCTCGACCGGCCGGTCGAGGTCGACCTGGACGTGGCGCACCTGCCCGGCAGCCCGTCGGCCTGGCTCGCCGCCCACGCCGGTCCCCGTCCGCGCGACCCCGCGCTCGACGCGGACGGCATCGCGCTCGACGAGCCGCCGGACAGGCGTGTCGTGGTGCTGCCGATCACCGGGCGCCGGCACGTGCGAGGCCTGCTGGTGGTGCAGCCGCGTGGCGGTGGCGGTCGTGCCGCGCTCGAGACCGCGCAGGTCACGGTGCTCGAGCTCGTCGCGCGCCGGGTGGGCATGGTGCTCGACAACGTGCGGCTCTACGAGCGTGAGCACCGGCTCGCCGAGGCCCTGCAGCGAGCGATGCTGCCCGAGCAGGCCGAGGTCGACGGCCTCGACGTGTGGACGTACTACGCGCCCAACTCGGCGAACGCCCAGGTCGGTGGCGACTGGTACGACGTGCTGCAGATGTCGACCGACGTGGTCGGTGTCGTCATCGGCGATGTCGTGGGCCACGACGTCGAGGCGGCCGCGGCCATGGGGCAGCTGCGCTCCATCGTGCGCTCCTACCTGTTCGATACCTCGGTGCCGGGGCCCGTGCTCGACCGTGTCGACCAGCTGCTGGTCGGCATGCGGGTGCCGCGGTCGGCGAGCCTGGTGCTCTCGACGCTGACCCGCTCACCTGCGGGCTGGTCTCTGGCGTACTCGCGTGCGGGCCACCTGCCCTCGCTGCTGGTGCGGGCCGGTGCGGTCACCGAGCTCGACGGCGCGGGCGGCGCGCTCATCGGCTTCGGTCGCGGCACCCGTCCGACCAGCACCGTCGAGCTGCGGCCCGGCGACGTCGTCGTCTACTACACGGACGGGCTCATCGAACGTCGCGACCGCGGGTTGCGCGAGGGCCTGGACCAGCTCGGGAGGGTCGCCGCGGCGGTGACCGCCCGGGACGCGGCGGGCATCGGCGAGGAGCTGCTGTCCCGGCTCGCGGACCACACGGAGGACGACGTCGCCGTCGTCGTGGTGCGGGTGCCCGACCCGCAGGACGTGATGGCCCGGGTGCGCAGCCCGCGCCGCCGACGCTGGTCGCTGCCCAGCGAGGCGGCCTCGATCAGCCGGGCTCGGCACGCGGTGGTGCGCACGTGCGAGGCGTGGGGCATCGCGGACGCCTCGAACGCCGAGCTGGTCGTGTCCGAGCTGGTGGCGAACGCGGTGCTGCACGGCTGGGGTCACGTCACGCTGCAGCTCTACGACACGGGGGACGGCCTGCGCATCGAGGTCGAGGACGCCAACCCGGCGCCGCCCGTGACGACGGACGGCCACCCGGGCCGGGTCGGTGGCTTCGGCATGCAGATCGTCGAGCGGCTCTCCGACTGGGGCTGGCGGCAGTCGCGTGGCGGCAAGCTCGTGTGGGCGAAGGTGCGTCCGGGGCACCTGCCGTCGCACGAGGACGAGGACGAGGACGACGACTGACGGACGCGCGGCGTAGGCGGCGCCGCGCTGGCACGCGACCCGCGGTCAGACGGGTGCGGGCGCCAGGTCGGGGCGGCGGAAGCCGCGGCCGGGGGTGTCCGGCCGGCAGTGGTGCGAGTTGTCGATGCGGAACAGGTCGGTCGCGCCGCACACGTCGATGACGAAGAGGTCGCGGGGGTCCGCCCCGCGCAGCACGGTCGCCCCGCCGCGCTTGCGGCCGGAGTCCGCGAGCGAGATGAGGAACGCGGCGCCCGTGGAGTCCATGAACGTCACGCGACACATGTCGAGGACGAGCAGCTGACGGCGCAGCCCGACGATCCTGGCGGCCACCCCGGGGAACTGGTCGCGTTCGGCCAGGTCGAGGTCGCCCGACAGCACCAGGGTGGTCGTGGTCGGCGAGGTCGAGATCTCGATCATGGATCACCGCTTCGCGGGGCGTTCGGGCAGAGGCATGGAGCGCGGTCGGTGGGGCGACGGTGCGAGACCCGCAGGCGACCCCGGAATGGGGGGTCGTGCGGGTCGGGTGCCGACACGGACCGGTCCACGGGGGTGAACTGGTCGGTCGTTCGACTGTAGCCCCGGGCAACGGTGCACGCACGCTCTCGAGGGTGATCTGTGGACAACCCCGGACGTTCGCGATCCGGGTCGCTGGTGGACACTGGGTGGCATGAGCCACGAGAACCTGCTCGACGGACCGGCGCCGACGCTGCTGCCTGCGGACGGGCCGGACACCGAGGCGCGTGCGGCGCTGCGCCGGGGCGCCTCCTTGCGCGAGGCGGCGGCCGGCGCCCCGGCCTCGTCGCTCGCCTGGGCGCTGCTCGCCGAGCACGCGCTGGGCGACGACGGCGACCCGGTCGCGGCGTACGCGTTCGCCCGCACCGGCTACCACCGCGGGCTGGACGCGCTGCGACGGGCCGGCTGGCGCGGGCGCGGGCCGATCCCCGCGGACCACGAGCCCAACCAGGGCTTCCTGCGCGCGCTGCTCGCCCTCGCGGAGGCCGCCGAGGCGATCGGCGAGGGCGACGAGGCCCAGCGTTGCGAACAGCTGCTCGTCGACTCGGGCACGTCCTCCGTCGAGATCGCGGACCTGCGCTGACCCTCTCTTTACCTCTCCGGTAGAGTCCCGGAGGTACCGGGCCTCCTGTCGCCCGTGTGCCCGGGTCCCTGCCGCCGGCGCCCACCAGCGCCGGTCCGCCCGCCGTGGATCCGCCCGCAGGCAGGCGAGGAGTGGTGATCACATGCCGGCCGTCGTGGTGCTCGGTGCCCAGTGGGGCGACGAGGGCAAGGGCAAGGCGACCGACCAGCTCGGCGCGCGTACCGACTACGTGGTGAAGTTCAACGGCGGCAACAACGCCGGCCACACGGTCGTCATCAACGGTGACAAGTACGCGCTGCACCTGCTGCCGTCGGGCATCCTCTCGCCGGGCGTCGTCCCGGTGATCGGCAACGGCGTCGTCATCGACCTCGAGGTCCTGTTCCAGGAGATCGACGCGCTCGAGGCCCGCGGCGTGGACACCTCGAAGCTGCTGGTCAGCTCCGCGGCGCACGTCATCGCGCCGTACAACCGCACGGTCGACAAGGTCACCGAGCGGTTCCTGGGCAAGCGGCGCATCGGCACCACGGGCCGCGGCATCGGCCCGACGTACGCCGACAAGATCAACCGCATCGGCATCCGCATCCAGGACCTGTTCGACGAGAAGATCCTGCGGCAGAAGATCGAGGGCGCCCTCGACCAGAAGAACCACCTGCTGGTGAAGGTCTACAACCGCCGGGCGATCACGGTGGAGGAGACCCTCGAGGAGCTGCTGCGCTACGCCGAGCGGCTGCGCCCGCACGTGGCCGACACCCCGCTCGTGCTCAACGACGCGCTCGACGCCGGCAAGACCGTCGTCTTCGAGGCCGGTCAGGCGACGATGCTCGACGTCGACCACGGCACCTACCCGTTCGTCACGTCGTCCTCGGCGACCGCCGGCGGCGCGTGCACCGGCTCGGGCGTCGGCCCGACCCGCATCGACCGCGTGGTGGCCGTCGCCAAGGCGTACACGACGCGCGTCGGCGAGGGCCCTTTCCCGACCGAGCTGTTCGACGACGACGGCGAATGGCTGCGGCAGACCGGCGGCGAGTTCGGCACCACCACGGGCCGTCCGCGTCGCTGCGGCTGGTACGACGCCGTCGTGGTCCGCTACGCGGCCCGGGTCAACGGCCTCACCGACCTGGTGCTGACCAAGATGGACGTGTTGACCGGCAAGGAGAAGATCCCGGTCGCGGTCGCCTACGAGGTCGACGGCCGGCGCATCGACGAGATGCCGCTCGACCAGTCGGACTTCCACCACGCGACGCCGATCTTCGAGTACCTCGACGGCTGGACCGAGGACATCTCCGGTGCGCGCGAGTTCTCCGACCTGCCCGACGCCGCGCAGCGGTACGTGCTGCGGCTCGAGGAGATCTCGGGCGTGCGCATCTCCTCGATCGGGGTCGGCCCCGGCCGTGAGGCCACGATCGTGCGGCACGACCTGATCGGCTGAGCGGCCGCACGCAGCAACCACGGGACCCCTGGACGCCCACCAGCGTCCGGGGGTCCCGTGCGTGCGAGGGCCGGCGACGAACCCCGTGGCCCTGCTCGGCGGCCGGTCCGCGGGTCCGTTCTTGGGCTGCGCGGAAGAACCGCGGTTCTTGCCGGGCGCACGTCAGGCGTGGGAGCGCGTCTGCGGTCCACGGTGGGGGTGGCGGCGCGACAGGCGCGTCGGCCGCACCCGTCGCCGCACGGCGTGAGCACCGGAGGCCACCATGACGCTCGTCGACCCGTTCCTCGCCCCCGCGACCCGACCCTGGTCGACGCGCCGTGCCGCGGTGCCGACGCCGCCCGGGGGAGCGCGTCACGCGCGGCTCATGGCGTGGGTCCGCACGATCGCCACGCTCACCGAACCGGACGAGGTCGTCTGGGTCGACGGGTCGGCTACACAGCGGCAGGGGTTGCTCGACCAGATGGTGCGCAGCGGCACCCTTGTCGCCCTGGACCCGGTGCTGCGACCCGGGTCGTACCTCGCGCGCTCGCACCCCGACGACGTGGCGCGCGTCGAGGACCGCACGTTCATCTGCTCGGTCGACCCGCAGGACGCCGGGCCCACCAACAACTGGCGTGACCCGTCGGTCATGCGCGCCGAGCTCGAGGGCGTGTTCGCCGGGTCGATGCGCGGCCGGACGATGTACGTCGTCCCGTTCTCCATGGGGCCGCTCGGCGGGCCGATCTCGCAGATCGGGGTCCAGGTCACCGACTCGCCGTACGTGGTCGTCTCGATGACCACGATGACCCGGGCGGGCACGGGCGTGCTCGACCTGCTCGGCACCGACGGGCGGTTCGTGCCCGCGGTGCACTCGGTCGGCATGCCGCTGGTCGACGCGGACGGCGACCGACGGACCGACGTTCCGTGGCCGTGCCACCCGACGAAGTACATCGCGCACTTCCCGGAGAGCCGGGAGATCTGGTCGTTCGGCTCGGGATACGGCGGCAACGCGCTGCTCGGCAAGAAGTGCTTCGCGCTGCGCATCGCCTCGGTGATGGCCCGCGACGAGGGCTGGCTCGCCGAGCACATGCTGGTGCTGCGGGTGACCTCGCCGGAGGGGCGACCGTTCCACGTGGTCGCGGCCTTCCCGTCGGCGTGCGGCAAGACGAACCTGGCGATGCTGCAGCCCACGGTCCCGGGGTGGACGGTCGAGACCATCGGCGACGACATCGCCTGGCTGCGGCCGGGAGGCCCCGGCACGGACGGGCGGCTGCGCGCGATCAACCCGGAGGCCGGGTTCTTCGGCGTCGCCCCCGGGACGGGACCGGCGACGAACCCCGCCGCGATCGCCACGCTCACGCACGACGTGATCTTCACGAACGTCGCGCTCACCGACGACGGCGACGTGTGGTGGGAGGGCCTGACCGACGAGCCGCCGGCGCACCTGACGGACTGGCGCGGGGAGTCCTGGACCCCCGGCTGCGGCCGACCCGCCGCACACCCCAACAGCCGGTTCACGGTCGCGGCCGAGCAGTGCCCGACGATCGCCGACTCGTGGGACTCCCCGGAGGGCGTGCCGGTCGACGCGATCCTGTTCGGCGGTCGGCGGGCCACCAACGTGCCGCTCGTGCTGCAGGCACGCGACTGGGCGCACGGGGTGTTCCTGGGTGCCACCGTCGCCTCCGAGCAGACCGCCGCCGCCGAGGGCCCGGTCGGGGTGCTGCGCCGCGACCCGTTCGCCATGCTGCCGTTCTGCGGCTACAACATGGCCGACCACTGGGCGCACTGGCTGCGCCTGGGTGACACGCTCAGCGGGCGCGGGGTGCCGCTGCCGGCGGTGTTCGGCGTCAACTGGTTCCGCAAGGGCGCGGACGGCCGGTACCTGTGGCCCGGGTTCGGTGAGAACTCCCGCGTGCTCGTCTGGGCGCTGCGCCAGGTCGAGGCGGCCGCGACGGGTGGGTCTGCGACGGGTGGGTCCGCCGCGCTCGCGGTGGAGTCCCCGCTCGGGCTGCTGCCCGCGCCGGGGGCTCTCGACCTGGGCGGGCTCGGCCTGACGGAGGAGGACGCGGCGGCGTTGTTCGCGATCGACCCCGCCGCCTGGGTCGAGGAGTGCGGGCAGACCGAGGAGTTCTTCGCGCGGTTCGGCGAGCGACTGCCGACCGAGCTGGCCGAGCAGCTGGCGGGCCTGCGCGACCGGCTCGGGGCGCGGCTCGCCGACGGCGTCTGACGCGTCCGAGGCCCGGGGGCGCGGACGCGGGCGGTCGTGACCCGGCCCGCTCGGTAGGCTCGCGGCCGTGAAGATCCTCGTCGTCGGCACCGGTGCCCGTGAGCACGCGCTCGTGCGCGCGCTGTCCCTCGACCCGGCGGTCACCGCCCTGCACGCCGCACCGGGCAACCCGGGCATCGGCGCGCTGGCGACGCTGCACGAGGTCGACCAGCTCGACGGCGGCGCGGTCGCGACGCTCGCGGTGCAGCTCGGGGCCGACCTGGTCGTCGTCGGGCCCGAGGCGCCGCTCGTCGCCGGTGTCGGTGACGCCGTGCGGGCGGCGGGCATCCCGGTGTTCGGGCCGTCGGCCGCGGGTGCCCGGCTCGAGGGGTCGAAGGCGTTCGCCAAGGAGGTCATGGCCGCCGCGGGCGTGCCGACCGCCGAGCCGCGCGTCGCGACGACCCTCGCCGAGGCGGAGGCCGGGCTCGACGCGTTCGGCGCCCCCTACGTGGTCAAGGACGACGGCCTGGCGGCGGGCAAGGGCGTGGTCGTGACCTCCGACCGGGCCGAGGCGCTCGCGCACGCGGCGGTCTGCCTGGACAAGCCCGGCGGCCGGATCGTCATCGAGGACTACCTGGACGGCCCCGAGGTGTCGCTGTTCGTGCTGAGCGACGGCACCGACGTGGTCCCGCTCGTGCCGGCGCAGGACTTCAAGCGGGCGTACGACGGCGACGCCGGGCCGAACACGGGCGGCATGGGCGCGTACTCGCCGCTGCCGTGGGCTCCGGCCGGGCTGGTCGAGCAGGTCGTCGAGACGGTCGCGCGGCCGACGGTGGCGGAGATGGCCCGTCGGGGCACGCCCTTCTCCGGGGTCCTCTACTGCGGGCTCGCGCTGACGTCGAAGGGCATGCGGGTCGTGGAGTTCAACGCCCGTTTCGGCGACCCGGAGACTCAGGTCGTGCTGGCTCGCCTGGCGACGCCGCTGGCGGGGGTGCTGATGGCCTCGGCGACGGGCACGCTCGGTGCGCTGCCGCCGCTGCGCTGGCGTGACGACGCCGCGGTGACCGTGGTCGTGGCGGCGCACGGGTACCCGGGCGAGGTGCGCTCGGGCGA
This sequence comes from Cellulomonas soli, assembly GCF_013409305.1. Lineage (GTDB taxonomy): Bacteria > Actinomycetota > Actinomycetes > Actinomycetales > Cellulomonadaceae > Cellulomonas > Cellulomonas soli. Next base: position 1,199,420 of record NZ_JACBZJ010000001.1, on the reverse strand, counting down.
CCCGATCACGGGCATCGAGGACGCCGAGGCGCTGCCGGACGTGCACGTGCTGCACGCCGGGACGTCGCTGCGGCAGAACGTGGCCGGGGACGACGACGCGGCGCAGGCGGGGGCGCACCTGGTGGCCTCGGGCGGACGGGTCCTGTCGGTCGTGGGTGTCGGTGCGGACCTGACGGCCGCCCGGGACGCCGCCTACGCGGGCGTCGGGCGGATCGTCCTGCCGGGTGGGCACCACCGGTCCGACATCGCGGCGGCCGCCGCGCAGCAGGCCTGAGGGAGGGCGCGCCATGAGCGACGTGGAGCGGCTCGTGTTCGGTGGCGGCGCGTGGGGCGGCGACCCGACGGACCTGCCGAGCCTGAGCATCGAGGTGCAGGACGGCGACATCGCGACGGTCGACTACCGGCCGGCGCCGGACGGACTCGGGCGCTTCTACCTGGGCTTCCAGCCGCGCGACCTCTTCGACGACCCGGCGGAGAGTGCGCCGGTGGACCTCGACGCGGAGGCGGAGGCGTTCGCGGAGTGGGCGCTGCTGGTCGGCGCGGTCGACGTGGAGGCCAAGCACGTGCGGCGCCTGCTCGCCGAGGAGCACGTGGAGGAGCCGCAGGACACGTTCGTCGAGGAGACCGTGCAGCGGCTCGTGCGCCTGGTCGGGCTGCCCGTGCCCGACGGGCTCGAGGGTGGCGGCGACCTCCTCTGAGCCGAACGCGTGCGCGCAGTGACGGGCGTGCGCGACAGAGGTTCGTCGACGTGCGCGAGGATGGGCGCATGACGCATGCGGTGGACCTGCCGGGCTGGGCGCACACCTACTCGGGGAAGGTCCGCGACCTGTACGTCCCCGACGGCTCGGCCGCGGGCCGGGCGCTCGTCGAGGCGCACGGTGACGTCGTGCTCGTCGTCGCCTCCGACCGCGTGTCGGCCTACGACCACGTGCTCAGCCCCGGCATCCCGGACAAGGGTGTCGTGCTCACGCAGCTGAGCCTGTGGTGGTTCGAGCAGCTCGCGGACCTGGTGCCGAACCACGTCGTCTCGACGGACGTGCCCCAGGCCGTCGCGGGTCGGGCGATGGTCTGCCGACGCCTGGAGATGTTCCCCGTCGAGTGCGTCGTGCGCGGCTACCTCACCGGGTCGGGCCTGGTCGAGTACCGCGCGAACGGGCAGGTCACCGGCATCGCGCTGCCCGCCGGGCTGGTGGACGGCTCACGGCTGCCCGAGCCGATCTTCACGCCGGCGACGAAGGCCGAGCTCGGCGAGCACGACGAGAACGTGCCGTTCGAGACGGTGGCCGCGCAGATCGGCGAGGACGCCGCCACGACGCTGCGCGAGCTGACCCTCGCCGTCTACGCACGGGCCGAGGGCATCGCGCGGGAGCGCGGCGTGATCCTGGCGGACACCAAGCTCGAGTTCGGCACCGACCCGACCACCGGCGCGGTCACGCTCGGGGACGAGGTCCTGACCCCCGACTCCTCGCGGTTCTGGCCCGCCGACGAGTGGGAGCCGGGCCGGGCGCAGCCGAGCTTCGACAAGCAGTTCGTGCGCGACTGGCTGACGTCCCCCGCGTCGGGATGGGACCGGGCCGCGGACACCCCGCCGCCCGCGCTGCCGGACGAGGTCGTCGAGCGCACGCGTGAGCGGTACCTCGAGGCGTTCGAGCGGCTGACGGGTCGTCGCCTGGCGCTGTGACGTCGGTGCGCCGCCGCGTGCTCCCGGGCCCGGTCTGCGTCCCCGCGTCCGGCGACCGCCGCGGGGTCCTCGTACGCTGACGTCGGAGAAGGGGAGACCACCGTGCTGGAGATCCGTCCGAGCTGCGAGTGCTGCGACCGGGACCTGCCGCCCGACGCGACCGACGCCTACATCTGCACGTTCGAGTGCACGTGGTGCGCCGACTGCGTCGCGACGTTCCCCGGGCGTGCGTGCCCGAACTGCGGCGGCACCCTCGAGCGCCGACCCGTGCGTCCCGCCCACCTGCTCGCCGCGAACCCGCCGAGCACCCGGCGCGTCCTGGCCCCCGACTGCCGGGACCGTCTCGCGGCAGCGGCACAAGCAGGCTGAGGGCCGTGACCGACAGGGCCGTGACCGGCAAGGACGAGGCGCGACTGCGCGAGCTCGTCCTGCTGCGTCGGGTCCGCGACCGGATCGATCGCGAGTACGCCCAGCCGCTCGACGTCGAGGCCCTGGCCCGCGGCGTGCACCTGTCGGCCGGCCACCTGAGCCGGGAGTTCAAGGCGGCCTACGGCGAGTCGCCCTACAGCTACCTGATGACCCGCCGCATCGAACGGGCCATGACCCTGCTGCGGCGCGGCGACCTGTCGGTCACCGACGTGTGCTTCGCCGTGGGCTGCTCGTCGCTGGGCACGTTCAGCACCCGGTTCTCCGAGCTGGTCGGGATCTCGCCGAGCGCCTACCGGCGCCAGGCCGCCGGGGATGTCGCCGGGCTGCCCACGTGCGTCGTCAAGCAGGCCACCCGACCGGTCAGGAATCGAGAAGCCGCCCGCGCCCGCCGTGGCTAGCGTGAACGGCATGAACCTCACCATCCACTCCAGCTTCCTGCCGGCCCCCGACCCCGAGACGTCGCTGGCCTTCTACCGTGACGCGCTGGGCTTCGAGGTGCGTCTCGACGTCGGGTACGGGGACATGCGCTGGATCACCGTCGGGCCGGCGGGCCAGCCGCAGACCTCGGTCGTCCTGTACCCGCCGTCCGCCGACCCGGGCGTCACCGAGGACGAGCGCCGCACCATCGCCGAGATGATGGCCAAGGGCAGCTTCGCGACCATCGTGCTCGCCTCCACGAACGTGGACGAGGCGTTCGAGAAGATCCAGGCCACCGGTGCCGAGGTCGTCCAGGAGCCCACCGACCAGCCCTACGGCCTGCGGGACTGCGCGTTCCGCGACCCGGCCGGCAACCAGGTCCGCATCAACCAGCTGTCCTGAGGGCGTCCGCCGCGGGGCGGTGCTGCCCGGGCAGGACGAGGTCGAGGACGCGGTGCAGCCGCTCCTGTGCGGGAGACGCCAGGGGCGGGAGTACGAGCGTGGTGATCCCGACGTCCGCCGCGGCACCGTCCCACGCGCCCCGGTCGCCGACCATGAGCACGTCGGCGGCGGGGAGGCCGAGGCGGTCGAGCGCCACGGCGAAGATCGCCGGGTCCGGCTTGGCGACGCCGAGCTCGAAGGACAGCGCCCACACCTCGATCAGGTCCGCCCAGGTGCGTCCGTCGTCGAGCCGATGGTCGGCGAACACCGGTCGCAGGTCGACGTGGATGTCGCTGACCACCCCGAGGCGCACCCCTGCCGCGTCGAGGGCTGTGAGTGTCCGGGCGACGTCGTGCGCGAACGCGTTGAGGCGCACGTCCGACTCGACCTCGTAGAGGGCCGCGGCCAACGGCGCGTCCAGGCCGGCGGCGGCGAACCACTCGGCGTAGGCCGCGCGGTGCTCGTCCACGTCGGTGTCGATGGCGGAGGAGTCCACGCGGGTGCCGTCGGCACCCCGCAGCCGGACCAGCACCTGCTCGACGGCTTCCGGTGTGGCCTCGCGGCCCATCCGGTGCAGCGCGGTCTCGACCAGCCACGGGAATGTCGGGGCGACGACGAGCGTGCCCCGCCAGTCCAGGAGCACCGCGCGGAAGGTGGGAGACGGATCGGGCACGGGGCGTCCGGTCAGGACGCGCGCGCGAGCCGGCGTTCGCGGCGCAGGCCCTGCTCGACGGGGTCGGGGACGAGTGCCGCGTCGAGCAGGGTGCGCGTGTAGGCGTGCTGCGGGTCTTGCAGCACCTGGCGGCGCTCACCCGCCTCGACGACCTTGCCGCGGTGCATGACGGCGACCCGGTCGGCCAGCTCGTCGACGACCGCGAGGTCGTGGCTGATGAACAGGCAGGCGAACCGCAGGCGTTGCTGCACCTCGCGGAACAGCTCGAGCACGGTGGCCTGCACGGACACGTCGAGCGCGGAGGTCGGCTCGTCGGCGATGAGCAGCTCGGGGCCGAGCGAGATCGCGCGGGCGATCGACACGCGCTGGCGCTGCCCGCCGGACAGCTCGTGCGGGTAGCGGGACGCCCAGGCGGCGGGCAGCTCGACGCTGTCCAGCAGCTCGGCGACCCGGCGGTCGAGCGCGGCGCCGCGCATCCCGGCGTGCACGCGCAGCGGCTCGCCGATGGACCGGCCGATCGTGTACCGGGGGTTCATCGAGCCGCCGGGGTTCTGGAAGACGACACCGATGCGGCTGCGGGCGCGGCGCGCGGTCGACGGCGAGCTCTGCCCGAGCCGCACGCCGACGACGTCGACCGTGCCGGAGGTCAGCGGGGTCAGCCCGAGCGCGCAGCGGCCGAGCGTCGACTTGCCCGAGCCGGACTCGCCGACCAGGCCGAGCATCTCGCCGGGCTGCACGTGCAGCGTGACGCCGTCGACGGCGCGCACCGTCCGACCGCGTCCGCTGCGGAACTCCACGACGAGGTCCTCGACGGACAGCACCGGGCGGTCCCGCTCGTCGACGGTCGTCTCGCGCTCGCCGGCGCCGATCCGCGGCACCGCGTCGAGGAGCGTGCGCGTGTAGGCCGCCTGCGGTCGGGCGAACAGCTCGGCGGCGTCCGCCTGCTCCACTGCCTGGCCGTCGCGCATGACGACGACCCGGTCGGCCAGGTCCGCGACGACGCCCATGTCGTGCGTGATGAGCACGATCGCGGCCGAGGTGCGGGCGCGCAGGCGACGCAGCACGTCGAGCACCTCCTGCTGCACGGTGACGTCGAGCGCGGTCGTCGGCTCGTCCGCGACGAGCACCTCCGGGTCGCACGCGAGGGCCATGGCGATCATCACGCGCTGGCACTGACCGCCGGAGAGCTGGTGCGGGTAGAAGCGCAGCCGTTCGGCCGGGTCGGGCAGGTCGACGAGCGCCAGGAGCTCCTCGGCCCGCTCCTGCCGCTGGCGGCGGGACAGCTCGGGCCGGTGCCGGTGCAGCATCTCGCGCAGCTGGTAGCCGATCGTGAAGACCGGGTCGAGCGCACCGATGGGGTCCTGGAAGATCATCGACACCCGACGTCCGCGCACGGCCGTGAGGTCGGTGCCCGGGGCCAGCAGGTCGACGTCGCCGAGCACGGCCGAGCCGGTGACGGTCGCGGTGCGCGGCAGCAGGCCGAGCAGGGCCATCGAGCTGACCGACTTGCCCGAGCCGGACTCCCCGACGACCGCGAGCACCTCGCCGGCGTGCAGCTCGTAGGACAGGCCGCGGACGGCGTGCACGTCGGGCGCGTGGCCGCCGTCGACGCGGAACGTCACCGACAGGTCGCGCACCGAGAGCACAGGCAGCACGGGGCGGGACGGGCGGACGTCGGTCTCGGTGGCAGCGGTGGTCACGGTGCTCCTCAGGTCTCCGGGGTGCTGGCGTGCTGGTCGGGAGGTGTCGCGGGGTACGCGTCGGAGTAGGGCTCGGCGTGCAGCGGGCCCTGCGGGGCCAGGCTCGGGTCGGCGGCCACGGCGTCGCGGTACGCCTGCCAGTCGGCGAGCATCTTGCGGTGGTAGCCGGCGAGCCAGGCCATGTAGTTGCGGGCGTTGGTCAGGCGGCGACGGGGGCCGTCGTCGTCCTCCCCGATCGCGGAGAAGCCCACGGCGATCGCCTCGGACAGCCGCACCAGGTAGGAGCGCTCACCGGCGAGGAAGCTGCCCCAGATGTCGTCCTCGACCCGGAAGTAGTGGTTGCGGTCGCCCGGGATGACGTGCCGCTTGACGAAGCCGACCTCGACGAGCTTGCGGCAGGCCGTCGAGATCGCCCCCGCGCTGGCGTGCAGCAGCCCGGCCAGCTGCGAGCTCGACAGGTAGGGCGCGTCGACGAGCATGAGCAGCCCGACGACGCGTCCCTCCATCCGGGGCCCGTTGGCCGACTCCCAGACCAGGGCGAACTCCTCGACGAAGCGCACCGAGGCCTCGTCGAGCCGGTCCGGCACGAGCGGCCGGACGTCGGTGGGCGCTTGAGGCGCTGCGGGTGCGGCAGGGGGCACGGCGGCGTGCGGTTCGGTCACGCGCTCACCTTAGGAGCGGCCACCCGGGTCATCGAGGAGCGTCGGGCGAGGAAGTCCGCGAGCGGCCAGGACGTCATGCCGCCGACGCGCACCGAGGTGATCGTGCCGTCCTCGGCGCGCGTGAGGTGCACGACCTCGCCAGCCGGTCCGAAGCTCGCCTCGGCGCGCAGCAGGAGACGGTCGTCGTCGAGCACCTCGAGCTCGTCGTGCGCGGCCTTCGGGTCGGGGTACGTGGGGTGCACGATCACGGGGCGACCGCCGAGCACGGTGAGGTCCATGAGGCCCATGAGGCCCGCGAACCGGCCGGTGAAGCGGGCAGGGTCGGCCGTCGTGGCCTCGGCAGCGGGCGTCTCGGCGTCGCCGTCGGCGGTGGCCGTGTCCGAGGTCGTGTCCGTGGCCTTCGGCGGGTTGAGCGCGAGGTCGACGAGCGCGAGCAGGCCGACGGCGATCTGGTCGGCGGGCCCGTCGACGGCGTTGGTCAGCACCGAGACGACGAGCTTCGCCTTCGGGTCGATGTAGGTGCGCGTGATGTGCCCCGGGTATCCGCCGGAGTGGCCCACGAGGGCGCGCTTGCCGACGGTCTTCAGCTCGATGCCGACGCCGTACCGGCCGATCTCGGTGCCGTCGTCCTGGCTGACCACCGACTCGAGCCGCTGCATGATCCGCTTGGAGTCGTCGCTGAGCAGGCGGGTGTCGCCGAGGCAGTGCGCGCTCCCGTAGACGGTCAGGTCGGCGGCGGTCGAGTAGAACCCGGTGGCGGCGGCCATCGCGCGGGTGTCGACGTGCTCGATCGTCTCGCGGTCGACGGCCCCGAGGAGCAGGCCGGTGTGCCCGGCGGCGTACTCGCCGGCACGCGCCGGGTCGAGCTCGGCGCCCGTGTGCGTGACCCCCAGCGGGGCCACGACCGCCGTGTGCAGGTGCTCGGCGAAGGTGGTGCCGGTGACGGCCTCGATGACGAGCCCGAGCAGGGAGTAGCCGACGTTGGAGTACTTGAAGTGCTCGTTGCGTTCGTGCACGTGACCGTGCGCGAGGACGTCGGCGAGCAGCGTGGCGCGGTCCGGGAACGGGTACTCGAGCTGCCAGAAGTCCGCCTGGTCGCCGTCGCGGATGACACCGCCCTGGTGCCCGAGCAGCTCGCGGACGGTCACGGCCGCGACCGGGGAGCCGCCGTCCGCCAGCTCGGGCACGTACGAGCCGACCGGGTCGTCGAGCCGCAGCCGGCCCTGCTCGACGAGCTGCAGGATCGCGGTCGCGGTGAACGTCTTGGAGTGCGACGCGATGCGGAACAGGTGGTCGGTGCGCAGCGGTTCGCCGGTGGTGACGTCGGCGACGCCGACGGCCAGGTCCAGCACGAGCTCGCCCTCCGAGCGGATCGCCACCTGCACGCCGGGGACCCGCTGGTGCGCGGCCTGGGCCTCGACCCAGCTCGCGAGGTAGCCGGCGGCGGCGCGGATCGTGTCGGTGGTGGTGCTCATGCGGGGTGTCTCCATCGTGGTCTGGTCTGGTCTGGTCTGGTCTGGTCTGGCGCGGTGCGGCGGTCGATCGGGTCAGCGGCTCTGCGGGTCGAGCGTGTCGCGCAGGATGTCGCCGAGAGTGATCATCGCCAGGACGGTGATCGTGAGGAAGAGGCTGGGGAACAGCAGCATGTGCGGCGCGGTCTGGAAGTGCGACTGCGCGCTCGCCAGCTGCAGGCCCCACGAGATCGACGGCGCCCGCAGCCCGAGCCCGAGGAACGTCAGCGTCGACTCGGCGACGATCACGGAGCCGACCATGATCGTCGAGACGGCCAGCACGGGCCCGATCGCGTTGGGCAGCACGTACCGGGTGAGGATCCGTAGGTCGGTGAACCCCATGGCGCGGGCCGCCTCGACGTGGTCGGCGGTGCGCACGGAGCGCACCGAGCTGCGCACGAGCCGGGCCATGGTCGGCCAGGAGAACAGCGCGAGCACGAGGGCCACGGTGACGGGCGAGCGCGAGCCGACGCTGGTGAGCACGACGACGGCCCCGAGCAGGAACGGGAAGCCGAGGAACACGTCCGTCAGCCGCGAGACGAGCCGGTCGAGCCAGCCGCCGTAGTGGCCGGCGAGCGTGCCCAGCACGAGCGCGACGACGAGCGAGGCGGCGGTGCACAGCAGGCCGACGCTGAGGGAGTTGCGGGTGCCGAACACGACGTTCGCGTAGACGTCGCAGCCCTGCAGGTCGGTGCCGAAGACGTGCGTGGCGCTGGGCGCCTGCGCGCTGTCGCCGAGCACGCACACCCGCGGGTCGGGCTGCCCGAACCAGCCGGCGAACCAGGACGGCACGAGCGCGAGCGCGACGAGCGCGGACAGCGTGACGGCGCACGCCCAGAACAGGGGTCGGCGGCGCAGCGTGCGCCACACGCCGCGCGGGGCCACCTGGTCGACGTGCTCCTGCAGCGCGGCCGAGGTCGGGCCCTCGTGCGCCGCCGGAGGCGCGGACGGTGCCGCGGGTGTCGTGGGGCTGACGGTGGCGACGGACTCACTCATGGCGGATCCTCGGGTCGAGCACGGCGTGCAGCAGGTCGACGAGCATGTTCGTCAGCAGGAACACGATGATCAGGGCGGTCGAGACGCCGACGACGGTCGGCCCCTCGTGGGCGCGGATCGCCTGGAACAGCAGCTGGCCGACGCCGGGCAGGTTGAACACGCCCTCGATGACGACCGTCCCGCCGAGCAGGTAGCCCAGGTCGACGGCCAGGAACGTGAGCACGGGGATCGCCGAGTTGCGCAGCACGTGCACGCCGACGACCTGCCGTCCGCGCAGGCCCTTGGCGCGCAGCGTCCGCACGAAGTCGGAGTGCATCGTGTCGACGACGGACCCGCGCATGAGCCGGGCGACGGAGGCCAGGCCGAAGATCGCGACGCAGGCCGCGGGCACGAGGTAGGACGTCGGCCAGCCGTCGGCGGTCCCCGCGACGGGGAACCAGCCGAGCCGCACGCCGAAGAGCAGCTGGGCGGACACGGCGAGCACGAACACGGGTACGGACGTGGCCAGGATGGTGCCCGCGAGCACGGCCTTGTCGCCGGTCCGGCCGCGCCGCAGCCCGGCGTACAGGCCGAGCGCGACGCCGACGACCACCTCCATCGCCCAGGCGGTCAGCGCGAGCGTCACCGTGACGGGCCACCGCGAGGCGAGCTTGTCGGCCACGGACTGGCCGGAGAAGTTCGTGCCCAGGTCGCCCTGCAGCAGCCCGCCCAGGTAGTGCAGGTACTGCTGCCACAGCGGCTCGTCGAGGTGGAACTGCGACCGCAGCTGCGCGACGACGTTCGCGGGCAGCGGCCGGTCGCCGCCGAGGGCCGCGATCGGGTCGCCGGGCAGGGCGAACACCATCGCGTAGATGACGAACGAGACCCCGACGAAGACGAGCAGCAGCTCGCCGACGCGTCGGGCGACGAGCCGGGCGGCCGTCATCGGGCGTCCCGGGCGGCGAGCGCCTGGGCGGCGGCGAGGGTCGCCCCGAGCTGCACGCCCACGAGCCGGGCCACGTCGATCACCTCGAGCCCCTCGACCGCGTCGGCCTCGGCGGTCCAGCGTGCGTAGAGGTCCGCCATGCGCTCGTGCAGGCGGTGCACGCGTGCGGTGGCGGTGCCGGCCACGACCTCGGCGTCGAGGGCACGCAGGAGCATGCCGCCGTACCGCAGCCGGAAGCAGCGCACGAGGTCGTCGTTGCTGAACACCTCGGCGGCGGTGGCCGGCCGGGAGCACTCCGGCAGGGCGGCGCGGACGCGCTCCTGCTCGGCCATCCGGGTGAGCATCGGCACGAAGGCCTCGCTGGCCCGCAGGAACGGCGACCGGATGCCCAGGTCGGGGGCGGCCTCGTCGAGGATCGCGGCGAGCAGCCCGCCGGCGTCGGCCAGGCCGTCGGCCTTCGAGAGCACGACGTCCCGGTAGGAGGTCGCCGTCGGGGTGTCGTCGTCGCTGAGCGGGTGCGACCAGTAGGGCAGCTCGGCGACCAGGGACACCGTGCCGTACCGGGCCGCGTAGGAGCCGGAGGAGTCCCCGCAGCTGGCGGGACCCGGGTCGATGCCGAGCTCCTCGAGGTACGCGTACTCCTCGGCCATCGAGATCGCGTGGTAGACGGCCGGGGCCATCGCGCGCAGCGCCGGGGACTCGGGCTCGCCCGTCTCGAGGGGCAGCCCGAGCTCGGCGGGGATCGCGTGCAGGGCCCGGACCAGCCCGGGGACCTCCTCGGACAGGTAGTAGTAGACGCCGCCGAGCTCGGCGTTGTGCAGCGACACCATGAGGTGCGGCTGCACGTCGTCGATGACCCGCATGAGCGCGAGCGTCTCGGGCAGCACCTGGTCGAACCACGCGTCCTTGTAGGAGAACGGGAACGTCCACTCGACCTGCTCGTCCGGCGCGGGCCGGTAGAACCGCCGGCTGTACGTGGTGCGACGCGTCGGGTCGGCGAACCAGCCCTCGTTGAGCCGCGTGCCGTCGGGGTCGATGCAGGGGACCAGGTACCAGGTCGCGTCGTACGCGTCGCGCAGCGCGGGGTCGGTGCACAGCTGCTCGGCGAGGTGCTGCAGCGTGCGGAAGCCGATCGGCTCGTTGGGGTGCACGCCGGCGAACAGCAGGTGCCGGCGCGGGCCGTGCCCGACGGTGACCATCGGGATCGGCTCGCCGAGGCGCGAGGTGCCGATCCGGCGGGTGGAGACCAGGTCGGGGTGGTCGGCCGCGAGGTCGTCGAACCAGGCGAGCAGCGCGTCGACCGTCGGGAAGTCGTGCATCGGGGGGACCCGGTGGGTCCGCGCGAGGATGTCCTCGAGCGAACCCACCGGGGTCGTGTCGGTGCTCATCGGTGTCAGGCGTCCTCGGCGAGGACGGTGTGGGCGTAGTCCGGGTTGCCGACCGCGGAGGTCGTCAGCTCGGCCACGCGGTCGGAGGTGACGAAGTTGTACGTCTCGAAGAACAGCGGCGGCGCGGCGAACTCGGCGAGGATCAGCTCCTGCACGGCGCCGTAGGCGTCCGCCGCCTCGGTGCCGTCGACCTGGGCGTCGGCGGCCGAGATGGCCGAGGCGACCTCCGGGTCGTACCAGGGGATGCAGTTGGCGCAGCCGCCGTTCTCGACGTAGAAGGCGCGCAGGGTGTTCTGCTGGCTGGGGTAGAGGGCGCCCCAACGGGAGAAGAACGGGCCGGGCGCGTCGCCGTCGAGCCGGGTCTGGTAGAACTCGGCCCAGTCGGTGCTGGGGGTGGCGACAGCGTCGACCCCGAGGTTCTGCCGCAGGTTGTTGGCGATGGCCGTGTAGAGGTCGTCGAGGCCGACGCCGCCGGGGTAGTAGATCTCCATGCTGCCCGCGAAGCCGCCGGCCTCGTCGAGCAGGGCCTTGGCGCCCTCGGGGTCGTACTCGCACAACTCGCCGCAGATGCCCTCGGGGGTGCCGGGCTCGATCGCGGGGGTGAACGCGGTGGCGGGGGTGTAGAGCCCGCCGTAGATCACGTCGTTGATCGTGTCGCGGTCGATGGCCATGGAGATCGCCTGCCGGACCCGCACGTCGGCGTACCGCGGGTCGGACAGCGGCAGGCCGAGGTAGGAGATGCCGGCCGCCTCGAACGAGTAGACGTGGTCACCGAAGTCGGCCTCGGCCTGCGCCATCTTGTCGGCGGGCAGGTCGGAGACGTCGATGTTGCCCGCGAGGACGTCCGTGTAGGCGGTCGCGGTGTCCGTGTAGGGCACGAACGTGATCTGGGAGACCGTCGGGGCCTCGCCCTGGTAGTCGGCGTACGCGTCGAGGACGAGCGGCTCGTTCTCGACGTAGTCGTTGGTGAGCTCGAACGCGCCGTTGCCGACGGGGTGGGTGTTGTAGGCGTCGAGGTCGTCGTACGCGCTCTCCGGCATGGGGTACATGGCGGTCTGCGCCTGCGAGAGCTGCATGGGGAACTGGCTGTCGGCGCCGTCGAGCTGGACGGTGAAGGTCAGGTCGTCGACGACGGTCAGGCCGGACATCTCGGTGGTCGTCGGTTCGCCCTCGGCGGGGTTGAGGTCCCCGTAGCCGACGACGTGCGCGAGCTGGCCGCTGTTCTCGAACGCGTTCGGGCCGTAGGCGACGGTGTTCCAGGCGTCGACGTAGGACTGGGCGGTCACGGGTGTGCCGTCCTGGAAGGTCCAGCCGTCCTTGAGCGTGATGGTCCACGTGGTGGCGTCGTCGGACTCGACCGACTCGGCCTGGATGTACGTCAGGTTCGACGCGTCGTCGACCCAGGTGAGGGGCGCCCAGACGGCCATCGCGAAGTCGTAGGCGACGGTCTGGCGTCCGGGGATGAGCTGGCCGGGGTCGGTGACGGCGACGCTGAGGGCGCCGCCGGTGCCGGTGGTGCTGGTCGTGTCGTCCGAGGCGGTGTCGGAGCTGCCGCAGGCGGCGAGCGTGAGTGAGGCGGCGAGGGCTCCGGCTGCGAGCCGCAGGCTCATGCGTGTCAAGGGGTTCCTCCAGGTCAGGGAGCAGAGGGGGGAACTGAGGGGGAACTGAGGGGGGAACTGAGCGGGGGAGCGGGTGGGGCGGCGGTACGGGGTGCACGAGCAGGCAACCCCTCTATCGACCGATCCGTCAATAGCGAAGTTCTCGAAGTTTCAGTAGGAAATGAAGCTTTAACCTGCCGGTGACACGCCGGCCTCATCCCTGCGACGTCACCCTGCTTCGATGACCTCGACGCACCGCTCAGAGCCCTGCTCGACGCTGCTGAGACCCCGCTGAACTCCCTCTGAACTCCCGCTGAGACCCTGCTGAGGCACCCGATGATCGACACCCCGGCCTACGCCCTCACCGACGAGGACCGCCTGCGCGCCCTCGTCCGCGAGCACGGCTGGGCCACCCTGATCAGCCCCACGCCGGACGGCGTGATCGCCTCCCACCTGCCCGTGGTCCTCGAGGACGGTGACGAGCTCGCGGTCGTCGGGCACCTCGGCCGACCCGACGACGAGCAGCACGACCTCGGCTCCGGCCGCGAGGTCCTGCTCGTCGTGCAGGGCCCGCACGGCTACGTCTCGCCCGGCTGGTACGGCTACGGACCCGCCGTCCCGACCTGGAACTACGTCGCCGCGCACCTGTACGGCACGCTCGAACGACTGTCCCCGCAGGCCACGCTCCAGGTGCTCGCCGACACCGTCGACCGGTACGAGCACGTCATGCCCGCACCCGTCCGGATGGCCGACGTCGCCGAGTACGCCCACCGGATCGCGCACGGCACCGCCGGGTTCCGGCTGCGCGTCACCCGGTGGCAGGGCAAGGCCAAGCTCTCCCAGGACAAGCCGCCCGAGGTGCGCCGCCGCGTCGAGCAGGCGCTGCGCGAGGACCCGCACTACGCCGTGCCCGCGCTCGCGGACGCTGTCCTGGACGAGATGACCCGGGACGAGATGGCCCGGGACGAGATGGCCCGGGACGAGCTCGCCCGCAGCGCCGCCGACGAGGGGGACGCCCGATGAGCGACCTGCTGCTCGCCCGTGCCCGACGGCTCACCGACCCGGCGCCCGTCGACGTCCTGCTGCGCGACGGGCGGGTCGCCGCGATCGGACCGACGGGAACGCTCGACGCCCCCGGTGCCGAGCGGGTCGACCTCGACGGGCGCACGCTCATGCCCGGGCTGTGGGACCAGCACACCCACCTGACCCAGTGGGCCCTCGCGCGCAACCGGCTCGACCTGTCCGGTGCGACGTCGGCGGCGCAGGCCGTGCGGCTCGTCGCCGACCGCCTCGCGCAGGACCCGCCGCCCACCGGGACCGCGCTGGTCGGCCAGGGCTTCCGGGACGGGCTGTGGCCCGACGTGCCCTCGGCCGCGCTGCTCGACGCGGTCGCGGGGCCGACGCCGGTCGTCCTCGTCTCGGGCGACCTGCACTGCTCGTGGTCGTCGACCGCCGGACTGCGGTTCCTCGGTGTCGAGACGCACCCGACCGGTGTGCTGCGCGAGTCGGAGTGGCTGCCGATCATGGGTGGCATCGACCGGGTCGACGACGACGTCGCCGACGCCCTGGTCGCGGACGCGACCCGGCACGCCGCCGCCCGTGGCGTCGTCGGCGTGGTCGACCTGGAGATCGCGGACAACCTCGTGGCCTGGCGACGCCGGGCCACGGCCGGCGACCCAGCGGTGCGCATCCGCGCGGGCGTCTGGGAGCAGCACCTGGACGCCGTCCTCGCGGAGGGCCTGCGCACCGGCGACCCGCTCACCGCCGGTGGGCTCGTCACGCAGGGACCGCTCAAGGTCGTCACCGACGGCTCGCTCAACACGCGCACCGCCTACTGCCACGACCCGTACCCCGGGATGCTCGGCCGGACCGCGTGCGGCGTGCTGTCCGTCCCCACCGACCACCTCGTGCGCCTGATGGCCGCGGTCACCCGGCGCGGGTTCACCTGCGCCATCCACGCGATCGGGGACGCGGCCAACACCCTCGCGCTCGACGCGTTCGCGGCGACCGGTGCCCGCGGGACGATCGAGCACGCCCAGTTGCTGACCTGGGCGGACGTCGAACGGTTCGCCGCGCTCGGCGTCGTCGCCGGGGTCCAGCCCGAGCACGCGATGGACGACCGGGACGTCGCCGACCGGTACTGGGCCGGGCGCACCGACCGCGCGTTCGCCTACGGTGCGCTGCACCGCGCCGGGGTGCGGCTCGCGCTCGGCTCGGACGCGCCCGTCGCCCCGCTCGACCCGTGGGACGCGATCGACGCCGCCGTGACCCGCACGCGCGAAGGGCGAGAGCCCTGGCATCCGGAGCAGGTCGTCGACCTCGACGTGGCGCTCGCGTCGAGCGTCGACGAGCAGCCGCTGGGCCTGCGGGTCGGCGCGCCCGCCGACCTGGCGGTGCTCGACGAGGACCCGGCCGCGCGGCTCACCGCCACCGGGTCCGTCCGGGGGATGCCCGTCGCGGGCACGTTGGTCGCGGGACGGTGGACGCACCGCACGGTGTGAGGGCCGCGCCCGTCCACGCCTTCACCCTGTTGACGGGCGGCGGGTCGATCCGGACATCTCTGGCACGATGCCGCGGACCGACCCCCCGACCGGATGGACCCCACCGTGCGCCGTGCCCTGTTCCTGACCGCTCCCCTCGCCGTCCTCGCGCTGCTGACGGCCTGCTCGGGCGGGTCCGAGGCCGCGACGGGCTCGACCGACGCGGCCACGGGACCCGCCACCACCACGGGCGCCGAAGGCGCTGCCGACACCGGCGCGCTCGACGTCGCCGCGCTCGGCGCGCTGCAGCTCACCGCGGACGAGCTGGGCGAGGGCTGGACCGCGCTCGACACCACCGACACCGCGACCACCGACCCGACCTCGCTCCTGCCGGAGGGCGCCGAGTTCGACCCCGCGGTGTGCGGCGAGCAGGTGCTGGCGCTCCAGCAGGGCAGCGAGGCGGCCCCGGACGCCTTGTCCTCGACCGTCTACACGAAGGACGACGGCACGGTCGTCGGGGTGACCCTGGCGGTCGGCGACGACTACAGCGAGCTGGTCTTCGAGGCGCTGACCCAGGTCCAGCAGGACTGCGCGACGTACACGGTGACCTTCCCCGAGCTGTTCACCGCGTCCTACGCGATGACGTCGCTCGACACCGCGTCGCTGGCCGACCGGTCCGACGCCGTGCTCATCGCGATGACGATGGACGGCGCGGCGGCCGGCTCGACGGCCATGCTGCTCAGCCAGGTCGGCGACGTCGTCGTCTCGGTGATGACGACGGGCCTGGAGGAGGCGGACACCGCGCTGCTCGAGCAGGCGGCGACGCAGGCCGTCGACAAGGTCTCTGCAGGCGTCTGACGCGCGCCGCGGCTGGACTTGATAGGTCGTTCGACGATATATATCGGACATGGCCTTCCGGATGACCGAGCAGACGTACCTCGTCCTGCTCGCGCTCGCTGACCAGCCGCGGCACGGCTACGGCATCGTGCAGGAGGTGCGGTCGCTGTCCGCCGACCGCGTCCGCCTCGGTGCCGGCACGCTGTACGGCATCCTCGACCGGCTCGTCGAGGCCCGGTACGCCGAGGCCTCCGGCGAGGTCGTCGTCGACGGGAGGCTGCGCCGCTACTACCGGCTGACCGACGAAGGGCTGGCCGTGCTCGCAGCCGAGACCGACCGCGTCGCCGAGCTGGCCCGCCGTGCCCAGCGGGTGCTCGCCGCCCGTCCTGCCCGACCCGCGCTGCCCGCCCTGGGCGGTGCCCCGCGACCCGCGTTCGGAGGTGCCCGGTGACCGCGAGCCCGACGGAGATCGATCCCCGGTTCGAACGATCGGTCGGCTTCTGGCTGCGGGCCTACCCGCGCCGGTGGCGTGCGACGCGAGCGGACGAGCTGACCGCCGTCCTGGCGGACATGGCGGCGCCCGGTGCGCGACGGCTCGACGTGCGCTCGGCCCTGGGCCTGCTGCGCGCCGGGTGGGGGACCCGGTGGCGCGAGCGACCGCCGTTCTGGGTCGCCGTCGGGTACCGCTGGCAGATGTCGGTGCCCGCCCCGCGCTACCGCGCGTGGGTGCGCGACGACATCGAGGGGCCGCTGTTCCCCGCGCGCGAGGTGGCGTGGCGTCTCTGGTTCATCTTCGTGATGATGGGCTGGCAGGTGCACTTCGGAAACTACGGGCCCGAGATCTTCATCGGCTACGTCTTGCTCTTCGTCGCGATCATCGGGCTCAGCGATGCCCGAAACCGGCGGAGCGCTGCCAAACGGGCGTTGCGGGCGAGCCCGGACGACCCGCCCGGGCAGTGGGGCCTGATCAGCGTCAGCACGCTGCGCGACCGCTGGACCGCCGACCCTGCCCTGCGCTGGACGACCGGTCTGCTCGCGGTCGGCGCGCTCGGCTGGAACGCCGCGGCGCTCGCGCGGTCCCTGCGGACCGTCACGTGCTCGACAGGCACCGCGGCCGGGGACCAGTGCTCGGCGTCGGTCTGGGGGATGTCGACGCTCGGGCTCCTCGTCGTGGTGCTCGGCGCACTCGCCGTCGCCGTGCCGCTCGGGCTGCTGGTCCTCGAACGCCTCCGTCGCGAGCTGCCGCGGCGCCCGGAGCAGCCCTCCCGGCACGTCGTCCGCCCGACGGTCGGCATGGCGATCGGGGCGACGGCGATCGGCGTCATGGTCGCCGGCGAGGCCTGGCTCGAGGTCGTCGGCCGGTGGCCCATGGTCCTGGCCCCGCTGGCCGGCCCGTTGTGCCTCGTCCTGGTGGTGCCCGCGGCTGCGGCCGCGTGGGTCGTGCGGGCCGGCGAACCCGACGTCACCGTCGTCGACGTCCGACGTGTCGCGCTCACCGGTCGCCCGCCCGCGGTCGACGCGCTCACCGAGGGTCTGGTCGGCGCCTACCGGGCCGGGCCGTCCGACGCCGGGCTCCTCGCCGCCCAGCAGGACCAGCCGGCCGGTCCCGGCTGGGTGCTGGGAACGGCACGATGACCGGTCCGGTGACCCCCGCGGGCGTCGACCCCCGGTTCGAGCGGTCGGTCGGCCGGTGGCTGCGCGCCTACCCGCGGCGCTGGCGTGCGGTGCGCGCGGCCGAGCTGACCGCCGTCCTCGCCGACCTGGCGGCACCCGGTGTGCGTCGGCTCGACGTGCGCTCCGGGATCGGGCTCATGCGGGCCGGCTGGGCCACCCGGTGGCGCGAGCACCCGCCGCTGCGTCCCTGGCTGAGCTATCGGCTGCTCGACCGCCGGATGCCCGCGCAGCATCGAGCCTGGGTCAGGGACGATCTGGCGGGTGCCCTGCTGATCGTCCGCACGCAGTGGCCGTTCGCCGCGATGATGCTGTTCCTGAGTCTGAGGGACGACGGCATCACGGGTTTCGCCGGGGTCCTGTGCGGGCTGGTGCTCGTCCTGTGGGTCTTCATGGACGACTCCCGGCGGCGGAACGCGACCCGCAAGCACTTCGAGCTGCGTGCCGGGGAGGAGCCGGACGCGACCTCCATCGTCCGCGGCTGGGTCTCCCGCTCGCGGTACCGGGCGGCCACCCTGATGCCGCTCGTGGCCACGGTGCTCACGGTCGGGGCGGTGGCCGGCACCGTCGCGGCCGGGTTCGCGCACCGGCGGGTCCTCGTCACGTCCTGCGACGACGGGTTCGCATGCACCTCGATCGAGGGCGGCGCGATCGGCCACGTGCGGACCGAGCTCGTCGTGCTCGTTGCGGCACTCCTCCTCGGTGCCGCGCTCGTCCCTCTCGCGCGACAGCGTCTGCAGCGCCTGCTGCCCGGGCCGGAGCAGCAGTGCCGGTGGTCGGTCGATGTCGCCGGGCGTCAGCGCACGGGTGCCGTCATGGTCGTCGCGTTCCTCTGCTCGTGGGCGGCCGCCGAGGCGAGCGGTCACCTCATCCTCCTGTCGACGCCGGTCACGCTCGCCTGCTGCCTGCTCGCGCCGGGTGCGGTCGCCGCCTGCCTCCTGATCCGGGCGCGTCCGGACCTGCGGGACGTCGCCGCGGTGGACGTCTGGCGCGCAGCCGTGCGTGGACGGGCCCCGCGGCTCGACGCGCCCGTCCCCGGGTACGTCCCGTACGCCGTGACCGCGACCGATCTCGTCGTCCCGGGCGCCGCCGACGCGGTGTGAACCGCCGGTCGGACGGTGGGGTCGGCGGTGCCCGGGTGGTCGGTAGACTCGCCGCGACCCCCACCACCGCGCGAACACACACAGGAGCCACCTCGTGGGACGAGTCGTCGTCGACGTCATGCCGAAGCCCGAGATCCTCGACCCGCAGGGCAAGGCCGTCGCCGGCGCGCTGCCGCGGCTGGGCTTCGCCCAGTTCACGTCGGTGCGCCAGGGCAAGCGGTTCGAGCTCGAGGTCGAGGGGCCGGTGACCGACGAGGTGCTGGCCGCGGCCCGTGCCGCCGGTGAGCAGGTGCTGTCCAACCCCGTGATCGAGGACGTCGTCGCGGTCTACGAGGACGAGGTCTCGGCCTGATGACGCGCGTCGGCGTCGTCACCTTTCCCGGGACGCTGGACGACCGGGACGCGGCACGTGCGGTGCGGCTCGCGGGTGCGGAGGCGGTGCCGCTGTGGCACGCCGACGCGGACCTGCACGGCGTGGACGCGGTCGTCCTGCCCGGCGGCTTCTCCTACGGCGACTACCTGCGGGCCGGGGCGATCAGCCGGTTCGCGCCCGTGATGGGCGAGATCGTCGACGCGGCGGGCAAGGGCCTGCCGGTGCTGGGCATCTGCAACGGGTTCCAGGTGCTCACCGAGGCGCACCTGCTGCCCGGGTCGATGATCAAGAACGACCACCTGCACTTCATCTGCCGCGAGCAGGTGCTGTCCGTGCAGAACGTCGACACCGCCTGGACGCGGGACTACACGCTCGGCGAGAAGATCACGATCCCGCTGAAGAACCAGGACGGCCAGTACGTCGCCGACGAGCGCACGCTCGACGAGCTCGAGGGCGAGGGCCGCGTCGTGTTCCGCTACGAGGGCTGGAACCCGAACGGGTCGCGCCGCGGCATCGCGGGCATCACGAACGCGGCGGGCAACGTCGTCGGTCTGATGCCGCACCCGGAGCACGCGGTCGAGGCCGGCTTCGGCCCGGACGGGCCGAAGGGTCCGCGCACGGGGACGGACGGGCTGCGGTTCTTCACCTCGGTGCTGCACGCGCTGGTCGGCTGACCTGACGGCAGCCGTGGCTCGCCCCAGGCGGCTCAGGGGCGGGTGAGACGCCCACCTGCGGGGCGGTACGGGTGGAGACACCCAGATCAGGACGTTGGTCCCGCACTTCACCTCGGCTTCTTCTCGCGGATGGGCCGCGGCGTTCGATAGGTGCCTCGACATCGAGACACCCGACGCCGTTGGAGCCCTGGCATGACCGCACCCGGAAGCCCCGGACAGCCCACCCCGTTCGCACCCGCACCGGGTCCGCGCACCTCGACGGCGACGCGACGGGTGGCGCACCTCTGGCGTGCCTTCGGCGTGCTCGCGGTGACCGTGCTCGCGCTGGTGACCGCCTCGCCGGTCCCGGCGACCGCGACGGCGGCGGCTCCCGGCGGCGCCGACCGAGGGGCTGCGGTCCCGCTTCCGGTGGCCGACCTCGACTCCTCGTTCGTGGCGACCAACGGGGGCGTCACCGCGTCCGCCGGTACGACGGGCGTCTGGAACAACGTCACCTGGTTCTCGTACACCCCGGCGCAGGCCGTGCGGGTGTTCATCCGTGCGACCTCGGTCAGCCCGGCCGGGTGGGACAACACGCTCGAGGTGTGGACCGGCGGGTCGCTCGTCACGCACAACGACGACTTCTACGGGCTGGACGCGTCGCTCACCGTGAACCTCCAGGCC
Organism: Cellulomonas soli; assembly: GCF_013409305.1. GTDB lineage: Bacteria > Actinomycetota > Actinomycetes > Actinomycetales > Cellulomonadaceae > Cellulomonas > Cellulomonas soli. The sequence goes on along the minus strand of NZ_JACBZJ010000001.1, from coordinate 1,179,198 downwards.
GGGACCACGTACCAGATCGGCATGGGCGGCTACAGCTCCGGCTCGCGCGGCAGTGCGACGCTGACGTTCGCCACGCGGGTGCCGACCCCGCCGCTGGACGTGCAGGCCACGTTCGGTGACGCGAGCGCCGACGTGTCCTGGTCGGCACCCGCCGACGTGGCCGGCGGCGTCACCGGGTACACGGTGCTCTGCACGCCCGCGGGCGGCGAGGAGACCGAGTGCGGTGCCACCAGCGGCACGCCCCCGCAGCGCTCGAGGCACGTCACCGGGCTGACCAACGGTGTCAGCTACACGTTCCGCGTCACCGCGAGCAACGTCATCGGCCCGTCCGACCCGTCCGTGCCCGTCACCAGCATCGTGCCGAAGGCGACCTCGACGACGACCATCAGCACCGACCCGGCAGCGCCCGTCAGCGGTCAGCCCTACGACGTGCACGTCTCGGTGAGCGCGGGCGGGACTGCTGCCACGGGCACGGTCGACGTGACCGTCGGCGGCGTCCTGCACGGTGGACTCGCCCTGGTCGGCGGCGTCGCCACGGTCGAGGACCGCACGGACCCGGTGAGCACCGTGGCCCTCTCGGCGACCTACGGCGGCACGAGTGCGGTCGCCGCGTCGTCGGCGTCCAGCAGCGTGAGCGTCGCCAAGCGGCCGCAGACCGTGACGTTCGAGGCGCTGCCCGCCGGTCTCGTCTACGCGGGCGCGCCCGCCACGCTGGACGCCTCGGCGTCCTCCGAGCTGCCGGTCACGTTCGCAGCCTCCGGTGCGTGCGCCGTCTCCGGCGGGTCGCTGCAGCTGACGGGTGTCGGCTCCTGCGAGGTCACGGCCACGCAGGCGGGTGACGCGCAGACCGAGTCCGCGCAGGCCACGCAGACCGTCGACGTCGCCCGCCGCGGTCAGGTGGTCACGTTCGGCGAGCTGCCGGCCCTCGTCTACGGCCAGGGCTCGACGACCCTGGTCGCGGCCTCCAGCGTCGGCCTGCCCGTGACGTTCGCCGCCGAGGGGGCGTGCACCGTCACCGACGGGCTGCTGAGCGTCACGGGTGTCGGCCCGTGCACGGTGACCGCCACGCAGGCGGGCGACGAGCTCACCGGGCCGGCGTCGTCCGTCGTGCGGACCGGTGCGGTCGCCAAGCGGTCGCAGGCGGTGACGATCGCCCCGCTCGCCGTGCCGGTCTTCGGCGGCGACGCGTCGACCGTGAGCGCACGCTCGGAGTTCGATCTGCCCGTCACGCTGTCGGCCGCCGGGGCATGCCTCGTCGACGCCTCGGGCCGCCTGACGGCGGTCGGCACCGGGCTGTGCGTCGTGACGGCCGCGGCCGCGGGCGACGACCTGACCCTGCCGGGCCAGGCCACGGCCTCGGTCACCGCCATCGGCCCGGACAGTGCGGTCGAGGCGACGCTGGACCGTCAGCTCGGCGAGCTCGCCGAGGGCGCACCCGTCAGCGCACGCGGCACGGGCCTGCGCCCGGGCACCGTCCTGACCCTCGAGGTGCACTCGACGCCGCAGGTCATCGGCACGGCGGTCGTCGGCGCCGACGGCACGGCCGTCGTCACCGGCATGCTTCCCGCCGGGCTCGAGGGCGGCGCGCACCGGCTGATCGCGGTCGGCACCGCGCTCGACGGGACGCCTGCGCAGTTCGTGCTGCCGTTCCAGCTCGCGCAGGACGGCACGATCCTGCGGATCCAGGAGCGGACGCTGGCCCTGGCGGCCACCGGCGCTGACGGTGTCGGTGCGGCCGGGGCCATGGCCGCGGCGTGGGTGCTGCTCGGCGCGGGCCTGCTGGTCCTGCGTCGTCGGTGGGTGGCGCGCTCCGGTCGCTGATCGCACGACGACGGCTGCCCCGTCCGGGACGACCGGGGCAGCCGTCGTCCGCTCTCGCCAGACCCTGTGGGTACCGGGCGCTACGGTCGCCGGACGGGTCAGGTTCCCGGTTCCGAGACGGGGTGTGCGATGACGGTGCAGGACGCAGGCGTGGCGCTCGACGTGGTCGCGCTCGAGGGGTTCGTCGTGCGTGCGAAGTCCGTGACCTATGTCGGCGGCGGGGAGCCCGTGCCCGCCTCACGCACCGGTTCGCACGACCTGGCTTTCGCCGAGGGGCCCTGGGGCTACCTCGACAGCTACGTGGGTGCCTCGGACTTCCTCGGGCAGGAGCTCGTGACGTTCGAGGGTGAGCCGGTGTGGGCCATGAACTACTACGGCTACCTGCTGCGCCCCGACCTGATCGACGCGGCGCGCACCGGCTTCGTCATCCGCGCGGCCCTGAGCGCGATGTACGCCGAGGGCCGGTTCCTCGGCGGGTTCGCGCACGAGATCCAGGGGTACGCCTACACGGACACGAGCGAGGGCGACGTCACGCACTTCTCGGGCACCGAGTGGATCAGCGAGGGCGGCGAGCGCCTGTACGAGCTGCGGTACCACGGGGGGCTCGTGCGCGACTGAGCCGGTCCGGTCCGGTGCGGGGCGGGCGGTGCTCAGTCGTCGGTCGTCGCGGTCGTGCGGGGCATGGCGAACCCGACGAGCAGGGTCAGGGCGGCGACCCCGGCGATCGCGGCGAACACGGCCGTGGCGGCGTCGTTGAACAGTGCGGGGGCGGACGCCGCGTCCGTCTCGCCCATGAACCCCGTGACGAGAGCGCCGAGCGCGGCGACACCGACGGCGCTGCCCATCGACCGGGCGAACATGTTCGCGCCCGTCACGACGCCCCGCTCGCCCCACCCGACGGACGACTGCGCGGCGATCAGGCTCGGCGCGGCCACGAACCCCAGGCCCATCCCCATGACGAAGCACGTCGCGGCGACCGCCACGACCGACGGCGACCGTGACGTGAGGGCGAGCGCGCAGGCGGCGATCACGGTGAGCGTCGCGCCGATGAGCACCGTGCGCCGGAACCCGATCCGCAGGTAGACCTTGCCCGACTGCGAGGCCGACAGCGGCCACCCGAGCGTGAGGGCGGCCAGTGCCAGCCCGGACACCAGCGGCGACACCCCGAGCAGCGCCTCGAGGAACGTCGGCACGTACGTGGTGACGCCCATGAGCATGACGCCCACCCCGACGGAGATGAGCGCGGTCGTCGCCAGGAGCCTCCGGGTCAGCAGCCGCAGCGGCAGCACCGGCTCGGTCGCCCGTCGCTCCACGGCCACGAACGCCACAGCGGCGGCGGTGCCGAGCGCGAGCGCGCCGATGCTGGGCATCGAGACCCACGCCCAGGCGTGCCCGCCCTCCAGCAGGGCCACGACGAGCAGCGTGGTCGCGAGCGTGAGCAACGCCCCGCCCGCCCAGTCGATCCGGTGCGGCCTGCGCTCCACGGACTCGTGGTGGTGCCGCACGACCAGCCACGCGGCGAGCGCACCGAGCGGCACGTTGACGAAGAAGATCCACGACCAGTCGAGGTACGTGGAGAACACCCCGCCGAGCGTCGGCCCGACGACGGAGGAGATCGCCCACACGCTCGCGATGTACCCCTGCGCACGGGCACGCTCGGCGAGCGTGTAGATGTCGCCGACGATCGTGATCGCCATCGGTTGCACGGCGCCCGCACCGAGACCCTGCACCGCGCGGAACGCGATGAGCGCCGGCATGCTCCATGCGAACCCGCAGAGCACCGACCCGAGAAGGAACAGCCCGATGCCCAGCAGGATGATCGGCTTGCGACCGACGGTGTCCGCGAGCTTGGAGTAGATCGGCACGCTCACGGCCTGCGTGAGCAGGTAGATCGAGAACAGCCACGGGAAGCTGGCGAACCCGCCGAGGTCGGCGACGATCGTCGGGACCGCGGTGGCCAGGATCGTCGAGTCGATCGCGACGAGGCCGGTCGTCACCATCATGGCCAGCAGCAGCGGCCCCCGCGTGGAGCGCAGGCCCACCCCGTCGGCGTGCGGCGTGGCCGGGTCGGCCGTCGGTGCGGGCGTGCTGGTCAGGGCCGTTCCCTCCGTCGTGGCCGTCGGCGGCGGCCACGGTCAGCAACCGCCGAGCGGCCGACGGCTATTCCCTGCCGGGGCCAGACCGGGCCAGACCGCGCCAGACGGGGTCAGGCGAGCCGGTCGAGGGCCTGCGCGAGGTCGTCCTGCAGGTCGGCGGGGTCCTCGAGCCCGACGGAGAACCGCACGGTGGCCTCGCCGATGCCGACCTTCGCGCGGCCCTCGGGGCCGAGCTTGCGGTGCGTGGTGGTGGCGGGGTGCGTGACGATCGACTTGGCGTCGCCGAGGTTGTTCGAGATGTCGACGAGCCGTAGGGCGTCGAGCACGGCGAACGTCGAGGCCTTCGCGACCGCTGCGTCCGCGCCGTCGGGCGTGCGCAGCGTGAAGGTGACGACCGTGCCGCCGCCGTCCTGCTGGGCCAGCGCCAGCTGGTGCTGCGGGTGCGAGGGCAGGTACGGGTAGCGCACGGACTCGACCGCGGGGTGCTGCTCGAGCCAGGTCGCCAGCGTGAGGGCCGAGGCGGTCTGGTGCCGCACGCGCAGCGACATCGTCTCCAGGCCCTTGAGCAGGACCCAGGCGTTGAAGGGCGACAGCGACGGCCCGGTGTTGCGGATGAGCGTCTGCACGGGCCCGTGCACGAACTCGTCCGAGCCGAGGATCGCGCCGCCGAGCACACGACCCTGCCCGTCGATGTGCTTGGTCGCCGAGTAGACGACGACGTCGGCCCCGAGCGGGAGCGGCTGGGAGAGCACGGGCGTGGCGAAGACGTTGTCGACCACGACGGTGGCCCCGGCGGCGTGCGCGAGGCGGGACACCGCGGCGATGTCGACCAGGTCCTGCATGGGGTTGGACGGCGTCTCGAAGAACACGACGTCGGCGGGGGTCGCCAGTGCGGCCTCCCACTGCGCGAGCTCGTGCCCGTCGACGTAGTCGGTGCGCACGCCCCAGCCGGCGAGGATCTCGTCGAAGATCACGACGGTCGAGCCGAACAGTGCGCGGGCGGCGACGATGCGCGAGCCGGAGCGGACGAGCGCGGCCAGCGCGGTGAACACCGCGGACATGCCGGAGGCGGTGGCGTACGCGGCCTCGGCGCCCTCGATCAGCCGCAGCCGCTCCTCGAAGGTCGAGACGGTCGGGTTGCCGTAGCGGGAGTAGAGGAACCGGTCGACGTCACCGCCGAACGCGGCCTCGGCCTCGGCGGCCGAGCCGTACACGTAGCCCTGGGTGAGGAACAGGCCCTCGGACATCTCGTGGAACTCGCTGCGCACCAGCCCGCCGCGGACGGCCAGGGTGTCGGGACGGAGCGTGCTGCGGTCGACGCGACGCGTGTCCCAGTCGCCCGGGCCGGGTGTCCGGCGGGTCTCCGGGTCGGGTGCGCTCACGGCTGGACCCAGGGCAGACCGGCGGCGCGCCAGCCCTCGTGGCCGCGGTGGCCGTCGTCGCCCGTGGCGCCCTCGAAGCCCTCGAGCACGTTGTACGCCGGGCCGTAGCCGGCGGTGGTCGCGGCCTGCGCGGCGCCGACCGAGCGCTGCCCGGAGCGGCACAGGAAGACCAGGGCTCGCCCGTCGCCCGGGGTCGCGCCCGTGGCGGCGACCTGGGTGAGGAACTGCGGGTTGGGCTGGCCCGAGGGGTAGGAGACCCACTCGACGAGCGCGGCCTGCCGGTCGAGCCCGCGCAGGTCGGGCACGCCGACGTAGCGCCACTCGGCGTCGGTGCGCACGTCGACCAGGACGGCGTCCGGGTCGTCGGCGAGCAGGTCCCACGCCTGCTGCGGGGTGAGATCTCCGGCGTAGCCGGCGGCGGGTCGGGCGTCAGGGTGCGCGCTCATGCGTCCTCCATCGGTCCTGGCGGTAGCACCCTCGGCCAGTGCCCGGCGGACCGGGACCTGCGGGTTGCTGCGGCGTCGTCGAGCCAGATCTCTCAGCCGCTCTGGATGGTTGCCGGGATGCTACGCCAGTCCGCGGAGGTGTCGGACCGTCATCTCACGGGCCTGCGGGTGAATCCGCGTCCTCCGCGAGGGCGGCTCGGACCAACGGGGCGACCTCGGTGCCGTACAGCTCGATGCCGCGCATGGTCAGCTCGTGCGCAAGCGGGCCCTGGGAGACCTTCAGGTCGAACCGGTCGAGCCCGAGGATCCGCGCCGAGCGCACGATCTTCGCCGCGACCGTCTGCGGGGACCCGATGAACAGCGCCCCTTCGGGGCCGGCCGCGTCCTCGAACGACGCGCGCGTGGGCGGGGGCCAGCCGCGCTCGCGGCCGATGCGGCCGACGTACTGCTCGTAGTGCGGCCAGACCTGCGCGAGCGCGAGCTCGTCGGTCTCGGCGACGTGCCCGGGGGAGTGCTGCCCGACGAGGCCGGGACCGGTGCCGAGCTCGCTCTGCGCGCGCTGGTACAGCTCGACGTAGGGGCGGAACCGTGCCGGGTCGCCGCCGATGATCGCGAGCATGAGGTGCAGCCCGTGCCGGGCCGTGCGGATGACGGACTCGGGGCTGCCGCCGACGCCGACCCAGGTGCGCAGGGGTGCGTGCTCGAGCGGCGGGTAGACGTCCTGCTCGACGAGCGGCGGTCGGGTCTCGCCCGACCAGGTGACCGGCCCCCCGTGCAGCAGGTGGGCGAACAGGTCGAGCTTCTCCTCGAACAGCTCCTCGTAGCGGCTCAGAGGCAGGCCGAACAGCCCGAACGACTCGGTGAACGACCCGCGGCCGACGGTGATCTCGGCGCGGCCGTTCGAGACGGCGTCGAGCGTGGAGTAGCGCTGGAACACCCGGATCGGGTCGTCGGAGGACAGCACGGTGACGGCCGAGCCGAGGCGGATCCGCTCGGTGCGGGCCGCGATCGCACCGAGCACGACCTCGGGGCTGGAGATCGCGAAGTCGTCGCGGTGGTGCTCGCCGAGGCCGATGGCGTCCAGGCCGACGCGGTCGGCGAGCACACCCTGCTCGACGACGTTCCGCAGCACCTGCGCCTGGCTGAGGGGGCGGCCGTCGGGGCCGTTCGTGACGTCGCCGAACGTGTCGATGCCGAGCTCGAGTGTCATGGCTGCTCCTGTCGTTGATGCAACATTCAACCACTGTTCGATCTGCGGTGTTCCGTCCCGAGCCGCGGGGCAGGAACGTGCCGGGCCCGGTTCGAATCGTGAGATCGACGTGGGCCACGCGTTGACATCGCCGTCCCGCGGCCACGATCCTCGAGCCAGGTCACGAGTGCCAGCGCGTAGCCCCGGCTTGCTGGCCGGCAACCCTCCTTCCGCGGTGGGGTGCCCCGGGTGACGACCTGGCCGTCCGCCGCCCGGCGCACGGCAAGCGCGGGGAACCTCGGGGTCCCCGGACCGTTCCGGAGGCATGCCATGACGACTCTCACCGACCTGCTGACCTGTGCCGACGAGGCCACGGGCGTCCCGACCGGCACGTTCACCGCCCTCGTAGCGGACACCGCCCGGCACGCGCTGCTCCCCGTCACGGGTGGCAGCACGACCGTCCCGCTCGTCGACGGCACCAGCCGCGTCTACGCCAACCTCGACTACGCGGCGAGCGCGCCCTCCCTGGAGTCCGTGACGGCCCGGGTCGCCGAGGTCCTGCCGCTCTACGCCTCCGTGCACCGCGGCGCCGGGTACCTCTCGCAGGTCTCGACCGCGCTGTACGAGTCGTCCCGGCGGGCCGTCGCCGCGTTCGTCGGGGCACGAGAGGACGACGTCGCCGTCATCACCCGCAACACGACCGACTCCCTCAACCTGCTCGCGGGCGTCGTGCCGACCGGGGGGCGCGTGCTCGTGCTGGACGTCGAGCACCACGCCAACCTGCTGCCCTGGGTGCAGGCCGGTGGCGCCGCAGGGTCGGCCACCGGACGCACCGCGACGATCCTTCCCGTCGAGCCGACGGTCGCCGCCACCCTCGCCTCGCTGCGCGACGAGCTCGCACGCTTGCCGTACGCGCTCGTGGCGGTGACGGGCGCGTCGAACGTGACCGGGGAGGCGCTGCCCGTCGAGCAGGTCGTCGCCCTCGCGCACGCGGCCGGTGCCCGCGTCGTCGTCGACGGCGCTCAGCTCGTGCCGCACCGCGGGTTCTCGCTGGCCGCGACCGGCGCCGACTACGTCGCGTTCTCCGGCCACAAGACGTACGCGCCGTTCGGGGCCGGCGCGCTCGTCGGTCGACGCGACTGGCTCGACACCGGTGCTCCCTACCTCGCCGGCGGGGGAGCGGTGCGCGACGTGCGGGCCGACCGCACCGTCTGGCAGCCGGCCCCGGCCCGGCACGAGGCCGGCTCGCCCAACGTCATCGGCGCCATCGCGCTGGCCCAGGCGTGCGAGACGCTCGCGGCGCTGCCCGCCGGTGCCCTCGAGGCGCACGAGCAGGTACTGCGCACCCGGCTGGTCGACGGCCTGGCCGCGATCGACGGCGTCGACGTCGTGCGGATCTGGCCGGACTCCACCGACCCTGTCGGCGTCGTGACGTTCACGGTCGCGGGGCACAACCCGGGGCTGGTCGCCGCGTACCTGTCGGCCGAGCACGGCATCGGGGTGCGCGACGGACGGTTCTGCGCGCACCCGCTGCTGGCCCGGCTCGGTGCCTCCGAGGGGGCCATCCGGGCGTCGGTCGGCGTGGGCAGCACGAGCGAGTACGTGGACCGGCTGATCGCCGCGCTCACCTCGTACCTGGCCTACGGCCCTCGCGCGCAGTACGAGGTCGTCGAGGGGTGCTGGACGGTCGTCGACGACACCCGACCGCTCGTCGAGGTGCGAGGGCTCGACCACCTGGCAGCCACCGCGGCCGCCGCGTGCGGCCCGGCTCTGGACGACTGAGCCGACCCGCACGGCGGCCCCGCGGGTCGTGCCGCGCGGTGACCGTGGCGACGGGTCGACCTCGGATGGTCATCGACCCGACGTCCGCCGGACGCCCGCGGCCGACCCGCCGATGCTTGGATCGGGCGGTGATCCGCGCGCAGCCTGACGGCCACGACCGCCCCGACGTGCAGCCGCACCGTCCCGCGGCAGGCACGCTCGTCCGGCGCCTCGGCACGGGCGACGCGGTCGTCGTCGGGCTGTCGTCCATGCTTGGCGCGGGCGTGTTCGTCGCGCTCGCGCCCGCGGCTCGTGCGGCCGGGACGGGTCTGCTGCTCGGGCTCGCGCTCGCCGCGGTCGTCGCCTACGCGAACGCGATGTCGACCGCCCAGCTCGCGGCCGCCTACCCGACGTCCGGCGGCGCCTACACGTTCGGGCGCGAACGCCTCGGACCGGTGTGGGGGTTCGTCGCCGGTTGGGGGTTCGTCACCGGCAAGGTCGCGTCCTGCGCGGTCATGGCCACGACCGTCGCGCTCGCCCTGGTCCCCGCGCCGTGGCAGCGCCCGGTCGCCGCGGGGGTCGTCGTGCTGCTCGTCGCGGTGAACCTGCGCGGGGTGACCCGCACCGTGGCGGTGGCGCGCGTGCTGCTCGTCGGGGTGCTCCTCGTGCTGGCCGCTCTCGTCGTCGCCGGATGGCGCGGGGCGGACGCCGGACGGATCGACCTCGGGACGGCCACCGCCGCCGGCCTCACCGGGATCGCGCAGGCCGCCGCGCTGCTGTTCTTCGCGTTCGCCGGCTACGCCCGGGTCGCCTCGCTCGGCGAGGAGGTCCGTGACCCGCGCCGGACCATCCCGCGCGCGGTGGCCGCCAGCCTGGCCGCGGCCGTGCTGGTCTACGCGGTCGTCGCCGTGACCACGCTCGCCGTCCTCGGCCCGGACCGGCTCGCTGCCTCCGTGGTGCCGCTGGTGGACGTCGCCGAGCAGGTCGCACCCGGTCTCGTCCCGTTCGTGCGGGTCGCGGCGGTCGCCGCCTCGCTCGGTGCGCTCCTCGCGCTGCTCGCCGGGCTCGGCCGCACCGCCCTGGCGATGGGACGCGGCGGTGACCTGCCCGCCGCGCTCACCGTGGTCGACACCCGGCACTCGGTGCCTGCCCGCGCAGAGGTCGCGCTCGGCCTGGTCGTGGTCGTGCTCGTGCTCACCGTCGACCTGACCGGCGTGCTCGGCTTCTCCTCGTTCGGCGTGCTCGTCTATTACGCGGTCGCCAACGCCGCGGCGCTCAACCAGACCGGCGCGGACCGCCGCACCCCGCGCGCGCTGCAGGTGCTCGGGCTGCTCGGGTGCCTCGGGCTGGTCGCCGCCCTGCCGCCGCATGTGGTCCTCGCCGGGCTCGGGGTCATGGCCGTCGGACTGGTCGGACGCACCGTCGTCGGACACCGCCGACGCCGCAGGTCGCGGGCCTGACAGGATCACCCGCATGCTGCACGACCTGACGCTCGAGGGGTACGGGACCCGGTTGGTCCCGCTGGACGAGTCGCACGCCGCCGGCCTGGCCGCCTTCGTCGACGACCGCATCTGGGCCGGGATGACCACCCCGACGCCGCAGGGCGTCGACGCGATGCGCAGCTGGATCACGACCGCCCAGGCGCAGCCCGGCCGCCTCAGCTTCGCGGTGCTCGACCAGGCCACCGGCGCCGTGCGCGGGAGCACGTCCTACTACGACCTCGAGCCGCACGTCGGTCGCGTCGAGATCGGCAACACGTTCTACGCGCCCGTGTGGTGGGGCACCACGAACAACCCGGCGTGCAAGTACCTGCTGCTCCGGCACGCGTTCGAGGAGCTCGGCCTGGTGCGCGTCGCGTTCCGCGCGGACGTGCTCAACACCCGCTCGGTCGCCGCGATCGAACGGCTCGGCGCGGTGCGCGAGGGCGTCCTGCGCCGGCACCGGTTGCGAACCGACGGCACCCGCAGCGACTCGGTGTACCTGTCGATCCTGGCCGAGGAGTGGCCAGCCGCACGCGACGGGCTGCTGGCGCGGCTGGCCTGACACCCGCGAGATCGTTACGGGCCGGCGGTCCCGCCCTCGAGCAGCGCGATCTCCTCGTCGACGTACGGGTCCTCGAGCCCGGCGGCCACGAGGTCGGCCTTCAGCTCGCGCTGCCGAGCGAGGGCCTCGTCCGTCCGGCCGAGGTTCCGCAGCGCCCACGCGACCATCCACCGGGCGACGTTGACGGGCCCGACGTCCCCGGCGGTCCGCCGCAGCGCGAGTGCCTCCTCGAACGCCGCCAGCGCCCGCGTCCAGTCGCCGAGCCCCGAGCAGGCCATGCCGAGGTTGTTCAGCAGCGACGGCTCCCACGCGAGCGCCGCCGGGTCGGTGGAGGACCGCGCCCGCTTGAGCGCCCGCACGGTCGCATCGACCTGGTCCTGCCCCTCGAGCGTGAGGGCGACCATGTGCAGCGCGTCGACCTCCAGCCCGTCCAGCCCTGCCCCGGCTGCCTGGACCGCCGCGGCGCGGAACAAGGGCTCCGCGGCCGACGACTCCCCGGAGGACCGGAGCACCCGCCCCCGCTCGAGCAGCACCCGCGTCCGGACCTCCGGGCTGTTCGACGTCAGGCTGCCGAGCAGCAGGCGGGCCTCGTCGAACCGTCCCTGCAGCCCCAGCGCGCGGGCCACCTGGGTCCGCAGGACGTCCGCGCGTGCAGCGTCGCCGGCCGCAGCGGCGGCCGCACGGAACCGCTCCTCGGACGCGGCCGGGTCGTCGAAGTCCCACAGGGCGTCGAGGCTCGTCACGGGACGACCGTAGAGGACGCCCGGGCCTTGCTCCCCTCGGGTGGTCGCCCGTACCTTCGCCCTGCCAACCTTCGCCGTCCGTGGACGGCGAACCTGCGATCGGTTCGTTCGCGAGCCGCCGTCGATGGTCCCGGCGTACCGACGAACGCCGCCCTCATGACTGATGCTCCGCGACGCCGCGGCCCCCACCTGTCCCGCCTGTCTCTGCGCGTCGAGGTGCTCGACGGCCGATCGGACCGACCTGTGGTGCAGATCCTGGTCGACGGCAAGGACCTCTTCGCCACGGTCCGGCCGGCGTGGCGAGGGTTCGACCCCGCCGAGATGCTGCGCGAGACCTCACCGCTCGTCCCGGTGGAGCACGGGCAGCGGGTGGCCCTGTACCTGTGCTCCTGCGGCATCGCCGGCTGCGGCGTGATCGCCCCGGCGGTCGTCGCATCGCCGGACGGGCGTCGTGTGTCGTGGGTCGACTTCCGCGACTATGTCGGTGTCTTCGACGGCCCGCTCGCCGACAGGGCCGCCAGGCACGAGGGCAGGTCGTGGGATCTGCTCGACCTGCACTTCGACCGCGACCAGTACCTCACCGAAGTCGGACGGGCGTCGGCGGCGTGGAGGGCCGACCTCAGGGACGGGGCGTGACCGTGCCCCGCAGGTGCGGCTTCCCGCTCCGCGGGTGCCACCCCGCGTAGGCGAACCCGTCGCCCTCGCGGGCGACCCGCACGGCGACCGCGCCCGGCAGCAGCACGGGCTTGTCGAACGTGACGGTCCAGGCGAACGCGTCCCCGCGGGCGGCGCCGACGTCGGCCAGCGCCCGGGCGGCGGTGTACATCCCGTGCGCGATCCGCCGCGGGAACCCGAGGGCCTTGGCGCCGAGGGTGGAGGTGTGGATGGGGTTCACGTCCCCGGACACGGCCGCGTACCGCTGGCCGGTGTCGCCGTCGAGCCGCCACTGCCCGGTGGGCACGGGCGGCTCGAACGCGGCGCGGGGCGGCTCGTCGGCCGCGGCCCCGTCGTCCTCGGCGAGGCGGAGGCCCTTGGCCAGGTACGTCGAGACACCCCGCCAGGCGAGCGTGCCGTCCACGTGCGCCTCCGTGACGAGGTCGACCTGCGTGCCCGACCGGTGGGGTCGCAGCCCTTCGGCGTGGGCGTGCACGTCGAACGTGTCGTCCAGGCCGAGGGGTCGGTGCTGCTCGACCCGGTTGGCCAGGTGGACCAGGCCGAGCATCGGCAGCGGGAAGTCGGCCCGGGCCATGAGTGCGGTCGCGACGGGGAAGGCGAGCACGTGCACGAACCCGGCGGGCAGGGCGTCGCTGCCGGACTCGCCGAGCAGGTGCTGGTACGCGGTGAGGTGGTCGGCGTCGGCGCGCACACCTCGGGCGACGTACCGCACGTCGGCCAGGGCGGTGGGTGCGGAGCCGGTCCGTCGGGCGACAGCCAGCCGTCCGCCGGTCGCGAGTCCGCGCGCGTACGTCCCGCCGAGCCCGGGCACCCCCGGCAGCTCGACGACGACCGGTGCGTGCCCGGGCGTCCCCACGGGCAGGTCGAGGTCCGCCGTCACTGACCGACCATGTTCTGCCCGCAGACCCGCAGCACCCGCCCGACGATCCCGCCGGCCTGCGGCGAGGCGAGGAACGCGACGGTCTCGGCGACGTCGACCGGCTGCCCGCCCTGCTGCAGCGAGTTGAGCCGCCGGGCGACCTGCCGGGTCAGGGCCGGGATCCGGGCGGTCATCTCGGTCTCGATGAACCCCGGTGCCACGGCGTTGGCGGTGCCGCCGAACGGGGCGAGCAGCGGCGCGGTGGCCCGCACCATGCCGATGACCCCGCCCTTGGACGTCGCGTAGTTGGTCTGCCCGCGGTTGCCGGCGATGCCCGACGTCGAGGCGAGCGAGACGATGCGCGGCGCGTCGGTGAAGTCGCCCGAGGTCAGCAGCGTCTCGTTGATGCGCAGCTGCGCGGCGATGTTGACGGCCAGCACCGAGCCCCACTGGTCGGGCTTCATGTTGGCGAGCAGCTTGTCGCGCGTGATCCCGGCGTTGTGCACCACGATGTCGAGCCGTCCGTGCCGGGCCAGGGCGTGGTCGAGGATGCGCCGACCGGCGTCCTCGGCGGTGACGTCGACCTGCAGCGCGGTGCCGCGCACCCGGTTGGCGACGGCGGCCAGCTGCTCCCCGGCGGCGGGCACGTCGACGGCCACGACGGTCGCGCCGTCGCGCGCGAGAACGTCGACGATGGCCGCGCCGATGCCGCGGGCCGCCCCGGTGACGACGGCGACGCGTCCGGCCAGCGGCCGGTCCCAGTCGTCGGGCAGCGACCCGGTCTCGGAGTCGACGGCGAGCAGCTGCCCGTCGACGAACGCCGAACGCGTCGACAGGAAGAACCGCAGCGCCCCGACGGCCGCGGGGGCGGTGACGGGCACGCCGTCGGCCACGACGACGCCGTTGCCGGTCGACCCGCCGCGCAGCTCCTTGGCCAGCGACCGCAGGAACCCGTCGACCCCCTGCCGGGCGGCCGACATCGCGGGGGCGTCGTCGTCCCCGGCGGGCCGGGAGATCGTCACGACGCGCGCGCCGCTCTTCAGGCTGCGCAGCACGGACGCGGCCTCGAGCACGGGTGCGGTCAGGTCGTCGGGGTGCACGACCTCGCTGAGCACCAGCACCAAGGCGGCCCAGCGTGTGTCGGGTGTGGCGTGCCGGTGCACGTCGAGGTCCCAGCCGAAGTCGGCCGTCGGTGCGGCGAGCAGCCCGGCGATCGCGTCGGTGTCCTTGCCGGTGCCGAGCACGAGCACGGGTCCGTCGACGAGCGGCTGACCAGGGGTGTAGCGCTGCAGCGGGGAGGGCCGGGGCAGCCCGAGCTGCTTGGCGATCTTCGCGGTGACGCCGCTGTTCACGAGCCGCAGGTAGGTGTCGCTCATCTCGGTTCCGCTCTCGCGTCGCGATCCGGCAGGGGTGCGTCCAGGGGTGCTTCCAGGGGTACGGCCGGTGGTGCTCACGCTGCCTCCAGCAGTGCGGTCAGGCCCAGGCCACCGGCGGCGCAGATCGAGACGAGCGCCCGCGGTGGCCTGTCGTCCCCGGCGGCCAGGCGAGCGACGCGGCGACGGTGCAGCTCGGCGGAGACCGTCGCGACGATGCGCCCGCCGGTCGCGGCGAACGGGTGCCCGGCGGCGAGCGACGAGCCGTGCACGTTGAGCCGGTCGCGGTCGACCTTGCCGAACGCGCCGTCCAGGCCGAGGCGCTCGCGGCCGAAGTCGTCGGACTCCCACGCGGCCAGCGCGCACAGCACGGTCGAGGCGAACGCCTCGTGGATCTCGATGAGCTCGAGGTCGTCGAGCGTGAGCCCGTTGCGGGCGAGCAGCCGCGGCACGGCGAACACGGGGGCCATGAGCAGCCCGTCGTCCCCGTGCATGAAGTCGACCGCGGCGGCCTCGGCGTCGATCACGGCGGCCAGCGGTGTGAGGTCGTGCGCCGAGGCCCACTCCTGCGAGCCGAGCAGCACCGTCGAGGCGCCGTCGGTGAGCGGGGTCGAGTTGCCGGCGGTCATGGTCGCGGGGGTGTCCAGGCCGAGCCCGAACGTGGGCTTGAGGCCGGCGAGCTTCTCGAGCGAGGAGTCGGCGCGCAGGTTCTGGTCGCGGATCAGCCCGCGGTACGGGGTGACGAGGTCGTCGAAGAACCCGGCGTCCCACGCGGCGGCGAGGTTGAGGTGGCTGGCGAGTGCGAGCTGGTCCTGCGCCTCGCGCGTGATGCCCCACTGCGCGGTGGTGATCGCCTGGTGCTCGCCCATCGACAGCTCTGTGCGCGGTTCGGAGGTGCGCGGCGTGGAGGGGGCGAGGTCCTTGGGGCGGATCTTCGCGGCGGCGGCGAGCTTCTGCCCGGCGGTCTTGGCGCGGGACAGGTCGAGCAGCGCGCGACGCAGGCGGTCGCTGACGGCGATGGGCGCGTCGGAGGTCGTGTCGACGCCGCCGGAGATCGCGGACTCGAGCTGGCCGAGGCGGATCTTGTTGCTCAGCGAGACGAGCGTCTCGAGGCCGGTCGCGCAGGCCTGCTGCACGTCGTAGGCGGGGGTCTCGGCGGACAGCGCGGAGCCGAGCACGGACTCGCGCGTGAGGTTGAAGTCGCGGCTGTGCTTGAGCACGGCTCCGGCGGCGACCTCGCCGATGCGTTCGCCCTGCAGGCCGTAGCGGGCGACGAGCCCGTCGAGCGCGACGGTGAGCATGTCCTGGTTGGACGCGTGGGCGTAGGGGCCGCCGGCGCGGGCGAACGGGATGCGGTTGCCGCCCAGTACGTAGGCGCGGCGCTGCGGGGTGGGGGTGGCCATGCTGCGTTCCTCTCACGTCGTCGTGATGTCCCGCGTCGGGTGATCGTGCGGCCCGTCGCGCGGGAGTGTCGAGGGTCGAAAGTCCCGACATGGTGTCCGAAACCCACAGTACCTGATACCTTCGGTTCCGTGAGCCAGATCACACCGGGCCCGTCGACGACGACGAGCCGGACGCCGACGGGCACCCCCGGGATGCCCGTCCGTGACCTGCGTGCCCTCGCCACCGGCCGCCCCGCCACCCCTGCCGCAGGCCCGCCGGTCTCGCCGACCGAACCGCCCCCCGAGATGCCCGCGTACCCGCCCGACGGGCGCGCCACCCGCTGGGTCGACCACCGCGAGGCCCGCCGGGCCGAGCTCGTGCGCATCGCGCGCAAGACCGTGCACCACCGCGGCCCCGACGTCTCCATGGAGGAGATCGCCGCAGCCGCCGGCACGTCGAAGTCGATCGTCTACCGGTACTTCGCCGACAAGACCGGGCTGCAGATCGCCGTCGCCGAGGCCGTCGTGCTGCAGATCCAGGGCGCCCTCGAAGGCGTGCTGCGCGTCGCACCGACGCCGCGCGAAGGGCTGCGCGCCATGGTCGCCGTCTACCTCGAGATGATCGAGTCCTCGCCGCACGTGTACGCGTTCGTCACACGCGACGGGTCGGTCGAGTCCGGCGGACCCCTCGGCCACTTCCTCGACTCGGTCACCGCGCTGGTGGCGGCACCGTTCGCCCGGGCCATGGCCGAGGAGCACGTGGGGTCCGGCGCCGGCGCGGACGTCGTGCGGGCCGAGGAGCTCGCACGCCAGCTCGCCGAGCCCTGGGCCGCGGGAGCCGTCGGCTTCGTCCGCGGATCCGGCGAGTGGTGGATGGCGCACCGCGACGAGCCCGGCGTGCCCGACCGGCAGACCCTCACCGCGCAGGTCGCCGCCTGGCTCTGGGCCGGGCCCGTCGGCCTGCTCGCCCGAGGCCGCGGACCCCTCGGCGGCGTCGCCGACACCCCCGTACCCCCATCGTCCGACCCGCTGCACACACCCCCACCGGACACGGTCACGCTCGACGAGGAGAACCGATGACCACGACCACACCCCGCCCCGACCGCACCAACGGAAGGCTCGGCGCCACCGTCGAGCCCGGCGACCCCCGGCTCGACGCCGAGACCGGCGTCGACGTCGAGCGCCTGCACGAGGTGCTGCTCGGCCACTACCCCGAGCTGCGCCGCTCCGCCCGGGCGCTCATGGCCGACCCCCAGTTCCACCAGGTCGACGGCCTGTCGATGGCCGAGCATCGCGAGCGCGTCCTGGCCCAGCTGCGCGCCCTGGCGGCGACCGGCAGCATGAACCGGGCGTTCCCCGCCCGGTTCGGTGGCGTGGACGACCACGGCGGCTCGCTGTCCCGGTTCGAGGAGCTCGTGTCCGCCGACCCGTCGGTGCAGATCAAGTCGGGCGTGCAGTGGGGCCTGTTCGCCTCGGCGATCCTGCACCTGGGCACCGAGCGCAACCACGACGAGTTCCTGGCCGACGCGCTCTCCCTGAAGGTCCCCGGTGCGTTCGCGATGACCGAGACGGGCCACGGCTCCGACGTCGCCGCGATCGGCACGACCGCCACGTACGACCCGGCGACCCAGGAGTTCGTGATCGACACCCCGTTCCGGGCGGCCTGGAAGGACTACCTCGGCAACGCCGCGCTGCACGGCACGGCCGCCGTCGTGTTCGCCCAGCTCATCACCGCGGCACCCGGCGAAGGCCCGGTCAACCACGGCGTGCACGCCCTGTACGTGCCGCTCAAGGACGAGCACGGCGCCTTCCTGCCCGGCATCGGCGGCGAGGACGACGGGCTCAAGGGCGGGCTCAACGGCATCGACAACGGCCGCCTGCACTTCACCGGCGTGCGGGTGCCGCGCACCAACCTGCTCAACCGGTACGGCGACGTCGCCGCGGACGGCACGTACACCTCGTCGATCGCCAGCCCGGGCCGTCGGTTCTTCACCATGCTCGGCACGCTCGTGCAGGGCCGGGTCTCGCTCGACGGCGCGGCCGTGGGTGCGGCACGCATCGGTCTGACGATCGCCGTCACCTACGCCAACCAGCGTCGGCAGTTCCAGGGCGCGACCGGCGAGGAGACCGTGCTGCTCGACTACGCCGAGCACCAGCGCCGTCTGCTGCCCCTCGTCGCCTCGGCCTACGCGTCCGGGTTCGCGCACGAGGACCTGCTCGCCCTGTTCGACGACGTGTTCTCCGGTCGCAACGACACCGAGGAGACGCGCGAGGACCTCGAGACGATGGCCGCGGCGCTCAAGGCGTCCTCGACCTGGCAGGCGCTGCGCACGCTGCAGACCGCGCGTGAGGCCTGCGGTGGCGCGGGCTTCCTCGCCGAGAACAGGATCACCGGGCTGCGCGCGGACCTCGACGTGTTCGCCACGTTCGAGGGCGACAACACCGTCCTGCTGCAGCTGGTCGGCAAGCGGCTGCTCGCCGACTACGCCAAGGACATGCGCCACCTCGACGCGGTCAAGGTCGCCCGGCTCGTCGCCGAGCGCGCGGCCGACGCCGCCCGCTACCGCACCCCGCTCGTCCGTGCCCTGCAGACCATCACCGACGTCGGCGACCCCCGTCGCTCGGTCGGCCACCTGCGCGACACCTCGACGCAGCGCGAGCTGCTCGTGGACCGCGTCGAGACGATGGTCGCCGAGATCGCCGCCGGTCTGCGCCCCGCGCAGAAGGCCTCGCCCGCGCAGGCCGCCGCGCTGTTCAACCAGTACCAGCACCAGCTCATCGAGGCGGCGCAGGCGCACGCCGACCTCGTGCAGTGGGAGTCGTTCACCGCGGCGCTCGCCCGCATCGACGACAGGGGCACGCGGCAGGTCGTCACCTGGCTGCGCGACCTGTTCGGCCTGCGGCTCATCGAGGCGCACCTGTCCTGGTACCTGGTCAACGGCCGGCTCTCGGCCGGGCGGGCGCGGACCGTCACCTCGTACATCGACCGTCTGCTGGCCCGCCTGCGGCCGCACGCGCAGGAGCTGGTCGACGCGTTCGGCTACGAGCAGGCGCACCTGCGCGCCCCGATCGCGTCGGGCGTCGAGGCCGAGCGGCAGGACGAGGCGCGTGCCTGGTTCAAGGCGCAGCGTGCCTCGAGCGACGCACCCGTGCCCGAGAAGCACGTGCGCCGCTGACCACCATCTCCCCGCCTGTCGGCCGGTCAGCCCGGCAGGCGGGGACCGGGCCGACCCGCGCAGGGCGTGCGCCCGGACGTGCACGCACGCGACCCCCCGAGACGGCGTCTCGGGGGGTCGCGTGGCGCGCGGGCGGGGGATCCGCGCTCGACGGGCCGGTGGGGCCCCGTCGAAGGGGCGTGCGGCTCAGGTCAGCGGGACTGCACGGTGGCCCGGGCCCGGCGGCGGAGGGCGAGCGTGGTCGTGCCTGCGGCGACGAGCAGCAGACCCACCGTGAGGATGAGGAGCGCACCCTGGGAGCCGGTCGCCGCCAGGGTGCCGGTGGACTCGCCCGCGGCGAGCACCTCGGTCACGACTCCCGCCTGCGCGGTCGGCGCGGCGAGCACCTCGGTCACGGGCGTGGCCGTCGGGCCGGCTGCCGTGGTGGGCGTCGTCGAGCGTGATGCCGACGGCGTGGGGGCCGGCAGCACCTCGGTCACCGGCGTGGCCGTCGGGCCGGCACCCGTGGTGACCTCGGGCGACGGCGTCGTGGTGGCCGTCGGGGAGGGGGCGACCCCCGTCGTCTCCGTCTCCGTCGGCGTCGGCGTGGCGACCGGGGTGGCGGGCGCGGTGGGCGCGGTGGGCGTCGGAGTGCCGGGCTTCGGGACGACCGGCCGCGTGGTGCACACCGGGGACTGGCCGCCCTCGCCGAAGTGCTCGTTGAAGCCGCTGACCTGCACCCACGTGATGCAGGCGCCGGTCGGGACCCCGATGCGCGACCAGCTGACCTCGCCCTGACCGATCACGTCGGCCCCGGGGGAGCCGGGGATCCCGGTGTGCAGGTTCGCCGAACCCGTGCCGAACGCGGTCGTGTAGGCCACGTTGACGTGGTCGTGCTCACCGAACGTGTCGCCCGCGGGCAGCTCGAGCTCGGAGGAGGTCACGGTGTACGGCGTCGGGTCGTCGGAGCCGCCCGCGGTCGCGCTGGTCGCGCTGGTCAGCAGGGCGAGCACGGTGAGGGTGGCGGCGGCGAGCGCGCGACGGCGCATGGGACCTCTTCTCGGGCGACTTCGGGCAGTGCGGAAGACCCTGCGGGGACGGCGGGGGTCGTGCGCAGCCTAGGCCAAGAACCGGTCAGAACGGCCCAAAAAGGACCGTTGATGTGCGCGTTCTCATGAAGTCCGGACGCCGTCGCGCGAGGGCTCGCGCTGCTCAGCCGGCGTCGGTCTCCGTGGGGTTGCACTTGGTGGCGACGAGCGTCACCAGGTCGACCTCGGGGCGCCACGGCTCGAGGTTCCAGGTGTCCTTCGTGGGAGCGCCGAGCATGTGGCACAGGAGCTGGTCGTGCATCGTCGTGGCGTCCGCCTCGGGCTCGCGGGCCACCAGCTGGGACCACACGAGCTCCTGCGCCGCCAGGCTCCCCGCGCGGGCCCACGCGGTCGGGCTCACCGAGAGGGAACGCCCGCCCTCCTGGTCGCCCCACACGGTGCCCAGGAGGGCGGAGGACGCGAGCCACAGGCCCACCTCCTGCGTGGCGTCGGACGGCACGACGACGTCGAGGGTGCCGTCCGCGGTCGCGACCAGTGCGGCGCCGTGCGGCCCGGTCGGGGTGGAGAACCCGCCGACGAGAGCGCCCGTGGCATCGGCGAGGGTGGCCGAGCCGTCCGAGAGCACGGTCGCGGTCGTCCCGTCAGGCGGCACGATCTCGACCAGCGTCACGTCCGCCGCGGCAGAGGCGGTGGTCGTGGCGGGTGCGACCTGCAGCACGGTGGCCTGCGTGGAGCCGTCCTCCCCGGGCGCCGAGGTGATGCTCGCCCCGGGAAGCACGCGCGCGGTGAGGGTGAGGTCGCCGGCGACCAGCGGGACCTCCTGCGCCGGAGAGCTGCTCACGGTTCCGGTCGGGGTGGGCGTGCCGGCCGCGGGTGAGCCGTCGGGGGTGCAAGCGGCGAGCGTCGGCAACAGGGCCGCCGCGAGAACCCAGGCGCCGACCCGACTGCTGCGCTCGACGCGCGCCCCCGCTCTGCCGGGGTTCCCCGCACGCGTTCGCATGCGCTGACGGTAGTCGAGGCCGCTCCGCGCCCCTGCCGCACACCGGGGAGGATGGGCGCATGAGCGAGCACTTCCGCCCTGGCGAGTGCGTTGTCGTCCGCGAGGTGGTCGACCGCCTCGTGTGGACGGAGCGACCGGTGACCGTCGTGGTCGACGAACCCGACCTGCTCGTCCTGCACCAAGCCGCCGGCACGGTGACGCGAGAGCCCATCGACCCGTCCGAGCGCCGTGACTACCTGCGGATCATGGCGAGCCGGCGCTGGACCCTCCGCGACAAGGCGTGGCACCCACCCGGGCTTCTGCGGATCGGTCGC
The DNA here is from genome assembly GCF_013409305.1 of Cellulomonas soli. GTDB lineage: Bacteria > Actinomycetota > Actinomycetes > Actinomycetales > Cellulomonadaceae > Cellulomonas > Cellulomonas soli. The sequence goes on along the minus strand of NZ_JACBZJ010000001.1, from coordinate 1,157,910 downwards.
GTCGGCCAGCCGTTCGAGGTGTGGCGATTCTCGACCCCGGACGAGCGAGACGTCGCGTCCTGGTACGTCAACCTCCAGGAGCCGCTGCGACGGACGGCCGACGGCTTCGAGACCCTCGACCACGTGCTCGACATCGTCGTCGCCCCTGACCTGTCGTGGTGGCGGTGGAAGGACGAGGACGAACTTCTCGCGGCGGTGGAGCTCGGTGTGCTGACCGCCGAGGAGGCGTCAGCGATCAGGGCGACCGGTGAAGTGGTCATCGCAGCCGTCGAGCGCGGCGACCCGCCGTGGGACCTCACGTGGGCCACGTGGCACCCGGGCGCCCGGGCGCGGTGAGCGGGAGCAACCGGGCCCGGCGCGCCGGTGACCTGGTCCCCAGTCGCGGCTCCCGCATCCTGGTCGGAAACCGGACGAATCGGACATCACCCGCTACCGTGTCCCCTCGTCCCTGAGGAGGTCACCCTGATGCGCACCGCCCGCGCCCTGCCCGTCCCCGCGCTCGTCTCTGCGCTCGTCACGGCGTTCGTGCCCGTGCTCGCCCTCGCCGGGTGCACGTCCGGCGGGACGGACCCCGTGCAGGAGTCGCCCACGTCCTCGGCCGTCGCCGACGGCTCGGGCATCACCGTCGATGACGTCGACCCTGCGGACGTCATCGCCGAGGCGACGTTCGACGTCGTCGACCAGCCCGGCGACACCGTCACGATCGGCATCGAGTCGCTCGTCGCGCACGGCAAGACCATGGAGCTGCGCCTGGTCGTCACCCCGGACTTCGCCTCGGTCGCCGCCGAGGACGACGTGAGCATCTACGACACGTCGAGCGGGTCGAACTGGTACCCGGTCCTCACCGACCGTGAGCATCTCAAGCAGTACTACGTGCTCTCGGAGACCGGCCAGCGGTGGGAGACCAACCGGGCGTACGCGTCGGCCGTCAACGGCGCCTCGGTGCGCTACCAGGCCTGGTTCGCGGCGCCCGAGGACGACGTCGACACGCTCGACCTCCTGCTGGTCGACGCGTGGCCGCAGTTCGAGGACGTCCCCGTGACGTACGAGGACTGAGCGCCGTGCAGCACGTCATCAGGCGTCCGTTCGGCTCCCGCACGGCGGCCCTCCTGGTCGGGCTCGTGGTGCCGGTGCTGACGGCGGCGCCGTCCGTCGCGACCGGCGTCCGCACCGAGGACGACCGTCCCGACCCGCTCGCGATCCAGACCCTGGCCGACCTGGGCCTGCCCGCGGAGCCCTCACCCGAGGTGCTCCGGGCGTCGGTGCTGGAGTACGTCGATCTCGACGGGATGTTCGTCGTGCACCAGTTCTCGACGGACGGCGCCGTCCGGCCCCTGGAGACCGTCGAGCACGAGGCCTCGGAGACCGTCGTGACGCTGGCGTCCGACATCCTGTTCACGTCTGACAGCGCCGAGCTGTCCGAGCCGGCGCGATCGGCGATCGGCGCCCTCGTCGCGGAGGTCCCGCAGGGGGCGTCGCTGGCCGTGCACGGGCACACCGACTCCGTGGACACCGAAGAGCACAACCTCGTGCTGTCGCAGTCCCGTGCCCAGGCGGTCGCAGCCGTCATCGCCGCCGTGCGCCCGGACCTGGTGCTCGACGTGGTCGGGCTCGGCGAGAGCCAGCCGGCCGTGGCCGAGCAGGGTGAGGACGTCGGCGCGGCGCGCGCGACGAACCGGCGGGTCGAGCTGCGCTACGCGGGCTGAACCCGCGGGCCCGGGGTGCCCGCCCGGCGGCGTCCGGTCGCGGGTCGGTCACCTGCCACGGGTGCCCTGGCGCGCCGGTAACCTGGTCCCCGTCTGTCGACGCCAGGTGCGGACGTGCCGCCGACCGCAGGTCGCCACCGTCCGGGCCGCCACCGAGGGAACCGATGACCACCGCAGCCCCGCGCCCCGCCCACACCGCCGACACCGTCGAGCACGCCGCCGCGACGCCCGACCTCGAGCAGCCGTTCGCCGAGCTCGGCCTCAAGCCCGACGAGTACCAGCGCATCCGCGACCTGCTGGGGCGGCGTCCCACGGCCGCCGAGCTGGCCATGTACTCGGTCATGTGGTCCGAGCACTGCTCGTACAAGTCGAGCAAGAACCACCTGCGCCAGTTCGGCGACAAGACCACGCCGGCCATGAAGGAGCACCTGCTCGTCGGCATCGGTGAGAACGCCGGCGTCGTCGACATCGGTGACGGCTGGGCCGTCACGTTCAAGGTCGAGTCGCACAACCACCCCTCGTACGTCGAGCCGTACCAGGGCGCCGCGACGGGTGTCGGCGGCATCGTGCGCGACATCATCTCGATGGGTGCCCGCCCGGTCGCGGTCATGGACCAGCTGCGCTTCGGTGCGGTCGACCACCCCGACACCGCCCGCGTGGTGCACGGCGTCGTCGCGGGCGTCGGCGGCTACGGCAACTCCCTCGGCCTGCCGAACATCGGGGGTGAGCTCGTCTTCGACGCGTCCTACCAGGGCAACCCGCTGGTCAACGCCCTGTGCCTGGGCGTGCTGCGGCACGAGGACATCCACCTGGCCAACGCCTCGGGCACGGGCAACAAGATCGTCCTGTTCGGCGCGCGTACGGGCGGCGACGGCATCGGCGGGGCCTCGATCCTCGCCTCGGAGACCTTCGACGACACCAAGCCGTCCAAGCGCCCCTCGGTGCAGGTCGGCGACCCGTTCATGGAGAAGGTGCTCATCGAGTGCTGCCTCGAGCTGTACGCGGCCAAGGTCGTCGAGGGCATCCAGGACCTGGGCGCCGCCGGCATCTCGTGCGCGACGAGCGAGCTGGCCTCCAACGGTGACGGCGGCATGCACGTCGACCTGGAGAACGTGCTGCTGCGCGACCCCACCCTGACCGCCGGCGAGATCCTCATGTCGGAGTCGCAGGAGCGCATGATGGCGGTCGTCACGCCCGACAAGCTCGACGCGTTCCTGGCCATCACCGGCAAGTGGGACGTCGAGACCGCGGTGATCGGCGAGGTCACCGGCACGGGCCGGCTGACCATCGACCACCACGGCGAGCGCATCGTCGACGTGGAGCCCCGCTCGGTCGCGCACGACGGCCCGGTCTACGACCGCCCGTACGCACGCCCCGCCTGGCAGGACGCCCTCAACGCCGACACGATCAGCGGCCCCGAGGGTGCGGCACGGTTCGCCCGCCCGTCGACGCCCGAGGACCTGCGTGCCACCGTGCTGCGGCTGCTGGCGAGCCCGAACCTGGCCGACAAGTCCTGGGTCGTCGACCAGTACGACCGGTTCGTGCAGGGCAACACCGCGCTCGCCCAGCCGGACGACTCCGGTGTGGTCCGCGTCGACGAGGAGACCGGCCTGGGCGTCGCGCTCGCCACGGACGCCAACGGCCGCTACAGCAAGCTCGACCCGTACACCGGCGCCCAGCTCGCGCTGGCCGAGGCGTACCGGAACGTCGCGACGACGGGTGCCCGCCCGCTTGCCGTGACCGACTGCCTCAACTTCGGCAGCCCGGAGCACCCCGACTCGATGTGGCAGCTCGTCGAGGCGATCCGCGGGCTGGCCGACGCCTGCCAGGTGCTCGAGGTCCCCGTGACCGGCGGCAACGTGTCGCTCTACAACGGCACGGGTGAGCCCGGCAAGATCGACTCGGCCATCCACCCGACGCCCGTCGTCGGCGTGCTCGGCGTGCTCGACGACGTCGCTGACGCGACCCCGTCCGGGTGGACGACGCCCGGCCAGGCGGTCTACCTGCTGGGCGTCACGCGCGGCGAGCTCGACGGCTCCGCGTGGGCCGATGTCGTGCACGACCACCTGGGCGGCACCGCCCCGGCCGTCGACCTGGCCGCCGAGCGTCGTCTGGCCGCCGTGCTCGCGCACGCCTCGCGCGACGAGCTGGTCGACGCCGCGCACGACCTCTCCGAGGGCGGCCTCGCGCAGGCCCTCGTCGAGTCCTCGCTGCGGTTCGGCGTGGGCGTGCAGGTCGACCTCGAGCCGATCTGCTCGCGTGACGACGTGACCCCGTTCGAGGCGCTGTTCTCGGAGTCGACCGGCCGCGTGCTCGTCGCCGTGCCGCGCTCGGAGGAGGTCCGGTTCGCCGACCTGTGCACGGCACGCGGTGTCCCGGCGGTGCGCGTGGGCGAGACGGCCGAGTCGTGCAGCCCCGGCGCCGGCGCCCCCGTGGCGGACGCCGACCACGTGCACGGCCCCGCGGTCGAGGTGCGCGGGTTGTTCACGCTCGGGCTCGACGAGGCCCGCACGGCGTGGACCGCGACGCTCCCGACCTACTTCGGCTGACGCCGGGAACGCCCGACCCGCACTCCCGACGCCCTGGTCGCCGATCTCTCGGTGGCCAGGGCGTCGTCGTGCCCGCTCAGGCGCGCGCGACGAGCCCGTCGAGCCGGGCCAGCGCCCGGTCGCTCATGATCGCCAGCGCCACGTCGACGAACGGCTCCAGCGCAGCACCGGCGATCGTCGTGCGCACGTCCTCCGCCCACAGCACCTCGCACGCGTGCCGCCCGCGCGCCCGGACCACGAGGTGCGCGTCGCCGACGAGCAGCGGTCCCTCCTTGTGCAGGGTGGCCCAGCGCGCCCAGTCGTCGGCGGTCGGGTCCTCGCCGCGGCGGCGCACCGCCGTGACCACCATGCGGTCGACGACGACCTCCGCGGTCACGGCCGTCACGCGGTCGCCCACGCGCAGCTCGCGGTCGGGGGCGTCGACCGTGGTCAGCGGCACCAGCGCGGCGTGCCTGGTCAGGCGGCCCAGCACGGCCCACACGTCGGGGGCGGGGGCCTCGATGCGGCGGTGCCGCACGACCCGGGGCGGTGTCACGGTGCTCATGCGCGAGGCTAACCCGGCCGTGGTCGCCCGGCAGGACGTCGGTGGGCGGATGCGAATTCCCGTGGAGCGTGCAGGGCCCGCGGTCCTACCGTCGGCGCATGGCGGGGGTAGGAGCAGGGACGGGGACCGGGACGAGTACGGGGACCGGGACGGGTACAGGGACCGGGACGGGTGCAGCCGGGGAGCCGGGACCGGCCCGGCGCGTCGTGCGTGTGGCCCGGGCGGAGAAGGGCGCACTTCTCGTCCTGCCCGAGGACGATCTCGAGGCGGCACCCCGACGGGCGGTGCTCGACCGTGACGGCCTCGTCGCCGGCCCCGACGGCGTCCGGCTCGTCCCCACCGTGGGTGACCTCGTCGTCGTCGAGGGCCGGCCAGCGGACCAGGCCGAGAGCCAGGCCGAGAGCCCCGCCGAGGTCGAGGGCGGGCACGGAGGGGAGCGCGACGACGACCCGCGGCCGGCCGGTTCGGCCGACGTGCTGCACGTGCGGGCGGTCCTGCCGCGGCGCACCGCCCTCGTGCGGGACACCGCCGGACGCACGTCGCAGGTGCAGGTGCTGGCCGCCAACGTGGATGTCGTCCTCGTCGTCGAGCACCTGGACCCTGACCCCGCGCTCGGCCGGGTCGAGCGTCTGCTCACGCTGGCCTGGCGCTCGGGTGCCCTGCCCGTGGTCGTGCTGACCAAGGCCGACCTCGTGCCGGACCCGGCCGGGATGGCCGCCGACGTCGCGGCCACCGCGCCCGGCGTCGACGTGCACGCCGTCTCTGCCACCGACGGCTCCGGGCTCGATGCCCTGCGCGCGCTGCTGCGACCCGGTCGGACGTTCGTCGTCGTGGGGCCCTCGGGCGCGGGCAAGTCGACCCTGGTCAACGCGCTCGCGGGCCGCGAGGTCATGGGCACGGGCGAGCGCCGCACGGACGGTCGAGGGCGGCACACCACGACGCACCGCGAGCTCGTGCCGCTGCGCGACGGGGCGCTGCTCATCGACACCCCGGGGGTGCGGGGCGTCGGCCTGGTCGCCGACCCCGATGCGCTCGACGAGGCCTTCGCGGACGTGGCCGAGCTGGCTCGCGCCTGCCGGTTCGGCGACTGCCGGCACGCGGGGGAGCCCGGGTGCGCGGTGGCCGCGGCGGTCGACGCGGGTGAGCTCGCGCCGCGCCGGCTCGCGAGCTGGCAGCGACTGGCCCGGGAGGCCGCGCACCAGGCGAGGCGGGCCGACGCCCGTCTGGCCGCCGCCGACAGGGCCGCGGTCCGCAGCCGGACCCGCGGGTACCACCGGGACTTCCGGGACGCCGGCCGGAACCGGCCGTGACCGACGAGAGGCAGGCTGGACCGATGGACGACAGCACCCCCACGAGCACACCCGTCGAGCTGGACGAGCACGGCCGGCCCGAGCCTCCGCTGACCGGGGACGAGACGGCCACGCTCCTCGGCTTCCTCGACTACCAGCGCGCGACCCTGGCCTGGAAGACCGCGGACCTGGATGCCGCCGGCCTGCGCGCGACGCTCGCGCCGACGACCATGACGCTCGCCGGCCTGCTCAAGCACCTGGCCTACGTCGAGTCCGACTGGTTCTCGCGGGCGCTGCACGACCGACCTCGGCAGCCGCCGTGGGACGCGGTCGACTGGGCGGCCGACCCGGACTGGGACTGGCACTCGGCCGCCGACGACGACCCGGACGAGCTGCGGGCGCTCTGGCAGGACGAGGTGGACCGTTCCCGCGCTCTGGTCGCCGAGGCGCTGACCACCGGCGGTCTCGACCAGGTGGCCCGCCGGCGCTTCGAGGACGGCACCGGGCCGAGCCTGCGCTGGATCGTGGTGCACATGATCGAGGAGTACGCGCGGCACAACGGTCACGCGGACCTGCTGCGCGAGCACGTCGACGGCCAGGTGGGGGAGTAGCGCGCCGACCCGGCGTCCGTCGCGAAACGCTTCAGCCGTGCCTCTACCCTCGACGTGTGCCGCAGCCGTCGGGTTTCCTCCCTGAGGACGCAGTCGTCGCAGGTGGAGGAGAGCAGCTCATGCGCAGGACCCGACTTCTCGCCACGGCGCTGGCGACCGCCGCCGTGCTCGGTGCCGGACTGACCGCGTTGGCCACGGGCGCCGAGGCGTCCGCGGGCTGCTCGGTGGCGTACACCGTGACCAACCAGTGGCAGGGCGGTTTCGGCGCGGACGTCGCGGTGACGAACCTCGGCGACCCGGTGTCCTCGTGGACGCTGCAGTGGACCTTCGCGGACGGCCAGAAGGTCCAGCAGCTGTGGAACGGCACGGTCACGACGAGCGGCGCCGCGGTCTCGGTCGCGAGCCTCGGCTGGAACGGCTCGCTCGCCACGGGGGCGCGCACCTCGTTCGGCTTCACCGGGTCGTGGTCCGGTGCGAACTCCGTGCCGACCTCCTTCCGCCTCAACGGCACCACGTGCACGGGATCGACGAGCACACCGACCGCGACCCCGACCTCGACCCCCACGCCCACCGCGACGCCCACGCCCACAGCGACGCCCACGCCCACTCCGACGACCACGCCGGCACCGGCCGGCGCGCTCTACGTCGACCCGACCTCGCAGGCGTACGCCGCCTGGCAGGCCGCGACCGGGCAGGACAAGACCCTGCTGGCGAAGATCGCGCAGACCCCGCAGGCCCGTTGGGTCGGCGACTGGGCCGACACCGCCGTGATCGCCGCGGGCGTGCACGACTACACGGCCGCCGCGGTGGCCGCCGGCCAGACCCCGATGCTCGTGGTCTACGCGATCCCCGGTCGCGACTGCGGCGCGTACTCCGCGGGCGGGGTCGCCACCAGCGAGTACGCGCAGTGGATCGACCAGGTGGCCGCCGCGATCGAGGGTGCGCCGATCATCGTGCTCGAGCCCGACGCCCTGGCCCAGCTCGGCGACTGCGACGGCCAGGGCGACCGCGTCGGCTACCTGCAGTACGCGGCCCGGGTGCTGACGCAGGCCGGTGGCCGGGTGTACATCGACGCGGGGCACTCCGGCTGGCTGTCCGCCTCGACCGCGGCCGCCCGGCTGAACCAGGTCGGCTTCGAGTACGCGGCCGGCTTCGCGCTCAACACCTCGAACTACCAGACCACCGCCGACACCCGCGCGTACGGCGAGCAGGTCTCGGCGCTCGTGGGCGGCAAGGGCTTCGTCGTCGACACCTCGCGCAACGGCAACGGCTCGAACGGCGAGTGGTGCAACCCGCGCGGCCGGGCCCTCGGTGACCGACCCGTGCTGGTGGACGACGCGACGCACCTGGACGCCCTGCTCTGGGTCAAGGCGCCCGGCGAGTCCGACGGCACGTGCAACGGCGGCCCCGCGGCGGGTGCGTGGTGGCAGGACGTCGCGCTCGAGCTGGCCCGCAACGCGCACTGGTGACGGAGGCCGGGCTCGACCGGCCGCGCCGATTCGACCTGCGGTCCGCGCTCACCCCGCCATGCCCATGAGCGTGCGCACGTGGCCGATGGTGGCCTCGGCGAGCTCGTTCGCCCGGGCGTTGCCCCGCGCGAGCACGTCGTCGACGACGGACGGGTCCCGGGCGAGCTCGGCGCGCCGCGCCCGCAGCGGGGCGAGGTGGGCCAGCAGCGCGTCGGTGACCAGCGCCTTGAGCGCACCCGCGCCCCGCCCGCCGATCTCGTCCGCGACCTCGTCGGGGTCGCGGCCCGTGCACAGGCTCACCAGGAGGAGCAGGTTCGCCACCTCGGGTCGTCCCGCCGGGTCGTAGGTGATGTGCCGCTCCCCGTCCGTGCGGGCCCCTCGCACGGCGCGGGCCGTCGTGTCGTCGTCGGCACCCAGCGCGATGGCGTTGCCGGCCGACTTGCTCATCTTGCGGCCGTCGGTGCCGAGCACGACGGGCGCCTCGGACAGCAGCGCGTCGGGCTCGGGGAAGAACGGGTCGGCCGGGCTGTACCGCTGGTTGAACCGCCGGGCGACGGTCCGGGTCGTCTCCAGGTGCGGCAGCTGGTCCTTGCCGACCGGCACGAGGTTCGCCCGGCAGAACAGGATGTCCGCCGCCTGGTGCACGGGGTAGGTGAGCAGCAGCCCGCTCAGCGCCCGTCCGCCGCTCGCCGCGAGCTCGGCCTTGACCGTGGGGTTGCGGTCCAGCTCGGCCACGGTGACCAGGCTGAGGAACGGCAGCATCAGCTGGTGCAGCGCGGGCACGGCGCTGTGCGTGAAGATCGTCGTCCGCTGCGGGTCCATGCCGGCGGCGAGGTAGTCGAGCACGACCTCACGGACAGCCCCGCGCACGTCACCGGCGACGTCGCGGTCCGTGATCACCTGGTAGTCCGCGACCACCAGCAGGGTCTCGACGCCGGACCGTTGCAGGCGCACCCGGTTCTCGACGGTGCCGAACAGGTGCCCGATGTGCAGCGGGCCGGTCGGGCGCTCCCCGGTGAGGACGCGGAACCGTTCGGGGTGCGTGGCGAGCCGTGCCTCGATGTCGTCGGCGCGCTCGCGGGCGCGGACGGCCGCGAGGTCGAGCGAGCTGAGATCGGCGGCAGGGGTCGGTGCGGACGTGCTCGGATCGGTCGGGAAGGTGCGGTCGGACGTGCTCACGGGGCGTGCTCCTCGGGACGAGGCCGCCCGCGCGGGGGTCGACGGGTCCCGTCCACCGAGCTGCACGAGCAGCGCGGGACAGGGGTGACCAGGCTGCGGTTAGGGCAGCCACCACCACGAACGCGTCAGGTGCGTGGTCACGGTCATGGCGAGGATGCTACGCCCGACCTCGTGCCTGACCCTGTGCCTGACCAGGTGCCCGACCGTGGGGGAGGATGACCGCATGGGACGTCGACGCACCGATTCGGTCGAGGGCCGGGCAGCTCTCGTGACCTGGCAGGCCGACCCCGCGCAGGTGCCGGTGGACGCACGACGAGCCGCGGTGCGGTTCACGCTCGAGGAGCTCGCCGACGTGGCGCCTGGGAACTCCGTCGAGGTCCGGGTGCCCCCGGACGGTGCGGTCCAGGCGATCGAGGGTCCGCGGCACACCCGGGGGACCCCGCCGAACGTGGTCGAGACCGACCCCGGTACGTGGCTGGCCCTCGCCACGGGTGCCCTGACGTGGGCCGAGGCGGTGGCCTCGGGCCGGGTGCACGCCTCGGGCTCCCGCGCGGACCTCTCCGGCGTGCTGCCGTTGCAGGCCGCCCGCCGTCGCCCCTGACCTACGATCGGGCGCGTGCCCGACACCCCCGCACCGACGCCCGACGGTCCCGACGAGAGCTCCGCGCCCCCGGCACCGGCCCAGCCCGCCGGCACGGTCGCAGATCCAGTCGCCGAACCGGACGCCGAACCAGTCGCTGATCCGGGCGTCGATCCATCCGTCGATCTGGACGTCGAGCAGCCGCCCGTGCCCTCGGAGGTCGAGCTGGAGCGGCTCGCCGAGCCGGCCACCGTGCGCCACGCGCCCCGGTTCGGCGCGTTCCTCGTGGCCGGCGGCATCGTCGGGATCGTCGTCGGCGTGGGGCTCGCCCTCGTCACGGGCGAGGACAGCCCGATCGCCTCGACGGGTGGCGGCTTCCTTCCGTTCCTGGACGGCCAGGGTGCGGTGCGCACCGTGCTCGGCGTGACGGGTGCCGTGGTGGGCGTGGCGCTCGGCGGCCTGCTCGCCGTGCTGGCCGACCGCCGCAGCGTGCGCGCGTCCCGTCGCTGACCGGCGGCTGCCGTGGCGCGGGGTCCGTGTGCGACCATGGTCGCGTGGCCCCCCGCGCAGACGGACGACTGAACCACGACCTCCTCCCCGGTGAGAAAGGCCCCCAGGACGCGTGCGGCGTCTTCGGTGTCTGGGCTCCCGGTGAAGAGGTCGCCAAGCTGGCCTACTTCGGCCTCTACGCGCTGCAGCACCGTGGCCAGGAGTCCGCGGGCATCGCGACCTCCAACGGGCAGCAGCTGCTGGTCTACAAGGACATGGGCCTGGTCTCCCAGGTCTTCGACGAGACCGCGCTGAACGCCCTGCAGGGGCACATCGCGATCGGGCACGCGCGCTACTCCACGACCGGCGGCTCCACCTGGGAGAACGCGCAGCCGACGCTCGGTGCCACCGCGTCCGGCACGGTCGCGCTCGGCCACAACGGCAACCTCACGAACACCGCCGAGCTCGTCGACCTCGTCGCCGAGCGCTACGGCAGCCAGCGGCGCGGCGAGCTCGCCCGTGGCAACACCACCGACACCGCGGTGGTCACCGCGCTGCTCGCGGGCGACCCGGACCACACCCTCGAGGCCACCGCCCTGGAGGTGCTGCCGCGTCTGCGCGGGGCGTTCAGCCTGGTCTTCATGGACGAGCACACGCTGTACGCCGCCCGCGACCCGCAGGGCGTGCGTCCGCTGGTGCTCGGGCGGCTCGAGCGCGGATGGGTCGTCGCGTCCGAGACGCCCGCGCTGGACATCGTCGGTGCCTCGTACGTCCGCGAGGTCGAACCCGGTGAGTTCATCGCGATCGACGCCGACGGCCTGCGCAGCACCCGGTTCGCCCCCGTGGACAGGGCCGGTTGCGTGTTCGAGTACGTCTACCTGGCCCGTCCCGACACGACGATCGCCGGCCGCTCGGTGCACGCGGCCCGCGTCGCGATGGGTCGCCGCCTGGCGGTCGAGCACCCGGTCGAGGCCGACCTGGTGATCCCCGTGCCCGAGTCGGGCACGCCGGCCGCGGTCGGCTACGCCGCCGAGTCGGGCATCCCGTTCGGACAGGGTCTGACCAAGAACGCCTACGTCGGGCGCACGTTCATCCAGCCGTCGCAGACGCTGCGCCAGCTCGGCATCCGGCTCAAGCTCAACCCGCTGCGCGACGTCATCCGCGGCAAGCGGCTCGTCGTCGTGGACGACTCGATCGTGCGGGGCAACACCCAGCGCGCGCTCGTCCGGATGCTCCGGGAGGCCGGTGCCGCCGAGGTGCACGTGCGGATCAGCTCGCCGCCGGTCAAGTGGCCGTGCTTCTACGGCATCGACTTCGCCTCGCGTGCCGAGCTCATCGCGAACGGGCTCAGCCCGGCCGAGATCGCCGCGTCGCTCGGCGCCGACTCCCTCGGCTACATCTCGACCGAGGGCATGATCGAGGCCACCGAGCAGCCCGCCGCGCAGCTCTGCGCGGCCTGTTTCACCGGGAGGTACCCCATCGAGCTTCCGCCCGCCGACCGGCTCGGCAAGCACCTGCTGGAGCAGAGCGAGCTGCCGCTCGGTGCGCCGGAGGACGGCCTGCTGTCCATCGTCCCGTCGGCCGGTGGCGCGAGCGCGCTGGACCACCCGTGAGCGCCTCGACGCCCCAGGGCGTGACGTACGCGGCCGCCGGCGTGGACACCGAGGCCGGTGACAAGGCCGTCGAGCTGATGAAGGACGCCGTGCGCGCGACGCACGGCCCGCAGGTGCTCGGTGGCGTCGGTGGGTTCGCAGGTCTCTACGACGCGAGCGCCCTGACCCGGTACCGCCGCCCGCTGCTCGCGACGTCGACGGACGGCGTCGGCACCAAGGTCGCGATCGCGCAGGCGCTGGACGTGCACGACACGATCGGGTTCGACCTGGTCGGCATGGTCGTCGACGACATCGTCGTGGTCGGCGCGAAGCCCCTGTTCATGACGGACTACATCGCGTGCGGCAAGGTCGTGCCCGAGCGCATCGCGGACGTCGTACGCGGCATCGCGGCCGCCTGCTCGGTGGCGGGGACCGCGCTGGTCGGCGGCGAGACGGCCGAGCACCCCGGTCTGCTGGGCCCCGACGAGTACGACGTGGCCGGCGCTGCGACCGGTGTCGTCGAGGCGGACGAGCTGCTCGGCCCGGAGCGGGTGCGTGCCGGTGACGTGCTGGTGGCGCTCGCCTCGAGCGGCCTGCACTCGAACGGCTACTCGCTGGTGCGCCGCGTGGTGCAGGTGGCGGGCTGGTCGCTCGACCGGCACGTCGACGAGCTGGGCCGCACCCTCGGCGAGGAGCTGCTCGAGCCGACGCGGGTCTACGCGAGCGACTGCCTGGCGCTGGTCGCCCGCGCGGGTGTCGCCGGCGTGCACGCGTTCAGCCACGTCACCGGCGGTGGCCTGGCGGCGAACGTCGCCCGGGTCCTGCCGCGCGGCCTGGTGGCCGACGTCGACCGTTCCGGCTGGCGGCTGCCGGCCGTGTTCTCGCTGGTCCAGGGCCTGGGACAGGTGCCGTGGACGGACCTGGAGGGCACGCTGAACCTGGGCGTCGGGATGGTCGCGATCGTCGCGCCCGAGGCGGTGGACGGGGTACTGGCGCATGCCGCCGAGCTCGGCCTGCCCGCCTGGGAGCTCGGACGTGTCCGGGAGATCGGTGCCGCCACCGACGTGCCCGGCGCCCCCGGTTTCGTCGCGGGGACGAAGGGTGTCGACGGCGGCGCCGTGCAGCTGACGGGCACCTACCGGGTCTGAGGTTCCGAGCAGCGCGGAAGCCTGGCTGCACCATGGCGGTGCGACCAGGCTTCTGCGAGGTGCGTGACGTGCGGACCCGTGGTCACGGCGATGACCACGGCCTGGTGCCGGTTCACCGGCGACCTAGCGGTCGTCGTCGGACCAGCGCCCCCAGTCGTCCACGTCGTCGTCGTTCGTGTCGACCGGGCTTCGCCGCGTGTCGGTCACGAGATCGTTGTGGCCGTGCGACGAGAGCTCCTGCTCGAGAGCCCTGTAGTTGGTGTCCGGGCTGAAGTACTTCAGCTCCCGGGCGACCTTCGTCTGCTTAGCCTTCTGACGGCCGCGCCCCATGGCATCGACCCCCTCTAACGTGGAAGCGGGGCGGCTCCGTGCTCACACGTGCGGCCCCGGGGTGCTGTTTCGTCTCTTCGTGGGGCAACGGTACATGCTCTGCGTCTATTCCGACCACTTGCGTCCACGTGACCTCCGCGACGCCCGGTCGCGGCCCCGTCCGGGCCCCGTCGGGCGGGTGCGACACGCCGGTGCCGGAGCGACACGCCGAGCGGCCCCCGGTCGGCGGCCGGTCGGATCTCCACGGGTTCGTGCCTTTCGTCCCGCGCACCGCCCCGCCCGCGCGTGGGAGGTTTGTTCTGCCTACGCTGGGGAAATGCCGAGGGGCGCCCCTGACCGCGTTGAGGCGGTTTGAGTGAGATCCGTAACAGAACCGTGTCCCGGAATGCGTCATCTGTCGGCTTCGGTCATGCTAGAGGGCGACGGATGGCCCCGGTTTCGAGACGCGATGTCTTCGAGTGGCGGTCCCCGCCCAGGACGAACCGCTCGATACGCACAGCCCGCACAGATTCGGTCGAGGCCCGCGGCGACCGCCGCACCTGACCGAGACGCTCGCCAGGAGGCAGCATGTCCGCACAGCACCCCGAGCCCGAGATGCTCCTGACCCCGTCAGAGGTCGCGACACTCTTCCGGGTCGACCCCAAGACCGTCACCCGCTGGGCCAAGGCCGGCAAGCTGACCTCGATCCGCACGCTCGGCGGCCACCGTCGCTACCGCGAGGCCGAGGTTCGGGACCTGCTCGGCGGGATCCCTCAGCAGCGCGAAGCCGACCGCTGAGACCCGGGCCGCCAGCCCTCACCGGGACCTCGGCGGCCCAGCACCACGGACGACCCGGCGCGACCACGGACGGTGGCGCCACGTCTGTTGCACGACGTGCAGGCACGAACCCGGTAGCGAGGGTCACACCCACCCCGGGCTCTCGGTGCCGCCGAGCGAGCCCCCGAGCGCGCCCTCAGCGGCGGCGTCGGGCGGCGAGGACGACGACCACGCCCAGAGCGGCGGCCACGACGGCGACGGCCTTCAGCGCGCGCCTGCGGTCGGCCACGGGCACCCCGGAACCGAAGGCGTCCCGGACGACCTTGCGACCCTGCTCCGCCGCACGTGCGGCCTGCGTGCGCGGGTCGAGCCGGTCGGTCAGCTCGTCGACCGTCGCGGCGAGCTCGGCACGCGCGCGCTCCAGCTCCGCCTCGATCTCGACCATGCGAGGCGTCGAGAACGGCGTGCTCGCGGATGCCTTGCGGTCCTTCGCGTCGTCCGTCGGCTGGCCCATCAGCGCTCACCTTCTGTCACGACGGCCTTGAGGACGTCCACCGTGGTGCGCATCTGCTCCGTGGCACGGGTGGGGGAGGGCGGGTTCGCGCGTTGCACCTGCCGCGCGCCGATCGCACCGAGGATCGCGGTGACCACCAGGAGCACGAGGGTGACGACGAGCGAGGCGAGCCAGGCGGGGAGGACCGTGGCCAGGCCGATGATCGCGGTCGCGACGGCGGCGCCGAGCACGTAGAGCGCGAGGACCCCGGCAGCGACGAGCAGCCCTGCTCCGATGCCGGCCTGCTGCGCCCGTCCGGTGATCTCCGCCTTGGCGAGCTCGATCTCGGCGCGCACCAGGCGGGACACCTGCTCGCTGAGGTCGCTCAGCAGTCGTCCGATCGTGCGCTCGGCCGCCGAGCCGTCAGCCCCGGCAGCCCCGGCGGCGGTCGCCGTCGCCCCGTCGGCCCGGGAGCCCGTCGGAGCGCTCCCGGACGGGCTCGACGACGGACCCGGTGAGGCCGGTTGGCCTGTCATGGTGTCTCCCTGCTGTCATGCGGCGACGCCGACGGACCGGTGACGCGCGGTCCCAGTCTGCTGGTCGTGCAGGTCGGACGCGAGAGGACGGGCCGGTCAGTCGGCCCAGGGGTGGACCTGCTCCTCGGCCGGGTGCACGATCTGCGGTGCCTGCATGATCGGCACGGCGGGGCCGCTCGGCAGGTGGTGGCGCCCCCAGGCGGCGAACCCGGCGGCGATGCCGATGAGCGCCACGCCGATCAGGAGGGCCGAGAGCCACGGGTCGAGGACAGCGGTGAGCCCGAGCACGGCGGCCGTGATGAGCAGCGCGAGGCCGAAGAACGTCAGGAGTGCGGCCACTCCGAAGGCGATCGCACTGGGCCGGATCCGGATCGCCCGCGCGCGCACGCTCGCCGAGACCGCGTCGATCTCGGTCTGGATCGCGTCACGGACCTTGTCCTCGGCGTGCTCGAGCTTCTCCCGCGCGCGGTCGGCGAACGGTTCGGTGAAGCGCTCGAAGAACCTCGGGCGTGGGCGGTCGGCCCCGGACGGGCTGGTCACGGTCGTGTCCTCTCGGCCTGCGTGTCCCCTGCGTGTCGGTGGTCCCAGCCTACGGCCGGAGCCCCGACGTTCCGCGGGATGCCGGGCCGGGTTGCTGGGCGCGACACGGATCCGGCGGGGAGACGACGAAGACCCCCGGAGATCCGGGGGTCTTCATGAGAGGTGGCTCCGACCGGCGTCGATCCGGTGACCTTTCGATTTTCAGTCGAACGCTCTACCAACTGAGCTACAGAGCCCTGAGTGCGAAAGCCCGGTCTTGCGACCGGGCCTCGTACCTCGAGCGACCCCGACGGGACTTGAACCCGCGACCTCCGCCGTGACAGGGCGGCGCGCTAACCAACTGCGCTACGGGGCCTTGTGTGAAACAAGACCTTCTGTACTGCTCGTACCCCCAACGGGATTCGAACCCGTGCTACCGCCGTGAAAGGGCGGGGTCCTAGGCCGCTAGACGATGAGGGCGTTTCCGCCCCTGACGTCGAGGCGTCGGAAGACCGGTGATGAGCATACGGTGTGGACGGCCCGATCTCCAAAGCGGGCCCGCGCAGGCCTCTCGGCGCGTGCCCGTGGGTCGCCCGGCTCGCGGTGCGTGCGCGGGTGGCTGCGCAGGTGGTGGCGTCGCGGACCGGGCAGGATGGCCGGGTGGTGCACATGTCGCGCGAGGACTTCGAGGATGCCGTCCGGGACGCGCTGGACGAGATCCCCGACGAGCTGGCGGCGATGACGGACAACCTCGTCGTGCTCGTGGAGGACGACCCGCCGGCGGACGAGCCCGACCTGCTCGGGCTGTACGAGGGTGTGCCGCTGACCGAGCGCGGGGAGTTCTGGGCGACCGGTGCGCTCCCGGACCGGATCACGGTGTTCCGTCGGCCGACGCTCGCGATCTGCCGCACGCGCGAGGAGGTCGTGGAGGAGGTCGCCGTGACGGTCGTGCACGAGATCGCGCACCACTTCGGGATCGACGACGACCGGCTGCACGCGCTCGGCTGGGACTGAGCGGCTCACTGACCGTTCCTTCTCATCGACCTCTGGCTATAACATCGCCGCATGACGATGGATCAGAGGGTGCACGACCACCCGGGAGTCCCGGCCGGTGAGCACGCGCACGGGGCGGTCGTCCGGGTGCTGCACGCCCTGGCCGACCCCACGCGTCTGTCGATCGTGCACCTGCTGGCCGAGGCCCCGCGACGCGTCGTCGAGCTCACCGGTGCGCTCGGCCTCGCGCAGTCGACCGTCTCCGCGCACCTGGCGACGCTCCGGTCGGCCGGTCTGGTCGTCGCCAGCCCCGAGGGGCGTGCGACGCGCTACGCGTTGGCCGACCCTGAGCTCGACGACCTGCTCGGGGCCGCGGAGCGTGTCGTCGCCCGGGCGATCGAGCGCGAGGAGGCCCACCCGTGAGCACGCCGCACGGCGCGCACGGCGCCGACGACCCGGCACCGCACCCGGAACGCCGCCCGCACGGCCACGGGCGCTCACACGGGCACACGCACACGCACGCGCCCACGCAGGGGCAGGGCACCGCGGCGCAGGCGCACCGCGGGCGGCTGGCCACGGTCCTCGTCCTGACGGTCACGGTCCTGGTCGCCGAGGTCGTCGGCGCCGTGCTCTCCGGCTCGTTCGCGCTGCTGGCCGACGCCGGGCACATGCTCACCGACGCGCTCGGGGTCGGGCTCGCCCTCGCGGCGACGGCGCTCGCGGCTCGTCCCGCCACCGCGAGCCGCACCTTCGGGTGGCAGCGCGCGGAGATCCTCGCGGCCCTCGTCAACGGTGTCGTCGTCGGCGTCGTGGGTCTCGGGGTGCTGGTCGGGGGCGTGCGGCGGCTCCTCGAGCCGGTCGCCGTCGACGGCGGGCTGATGCTCGCCGTCGCACTGGTCGGTCTGGTGGCCAACGGCATCGGCCTCGCGCTGCTGCAGCGGGGCCAGGCCGAGTCGCTCAACGTCCGGGGCGCCTACCTGGAGGTGCTGGGCGACCTGCTCGGCTCCGTCGCGGTCGTCGTCGCCGCGGTCGTGGTGCTCACCACCGGCTACCTGCGGGCCGACGCGATCGCGTCGGTGCTCATCGGGCTCATGGTGCTGCCCCGGGCCGTCCAGCTGCTGCGCGAGGTGGGCGTGGTGCTGCTCGAGGGCACGCCGCGCGGGGTCGACCTCGACGCGGTCCGGACGCACATCTGCGGGGTGCCCGGCGTGCTGGGCGTGCACGACCTGCACGCGTGGACGATCACGTCCGGGGTGCCCGTGCTGTCCGCGCACGTCGAGGTGCCCGACGACGTGCTGGAACGCGGCGAGGCCGGGCGCGTGCTGGGCGACCTGCGTCGGTGCCTCGCCGGTCACTTCGACGTCGACCACTGCACCTTCCAGCTCGAGCCGCCGTCGGTGGACGAGGACCAGGAGGCCCACGGCCACGCCTGACCACCTGCCGCCCACCCGCCGCCCACCTGCCGCCCACCCGCCGCCCACCTGCCGCCCGCGCGCCCCGCACCGGGGTGCAGGCCGCTAGCGTGACCCGCATGGTCGCCGTCGGAGTCATCCTCCTGCCCCAGGAACGCTGGTCCCTCGCCCGCAGCCGCTGGCAGCGCGCCGAGGAGTGGGGCTTCGACCACGCCTGGACCTACGACCACCTGGCGTGGCGTTCACTGGCCGACGAGCCGTGGTTCGCCACCGTGCCGCTGCTGGCTGCTGCGGCGGCGGTGACCTCGCGCATCGGGCTCGGCACGTTCGTGGCCTCGCCGAACTACCGGCACCCCGTGCCGTTCGCCAAGGACGTCATGGGGCTCGACGACGTCAGCGGCGGGCGTCTGCTGCTCGGCCTCGGTGGGGGCGGGGAGGGCTTCGACGCCCAGGTGCTCGGCCCGGCACCGACGCGGGGCGAGCGCACCCGCCGGTTCGAGGAGTTCGTGGCGCTGCTCGACGAGCTGCTCACCCAGCCGGTCACCGAGCACGACGGCGAGTTCTACGAGGCGCACGCCGCGCGGATGATCCCCGGCACGATCGCCCGGCCGCGGCCCTCGTTCGTGGTCGCGGCCAACGGTCCACGCGCGCTGGCGCTGGCCGCGCGGTACGGGCAGGGATGGGTGACGTACGGGCCGTCGTTCGACTCCGACGGCGACGACATCGCCGACCGGGCAGCCGCGCAGGAGCGCTGGTGGAGCGACCTCGAGGGGCTCGTCGCGCAGTTCGACGCCGCCGAGGCGGCCGCCGGCCGGACGGGGGAGAGCCGGGCGCGCCGCTACCTGTCGCTGGACGGAGCGCCGCTGTTCTCGCTGACGTCGGTCGACGTGGCGGTCGAGGGCGTCGAGCGGGCGGCGGCGCTGGGGTTCACCGACGTGGTCGTGCACTGGCCGCGGCTCGAGGGCGTGTACGCCGGGCCGGAGCGGGCGCTCGAGGAGCTCGCGGCACGGTTGCCCGCGCTGCGGGCGCTCCCCGTCGCGGGTCGCTGACGCAGGTCACCGCCGGGGCAGCAGCCCTGACCGTCGCCGGTTCGACGAGCGCCGATCCGACCGACGGACGGGGCTGTCGGTCGGTCGGGCCGCTCAGTGCGCGCGGCGGGCGTCCCAGGCGCTCGTGACCATGTCGTCGAGCGTGTGCCGCATGACCCAGTCGAGGTCGCGGGCGGCGAGCTCGCCCGAGGCGACGATGCGGGCGGGGTCGCCCGGGCGGCGGGCGGCGAGCTCGGGCTCGAAGTCGATGCCGGTCGCGCGGGCCATGGCGGTCATGATCTCGCGTACGGACACGCCGTCGCCCGAGCCGAGGTTGTAGACGCGCTCGAGCTCCGTGCCCTCGGTCAGCGCGCGTGCGGCGGCGACGTGTGACGTGGCCAGGTCGGCGACGTGCACGTAGTCGCGCACGCACGTGCCGTCGGGCGTGGCGTAGTCGGTGCCGTTGATGCGCGGCGTGCGGCCCTCGGTCAGCGCGTCCAGGACCAGCGGGAACAGGTTGTGCGGGCTGGTGTCGTACAGGTCCGGGGTGCCGGAGCCGACGACGTTGAAGTAGCGCAGCGAGGTGTGCCGCAGCGGCGCGGCCTTGGCCTGGTCGCGCAGCAGCCACTCGCCGATCAGCTTGGACTCGCCGTAGGGCGACTCCGGGGCGGTGGCGGTCTGCTCGGTCACGAGGTCGACGTCCGGCGTGCCGTAGACGGCAGCCGAGGACGAGAAGACGATCGCGTCGACACCCTGCGAGGCCATCGCCTCGAGCAGGTGGGCGGTGCCCGTGACGTTCTGGTCGTAGGTGTGCAGCGGGCGCTGCACGGACACCCCGGCGTACTTGAAGCCGGCCAGGTGCACGACGCCGACCACGCCGTGGCGGGCCAGGGTGTCGGCGACCAGGGCGGTGTCGAGGATCGAGCCCTCGACGAGCGGCACGTCGTCGGGGACGAACCCGCGGTGCCCGCTCGACAGGTCGTCCAGGACGACGGATGCGATGCCCACCTCGGTGAAGGCCCGCACCACGTGAGATCCGATGTATCCGGCACCGCCGGTGACCAGCCACGTCATGAGGGCAGCCTAGCGGTGCGTGCCGCCCGGGCAGTGGGCACGAGGGCCCTGCCGTGCGCGCGGGGGTGCCCGGACCTGGCGTCCGGGCGAATGCTCAGTATGCTGAGCATTCCACTCCGGAAGGGCCGCCCATGGACGACCGCCTCCGCTCGACCTCCCCGACGAGGTCGACGTCACCCACGCCCACCGCACCGCACGCGGTGGCACCCGCAGCGCTGCACGCCCCGCCCGGGCCGGCGGACGCCGCCGAGCTCGCCCAGGCCGTCGAGGACGTGATGGCGGTGACCGAGCAGGTCCTCGAGGGCTTCCTCACCGAGCGCACCGCCCGTGCCCGCGGGGTCGCGCCGGCGTGCGGGCACCTGTGGTCCGACCTGAGCGGCCAGGTCGGCGGCAAGCTCGTGCGCCCGCGGCTCACCGTGGCCGCCTACCTCGGCCTCGGGGGCAGCGACCCCCGGGCCGTCGCACCCGTCGCCGCCGCGCAGGAGCTGCTGCACACCGCGATGCTCGTGCACGACGACCTGCTCGACCACGACGAGCTGCGCCGCGGGCGCCCGAACGTCGTCGGGGCGACACGGGCGCGGCTGAGCGCACGCGGGTTCGCCGCGCGCGTGGTCGACGAGCAGGCGCACGCCGCCGGGCTGCTCGCAGGCGACGTGGCGCTCGCCTCGGCCTTCCGGCTCGTCGGGCGGGCACCGGTCGAGCCGTCCGTGCGCGTCGAGCTCGTCGAGCTGCTCGCAGCAGGCATCGAGACCGCCGTCGACGGCGAGCTGCTCGACGTCGCCTCCGCACTGCTCGACCCCGAGGACTCCCAGCCGCTGCTCGTCGCCGAGCTCAAGACCGCCGACTACTCCTGCCGGCTGCCGCTCGTCACCGGGGCCGTGCTCGCCCGCGTGCCCGAGGCCCGCGCCGGGCTCGCCCTGGTCGGCACGGCGCTGGGCATCGCGTTCCAGGTCGCGGACGACGAGCTCGGGGTGTTCGGCGACCCGCAGGTCACCGGCAAGTCCGTGGTGTCCGACCTGCGCGAGGGCCGGCGCACCGAGCTGCTGCGGCTGGCCTACCGGGACGCCGACGCGGCCGGACGGGCCGTGCTGGACGCGCACGTCGGCCGCCCCGACCTCGACGAGGCCGGGGCCGCGGCCGTCCGTGCCGTGCTCGTCGACTCCGGCGCCCTCGCCCGCACGCGCGAGGTCGCCGCACGCAGCGCCCGGCTCGCCCGCGAGCTGGCCGTCGCGACGCTCCCGGCACCGCTGGCCGAGTACCTTGGCGGCGTCGTGGACGACCTGGCCGGACGGGGGCGCTGATGACCACGCACGAGCTCGACGCGGTGCTCCGCAGCCGCCGGCTGTACGACGCGACCGCGGGCCGCACCAGCCGCACGGTCCTGCACGCCTACTCGAGCTCGTTCGGGCTGGGCACCCGCCTGCTCGGCGCCCGGGCGCGGCACGACATCGAGGCCGTCTACGCGCTCGTGCGGCTCGCGGACGAGGTCGTCGACACCTACCGGGGGGCGGACGCGGCCGAGGAGCTCGACGCTCTGCACACCCAGACGCTGCGCGCGCTGGGCACCGGGTACTCGACGAACCTCGTCGTGCACGCGTTCGCCCGGACGGCGCGGCGCACCGGCATCGGACCGGCGGAGATCGACCCGTTCTTCGCCTCGATGCGTGCCGACCTGACCGTGCGCGCGCACGACCGTGCCAGCTACGAGGAGTACGTCTACGGGTCGGCCGAGGTCGTGGGCGTCATGTGCCTGCGCGTGTTCCTCTGCGCCGACCGCTCGCCGGGGCAGCCGCCGGTCGAGCCGTCGCCGCACCTGGTCGAAGGTGCGCGGGCGCTGGGGGCGGCGTTCCAGAAGATCAACTTCCTGCGCGACCTGGGCACCGACAACGGCGAGCTCGGCCGCACGTACTTCCCCGGCACGCAGGCGGGCGTCATCGACGCGGAGCAGGTCGCCGACGTGCTGGGCGAGATCGAGCACGACGTGCGCACGGCACGTGCCACGCTGCCCGACCTGCCGCCGCGTGCCCGGTGCGCCGTGGCCGCGACGCTCGGGATGTACGACAGGCTGCTCGCGGCGCTCGCCGCCACCCCGGCCGAGGACCTGCTCGAGCGCCGGGTGCGGCTGCCCGCCCCGGTCAAGCTCGGTGTCGTCGCCCGCGCCGTGGGGGTCGAGGTGCTGCGCGAGGTGCGCGGAC
Organism: Cellulomonas soli; assembly: GCF_013409305.1. Lineage (GTDB taxonomy): Bacteria > Actinomycetota > Actinomycetes > Actinomycetales > Cellulomonadaceae > Cellulomonas > Cellulomonas soli. The sequence continues at coordinate 1,135,418 of NZ_JACBZJ010000001.1, read as the reverse complement.
GACGAGGAGGTCACGCATGAGCGGTGCACGTCACGTGGTCGTCGTCGGCGGGGGCATCGGGGGCCTGATGACCGCGGCCCTGCTCGCGCGCGGAGGTGCCCTCGTCACGCTGCTCGAACGCCACGAGACGCTCGGCGGACGCGTCGGGGAGTGGCGCGAGGGTGGCTTCCGGTTCGACACGGGGCCGTCCTGGTACTTCATGCCCGAGGTGTTCGAGCACGCGTTCGCCCTCCTCGGCGCGCGCGTCGAGGACCACCTGGACCTCGTGCCGCTCGACCCGGTGTACCGGCTGTTCCCCGAGCCGGAGGCCGGGCAGGCCGAGGCCGAGCCGTTCGACCTGGTGGCGGACGCCGAGGCGAACTGGCGAACGTTCGAGGCCCGTGAGCCCGGCGCGGGTGCGGCCGTGCGCGCGTACGCGGCCGAAGCGGGCGAGGCGTACCGGACGGCGCTCGACAGCTTCCTGTACACGACGTTCGCCCGGCCGGACCGGGTGCTGTCGGCCGACGTGGTCCGCCGCTCGGGGATGCTCGTCGGGCTGCTCGGCAGGACGCTCGCGGAGAAGGTCGCCGGGACGGTCTCCGACCCCGTGCTGCGGCAGGCGCTCGGGTACCACGCGGTCTTCCTGGGGTCGTCGCCGTACCGCGTGCCGGCCCTGTACTCCCTGATGAGCCACCTCGACCTGAACGAAGGCGTACGTTTCCCACGGGCTGGGATGTACACGTTGATCGAGGCGCTCGCGACGCTCGCCCGGCACGAGGGCGTCACGATCCGCACGGGTGTCGACGTCGCCTCGATCGACGTCGACCCGGCGCCGAGGGGCGTCCGGCACCCGCGCCGGCGCGGCTTCGTCCGCGGCGTCACGCTCGCCTCGGGCGAGCACGTCGCAGCGGACGTCGTCGTGAGCGCAGCCGACCGCCACCACACCGAGACGGCACTGCTCGACCCCCGCTGGTCCGAGCTGCCCGCCCAGGCGTGGACGGACAAGGGCCCCGGGATCTCCGCGCTGCTCGTCATGGCCGGCGTGCGCGGCGCGCTGCCCGAGCTCGCGCACCACTCTCTGTTCTTCTCGCGCGACTGGCCGGCGAACTTCGACGCGATCCTCGGGCCCGGTCGCAGCACACCCCCCGACGGGCTGCACGTGCCCGACGTCGCCTCGCTGTACGTCTCGCGCACCACCGCGACCGACCCGACGGCCGCGCCGCCCGGGCACGAGAACCTCTTCGTCCTCGTGCCGTTCCCTGCCGATGCCCGCCTGGGCGACGGACCGCCTGGGAGCCCCGAACGGGAGGTCGTCGAGGCCTACGCCGACCGGTACCTCGACCAGATCGGCACCTGGGCCGGGATCGATGGCCTGCGCGACCGGGTCGTCGTGCGCAAGGTCGTCGCCCCGTCCGACTTCGCGCACGACCTGTCGGCCTGGCGCGGGTCGGCGCTCGGGATGGAGCACACGCTGCGGCAGTCCGCCATGTTCCGGCCGGGCACCGCCTCACGCACCGTGGGCGGACTCCTGCACGTGGGTGGCGGGACGGTGCCCGGGGTCGGCCTGCCGATGTGCCTCATCGGGGCCGAGCTCGTCGCCAAACGGCTGCTCGGCGAGACCTCGACCCGGCCGCTGCCGGCACCGCTGCGGCCCGGATTCCTCGCCGCCGCACGCCCGGCAGGGCTGTGGGCCGAGGTCACCCGGTGATCGGCCTGACCTACCTGCTGGCGCTGCTCGTCTCGATCGGCGGGCTCGCGCTGCTCGACCGACGGTTCCGGCTCGCGTTCTGGTCCGACGCCCGGCGGGCGGGCCTCACGGTCGGGCTCGGGGTGCTCGGCTTCCTGCTCTGGGACGGTGCGGGGCTCGTGCTCGGCATCTTCGCCCGCGGGGACTCGCCGCACATGACGGGGCTGCTGCTCGCCCCCGAGCTGCCGGTCGAGGAGGCGTTCTTCCTCACGCTGCTCTGCTACGCGGCGCTGCTCGCGTGGCGCTGGTTCGACCGGCAGGCCGCGCTGCGTGCGGCGCACCGGACCGATCCTGGCGAGCGGGGCGAGCGCCCGTGACGAACATCGTGCTGAACATCCTCGTGCTCCTCGCGCTCCTGGCCGTCTCCTTCCCGGTGCTGCGTCACCTGCGCGGATGGCCGATCGCCTCGACCGTGCTGCACCTGTGCCTGCTGACCATGGTGTTCGACACGCTGATGATCCGGGTCGGCCTGTACGTCTTCGACCCCGACAAGATCCTCGGCGTCTACCTGTGGGGCGCGCCGCTGGAGGACTTCGCGTACGCGATCGCCGCCGCCGTCGGCATGCCCGTGCTGTGGACGGCGCTCGGCCGACGCGGGGCGGCCCCGGCTGCCGGCTCCGGGGAGCCGGACGCGCAGCACGGAGCCGGCGCGTGAAGGAGATCCTCGCGGCATCCCGGCCGTTCTCCTGGGTGAACACCGCCTACCCGTTCGCCGCGGGCGCGCTCATGGCCACCGGCGGGGTGGTCGACGCGACGCTCGTGATCGGCACGCTGTTCTTCCTGATCCCGTACAACCTGCTGATGTACGGCGTGAACGACGTCTTCGACTACGCCTCCGACCTGCGCAACCCGCGCAAGGGCGGCATCGAGGGCGGTCTGGTCGCCCCGGAGCGGGCCCGCGCGGTGCACCGGCGGATCCTGCTCGCCTGCCTGGTGACGACCGTGCCGTTCGTGGTGTGGCTGCTGCTCGTCGGGTCGACCGCGGCCGACCTCGTGCTGCTCGGCGTGCTGTTCCTCGTCGTGGCCTACTCGGCTCCCGGACTGCGGTTCAAGGAACGCCCGGTGCTCGACTCGGCGACCTCGGCGATGCACTTCGTCGGGCCGCTGCTCTACGCGCTCGTGCTCGTGGGCGCCGACCTGGGCGACCCGCACGTTTGGCCCGTGCTCGTCGCGTTCGTGCTGTGGGGCATGGCCTCGCACGCGTTCGGTGCCGTGCAGGACGTCCGGGCCGACCGGGAGGGTGGCATCGCCTCGGTGGCGACCGTGCTCGGCGCGCACCCCACGGTCGTGGCGGCCACCGTCGCCTACCTGCTGGCGGCCGTGGTGCTGCTGGTGGTGCCCTGGCCGGGCGCGCTCGCGGCCGTGCTGCCCGTCCCGTACGCGCTCAGCACGGCGCGGTTCTGGTCCGTGCGCGACGAGGACTGCGAGCGGGCCAACGCCGGGTGGCGCACGTTCCTGTGGCTGAACCTCGTGACGGGCTTCCTGGTCACGATGCTGCTGATCGTGCTGGCCCGGAGCTGACCGGCACGGGCGCCTCGTCGTGCGACCGGCCCGGCCGAGGTCCGGCAGGGCCGGCAGGTCCGGCAGGTCCGGCAGGGCCGGCAGAGGCGGGCAGGTGCCGGCGCCAGCCGAGCAGCACGACCCCCAGGCAGGCCGCGGCCAGGACCGCGCCGACGACGAACATCGCGGGGTAGCCGACCGCCCCGTGCAGGCCCGCGAGCACCGCGGGGACGAAGAACCCCAGGTAGGCGACCGAGTAGTACACCGCGGTCAGGCCTGCGAGGTCGTCGGGTCCGGCGATCCGCTGGACCTCCTGCAGCCCGCCGACCAGCAGCAGGCCGTACGAGCAGCCGAGCACGGCGGCGGCCGCCAGCCCGAGCGTCACGGAGCCCGTGGTGGCGGTGGCCGCGGCGAGCACCAGCCCCGGCACCGCGGCGAGCATGCCGACGCCCAGCCCGCGGGCGTCGTCCGGGCAGTCGAGCCGTCGGCCGGCGAGCTGCACGACGACGCCGCAGCCGAGCGCGACCAGGCACATCAGGCCGGCCAGCCCGACGGCCAGGCCGGGCACCTGTGCCGCGAGCAGGGACGGCAGGATCGCGTACGCGCTCGCCGCCGTGCCGAAGACCCACGGCGCGGTCGGTGCGACGACCCGCAGGAACCTGCGGTGCCCCGCCGCCGGGATCCGCAGGTCGTCGACGAGGCGACCGGGCTGCGCGCTGCGGGGGCGGGTCTCGGTGACCCCGAGGACGGCGACCAGGGCGCCCAGCGTGATCGCGACGTTCACCAGGTACGGCGTCTGCGCGGGCCACGGACCCCACTGGGCGAGTGCTGCGGCCACGGCAGCTCCCAGCCCGAAGCCCGTGGTGAGCGCGAGCGAGGCCCGGCGTGCACCGGCTCCGGCGTCGACGCCCGGCTCGTACGCGGGGGAGGACAGCTCCTTGACCCAGCTGGTGCCGACGGCCATGACCAGGCCGAGGGCGATGCCCGAGCAGACGCGTCCGATGAACAGCAGCGCGGGGCTGTGCGCGCCGGCGGCGAGCACGGCCGAGCCGATCGCGCCGAGCACGGGGGCGGGGAGCATCAGGGGGCGGCGCCCGAACCGGTCGGAGAGCGGGCCGCCGACGAGCAGGCCGGGGACGATGCCGAGCACGTAGGCGGCGAGCAGCACGTCGACGGTGAGCATGCCGAGGTGGCTGCGCGTGCGGTAGAGGACGAGCAGCGGTGTGAACTCGTTGCCGCCCCAGGCCACGGCGAACAGGACGGCGGCGACCCGCCACCAGGCCCGCGTCATGCGTGCACGTCCAGGTGCTCGGCCAGGGCGGTGGCGAACCCGTCGCAGTCGCCGGCCTCGACGAGCCGGAGCAGCTGTTCGTGGCCCTCGAGGACGTGCCGGCCCACGTCGTCGCCGCGCCAGAGCGCGCGTGCGGTCATCCGCTTGTGGCGGTCGCGGATCATCGCGAAGGCGCCGTCGAGCACGCCGTTGCCGGCGGCGGCGGCGAGCGCGGCGTGGAAGTCGGCGTCCGCCTCGGTGCTCGCGTCGAGATCCCCGGCGGCCTGCGCCCGGCGCTGGGCGTCGAGCAGGTCGCGCAGCCGCGCGGTGAGGGTGTCGGTGGTGCCCCGGGCGACGGCGGTGCGCACGCCGTGGGTCTCGAGCAGCAGGCGCGCGTCGAGGACGTCCTGGCGCTCGGTGGGGGAGGCGGGTGTGACGACGGCTCCGCGGCGCGGGTGCACGCGCAGCCAGCCCTCGGCCTGCAGGCGGCCGATGGCCTCACGGACGGGGGTGCGGCTGACGCCGAGCTCGTCGGCGAGGGCCTGCTCGCCGACCATGTCGCCGCCGGCCAGCTCGCCGTCGAGGATGCGCGCCTTGAGCACGGCGTGGACCGTCTCGGCGGCGGAGGGCTTCGGGGTGCGCGGTGTTGTATACAAGATGTGCACAACCTACGACCGGTGGCGGCCCGCGGTCCAGCCGGTCGGCAGGGCGTCTCGATGCGCGACCGTGGGCGCCGTGATGCACGACGCCCGCCCCACCCCCGTGCGGGGCGGAGCGGGCGTCGGTCGGCGGTCAGGCTCGCATCACTGCGACAGTGCGCGCCAGGTCTCCCGGCGCTGCTCCTGCTCGACCGGGTCCGGCACGGGCAAGGAGGCCAGCAGCCGCTGGGTGTACGGGTCCCGCGGCGAGCCGAGCACCTCGTCGCCCGAACCCTCCTCGGCCAGCACCCCGCGGTGCAGCACCGCGATGCGATCGGCGAGCATGTCGACCACGGCCAGGTCGTGGCTGATGAACAGGCACGCGAAGCCCAGGTCGCGCTGCAGCTGCGCGAACAGGTCGAGCACCCGCGCCTGCACCGAGACGTCCAGCGCGGACGTCGGCTCGTCGGCGATGAGCAGCTCCGGGTCCAGTGCGAGCGCCCGTGCCAGGCTGGCGCGCTGACGCTGACCCCCGGACAGCTCGTGCGGGAACCGGTCGCCGAACGTGCGCGGCAGCTGCACGGCCTCGAGCAGCTCGTCCACCCGCGGACGGGCCGATCCCGGGTCCTTCGCCACGCCGTGCACCACGAGGGGCTCGGCGACGCACTCGGCGATCGTCAGCAGCGGGTTGAAGCTCGTCGCCGGGTCCTGGAACACGAACCCGATCCGTCGGCGCACGGGCTTGAACTCGCGCTCGCGCACCTGGTTCATCTCGACGCCGAGCACCCGCAACGAGCCGTCGGTCACCGGGGTCAGGCCGGCGATGGCCCGACCGATCGTCGTCTTGCCGGAACCGGACTCGCCCACCAGGCCGAGCACCTCGCCGGGGCCGATCGTCAGGTCCACACCGTCGACCGCGGTGAACCCCGGCTTGCGGAAGCGACCCGGGTAGGTGATGCGCAGGTCCTTCGCCTCGACGACGGACGGGCCCTGCCGGTCGACGACGCGCGTGGTGAGCGGCACGTGCTCCGGGTCCTGCGCGCGGTCGCGCAGCCGCACACCACCGACCCGCGGCACCGCGTCGAGCAGCGCCTGCGTGTACGGGTGCTGGGGTGCGCTGAACAGCGTGCGCACGTCCGCCTGCTCGACGAGCTCGCCGAGGTACATCACGGCGACCCGGTCGGCCAGGTCGGCGACCACCCCCATGTTGTGCGTGATGAGCACGATCGCGGTGCCGAACTCGTCGCGGCAGCGCCGCAGCAGGTCGAGGATCTCGGCCTGCACGGTGACGTCGAGCGCGGTGGTCGGCTCGTCGGCGATGATCAGGCCCGGATCGAGCGCCAGGGCCTGCGCGATGACGATGCGCTGCTTCTGCCCGCCGGAGAACTGGTGCGGGTAGTGGTCGATGCGGTGCTCGGGGTCGGGGATGCCGACCCGGCGCAGCACGTCGATCGCCTGAGCCCGGGCGTGCGTCCGGGAGATCCGCTTGTGCGCCCGCAGGCCCTCGATGATCTGCCAGCCGACCGGGTACACCGGGTTGAGGGCCGTGGACGGCTCCTGGAAGACCATCGCGGCGTCGCGTCCGCGCACGTCACGCAGCGCCGACCCGCGCAGGGCGGCCACGTCGTGCGTGGCGGTGCCGTCCTTGCGGCTGAGCAGCACGGCACCGGTGGTGAGCGCGGTCGAGGGCAGCAGGCCGAGGATCGTGCGCGCCGTGACGGTCTTGCCCGAGCCGGACTCGCCCACGATCGCGAGCACCTCACCGGGTGCGACGTGCAGGTCGACCCCGCGCACCGCGGCCACGGCACCCGCGTCCGTGGCGAACGTGACGCGCAGGTCCTGGATCTCGACGACGTTGCGCACGGCAGCCTGCTCCTCGTCCGTCGTGCCGGTCGCCGTCATGGCCGTCCTCCGTCGTCGATGATGTCGTCGCCCATGATCTCGACGGCGGGGTCGGCCACGTGGTCGCCGCCCGCGTCGGGCCCTGCGGCGCCGGCCTTGCCGCCGTCGACCGCACGTCGGGTGCGCAGCCGCGGGTCTGCCAGGTCGTTGAGCGACTCGCCGACGAGCGTGACGCCCAGCGCGGTGAGCACGATCGCGACACCCGGGAACACCGAGGTCCACCAGATGCCGCTCGTGACGTCAGCGAGGGCCTTGTTGAGGTCGTAGCCCCACTCGGCGCCCGCGGACGGCTCGATGCCGAACCCGAGGAAGCCGAGCCCGGCGAGCGTGAGGATCGCCTCGGAGCAGTTGAGAGTGAGCAGCACGGGCAGCGTGCGGGTCGAGTTGCGCAGCACGTGCCGGGTCATGATCCGGGTGTGGCTGGCCCCGACGACCCGGGCCGACTCGACGAACGCCTCGGACTTGATCCGGACGACCTCGGAGCGGATCACCCGGAAGTACTGCGGGATGAAGACCACGGTGATCGAGATGGCGGCCGCGAGGACGCCGCCCCACAGCGAGGACTGCCCGCCGCTGATGACGATGGCCGCGACGATCGCGAGCAGCAGGGACGGGAAGGCGTAGACGGCGTCGGCGACGACGACGAGCACGCGGTCGAGCCAGCCGCCGAAGTACCCGGAGACCAGACCGAGCGCGACGCCCGCGAAGATCGACAGGACGACGGCGACGACCATGACGTACAGCGCGGTCCGGCTGCCCCAGATGACCCGGGAGAGCACGTCGTACCCGCCGACGGTGGTGCCGAGCAGGTGCTCGGTGGAGGGTGGCTGCTGCGCGCCGAAGGCCACGCCGTCCGCGCGCAGCTGGGCGAAGCCGTACGGCGCGAGCACAGGTGCGAAGAGCGCGGTGAGCACGAAGATCGTGACGAGCACGATCCCCGCGACGAGCATGGTGCGCTGCAGGCCGACGGACTGGCGCACCTGGTGGACGAGCGGCAGCCGCTTCCAGCGGGAGGCGTGCTCCGGGACGGTGGTGTCGGTCGTGGTCATGTCAGTACCGGATCCTCGGGTCGACCATGGCGGCGATGACGTCGACGACGAAGTTCGTCAGCGCGACGATGACCGCGAGCAGCACCACCATGCCCTGCACCGCGACGAAGTCACGGGCGAGCAGGTACTGCACGAGCTGGAATCCGAGGCCCTTCCACTCGAAGGTGGTCTCGGTGAGCACGGCACCGGCGAGCAGCATGGCGATCTGCAGGCCGATGACGGTGATGATCGGGACGAGCGCGGGGCGCCAGGCGTGCTTGCGCAGCAGGCGCCGCTCGGAGACGCCGCGCGAGCGGGCCGCCTCGACGTAGCCGGTGGTGAGCGTGCCGATGACGTTGGTGCGCACGAGCCGCAGGAACACCCCGGCGGTCAGCAGGCCGAGCGCGAGCGCCGGCAGGATCGCGTGCTCGAGCACGTCGAGCACGATCGCGGGGTCCCCGGTGCTGATCGCGTCGATGAGGTAGATGCCGGTGCCGGCGCCCTGGGTCTGCATGACGATCTCCGACGACGTCGAGGCACGGCCCGCGACGGGCAGCCAGCCGAGGCCGACGGAGAAGATCAGCTTGAGGATCATGCCGGCGAAGAACACGGGCGTCGCGTAGCCGAGGATCGCGCTGACCCGCAGGACGGCGTCGGGGGCCTTGTCACGGCGGGCCGCGGCGATGCGGCCGAGCGGGATGCCGACGAGGAACGCGACGACCAGGGCGTAGGCCGCCAGCTCGAGGGTCGCGGCACCGTAGTGCACGAGGACCTCGGTGACCGGGCGGTGGTCCGAGAGCGTCGTGCCGAAGTCGCCGCGGAAGACCTGCCCGAGGTACTCCACGTACTGCACGAGGATCGGCCGGTCGTACCCGGCCTCGTGGATCCGCTCCTGCAGCTGCGCCTGGGTGAGGCGGCCGCCGAGCGCGGCGGTGATCGGGTCACCGGTGGCCCGCATGAGCACGAACACCGTGGTCACGAGGATGAAGATCGTGGGGATGATCAGCAGCGCGCGCACGACCAGGTAGCGGGCGAGCCCACCGCCTGAGCGTCGTCGCCTGCGTGCCCCTGACGGCTCGGCCGCGGTGCCGGGCTCGGGTGGCGCCACGTCGGTGGGGGCGCCTGCGGTGGTCGAGGTCATGTCTCCTGCCAAGGGGTTCCGTGGTGCTCGGGGGTGCACTGCGGGGGACGTGCCCATCGGCGGGAACGGCCCGGCGTACCGGTGAGGGTACGCCGGGCCGTTCCAGGGTGGTGCTGCCCGTCCGCGCGGGGGGTCAGCCCTTGGCGAGGGCGCCGTAACGGAACTTGAAGGACGCGTCGAGCGTGTCCTCGGCCCCGGTGACGGTGGTGCCGACCACGGCGACCTGCGCACCCTGCAGGTACGGCACGGTCGAGAGGTCCGCGGCGACCTTGTCCTGGATCTGCTCGATCAGGGCGGTGCGCTCGTCGGCGTCGGGGGTCACGGCCTGCTGCAGGATCAGGTCGTTCACCTCGGGGTTGTCGTAGTGGTTCCCCAGGAAGTTCTCCGTGAGGAAGAACGGCGTGAGGTAGTTGTCGGCGTCGGAGTAGTCCGGGAACCAGCCGAGCTGGTAGGCAGGGTAGACGTCGGCGGTGCGGTCCTTCGAGTACTGCACCCACTCGGTGGTCTGCAGGTCGACCGTGAACAGGCCGGTCGCCTCGAGCTGGTCCTTGATGAGGGCGTACTCGTCGGCCGAGGACGGACCGTAGTGGTCGTTCGAGTACTGCAGGCTCAGCTTGACGGGCGTCGTGACGCCTGCGGCCTCGAGGGCTGCGGCGGCCTTGTCGGCGTCCGGGCCACCCGAGCCGTCACCGTAGAGGCCCTTGAGGGACTCGGTGGCACCGGTCAGGCCGTCCGGCACGTAGGAGTACAGGGGCGTGTAGGTGCCCTTGTAGACCTGCGTGGCGATCTCCTCGCGGTCGATCAGGTCCGCGACGGCCTGCCGGACGGCGAGCGCCTTGGCCTCGTCGGCCTCGGGCGTGGTCGCGCCGTAGGGCTGGGTGTTGAAGTTGAAGACGATGTAGCGGATCTCGCCGCCGGGGCCGTCGACCACCTTGACGTTGTCGTCGCCGCGCAGGTCGTCGATGTCGGTGGCCGACAGCGAGCGGAACGCGACGTCGATGTTGCCCTGCTGCACGTCGAGCTTGAGGTTCGAGGCCTCGGCGTAGTACTTGACGTTGACCGTGCCGGTCTTCGCCGCGCCGAGCACGCCCTGGTAGCCGTCGTAGGCCGAGTACGAGATGAGGTCGTTCAGGCTGTACGACGTGATCGTGTACTGCCCGGCGAACGCCTTGCCGTCGACGATGTCGGCGTCGGGCGTCAGCGCATCGGCTGCGAAGACCTCCTCGTCGACGATCGGGCCGGCGGGGCTCGACAGGATCTGCGGGAAGACCTGGTCGTTCTCGGACTTCAGGTGGAAGACGACGGTGGTGTCGTCGACGGCCTCGGTGCTGTCCAGGTTGTAGAGCAGCGACGACGGGCCGTTCTCGTCGGCGATCGCCAGCTGGCGATCGAACGTGAACTTCACGTCGGAGGACGTCAGGTCGTGGCCGTTGGCCCACTTCAGGCCGGGCTTGAGCTTGACCGTGTACTCGGTCGGGCTGGTGAACTCGGCCGACTCGGCGATGTCGGGCTCGACGTCGGGGCTGCCGTAGGGGGTGTTCAGCAGGAACGGGAACACCTGGTTCATCACCGCGAACGAGCCGTTGTCGTACGAGCCGGCCGGGTCGAGCGTCGTGATCTTGTCGGTCGTGCCGATCGTCAGCGTGCCGCCCGCCCCGTCGCCCGAGGTGGCGTCGTCGGAGCTGTTGCCCGCGCAGGCCGCGAGCAGGAGTGCGGTTGCCGCAATGCCTGCCGTCGTCGCCGCGAGGCGTCGTCGTGCCACGGATGCCATCAGGCCATCCCTTCGGTCGGAGCCGTGCCGAGGCCGGGGCCGGTCGGCAGGCTGGTGATGAGTGCCACATGGGTAGCACACAGATGTGTCGCAGGAGACGACTGTCTTACCGGCAGGTAACGTCCAGATATCGGACAGGTCTCGATATGGAGTGAGACGGCCCGCGGCGACGTCCCGCATGATCGTGCGGGCCTTCACCCGGCGGGGCCCGCGACGTGGGCCGATACTCGTCCGGTGAGGGACGGTCGGCGGCGACTCGTGGTAACGGCCGTGGTCGCAGGCCTGGCGTGCCTGACGAGCGCCGCCGCGTGCGAGCCCGGTGCGGGCGCCGCCGGGACCGCGTCGCAGGCCGTCGCCACCCGCACGCCGGAACCCGTGCCGGAACCGGTCACCAAGGCGCACCCGCCCGCACCCGTCGCCACGAGCACGGGCACAGCCACAGGCACAGGCACAGGCACAGGCACCGGCACCGGCTCAGGCACCGCCGAGCCGCCGCGGTTCGTCTCCGCCGTGCAGGAGATCGGCCCCGAGCTCGCCGCACGGATGACCCCCACGTCCTGGCGGGAGGGTTGCCCCGTCCCGCTGACCGACCTGCGGTACGTGAGCGTCAGCCACCGCACCTTCGAGGGGGGCGTCGCCACCGGCGAGCTCGTCGTGCACGCCGACGTCGCCGACGCGGTCGTCCAGGTCTTCGCGGCGCTGTTCGATGCCGGGTACCCGGTTCGGTCGATGCGCCTCGTCGACGACTTCGACGGGAGCGACGACGCCTCCATGGCGGCCGACAACACCTCGGCGTTCAACTGCCGGGCCATCACGCGCGGCACCGGCTGGTCCGAGCACGCCTACGGCCGGGCGCTCGACCTCAACCCTGTCGAGAACCCCTACGTGCGCGGCACGCTCGTGCTGCCCGTCGAAGGCACCGCGTACGCCGCCCGCCCCGACCTCCCGGGCGTGCTGCACGACGACGACGTGGTCGTGCAGGCGTTCGCGGACGCCGGGTGGCAGTGGGGCGGGCACTGGGACTCGCCGACCGACTACCAGCACTTCTCGACGACGGGCCGGTGACTCACGGCTCCACGACGAACCGGGGCACACCGCTCGGCCGCGCGTCCGACACCTCGAACTCGCGCACCACCGCGTGCCGGGGCCCGTGCCGCAGCTCGTCGACCATGGTCGCGACCGCGTCGTCGTCGCCCTCGACGAGGGCCTCCACGCCACCGTCCTGCCGGTTGCGCACCCAACCCCGCAGGCCCAGCCGGGACGCCTCCCTGCTGCACCACCAGCGGAAGCCGACGCCCTGGACATCACCGTGCACCACGACCCGCTGCGCCATCACGCCACCAGTCTGACCGTGCACCGGTCGGCGCGCGCGGCAGGATGGGGCCCGTGACCATCACCGACGGGCCCGCCCGCACCGACGACGACCGCCGCCTGCGGGCCGCCCTGTTCGTCGACTTCGACAACGTCTACCTCGGGCTGCGGCGGCTCGACCCGACCGCCGCGGAGGCGTTCGCGACCAACCCGGGGCACTGGCTCGACGCGCTCGAGCAGGGCGCCGACTCGCAGGGGCAGTTCACGCGCCGGTTCCTGGTGCGCGCCTGCTACCTCAACCCCTCGGCCTTCTCGCAGTACCGGCCGAACTTCACACGCGCCGGGTTCCGGGTCGTCGACTGCCCGTCGCTGACCCAGCAGGGCAAGTCGTCCGCCGACATCAACCTCGTGCTGGACGCCGTCGACGCCCTCGTCGCGACCACGCGGTACGAGGAGTTCGTCATCGTCTCGGCCGACGCCGACTTCACGCCGCTCGTGCAGCGCTGCCGGGCGGCCGACCGTCGCGTCACTATCATCACCGCGAGCCCCGCCGCCGCGGCCTACCGTGCGGTGGCCGACACGGTCGTCGGTGCGGACGCGCTCGCCGAGCTGGTGACCTCGACCGACACCCTGGCCGAGCAGGACGCGCCCGTGGCCGCCCCCGTCGCGGTGACGGCGCCGCCCGAGGCGCCCGGCGGGTCTGTACCCCGACCGCGCACGGCCAAGTCCGCACCGGCCCCCGCCCCCGAGGCGGTCGCCGCCGAGCCGGCGCCCGTGGCCGCCGTCGTGGCGCCTCCGACCGCGGGTGCCCTCGCGGCACGTCGCGCGGTGCTGCAGCGCGTGCGGGCCGCCGACCGTCCGCTGCCGCTGGGCTCGGTCGCGCAGGTCGCGCAGGCGGCCGACCCGACGCTGCCCGGTGCGGGCTGGGGCGGGCCCGGCGGGTTCACCGGGTGGCTGGGCCGCAGCGTGCCCGAGCTGGGGCTGGCCACCAAGCCGTCGCCCGGGTACGTGTGGGACCCCAAGCGGTTCGACGAGGCCGACCTGCCCGGTGCCGTGGCCGACGTGGACGCCGACGCGCTGCGCCGCCAGGTCGTGGCCGTGACCGACACCCCCGGGCTGACCACGGACGGCTACCGGGTGCTGCTCAAGACCCTCGCGCACGACATCTCGACGCACCCGTTCGAGCGGATCGCCACGACCCGGCGCGTCCGCGAGGCCTGCCAGAAGGCCGGCGCGCAGGTCGGGCGGGCGACCGTGAACCTCGTCATCTCCGGGATCTCGTACTCGGGCGTCGAGCTGACCACGGCCCGGACCGCCAAGGCGCTGGCCGAGGCCTGGGCGGACAACGTCGTGGGCCTGTGCCGCGGGGCACGCATGGAGCTGAGCCGGGCCGACGTCGCGGCGATCCGCGCCTGGGTGGGCGGCGGGCTGCTCGCTGCCTGAGGTTCACGCCGTCCGCGGGACGTCGGGTGCGACGTCCGGCGGTTCGCCTGCCGACGCATCCCGGCGGCGGGCGCGTGAGGTGAGCACCAGGTCGGCGCCGAGCACCGCCGTGGCGGCCGGCACGGCGACGAGCACGAGGAAGACGCCGACCTCACCGGTCTCGTCGCCGCGCGCCACCCCGATCGCCGTGGTGACCGCGACGACAGCGAGGGTGAGCAGGAGCGCGGCGAGCCGGACCCGGTCGGCCAGGACGCTCGTGCGTGCACCGGCGAGGTCACGCACGGCGTCGACGACCGGGAGTGCGAGGAACGCGACGACGACGAGCGTCAGCAGCCCCACGGCGACCCAGGGGCCCTCGGACCGGCGCGGGCCGGGCCACGGGACGAGCTGGGAGAGCCCGGCGACGGCCATGAACCCGGCGCTGGCGAGCGGTCCGCCGAGCACCGCGCCGAGCGCCAGCCCGGCCCACGCGGGCCGGGAGAGCGGGCGGCCGTGCAGGCGCCAGGAGCCCACCGCGCCGGCGACGACCGCGGCGACGGCCAGCAGCGGGCTGAGCAGGCCGATCCAGTCCGGCGGTGCACCCTCGTCGAGCCCGAGGGCGGTGGCGAGCAGCGCGAGGGCGCCCTGCGTGAGCACGAAGAGCAGGCCGGCGAGCAGAAACGCGTCCGCGCACATCCGCAGGCGCTGCCTCCCGGTGGCCGAGCGGACCGTGTCCGACATCGTCCTCACCTCCGCCCCTTCGCCGAGGAGCGCACCGTGCGGCGGCGCCGCGACGGGCGTCACCTTCACTGTGCTCCCGGACGAGCCGGCGCGCGCGTCGGCCCGGCGCCGCGACGGGGGTGAGGGTGCGGCGGCTCAGGCTGCGGCGAGGGCGGCCAGGGCGATCCGCAGGGCGCGGTCGAACGTGGTCTCGCGCTCGGCGGCCGACATCTCGACGTCCCGGCCGATCAGGTCGCTGACGGTCATGAGCGCGAGCGCCTCGCCGTGCTCCACGTCCGCGGTCGCGTACAGGCCGGCCGCCTCCATCTCGACGGCCAGCGTGCCGCGCGCGGCCAGGTGGGTCAGCAGGTCGCTCTCACCGGAGTAGAAGGCGTCCGAGGTGAGCACGGCGCCGGCGTGCACGGTCGTGCCGGGCTCGTCGTGGGCGGCCTGCACGGCGGCGGCGGCCAGGGCGAAGGACGGCGCGTGCGAGTAGTGCACGCCGGGCAGGCGGGTGGCGGTGACGGCCGAGTCGGTGTGCGCCGCGGTCGCGACGACGACGTCGCCGAGCGCCAGGTGCGGGCCGATCCCGCCGCAGGTGCCGATGCGCACGATGCGGCGCACGCCGTAGAAGCGGAACAGCTCGGTCGCGTAGATGCTGATCGACGGGACCCCCATGCCCGAGGCGAGGACCGACACCGGCCGGCCCTCCCACGTGCCGGTGAACCCCGCGATGCCGCGGACCTCGGTGACGAGCCGTGCGTCGGTGAGCACCTTGGCGATGCGGCGGGCGCGCAGCGGGTCGCCGGGCATGAGGACGTCGGGGGCGAAGTCGCCCGGCTGGGCGGCGATGTGCGGTGTGGCCATGGCGGTGCGGTCCTCGGGTTGTTCGGGCGCCTCGGGGAGGAGCGTCAGACGGGTTCGGCCGTCGTCGGGTCGGGCGTCGCGTCGGGTGCGGTGGCGCCCGGGGGTTCGCGGGGGATCCGGCCGGTGAAGAAGAGTGACACGACCGCGAGGATGGCGAGCGTCGCCAGGGCGGAGTCGAGACCGTCGACCCGGGCCACCTGGTTCTCCTGCACGACCGCCTGCGTCGTCGTCGGGTCGACGCCGGCCTCGGTGAGCGCGCTCTCGAGGGCGGTGTCGGACAGGAACGGGACCCCCGAGGCGAGCTGCACGCTGGCCTGGGACCGGACCTGCTCGGGCACGTCGGGGTTGTCCTGGATGCCGGCGATCAGGGACGTCGTGAGCACCGTGATGAGCACGGACCCGGCCAGGGCGGTGCCGAGCGAGGCGCCGAGGTTCGTGGCGGTGTTCTGCAGACCGCCGACCTCCCCGCTCTCCTCGGTGGGCACGGCCGAGACGGTCACGGCGCCGAGCTGGGACGACAGGGCGCCGATGCCCAGGCCGATGAGCACCATGGGGACGGCCACGACCGCGGCGGACGCGTCCAGCCGGATGCCGCTCATCAGCACCACGATCCCGAGCAGCATGAGGATGACGCCGATGCGGGACACGCGCCGCGGCGAGGCGTGCGGCCACCGGCGAGGGATGCCCGCGGCGGCCAGCAGCAGGGCCACCGACAGCGGCATGATCTTCAGGCCCGTCTCCACGGCCGGCAGCTCGAGCACGACGCTGAGGAACAGCGGCACGATGAAGAACGTGCCCGCCTGCAGCAGGAACTGGAAGAAGAACATCAGCAGGCCGCCGACGAGCTGAGGGTTCGCGAGCATCGTCGGGCGCACCAGCGGGTCGCCGCCGTTCTGCTCGAGCCGCGTCTCCCACAGCACGAACAGCCACACGACGAACGCGCCGACGACGACGAACCAGAAGGTCATCGACAGGCCGAGGATCGCGGTCGCGCCGGGTTTCGGGGCGATCCACCCCCACTCGCTCGAGCGCAGGATCCCGTAGACGGCGGTGCCCAGCCCGACGACCGACAGCAGGGTGCCGACCAGGTCGATGCGTCCGGTGGCGCGTGTCGGGATGTCCTTGATCCGCCGCGAGAGCACGAGGATCACCAGGACGACGAGCACCTCGGAGAAGAAGACGACCCGCCAGGACAGGTACGTGGTGGCGGCCCCGCCGACGAGCGGCCCGACGGCCACGGCGATGGCACCGGCGGCCGCGACCAGACCGTACGCGCGCGGCCGTGCCGACGGCTCGAAGTTGCCTGCCACCAGCGCGACGATCGCGGGCATGATGAGCGCCGCGCCGATCCCCTCGAGGAACGACCAGCCGATGATCAGGACGGTCAGGTTCGGCGCCAGCCCGGTGACGAACGAGCCGAGGCCGTAGACGACGCAGCCGATCGAGAACGCCCGGCGGCGGCCGATCAGGGTGCCGATCTTGCCGCCGGTGATCATGAGCGTGGCCATGACGAGCGTGTAGAGCGTGATGGCCGTCTGGATGCCGGTGATCGTCGTGCCGACGTCGTTGGCGACGGTGGCCATCGAGACGTTCATGACGGAGCTGTCGAGCGTCATGAGGAACTGCGCGGACGCCAGGGTCAGCAGCACCGCCCCGGCCGCCGCCGTGGCGACCTCGTCCCGTGTCGACCCCTGCGCGCTCATCCGCCGCCACCTCCGGCTCGCCGGCGGCCCCCGGACCAGGACGGTCGCCCGAGGTCATGGTGGCGCACCGGGCGGGGCCGCGCCCGGCGAGCGCGTGCGCCCGTGGTGGTGCGGCTCTCGGGTGCCGTGCGCCGCGGCGGTGGCGGCTGTGCCGGTGACTGAGTCTGGGACCGATCACAGTAGGTCACGCCACAGAAGGTCTCGGATGGATGACAGATCCGCACCGGAACGGGGCGTATCGGACTGGGACCGTGTACAGTCCGAACGCCCGCCGGGGTCGACGACGACGTCGGTGCACGCTCCACCACCACCCCGCGCCGGCCCTGTTCGAACGATGACGATCGAAGGGAAGGAACGTTGCGCATGCCCGCACACCTGCGCAGGACACCCGTCCGGCTGGCGGCCGTCGCCGCGCTCGGCGCGACCCTGCTCGCCGCACCACCCGCCACCCCGTCCGCCCGCGCGGTCGACGACGGACCCGTCGAGGCCGGCATCGTCGTGCCGAAGGTCGACGGACTCGCCGACGACTTCATCACCGGCGTGGACGTGTCCTCCGTGCTCGCCGAGGAGGCCTCCGGCGTGGTGTTCCGCGACAGCGCCGGCGCACCCGCCGACCTGTTCGACGTGCTCGCCGACTCGGGCGTGAACTACGTGCGCGTACGCGTCTGGAACGACCCGTTCGACGCCGCAGGCCACGGGTACGGCGGCGGCAGCGTCGACGTCGACCGGGCCGTCGAGATCGGCCGTCGTGCCACCGACGCAGGGCTGCGCGTGCTCGTCGACTTCCACTACTCCGACTTCTGGGCCGACCCCGCCAAGCAGAAGGCACCCAAGGCCTGGGCGGCGCTCGCGGTCGCCGACAAGGCCACCGCCGTGCAGGACTTCACCGCCGCGGCCCTGCAGCAGATGGAGGACGCCGGCGTCGACGTCGGCATGGTGCAGATCGGCAACGAGACGAACAACGCCGTCGCCGGGGTCACCGGCTGGCCCGGCATGGCGGAGATCTTCAGCGCCGGTTCCGCCGCGGTCCGTGACGTGCTGCCCGACGCGCTCGTCGCGGTGCACTTCACCAACCCCGAGACGACCGGGCGCTACGCCGGGTACGCGGCGAACCTGGCCACCTACGGCGTCGACTACGACGTGTTCGCGAGCTCGTACTACCCGTACTGGCACGGCACGCTGAGCAACCTGACGAACGTGCTGACGACCGTCGCCACGACCTACGGCAAGAAGGTCCTGGTCGCCGAGACCTCGTGGGCGTACACGCTCGACGACGGCGACGGGCACCCCGACGTCATCACCTCCTCGAACGTCACGAACCAGTACCCGGTGTCCGTGCAGGGCCAGGCCACCGCGGTGCGCGACGTCATCGCGGCCGTCGCGGCCGTCGGCGACGCGGGGCTCGGCGTCTTCTACTGGGAGCCCGCCTGGATCCCCGTCGGCCCGGCCTCGCAGCTCGCGGCCAACAAGCTCCTGTGGGACGAGTTCGGCTCCGGCTGGGCGTCCAGCTACGCCGGGGAGTACGACCCCGACGACGCCGGTGAGTGGTACGGCGGCTCCGCGTGGGACAACCAGGCGATGTTCGCCGCCGACGGCACCCCGTTGGAGTCGCTCAAGGTGTTCTCGTACGTGCGGACCGGGGCCACCGCCCCGCGGGCGGTCGTGTCCGTCGAGGACGTGCAGGTCACCGTCGCCGACGGCGCACCCGTGACGCTGCCGGCCACCGTCGCCGTCACCTACAACGACGCCACGGTCGAGCAGGAGGCCGTCACCTGGAGCGACGCCGTGAGCTGGATCGACGGCCCCGGCACGTACCCCGTGCCCGGCACCACGGCGTCGGGCACGAGCGTCACGGCGACCGTCGTGGTCACCGCCGAGAACCCCGTCCGCAACCCGGGGTTCGAGGACGCCGACGTGAGCATGTGGACCCTGACCGGCACGGGCGCCTCGATCACCGGCACCGGTGACGCCGCCACGGGCGCCCGGGCGCTCAGCTTCTGGGCCGGCACGGCGTACACGTTCGGCCTCACGCAGCAGCTCACGGGCGTGCCCGCCGGCTCCTACACGCTCGTCGCCACGGCCCAGGGCGGCGGCGCGGGCTCGGGCGACCAGGTCCTGCTGACCGCCACGACCGCGCAGGGCACGACGTCCGCACCCTTCGCGCTGACCGGCTGGCGCCTGTGGAACAGCCCGCAGGTCCCGGTCGAGGTCGGCGCCGACGGCGTCGTCACCCTCGGCGTGGACGCCACGCTCTCCGGCGGCGCCTGGGGCACGGTCGACGACGTCCGGCTGATCCGCACGGCCGGAGCCGCGGCCGACACGTCCGCGCTCGAGGACCTCGTGGCGCAGGCCGCAGCGGTCGACCGCGACCTCTGGACGGCGGGCTCGCTCGCCGACCTCGACGAGGCCGTGGCCGTCGCCGGCGTGGTGCTCGGCGCACTCGCACCCGCGCAGGACCAGGTGGACGCCGCCGCAACCCTGCTCGCGGACGCCCTCGACGCCCTGACCGCCCCCGGCGGCCCGACGCCGACGGCCACCCCGACGGATACGGTCACGCCTTCGCCGACCCCGACGGCGTCCGGCGGGTCGACCGGGTCCACCGGGTCCCCGACGGTCGAGCTCAGCCGCACCTCCGCGCGTCCGGGCGAGAAGGTCACGATCACGGTGCACGGTCTGACCGTCCCGGAGGTCGAGGTCGGTGTCGCCAGCACGTACCGAGCGCTGGCCCGCGTGGCCGTGGTCGACGGCACCGCCACCGTGACCGTCACCGTGCCGAGCGACCTGCCTGCCGGGACGCACCACGTGCAGGTGCGCACGCTCGACGGCACGCTGCTCGCGCAGGTGGAGATCGTCGTGGCCGCTGCGACGGGCGGTTCGCTCGCGTCGACGGGCGCCGAGGTGGGTGCGGCGGCCGTGCTCGCCGTGCTGCTGCTCGCGGGCGGCGCGGTGCTCCTCGCGGTGCGTCGCCGGGCCCGGAGCGCGTAGCCGGGCGCTCACCACGAGGGTGGCTCCCCGGGTCCGTCGACCGCGGGGAGTCACCCTCTCGGCGTCCTGTGCTCCGCGGATGGGCCCGCCAGGGTCTGACCCGCCCCGGGGGGACGACGTAGCGTCCGCGAGAGGGTGGGGACGTCATGACGGCGGTGGGTGTCAGGACAGGTCGTGCTCGGTGAGCCAGTCGGTGGCGATGGTGGCGGCGGGCAGCTCCTCGTCGACGCTGCGGGCGTTGAGCCCCACGAGCTCGTCGGCGGTCATCGTCGCGCTGATCTCGTCGATGACCGCGGCGGCACCCGCGTCGACGTCGTCGCTGGCCAGCGGCACGACGTGCGAGGCGAGGAACAGCCCCTGCGTGTCCTCCAGGGCGACCAGGTTGTTCTTCCGCACGGACGGGTCGGCCGTATAGATGATCGCGAGCTGGATGTCGTCGTCCTGCAGCGCCTTGACGGTCAGCGGGCCGCCGCCGTCCTCGATCGGGGTGAAGCCGACGTCGATGCCGTAGGTGCTCTTCAGGCCGGCCGGGCCGTTGGGGCGGGTCTCGCCCTCGGAGTTGCCGCCGAGCGTCAGGGGTGTGGCGACCTTCGCCAGGTCGTCGATCGTGGTCAGCCCCCACTGGTCGGCGAACGCGCGGGTGACCATGTAGGAGTCCTGGTCGGTGGCCGGCGACTGGTCGAGCACGCGCAGGCCGTCCGGGGTGGCGTCGGCCAGCGCGGCGTACACGTCGTCGGCCAGGCGCGCGGAGGTGTCCGGGACCCAGTACTGCAGCAGCGGGCCGGTGTACTCGGGGAACAGGTCGATGGTGCCGTCCTCGATCTCGGGCAGGTAGGCCTCGCGCTGCCCGATGCGGAACTGGCGGTCGACCGCGTAGCCGGCGGCCTCGAGGGCCTGGGCGTAGACCTCGGCGATGATCTCGTTGGAGTAGTAGTCCTGCGAGCCGATGACGATGGTCGCGCTGGCATCGGCGGTGCCTGCCTCGGCGGGGGCGGCCAGCGGGTCGTTGCTCGCGCAGGCCGTCAGGGCGAGGCAGGCGACGGCGAGGGCGGCCAGGCGGGTGGTGGTGCTCACGGGTGTCCTTCCGGGAGGGGCGCCCGTCGGAGGGTCCGGCGGGGACGGGTGGGGTCGGCGTGCCGGGCGCTCGCCCGGTGGAGGGCGGACAGCGCGACCTCGAGCAGCAGGGCGAGGGCGGTGACGAGCAGTGCGCCGGCGAGCATCTGGGCGTAGTCACGGGTCTTGAGACCCGTGAAGAGATAGCGGCCGAGACCGAGGTCGGCCACGTAGGCGGCGAGGGTCGCCGTGGCGACGACCTGCAGGGTCGCGGCACGCAGGGCTCCGACGATCACGGGCCCGGCCAGCGGCAGCTCGACGTGCCGGACGACCTGCCCCTCGGTCATGCCGCTCGCCCGCGCCGCGTCGAGCGTCGAGGGGTCCACCCCGGCGACCCCCGCGTACGCGCCGGCGATCAGCGAGGGGACGGCGAGGACGACGAGGGCGACCAGCGGTGCGCGCGGCCCGATGCCGAGCGCCAGACCGAGCAGCGTGAGCAGGCCCAGGGTCGGGACGGCCCGTGCCGCCCCGGCGAGGGCGACCACGACGAGCCGTCCGCGGCGCGTGTGGCCTACCAGGACCCCGAGGGGTAGGCCGACCAGTGCGGCGAGCAGCACCGCCGCGGCCGTGACGGCCAGGTGCTGGGCGGTGCGGACGGGGATCGACCCCGCCCCGGTCCAGTGCGCGGGGTCGGTGAGCCACGCGAGGGCGGCCTCGAAGAGGCTCACGTCGTGACCTCCTGCCCCGCGCGGACGGGTGCGTGGGGCCGGTGCGGCTCGGGTGCGGTGCGTGCCCACGGCGTCAGCGCACGGCCGGTCAGCGCGCACAGGCCGTCCAGCGCCAGCCCGATCACGACGGTGCCGAGCACCCCGGTGGCGACCTCGGCGACGATCCCGCGCTGGAACCCGTCGGTGAACAGCGTCCCCAGGCTCGGCACCCCGATCAGCGCGCCGATGGTGACCAGGCCGACGGTGCTCACGCACACGACCCGAGCCCCGGCGACCAGGAGCGGGACGGCGAGCGGCAGGTCGACACGCCAGCCCAGCGACCAGCGGGAGTGCCCGACGGCCTGCGCCGCCTGTCGGACGGACGGGTCCACCGCGGTGAACGCGTCGGTGGCGCTGCGGACCATGAGCGCGACGCCGTACACGGTCAGCGCGGCCACGACGGTCGTGGTCGAGCGCAGCGGCACGCCCAGCACCGCGGGGACGATGATCAGCAGCGGCAGCGCGGGCACCGCGTACAGCAGGGTCGCCGCACTGGTCAGCGCGCCGCCGACGCGGGGGAACCGGGCGGCGGCGTACCCGGCGGGCACGGCGAGCAGCAGGCTGAGGGCGATCGCCTGGACGGACAGCAGCAGGTGCGCGCGGGTCAGGTCGAGGACCTGCGGCCACGCGTGGGACAACCAGGTCACGGGGCGAGCACCCCCGCGAGGTGCCCGTGACCGTCGACGAGCACCTGACGGCCGCGCACGTCACGCGTGCTCAGCGTCCGTTCGGCCCGGTCGGCGCCGACGAACGCCCGGACGAAGTCGTCCGCCGGGTGAGCCAGGATCTGCGCGGGTGTGCCCGCCTGGGCGACCCGGGCGCCTGCGCGCAGGATCACGACCTGGTCGGCGAGCCGGAACGCCTCGTCGACGTCGTGCGTGACGAGCACGACCGTCTTGCCCAGCTCGGCCTGCAGGCGTCGCAGCTCGTCCTGCAGCTCGCGGCGCACGATCGGGTCGACCGCACCGAAAGGCTCGTCCATCAGCAGGACCTGCGGGTCGGCGGCCAGCGCCCGGGCGACGCCGACGCGCTGCTGCTGACCGCCCGAGAGCTGGCCGGGGTACCGACGACCCAGGGCGGGGTCGAGCCCGACGCGTTCGAGCAGCTCGAGGGCCTGCAGGCGGGCGCGGCGGCGGGGCACGCCGCTCAGCACCGGGACGGTCGCCACGTTGTCGACCACGGTGCGGTGCGGCAGCAGCCCGCCGGCCTGCATCACGTACCCGATCGACCGGCGCAGGGCGACCCGGTCGACGTCGCGCACGTCCTGCCCGTCGACGAGGACGGTGCCCGAGGTGGGCTCGACCATGCGGTTGACCATCCGCAGCAGCGTCGTCTTGCCCGAGCCGGACGAGCCGACGAGGGCCACGGTGCGGTGGGCGGGGATGGTCAGGTCGAACTCGTCGACGGCCGTCGTGCCGCCCGGGTAGGTCTTCGTCACTGACCGGTACTCGATCACCGGGAGGCCTCCGCGCTGTCGTGGGGGGCTGCGGCGGGGATCGCCGCAGGTCGGGGGACGACGATGCCGCACGCCACCCACGAGCCGATGACGCCGACGAGCATCACCAGCACCATCGGGACGGCCGTGGCGCCGCCGCCCGCGCTGGCCAGCGGTGCGGCGAGCGCCATGGCGAGCGCCTGGACGACGCCCTGCACGGCGGAGGCCGAGCCCGCCATGTGCGTGGCCTGCCCCGCGGCGAGCGCACCGGCGTTGCCGAAGATGAACGCCTGCGCGGCCATGAGGACGAGGAACCCGGCGCAGGTGAGGACCAGCGGCGTGTCCCACACGAGCACGCCCAGGGTCAGGGCGAGCACCGCCGTGGTCGAGGCGGACAGCCCGACGAGGATCAGGCGGCGCGGCCGGAACCGGCCGACGAGCCGGGCGTTCACGAGCGAGAGCAGCACCTGGGCCAGTGCGGTCGAGGCGAAGAACAGCGCGTACGGGAAGGTGCCCATGCCCTTCTGCACCTGCAGCACGTAGGTCGCGTTGGCGACGTACGCCATCATGCTGAACGCCGAGAACGACGAGGTGAGCATGTACCCGACGAACGGTCGGATGCGCAGGACCTCACCGAACCGGGCGACCGACCGCCCTAGGCCGCCGGCGTGCCGACGGGACGGCGGCAGGGTCTCGGGGATCCAGCGCACGGCGGTGACGGTCATCAGCAGGCCGAGCGCGACGAGCGCCCAGAACACGGTGCGCCAGGTGCCGACGGTCAGCACGCCCGCGCCGGCGACCGGGGCGATCATGGGCGCCAGGCCACCGAGCGCCATGAGCACCGCCATGAGTCGGGCCAGCTGGTCGCCTCGGGCCACGTCGACCAGCACCGCTCGGGCCACCGCAGACGCGATGCCGCCGCCGAGGCCCTGCACGACGCGCGCGGCCACGAGCAGGCCGATGGAGGGTGCGAGCGCGCACCCGACGGCGCCGATCGTGCAGACCAGACCGCCGAGGATGATCGGCATGCGACGGCCGCGCTGGTCCGAGAGCGGCCCGCCGATCAGCTGACCGGCACCCAGCCCGAGGAAGAACGCGGTGAGCGTGAGGCCGACGAGGGAGGCCTGGGTGGCCAGGTCGGCCGTCACCTGCGGGAACGCGGGGGTGTACATGTCGGTCGCGAAGGGTGGCACGGCGCTCTGCAGCGCGAGCGTGCCGACGAGTGCCGCGGTGACCCGGGTGGGGCTGGCCAGGTCGCGGGCGCGCAAGGACGTCGTGGTGCTCGGGGACCGGCTCACAGGACGACCACGCCCTTGCCGCCGACGGTTCCGGCCTCCATGTCGCGGTGCGCCTGCACGATGTCGTCGAGCCGGTAGACGCGTCCGACGGGTACGCGGGCGCGGCCGTCGGCGACGGCGTCGAGGAACCCCTGGAGCACGGGTGCGGGCAGGTCGGCCGCGTCGCCGGAGTACGCGGTCAGGCGCACGCCGTTCGGCAGCCAGTCCATCGGGTAGAACTCCGGGATCGTCCACCGGTCGGAGAGCATCCCGGTGAAGGAGACGGTGCCGCCCGGGCGCACGGAGCGCAGGGTGTCGCGCAGCATGTCGACGCCGACCAGCTCGACGGCTCCGTCGACGCCGTCGGGCAGGATGCGGCGGACCTGCTCCGCCACGTTCCCGTCGTCGACGAGCGCGTGGTCGACGCCGTGGGCCTCGAGCAGCGCGCGGCGCGCGGGGGAGCGCGTGGTCGACAGGACGGTGAGCCCGTGCAGCCGACCGAGCACGGCAAGGGCCAGACCCACCGACGAGGTGCCGCCGCGCACGAGCAGGCTCTGCCCGGGCTCGGCCCGGACGCCGACGGCCAACGAGCCGTGGGCGGTCTGCAGCATCTCGGGCACGGCACCGAGCACGTCCCAGGGCAGGTCGCTGCTGAACGGCACGAGCTGAGCGGCGGGGACGACGACGTGCTCGGCGTAGCCGCCGTCGATCGTGCGACCCATCCCGCCCATCATCGCCATGACCTGCGTGCCGGGTGCGAGCTCGCCGCCGGGCGCCTCTTCGACGACGCCCGCGGCCTCGATGCCGGGGATGCGGGGGAACGACCCGGAGGTGGCCTGGCCGCGCCGGAAGTGCAGCTCGGAGCGGTTGAGGCCGAACGCCCGGACCCGCACGAGCACCTGGCCGGGCTGGGGTCGGGGGACCGGCACGGTGCGCAGGCGCAGCGCCTCGGGCGTGCCGGGGCCGTCGAGGACGACCGCGCGCATGGTGCCGCTCACTGCTCGGATCCGGCAGCCTCGGGCTGCAGCCGACCGAGCAGGCGGCGGAGCGTGGCGGTGGTGGCGGCGATGTCGGGCTCGTCGGCGAGCAGCGCGGCTAGCTCGGTCTCGACGGCCGCGACGCCACGCTCGTGCGCCAGCGCGCCGGCGGGCGTGAGGGTCACGAGCGACGAGCGGCGGTCGCTCGGGTGGGCGCTGCGCACCGCGAGACCGTCGCGCTCAAGCCGGTCGACGAACTTGCTGGCTGCGCCGACGGTGATGCCGAGGTCGGCGCGTAGCTCCTGCACCCGGCACTGGCCGTCGTGCCGGTGGATCACCCGCAGGCCGTGCAGCGTGCCGAGCGAGATGCCGAGGTCGCGGACGTGCTCGTCGAGGTGGTTCCAGAGGTGCACCTCGTACCGCACGAGGGCGTCGAAGAAGTCCATGGCCGGCTCAACTGGATGCCGCGGAACTATATTCCCAGTGATCGAAAAGACGATCTAGGTCTACCGAGTACACAGTAGGTAGAGTGTGCTCCGGCTCCGACGCCCCGACGGCGACGGAGCCCTCCCCGGGGCCCACCGCACCCGGGACGCACGATCAAAGGTGACGTGAAGGGTGACCGAGGCCATGGACAAGGTTCTGTTCGGCGCGGCGTACTACGACGAGTACATGCCGAGCGACCGCATCGACGACGACGTCGCGATGATGCACGCCGCGAGCATCAACGTGGTGCGCATCGCCGAGTCGACGTGGAGCACGCTCGAGCCCCAGCCCGGGGTCTTCGACTTCACGCACGTCGACCGTGCGCTCGACGCGATGGAGGCCGCCGGCATCCACGTGATCGTCGGGACCCCCACGTACGCCGTGCCCACCTGGCTCGTGCAGTCGCACCCCGAGGTGCTGGCTGTGACCAACGCCGGCGAGGGTCGCTACGGCGCCCGGCAGATCATGGACGTCACCAACCCGACGTTCCTGTTCCACGCCGAGCGGGTCATCCGCCGGCTCCTGGAGCACACCGCGCACCGCTCCGGCGTCATCGGCTTCCAGATCGACAACGAGACCAAGTACTACGGCGCAGCCGGCACCAACGTGCAGCGCGCGTTCGTGAAGTACCTGCGCGCGCAGTTCGACGACGACCTGGGTGCGCTCAACGACGCGTTCGGCCTGGCGTACTGGTCCAACCGGATCGACGCCTGGGAGGACTTCCCGGACGTGCGCGGCACGATCAACGGCTCGCTCGCCGCCGAGTTCGACAAGTTCCGCCGCCGGCTCGTCGAGGACTACCTGGGCTGGCAGTCGGGGCTCGTCCGTGAGTACGCGCGCGAGGACCAGTTCGTCACGCAGAACTTCGACTTCGACTGGGGCCCGGGCTGGTCGTACGGTCTGCAGCCCTCGGTCGACCACTTCAAGGCTGCCAAGACGGTCGACATCGCCGGCGTGGACATCTACCACCCGACGCAGTCGCGCCTGACCGGCAAGGAGATCGCGTTCGGCGGCGACATGACCCGCTCCATCAAGGGCGGCGCGAACTACCTGGTGCTCGAGACGCAGGCGCAGGGTCAGCCCGGCTGGCTGCCCTACCCGGGCCAGCTGCGGCTGCAGGCGTTCAGCCACCTGGCCAGCGGCGCCGACGCCGTCATGTACTGGCACTGGCACTCCATCCACAACTCTTTCGAGACGTACTGGAAGGGGCTGCTCAGCCACGACCTGGCCTCGAACCCCACGTACGAGGAGGCCGGTGTCTTCGGCGCCGAGGTCGCCCGCGTCGGCGACTCGCTGGTGCACCTGCGCAAGCAGAACCGGGTCGCGGTCATGGTCAGCAACGAGTCGCTCACCGCGCTGCAGTGGTTCACCATCGAGACCGGCTTCATCAACGGGGTCTTCGGCAGCTCGATCGGCTACAACGACGTGCTCCGCTGGGTCTACGACGCCCTGTTCGACCTGAACGTCGAGGTTGACTTCGTCTCGCCCGACGAGGAGGACCTGGGCCGGTACGCGATGGTCCTCGCCCCCGCGCTGTACAGCGCGCCCGAGTCGACGCTGCACCGCCTGCGCGACTTCGTGGCCGGCGGCGGGCACCTGGTCACCACGTTCCGCTCGGCCGTGACGAACGAGCACGTGAAGGTCTGGCACGACGCCCAGCCGCACGGCCTGACGGACACGCTCGGCCTGACGTACAACCAGTTCACGCTGCCGGACGGGGTCGGCCTGACGCTGCACGGCGACCTCGCGGGCACCTACGCCGAGGGAGCGACCGAGGGCGCCGAGGCACCGCAGGCGCAGAAGTTCATGGAGCTGCTGCAGCCGACCGGCGCCGAGGTGCTCGCGTCCTACGACCACGACGCGTACCGCGGCGACGCGGCGATCACCCGCCACCGCGCGGGCCAGGGCACGGCGTGGCACCTGGGAACGATGACCAGCCCGGAGCTGCTCTCCGCGGTCCTCGAGCTCGCGCTGCGCGACGCGGGGCTGTGGGCGTGGCCGCAGGACCTGGCCGGTGCGGTCACCGTGCGGCGAGGCACCAACGCCCAGGGGCGTGCGGTGACCTACCTTCTCAACTACTCGGCCGCCCTGGTCGAGGTCGCCAGCCCGGTCTCCGGCCGGTCGCTGCTCGACGGGACGGACGTCTCCGCGGGTGACGTGCTCGCGCTCGGGCCGTGGGGGCTGGCGGTCCTCGAGGGCTGAGCCGTACACGATCTGCACGGGTGCCGCCGGACCGGAGGGGTCGACGGCACCCGTGCTTCGTCGTGCCCGCTCCGCGCTTCCCGTCGGTTCCGCCGGTTCGGCCCGGATCAGCCGGTTCAGCCGGGCAGGTGCGCCTCGATCGCGGTGAGGTACGCCTCGCGGTCGAAGTCGTCCACCAGGGCGCCGGTGAGCGTGTACGACTGGATGGCCGCGACGAACAGCGGCACCTGCGCGCGTGCGAGGGTCGCCGCCTGCTCGGGTGTGCGGCCCTGCACCTGCTCGTGCCAGGTGGCCAGGTACCCGGCCATGACCGTCGACATCCGCCGGTAGATCCCGGCGGCGAGCTCGCGGATCGCCGGGTCGGTGATCGCCTCGCCCCACAGCTGCACGATCGCGCCGAGGTCCCCGACCTCCCGCTCCAGGCCGGCGATCATCGTGCGTACGACCGTCCGGGGCGCCGGCATCGGCTCGAGGGTCGCGAGCTGCTCGACGTCGGCGATCCGGGCGCCGATGACCCGGCCGGCGACGTCGTGCACGATCTCCTCGCGTGAGCGGAAGTGCCCGTAGATGGCGCCGGCCGACATGCCCGACTCGGCGATGATCTCGGCCATCGACGCCGCCTGGAAGCCGCGGCGGCGGAAGACGCGCAGGGCGGCGTCGGCGATCTCCTGGCGGCGGGCGTCGCGGTACTCCTCGGTGACCTTGGGCACGGGACACCATAAAAACGAACGATCGTTCTTGACAACCCCGGCGGCATGGGCGGACCCTCGGACCGACAGAGAACGAACGTTCGGTTTGAAGGGGAGACTCCCGTGACCCGCACCCCGCACACCCCGTGGCGGCACCTCGTCGTCACCTGCCTCGGGCTCGCCGCCGCGCTCGCGGTCGTCGTCATGGCGTTCCTGTGGCCGAGCGTGACCGCCGACGCGCAGGACGTGCCCGTGGCCGTCGTGGGCGACCAGGCGGTCACGGACGCGCTCGGAGCGGCCCTCGACGAACGCGCTCCCGGGGCCTTCGCGCTGACGCCTGCGCAGGACCGGGCCGCCGCGGTCGAGCTGATCGAGAGCCGCGACGTCTACGGCGCCGTCGTCCTGGGAGCGGAGCCCGAGGTGCTCACCGCGTCAGCCGCGAGCCCGGTCGTTGCGCAGACCCTCGCCGGGCTCGCCCCCGTGCTGCAGGCGCAGCTCACCGCCGCGGCGCAGGCGCAGGGCGTCGAGCTCGCCGCGCCGATCACGGTCGCCGTCACCGACGTCGTGCCGCTCTCGACGGACGACCCGAGGGGCGTGGTGCTCGGGGCGGCGACGTTCCCGCTCGTGCTCGGTGGGATCCTCGGCGGGGTCGTCATCTCCACGACCGTCGTGGGCGCCAGGCGTCGGGTGACCGCCGTCGGGCTCTACGCGGTCGTCGCCGGTCTCGGCGTGACGGCCGTCCTGCAGGGCTGGTTCGGGGCGTTGGTCGGCCCGTTCTGGGCGGACGCGGCAGCCGTCGGCCTCGCGCTGCTCGCGATCAGCGGCGTGATCGTCGGCTTCACCGCCGTGGTCGGCCGACGGGGCGTGGCGCTCGGGCCGGTGCTGTTCCTGCTCGTCGCCAACCCGATCTCGGCCTCGGCGATGCCGGTCGAGATGATCGCCTCGCCCTGGGGTGCCGTCGGGCAGTGGTTCCCGCCCGGTGCCGGGAGCACGCTGCTGCGCGACCTGTCGTACTTCCCGGCGGCCCCCACAGCCTTCCCCTGGCTCGTCCTCGCCGGGTGGGCCGTCCTCGGGCTGGTGCTCGCGCTCGTCGGCCACGTGCGTGACGCGGGCGCGGCGACGGGGGCAGCGCTCGCGGAGGCCGTCGACTGACGGTTCCTGGGACGCGCGCAAGAGGGGGCCGACCCCGCGGGTGCGGAGACGGCCCCCTCCTGGTGCGGTGAGCGAGGCGTCAGCGCACGGAGCGGATCTTCAGGATGAACACGCACCCGAGCAGCGCCATCGCGATCGCGACCGGGAACGCCACCGCGTAGGTGCCGGTGGCCACGACGATCGTCGAGGTGAGGATCGGGCCGACGGTCTGGCCGAGCGTGGTCGCCAGGTTGAGGATGCCGAGGTCCTTGCCGGCGTTCTCCACGCTGGGCAGCACGTCGACGTTGAGGGCCTGGTCGACCGAGGTGTAGACGCCGTAGCCGAAGCCGGCGATGCCCGCGTAGAGGAACATGCCGGTGGTCGTGGGCATGATCCACGGCATCGCGATGCCGACGGCGAACAGCGCGCTGGCCACGACGACCGGCACCTTGCGGCGGCCGATCCTGTCCGAGATGGGACCGGCGCCGACCGAGGCGAGCAGCGACACGATCATCGTGATGACCGACATCGTGGCGATCGTCGCGGCGGACTCCTTGGTGCTCTGCCCGATGTGGTCCTGCACGATGTACAGCTGGTACGCGGTGATCATCTGGTAGCTGACCAGCATGAGCAGGCGGCCGACGAACGCCTTGTAGAAGTCGGGGGCGTTGCGCGGCGGGCGGAACGAGACCAGCAGCTCCTTGAAGCCGCCGACGTTCGCGGGCAGGTTCCCCGCCGACAGCTCGCGCGGCCACAGGACCAGGGCGATGACCCCGCCGAGCAGCATGAGCGCGCCGCCGAGGACGAACCCGGGCACCGCGTTGGTGATGAACGCCGCGCCGATGAGCGTGCCGAGCGCCTGGCCTGCGACGAGGCCACCGCCGTAGAGCGCCGACATCGTGCCGCGCAGGCGCATGGGCACCCGGTCGGAGAGGACCGCGACGGCCGGGGCCAGCATCATGTTGAGGCCGACCATCGACAGGCAGTACGAGACCGTCAGCAGGACCGGGCTCTCGAGCAGGCCGACGCCGGTGAGCGAGAGCCCACCCAGCACGGCGCCGCCGAGGATCCACGGGGTGCGCCGGCCGAACCGGGCACGCGTGCGGTCGGACAGGTTGCCGACGACGAGGTTCGAGACCAGCGAGACCACGGCGGTGATCGCGTTGATCGTGCCGAGCATCGCGGCAGGGAAGGCCACGCCCAGGTCGGTGAGCCGCTGCGGCAGGAGCACGGCCGCGACGATCATCAGGCCGACGCACCACAGCAGGCCGAAGAGCATGAAGCCGGCACCGAAGCGGATCGTGCGGCCGGTGGTGAAGGGCTGCGCGGTGTCGGGGGCGAGCTCGTCCGGTGTCCGAGCAGGCTCGAGCACGGCCTCAGCGACGGCTGCTGGTGCCTGGGTTTCCATGTCCACCTTCTTTGGTTGGAGCACCCAGGTGCGCCGACGTCGGAGCTCCCGGGTGGGATTGCGGTCCTCGTCGAACGCGGTGGCGGCGGCTGCCGCCGTGGTGCCCGGCAGTCACGGACCCGAGGCTTCGACGCCACGGACCCACTACCGAGTACCCACTAGATAACAGCGAGGAAACTAGGTCGACCCACCCGGCATGTCAAACCCGAACCTGTGAGCGCGATAGCCTCACGCGTCGAAGGAGGTGGCGACGTGGCCGATCAGCAGGGCGTTCGCGAGGTGCGCAAGCGGGTCCGGCTGACCCCCGAGCAGCGCACCGAGCAGATCCTCGCCGCCGCCACCCGGCTCGTCGCCCGCAAGGGCTTCTACGGCGTCTCCCTGCAGGACGTCGCCGACGAGGTCGGCATCACCCAGGCCGGCCTGCTGCACTACGTGCGCAACAAGGAAGGCCTGCTCGAGCTCATCGTCGAGCAGCAGTACGACCGTGCGGGCACCCCGCAGGACTACATCGCCACCGGCACTCCCGAGGCCGTGCACCCCGACGGGCCCTCGTTCCCCGGGTACCTGCGCTACCTCGTGAAGTTCAACGCCACCCGGCCGCACCTCATCCAGCTGTACATGGTGCTCGGCACCGAGGCGTCCTCGGAGGCGCACCCCGCGCACGCGTACTTCGCCGACCGCCCCTCGTCCGTCTGGAAGCAGTACAGCGGCGTCTCCTGGCGGCTGCCGCCGTCGATCGCGTCGTTCGACGACATCCGGCACCTCGTCGAGATGAGCCTCGAGGCGATGGACGGCATCCAGGTCCGCCTGTTCCGCAGCCCCACGATCGACCTCGTCGAGGAGTGGCTGCGGTTCGAGCGCGTGCTGTTCCCCTCGCCCGTGTGGGACGGCTACCGCTGAGCCGCTGAGCCGCTGAGCCGTTGAGCCGCTGACCGCGGCGCACCGACGTCAGGCGACGAAGATGCAGAACGGGTGGCCGGCGGGGTCGGCGAAGACGTAGAGCGGCTCGTCGGGATCGTCGGTGCGGTCCAGCAGCTCACGTGCGCCGAGGTCGAGCGCGCGGTCGTGCTGCACGGTGAGCGCGTCGAGGTCCGGCACCGTCAGGTCGAGGTGCAGCTGCTGCGGGATCGTGGCGTCCGGCCAGCTCGACGGCGGCAGGGCCTCCACCTGCTGGAACGCGAGCCCGACGCCGCCCGCCGGGTTGCGCAGGTTCAGCCAGTCGTCACCGGCCGGGTCGACCTGCTCGTGGCCGGGCGGGTAGGTCCAGCCGAGCAGGCGCCGGTAGAACTCGGCGAGGGCGCGGGCATCGGTGGTGTCGAGCACCACCTGCGCGACGGTCGGGTACGTGTCGGTCACGGTCACCACCTCCGCGCCCCAGTCTGCGGCGGACCCGAGAGGTCCGCAGGGCGTCACCAGCTCGCGCGGGACGCCAGTCCGAGCAGGTACGGCTCCCAGTAGGTCCCGGCGGCCGGGCCGCCGTTGCACGTGCCGTCGGACAGGCCGAGCGACTTGATCCAGAGGTTCGCGACGTACGGGCCCGTGCCCGTCGCGGCGGGGCGGGCACCGAGCGCACGCCCGTCGGGGTTGCACCACACGGTGCCGTCCGGCCCGGCGAGCGGACCGTTGCCGTTGCGCGAGGTGTCGACCACGAACGCCGGACCACCCAGCAGAGCCGACAGGTACCGGCCGTAGGCCACCTCGTGCTCGGTGCGCTGGAAGTTCGCGACACCGACCGCGAAGCCGGCCGCGCGGTCGACGCCCGCCGCGCGCAGCCGCTGCGCCATGTCGACCAGCTGGGCCGTGCTCCACCCGAAGCTGCTCGCGCTCGCCGCATCGAGGTACACCTCGGCGCCCGCCGCGACGTACGCGTCCACGGAACGGCTCAGCATCCCCAGCCTCTCGGTCCGGTTGCCGCAGCGGTCCAGCTGCAGCAGCGCATCCGGCTCGACAACCACCACGGCCCGCGACCCGACGAGCCCGGCGGCGACGGCACGTGCCCACGCGTCGTACTCGGCGGAGGTCGTGAAGCCGCCCGCCGAGTGGCTGCCGCAGTCGCGGTCCGGGATCGCGTAGGTGACGAACACCGGTGTCCGGCCCGCCGCGGTGGCCGCCGCGGCGTACGTGCGCACGCTCGACGTGCCGTCGGCCGTGCTCAGCCAGCGGGCCGAGCCGCCTCCCGCGATCTTGTCCAGCAACGTCGCATCCGCTGTACGGCCCGCCGCGCGTGCCGTCTGCGCGGCACGCGCCACGACCGAGGTCGGGTCCGCGTACTGCGCCGCACGGGCGAGGACCGTGCCGTAGGTGCGCTCACCCGTCGTGCCGGAGCCGGAGGTGCTCGAGCCCGAGGACGAACCGAGGCCCGAGGTCACCGGCAGCGGTGCGGGCAGCGGCAGCTGGACGACCGTCGGCACCTTCGCCACGGGCGCTGCGGGGGAGGACCACACGTTCGCCCCACCCGTCGAGATCAGGTAGATGCGCGCGTGGTCCTTGACGACCAGGCGCGCGCCTGCCGAGACGGCTCGAGCCGACCACAGCACCGACGTGCCCGCGACGACCTGCAGGTCACCGGTCGTCGTCACCCGGGCAGACGCGCCGCGCAGGGCGGTGCCCGTCTGCCACACGGCCGTGCCCGCCGAGGTGAGGACCAGGTTGCCGTCCGTCCCCATGGTCAGCCGTGCCTCGCCCGCGGCGATCTGCTCGCCCGCCAGCAGCAGCCCGCCCGAGGCCACCCGGTCGGTCCCGCCCACCTTGAGCGCCGGTCCGTTCGTCGTCGAACGCCAGGCCGTCCGACCCGCCGTGTCGATCGTGTACAGCACACCGTCCGGCTTGATGATCGAACGCGCACCCGTCGACGCCGTGCCCGTGCTCCACAGCAGCGCCCCGGTGGCCGACCGCACCTCGAGCGCACCCGAGGTCTGCTGCACGAGACGCGCACCCGGGTTGCCCGTCGTCCCCGTGTGCCACAGCACCGGTCCGCTGCCCAGCCGGATCGTCACGTCGCCGTCCGCGCCCATCGTCAGCCGGTGCGTGCTCGTCGTCGCCACCAGCGACGCCCCGGACGCCAGCTGCTGCCCGCTCGTCAGACGGTCCGGCGTGGTCGCGGCCGACGCGGGCAACGGGCTCAGGCCCACGAACGCGAGCAGCGTGGCGGTGGCCAGACCGATCGCGGTCGTCAGAGCGCGGGCTGCGAACAGGTGGGGCGTGCGGGGGCGTGGCATCGTCAGGTCCTCGTCGGCTAGGTGCTTGCCCCCCCGATCGGACGGGATCGGGCCGCCAGGCGGTGGCGAACGGGTGAACCGGCAGGCCGTCCGGGCCTGCCGCCGGAGAGTTCGTCGGGTTCGGCCACCCGCGTCCGGTTTGGCGGCGCCTCACCCTGCGCGGGCTTCGCCCGACCGGCACCCCGCACCCCTGTTCTCGCGCTCCCACCGCGTGATGCGTCGCCGCGCAGCGAGCACGACCAGGGCGCACGCGATGACCGCCACGACGTCGCTCGCGTCGGGCTGGACGACGACCGGTACCGGCGAGTCCGCGCCGGCGACCAGCACGTCGACCGGGTAGCGGAGCAGGCCCACGGTGCCCGAGTAGAGCGCCCGGGCCACGGCCGAGAGCTTGACCGCCGCGAAGGCGACGGCCGTGACCCCGGCGGCGGCCCGTGCGGACCGCACGGAGGGTGCTCGCCGCAGAAGCACCTCATAGCCCGTAAGCAGCAAGAACGGGAAGAATGCCAGTCCGGCGACGTCCGACAGCTTCCCGGTCACCCAGCCCGGCGCGGCCGCCTTGAGCACGTGATCGTTGAGCAGCAGGACGGCGAGGCTCACGAGGGCGACGTGGTGCAGCAGGAGGTCTCCACGGACCGGGGCGGTCACGATGTCGTCTCGGGCGAGGTTGCGTCGGGTGTCGGTCGGGCCTCGTCCAAGGACAGCTCGCTGAGGGTCGCATCGCCCAAGGCGCCCAGGTGCAACGACACCGGAGCCACGAGGTCGATCGGCAGCTGGAACTGGACTCGGGCGTAGGACCGAGACTGTTCGCCGCCTTCCGACGTCGCGGGGAAACGTTCCCGGGTGGTGACCTCTCGCGGCGACCAGGAGCGTCCGAGTCCGTCCTCCACGGTCAGTGTCCGCAACGTCTCCTCCGGGATCGGGCCCAGCTGGTCGTAGCCGAGCATGAAGTCGACAGCGACGGGGACCCCTGCGTCATCGGCGGTCAGGCAGGATGGCGCACTGACCTGTCCCTGGACGATGTCGTACCCGCTGACGGCGAACTCCGAGGGCGACGTCCCCCGCACCATGTCCCAGTCGGAGTCCTGCTGTCCGTAGAAGTCGCTCACGACGCCGTCCGGCGGCGGATCGGGGCACTCCGCGACGGCCGGCGTCGTCGCGATCGCAGCACCCGCCCCCACGACGAGCACGACCGCCACGCCCGCGCGCCGCAGCCGGGTGGGCCATCCCTGCGCGTTCGTCGACATGCCCGCACGCTAGGGCGGCTTCAGCGCACGGGGGGCGCGGGTTGCCGTTTCGTCACCAGGCTGATGCGGGCCCGATGCGGGCGGTCATCCGCTCGGGCGCATGCTGCCGGGCCTAGCTCTCGGGCGAGTGCTCGTCGATGCGGTGGCGCTCGTCCTGGATCGTGGCACCGGCGGCGACGAGCTTGAGCTCGTGGGCCCGGAAGTGGTGCCCGCAGAAGAGCAGCTCCATGTCGTCGGCCGTGTGGATCGTCGCCTTGACGAACGCCTGCGCGCCGCAGCGGTCGCAGCGGTCCTGCCGTGTGAGCCCGGCGGTGGTCGTGGGGGCGTCGAAGGTCGTGGCGGTCATGGCGGACACCTCGTCTCGTTGGAGGGAGTGCCCGTCGAAGGATCAGGCACCACGTGCTGCCCTTCCGAACCACCGCAGGTCGGTCGACCATTCCGCGCCTGTGTTCGCCCAGCGGGGAACGCCCACCGGCCCGACCCGCACGCCGACGCTTCCCGGTTCCGGCCCGGACGCGGAGCGGACGGCGTAGCGTCCCGGGAGTGAGCACGAGCGACGCCGGATCCGCGGCGAAGGCCGGTGCCGTGGCGCTGCTTGCGACGGCAATCCTGGCCGCGTGCGCGCCCGCACCCTCGCCCACCGACGCCGACGACAGCACGTCACCCCCGTCCTGGACCGCTCCGCCACCGGGGGAGCCGTCGTCGAGCCTGACGTTCGCCGACGGCGCCGCGCTCGCCGCGGATCAGGAGGTGCTGTTCCACGACACCCTGGAGGAGGTCTGGGACTGGTCCGCGCAACCGGGTCAGACCTCCGCACCCGAGCCGTCGCCCGGCGTCACGGCGACGCGCGCTCTGGAGAACTCCGGCAACGGCTGCACGGTGCTCGATGAGCTCGGCCCGGCGCAGGCGACTCCCGGGACTGACGACGAGACCGCCTCGATCGCGCTGGTCACCGACCGTCTCCGGCAGCTCGACACCGTGGCCGGCCCGGCGCTCGCCGTGCGCGGCCTGGATGAGCCCTTGGGTGAGGCGGGACCCACCTACGACGTCGCCCGCGCGGTCGGTCGTGACCCTGCCGACGGGACGTGGGTGATGGTCAGCGCCCGGGTCCTCGCCTCGCCCGGTGTGCAGCAGGTGGTGACGATCAGGTGCCCCACCGGCGGCGGGGTCGATCAGACCGACGGGCAGCTGGCGATGGTCGCCTACCTCGTGCTGCCCGGCCTCGAGGGGTACCCCTGACGGTTCGGCCCTGCCTCGAGCGGGAGGGCCCGCCGAGCAGCGCGTCGTGTCCGAGCAGATCACCGTTGCGTGGAACGCTCAGGAGCGCTTGCCCGACGGGGCACGGTCGGACAACCCATCTGCGCTCCCGAGAGCCGGCGGCGCCTAGGGCAGCCGGTCGGTCGCCCACACCGGTGGTACCGCGCCGGCTTCGTACGCCTCGACCTCGGCGATTCGCTCGGTCAGCTGAACCAGCGTCACGTCGGCCGAGGTCGCGATGCCCTCGGAGACCGTGAAGATCACGCGCACCGCAGGCGTTGGCGTGGAAGGCAATCGGATCAGCACCACCTGAACCGGGCGCTCGTCTTGTGGTAACCAGATCGCAAAGGGTCCGCATCCGCGGAAACGCCAGCCGCGAGGGGCGAGTTGCTCATGGATGGCCAACGCGGGTTCGAGGATCGATGCGACGTTCCGCAGCGGGAACGCCCACCCGGTCTGGTCTTCGGGTGACTTGAAGTGGGGAAGGACCCGATTCGCCTCGCTGGCCCAGAAGGTCGCTTGGCGACCATCGGGCATTGTCACGTTGAGCGTGCTCGGCGCGTTCTTGATCCAGCGAGCTGGCCTTGCTGGCAGTGTCGCCACCGCCCCAGCGAACTCGCCCTCGAGCAGCGTGAACTGGTGCCCGTCATCGAGCAGTCTCTCGTGACGCCAACCGTCGAACCACTCGGGGAAGCGATCGTCCGCGTCGGGCCGTCGCACCAACCAACTGGACCACCAGAAGTCCGCGACCAGCCACCCGGGCAGCCGACCTCCACGCTCGTGGTGCTCGATCTCGTCGAGGTGGTCGTACACGCGCTGAACGCCAAGTAGCCGCACTTGACGCTCACCGTTGAGCGACAGGGACACGTGATCCGGGTCCTGCACGTGGACGACTGCGACCAGCTGCTGGTCCCGTTCCCACGTGAGCAACTGCTGCTTCAGCATCTGCCAACCACGAGCGAGCAGGAACAAGCAGAGAATCCCGCTGGGCGAGCTTGGATCGCCGATCGCGTCACGAACGAGGGCATCCTCAGCGCGGCGCCTGCGTGCTTCGGCGTCCTGTTGGGCACGTGCTGCCATCTCGCTCTCGATCGACTCGAGCTGTGTCGAGATGGCGGCCAAGCTGCTGGCGACCATGTCGGTCGGCGGCGCGGTGGCAGGCGTCGTCGAACGGGCTTCGGCATCGACGTCTGCGTCCGCTGGGGCGCCAAGCTGAGGTTCCGTTCCTCGGGGCAGCGGAGTGGCCCGCGGCGCAGTCTTGCGTCGGAATGGCCACACGACGCAAGTCTGCCCGAAGGGCCCGAATCGGCCACTTCTCGTCACAGTAGGTCTCAGGGCATCGCCGCTCGCAGGTGCTCCAGGATCACTACCTGGCGCGTCGGTGCGGTTCGACCATCGCCGCCGACGTGCTCCCGGCTCCACGGGAGTCGAGAGGCGTGGCGGGTCATGCGGCACCCGGCGCTGATCCGGCGGATGCAGGCCCAGTGGAAGCTCTCGCGTGCGTACGGGATCGCCAACCTCAAGGTGATCCATCGGCTGTCCGACCTCGACGCCATCGGCGACCTCGGCTCGGAGGTCCGCGCCCTGGCCCAGGGCCTGCTCGCCGACTGCTCGACGCGCATCGTCTACCGCCAGGAGGCCGACCAGCTCGCCGGGTCCGCCCTGGCGCTCGGGCTGACCGAGACCGAGACGGAGCTGCTGCCGACCCTCGGCGTCGGGCAAGGGCTGTGGCGCATCCGCGATCGGGCGTTCGTCACCCAGCACCAGCTGACGCGCGGTGAGCTCGAGGTGTTCGACACCGGGGCGCGGATGGCGGGGCGGCCGTGAGCGTTGGCGTGGGACGCGAGCCTGGGAGCCGCGTGGCGCCGTCGGGGTCGCTGACGGATGTCGCCTTCGGTGCTCTGGCTGCGCTCGTCGGTGCGGCTGGGGTGCTGTGGGTAGGCGCTGCGGCGGGCGGCCGTCGTGACTGGGCGCGAGGCGCCGCATGCCTGGTTGTCCGGCTCACTCGCCGTCGTTCGCGAGCCGTCCGATCCGAGCGCCGCGTGGGGGACGCCGATGCCCGGGCCGGTCGCCTAATGGGCGGTGACAGGTGTCGTGGTTGCGGCGGTGGCGGCCGTGGGGATCGCACTCGTTCGATGGTCCCGCGGGGATGCGCGACGTCGTCGCGCCGCCCCGCGCAACCTCCCGGGCACCGCGACCAGAAGCGAGGTGCTGGAAGCCGCCAGGCCGCGGACTGTCACCCGCCGCGCACGCCATGCGCGGCCGTCCCTGCCTCGCCCGCACCCTCGCGAGGTCGGCTACCTGCTCGGCCGGTCACACGGCGCGCAGGCGTGGGCGTCGGTGGAGGACTCGATCCTCGTCGTCGGGCCGCCGCGGTCGGGCAAGGGGCACGTGGTCATCCCGATGCTCTTCGACGCCCCGGGCGCCGTCGTCACGACGTCGACCCGGCCGGACAACCTCGCCGCCACCTACGCGGCGAGGCGAGAGATCGGGCCGGTCGCAGTCTTTGATCCGCAGGCCCTCGCAGCTGGTGTGCCCGACGGATTCCGGTGGTCGCCGGTGCGCGGGTGCGACGTCCCGCAGATCGCGATGATCCGCGCCCGAGGCCTGGCCGCCGGGACCGGGATCTCACGGGGCACCAGCGGCGGCGACTTCTGGCAGGCGCAGACCGAGACGGTCCTGCGCGCGCTGCTGCACGCTGCTGCCCTCGACGGCCGGGCCGTGCGGGACCTCTACCGGTGGTCGCTCGACCCGGCGGCGGTCACCGAGGCCATCACCATCCTGGGGCGACCCTCGGCGGCGCTGGGCTGGGACAAAGCGCTCGAGCAGGCCGCGAACTCCGGCCCCCGCACCCGCGACTCCATCTGGCTCGGTGTCCGGCAGGCGCTGTTCGCGCTGGCTGACCCTCGGGTGCTGGACGCGGTCTCGCCGCGGGAGGGCGAGGAGTTCGACCCCGCGGCGTTCCTGCGCGACCGCGGGACGCTGTACGTGCTGGGAACCGCATCCGGGGCCGGCGCCGCGGCGCCGATCGTTGCGGCGCTCGTCGAGGACATGGTGGAAACGGCCCGACGGATCGCAGCGGCGTCGCCCGGTGCGCGGCTCGACCCGCCGCTGCTCCTCGCCCTGGACGAGATCGGCAACCTCGCGCCGCTGCCGCCGCTGCCGGCGTGCCGTGGCCCAAGCGCAGAAGCGGTTGATGCGGACTGCAGCCTCGGGGATCACATGCGCGACCCTCACCCCTCGGTCCCGCCCGAGGCCCGGACTCGCCGACAAGCCGAGGCTGAGGACCGAGCGCAGCTCCGATCGGTTCTCAGCCGGGTTGTGTGGTCGACGATGCCCGCTCGAGGACAGTGCGTGTCGGAGCGCACACGGCGTCCGTGGGGTCGTTCGGGAGTAGGGGTTCGAAGCCGAGCGATCTGAAGAACGAGAACCGTCCGCTCGGGTCGCTGGGTCTGCCCCCGGTCTGGTTGACACTCGGGGTTTGCGGTAGTCAGGCCGCGTCTGCGGCCGTGTAGATCATCTCAAACTCGACGGGCGTGAGTTTGCCGAGGGCGCGTTGGCGGCGTCGGCGGTTGTACTTGGTCTCGATCCAGGTCACGATCGCCAGGCGCAGGTCGTCGCGGGTGTGCCAGCGGCGGGTGTTCAGGACGTTCTTCTGCAGCAGGGAGAAGAAGCTCTCCATGCTCGCGTTGTCGCCCGCGCCGTAGGAGCGGCCCATCGACCCGACCAGGCCGTTGTTCGCCAGCAGCCGCTGGGTCGCCTTGGCACGGAACTGGCCGCCTCGGTCCGAATGACACACCGTGCCGGCCGGTGAGCGCAGCGCGATCGCGTTGCGCATCGCCGCCCGCGCGAGGGACGACTTCATGCGCGAGTCGATGGAGTACCCGACGATCTTGTTCGAGTAGACGTCCTTGATCGCGCAGATGTAGAGCTTGCCCTCGGCGGTGGGGTGCTCGGAGATGTCCCACAGCCACACCTGGTTCGGGGCGTGCGCGACGAACTCGTGACGGACCACGCCGTGCTCGTCGACCACCGCGAGCAGGTCGTCGTGCGGCGCGGGGCCGGCCGTCGCGGGCTTGGACCGCTTCTTGTGGTGGCTGGCGGTGATGCCGGCGATCCGGCACAACCGGTGCACCCGGTTCTCCCCGACGCTGATCTTGTGCTCGTCGGCCAGCTCGTCGGTGATGAACCGGTAGCCGAGTGTCGCGTCGTCGCCATGGATCTCGTAGATCGCGGCAAGGACGTGCGCGTCGTCCCAGTCCCGGTCGCAGACCGGGTTCTTGAGCCACTTGTAGTACCCCTGGGTCGACAGGCCCAGGACCCGGCACGCCACCGCGACCGGCACCCTGATGCGGGCGCCGGCCGCGGCCATCTCACGGACGAGCGGGAAGACTATTTTCCCGGCAGACCCGCCTGCGCGAGGTAGGCGGCCGCGCGGCGCAGGACCTCGTTCTCCTGCTCCAGCACCCGGATCCGCTTGCGCGCCTCACGCAGCTCGGCGCGCTCGGCCTGGGTCGGCCCGGACCGTCGGCCGTCCTCGACGTCGGCCTGCTTCATCCAGTTCGACAACGACCCTTCGGAGATACCGAAGTCCTTCGCGATCTGCGTCAGCGGCACCTGCCCCTTGCGGGCCACGGCCACGACGTCGTCGCGGAACTCCTTGGGATACGGCTTTGCCACGGGGACATCCTTCCAGCGAGGACCAGATCCTCACAGGTCAGGTGTCAACCAAACTCGGGGCAGACCCATGTAGCCGATCACTTGGCTTCCAGAGCGGGCGACGACCGTCGGCCGGGTGGGCCCACGCCGCTCGCGGGCCGCCCATGCGCGCTGCGCATAGCTGCGACCTCGCTCCTCGAGCAGATCGGCCAGCGAGTCGGCGTCCGCACGGCGGTCGTACCACTCGAACGTCACCATGCCGCCGAAGGTAGTCGACCGGAGCAGGACCGACGTGACTCCATCCCTGACCGCGCGCACGGCTGTCTCTCGACCCGGAGTCGGATGTGGCGGCGCGAAGTCGCTCCAGCGGCCCACAACTCCGCAGTCATGCAGGTGCGCGGGCGCCGTCCTCCCCTCTGCGTTGGATAGGGGAGGAGGCGTGCGGTGGACCGAAGCGATGCGGTGATTCAGCAGCCCTTCGCGTTTGAGGTGTCGGAGGGCGGTACGCGATGGGGCCAGCGTGATCACGGGTTTAGCTTGCGCCCGCCACGTTGGACGTCTCGAGAGGACTTCACCGGCAGCCGCTGCAAATCCCACCGACGAGATCGACGGCCGGAGTGAGGCAGAAGCAGGAACCGCACAGCTCCTGCATCCGCGCGCGTCGCTGGCAGTCGCAGTCGCCGCACTCAGGGCAGTAGAGGTGTCCGCATTCAGGGCACGGCCAACCGGTGACTGGGCCGCGGAAGCCGCACCTGCACCGGATCTCTCTTCGTAGCGCGTTAGACTTCGTCGGAGGTGCTTGCCCACCGTGGAACCGGTCGACCCCCCATAGGTCGTTGATGCTGAATACGGCGTAGATCCGCTTCTCGGTCGCCACCGCACTGACGTAGTAGTCTTGGCGGCGATCCCACCGGTCAAGCCAGTAGGACCTAGTTGTCGTCGCCGCGCCGGCGGCGAGTCTCAGCAACGGGTGGCCAGCGGGAACATTGGTCCCTCGCCACGGGTATACCTGCAGTTCATCGCCACATAGCGCGGAGTGAGCGACTATCTCGGTGGCACGATCGATGATTGCTACAGCGCCGGATGAAAGGCGTGTCGCCAGTGCGATGGCGCAGGCCGGCCCACTAGCTGAAGAGACAGTCACAAGAGTCTTGAGGTCCATGGCGGTCAGAGGCCCAATGCCGACGATGTCGTCGAGCATCTCCTCAGGGACAACGAGTGCCGACGCGATCTCGTCACAGAGGCGTTCGACCTCCCTCTCGGGGTTGTCGCGGTCCGCGAGCCAAACGAGGGCGCTGTCGTCGTCTTCGACCAGGATGTGACCCACCTCGTGGAGCAGAGTGAAGTTCTGCCGGTTCGATCCGGGAGTGGGGGCGTAGATGACGGTGTTGTGCTCGGCGAAGGAGAGCCCGTCACACCAGCCGCCGGCGCCTCGCTTGGAGGTCAAGGCAGCTTCAGCAACCACGGTGTAACCCAGGCTTTCGATCCCAGCGATCGGGTTACCTGCGATGAGTGCTCGCTTGTCGGCGGCGATGT
This sequence comes from Cellulomonas soli, assembly GCF_013409305.1. Lineage (GTDB taxonomy): Bacteria > Actinomycetota > Actinomycetes > Actinomycetales > Cellulomonadaceae > Cellulomonas > Cellulomonas soli. The sequence goes on along the minus strand of NZ_JACBZJ010000001.1, from coordinate 1,092,092 downwards.
TGGCGACTATCCGCCGGGCGTGAGTGTGACGAGTGCTCATCCCGAAACCCCGAATCCGGGCAGGTTCTTGAAGTGCTTGAGGACGGCCAGGAGCGCCTCGGGGGACGCCGAGGTTGCGTTCCGCCTACCAGCGGTGGCGAGCAGGCGCTTCGACTGCTCGGCGAGCTTCTCGGCTGGGATACTGGCCTCGCGTGCCCACTCGTCTAGGAACGCAGCAATTGCCGCGTCGTCGAAGAGTGTGTCGATGGTGGGCGCGTCCAAGGTGCCGGTCGCCAGAAGCGCCTCGGAGGAAACGTCCAGCTCCTCTGCCACCGCGTTGATCGTCGCTGGCGGTGGGCTGACTCTGCCCCGTTCCCAGGCTGACACGGTCTTGATTGTTGCGTCCCAACCACGTCGATTGAGGCGTTCTGCCAGTTGGGCGATGTCGAGGCCGGCGGCCCTGCGGGCAGCCGCAAGCTGCTGGCCGTCGAGACGCACAGCAGGGTCCTCAACGAGTCCGAGCATCAAGGCAATCGGATCGTCGGGGCGGACTTCGACCAGCCCACGGCTGTGGACGTCGATGTCGCTGTCGCGCCCTTCGACGTGGAGGTCCGCGATCGCATCTGCAAGCGCTGGCAGCCAGTCGGTCACGGCTGCAAGCAGTTCCTGGTCTTCCTCGGGGAGGCTAGCGATGTCGTGTGGCCTGCCTGCGGCAATGTCGAGAAGCGCGCGGGTGAACCCGTCGGCTGGCTCCATGGTTCCGGCGTCGGCTCCACCGGTTTGTTGGTCACTCATCTTTCGTCACCTCCTTGAGGAGCTTCCTGAGGATGGTCTTCTTGCGCTGGCCGACTGCCTGTCCGCTGGTGCCGATGCGGTCGCCGATCTGCTTGTCGGTCGCCCCCTTCCAGAAGGTGAGCCAAATGATCAGGAGCTCGCTCTCGTCGAGGGTCGCGAGAGCTGACTTCAGGCGCGCGACTTGCCATCTGGTCGAGTGCTGCTGAGCTATTGCGTCGCCCAGCGGGTCCAAGTCGACGATCCGCTCCAGTTCCGGATCGCCCTGCGGGAAGTGCTCGCGCTCCCTCTTCTCCCGACGGACGATGTCCACGCAGCTGTTGCGGACGGCTCGGCGCAGGTACGGGCCCCAGTCCTCGCCCTTGTCGGTGAGTTCCCCAGCCTTGGCGCTCTCCGTGAGCCGGAGCATGACATCCATCACCGCGTTCTCGGCGGCGTCCGGTCGCTTCCCCTCGAAGAACCTGGCTGCGACCTTCGCGAGACTCTCGTGATGCCGCCGGTACTGGGCAGCGACGTCCGTAGGGGTGCAGATGCGCGCACCTGCTGCGGGACCGCGCGGCTCCTCCTCGGCCTGAGCATCCGTCACCATTGAAGTATCGACGACTAGCCCGACGTAGTCGGCAGAAACGACACCGAGTCACGCGGCGGGGTTGCAGGCTCGGTCTCGGCTGCGCTGTACATCGCGCGGTACCAGCGGCGACGTACTCCGGAGTGGCACACGCAGGTCCCGGTGCCGTCGAGCGGCACGCTGCGCACGAGGCCGGCGGGCAGTCCTCCTGCGTCCAAGTCGACGCGGCGACTCAAGGTCGGCAGACCCAACATGTCCTTGACGAGTTCGGCGGCGATCAAGGTGCCGGCGAGCCAGGAGACCTGTGGGGCGGCAACAGCGACGACGTCGGCTCCGGGTCCAGCCGAATTCCCTTGCGGACGGAACTCTGCCTCGGCGTAGGCCTGTCGAACGAGGTCACTGAGTGGCGCACCCATGAGCGCTTCCCGCCGCTGCTCGGGAACCCGTCCAGCAGCGATGGCCATGTCGACGTCCGAGGCGTCTAGTGCAGCACCTTCCAGCAGCAGGGCCAGGACTCGCGACACCGGGATTCCCGTGACCTCGGCGAACACCCCCGCCTGGGTCAGTGGGGGGTCAGCGCGCACGAAGTCGCAGAACGGGCAGGCGAACCCGTCGGCGAACCGCTCCCACTGCACGTGGAGCTCTGTACCAGAGACGCCGGCCGACAGCGTGCGCTCGCCCAGCACGTCAGCAACGTCGAGCCGGCCTGGGATGGTGTCGACGCTCGAGACCAAGACACCGCGCCAACCAGGATCGGCCTTGGTGCTGTTCCAGCTGCCCACGTCGGCCACGACCGCCTCGGCTGCGAGGCCGAGCACCTTAAGCCGCTCGACGACACCTCGCGCCTTGTGGTCGGACTCGCCGCCGAGGAGCGCCGGGTACCGGTACGGATTGCGTCCGGGATCGAAGGCGTCCCTGTCGACAGCCGTGATCTCAAGGGACGGGCTCGCCTGAAGGGTTCGGTTCAGCATGGGTGAGCACGCGGTGGCCAGTAGCGCCAGCGCGCTCGTGCCGACCGACCCCACGCCGAGGAAGCCGACTCGCAGGGGCCGACCGGGGACGGGGGGGAACTGCTCGGGGGTGTTGCGGTCGATCGTGTGCAAACCATGGTCGACGAGGTTGGTCTCGATCCGCCCGGACGTGCCTGCCTGGTCTGTGAGGGCCACTCCGGGGAAGCCCAGCTCCCGGAGGACCATGATCAGCACCTGACTTACCGCCAGGCATGCAGCGGCGTGCACTCCAAGGGCGTGAGCGTTGCCGTTCTCAAGGTTGACGGGAGCGAGGCCAAGGAGGACGTTCCAGTCACCACCGCCTACGTAGAGGTCATAGCCTTCCTGCGCGATACCGAAGCCGACCTTGATCTGCTGGGTGGGGGCGGTAGTCGATGTCGCTCGGACCTCCTTGAGCCGCTCCAGCAGATTGTCCCAGGACTCGGCCTGCCACCAGTTGACCGGAAGATCTCCGGCGCAGTCGATCCTCACGTGGGGGACCAGGCGGGCGATCATGGCCACGAATGCTGCGATGGCCACACGCGCGGGAGCGTCGGCGTCCGGGCTAGCCGCGACGACGACCTCGGTCTCGTCGAGCCGGGCGAGGACCGCCCCGGCGGACTCCGGCCAGTCGCTGGATGCCGGAGCGCCGAGCAACCGGAGACGGGGGTCGGCGTTCATGACAAGGGCTCCGCGACGACCCACCGATTTCGCCTCGGGCCCGCCGGCAGCTCGACCCAGCCGCCGGCGTGGAAGAGGAACACCGCGCAGGCGTCGAGCCCGTGACGAAGGCCGAGTCCGAAGAACGGCACGACGACCGACAAGCCGCCCTCGTACGAGATGATCGGGTTGGCGTCATCGGCCGAGGAGTGAAACGCGTCCCCCGGGTGGGAGTGGATGCGGGCCACGAAGATCTCCTCGGGGCCAAGGGCCAGAGCGAGATCCATCTGCCCCTCGCGAGGCACCTCGACGTTGACGTGCCCATGCGCGTCGCGGTGAGCAAGCTGTCGCGGGACGACTAGCTCAAGAACGTCGCCCGCCTTAATCATCGCAGTGCCCTCGAGCCCGAAGGCGCCACGCTCCTCGAAGAACTTCGCTGCCTCGTTGAGGACGCTGGAGGTCAGCACGAGAGGCGGCGCCGCGTGGCTGCCGGAGCGGCCCTGCTGGGTCGTCACCCGGGAGGTGGAGTGGCTAGGCATGTACGCCTGCCTTTCGGAGCAGGGAATCGAGCAGGGAGTCAAGGCGCATGCTGAAGCGGTGGGAGTCCCAGCGCTCAGCAAAGTGGCTCTCGTGGGCGTAGTAGCCGCGAGTGCCGCTCACACAGACGAACGGGACGTTGAGGCTGGGATGGATCCCGAGGGCGAAGCCGGGGATCCACTGCTCCAGGGCCAGTACCTCGCCCTCGTCGTCAACCAGCGCAACGTCGAAGGGCTCCGAGTCGTACCGGGCTCCGTCGAGGAGCAGCTTCCAGACGCCGTCAGGGCGCTTCACGGTGATCAGCACGTTGGTGCCAACCCGGCGGAGGTCGCCGGCGTCCTGGCCCAACTTGATGCGGGCCTGTCGGACCTCCTCGTCCAGGAGGTCCGACAGAACGGCCGGGTGCAGAGCCACGGTGCTCGGGCCGTCAGGCCTGGTCGACCGTGTCGACCGGGTAGCTCCCGTCGACCTGCGGCTTGCGGTTGATCAGCACCAGGACGTCGCCCGCGATGACCTCCAGGTCACCGAATGTGGCAGTCGGGTCGAGTTCGCTCTTGGAGACGCGCGGCAGCGTCAGGGCGTACTCGCCTGCCGTGAGCCACCCCTTGGAGATGAACCTCTTGACCTCCTGGTCACGCACCTCGCCGATCGTGTCGGACGGCTTGATGGTGACCGTGTCGCTGTGCCCCGCAAGGGACCGGATGGTCACCTTGAACGGGTGGTCCTCGCCGTGGCCCGGCTTGGACGTCGTGTCGCTCTCGGTAGGAGTGCTCATCGGGGGCTCCTCTCTGTTCGTGCCCGCTTGCCCCATGAACGTCGTCCCGCCATGCGGTGAAAGGCATCGGCACCGAGGAGTCTCGACCTGCCCGTTGGCGGTCGCGCCGATGCGTTGGTCGCTTCCTCCCGCCGAGAGCCGCTGTCCGGCCTGGCGCCGCACTGTCAGGACATCCGCGCGTAGTAGTGAGCGGGCGTGCCGAACACTTCTCCACCGCCCCACCTGTCACCGGGCGCCTGGAGGCCTGCAGGAGCTCGAGTAGTCCCCCGTCCTGCGGGAGGGTCGCGGCCTGGTCTTCCCTTGCCCCGAACGCGTGTCGTAGGCCAGCTTTGGGCCCGGAGCTGGGCTCGGCTCGCCCTCGCTCGCGTAAGGGCCGCAGTGGGCCGGACCCGGGGTCGCGTGGACAAAGTGCGGACTAAATGCGGACTAGCCGCCCGGACGACCGCCAGTTCGGGCCTCCGCCACACCCGCCGCGTAAGCCTCTTACCTGCACAAACACCTTGGTGGGCCCCGTGGGGATCGAACCCACAACCCGCGGATTAAAAGTCCGCTGCTCTGCCGATTGAGCTAGAGGCCCGGGTGGTGAGTGGATCCACTCGTGGAGTCCGCGGGACAACACCCGTGTCGTTCGCGAGCGACGCGTGGACCGCTGCGGTGTGACGGGACTGACGGTACCGCCTGGTCGTGGCAGTTCAGGGACCATGCCCGAGGACGTGGAGCGGCCCGTCGGTGCTCATCGGCCAGTCCGACGCGGGCGACCCCGCCCTCATCGGGCCATCGTCGCTGAACGGTGGCTCGCACTGGTCGCGCCCTGATGCGATCAGCTCACCCAGGGAGCTGAGGTTGCACCAGAAGCGCCATCGAGGTCTTGGCGTACCTGCCCACCAGGGTGGCGTGCTCGGCACGGAAGGTGTCGACGTCCTGCGTCTCGTCGACCGTGACCAGCACGCGGCCCTGGCCGTCGTCGCCCATGCCGACGGACACGGCGCGCACGGACGGGTCGGCAGCCAACTCGGTGGCGAGGTCGACGGCCGCCCGGCCGGAGATGAACGGCCAGCCGGACTCGACCGTGACGGTGCTGGTGGCGATGACGCACACGGGTGGCTCCGCGCCGAAGTGGGTCCACAGGTCGCCGCTGCCTTGGCAGATCGCGACGACCTCGTCGAAGACGGCCGGCCACTGCGGGCTGTCGATGACGGGGACGAACTGTGTGCTGCCACCGGCGGACTCGATGCTCGGGTCCACCCCGTCGATGGCGGCGAGGCGGTCGGTGAGCATCTGGGCGGACGTCTGGGGCGAGCGAAGTTCTTTCGATGCTGTCTCGAGAACCGTGTCGCCTCGGCCGCCTTCGCGGAAGGCGCTGTGCAGCGCCAGCGAGAGGCCCCCACCGACGAGCACACCGCCGGCGACGCAGATGCCGATGAAGGCGGCTGCGCGCTGGGCGGTGTTCATGGCGTCACGGTGGGGCGGCTGACGCCACCACACCTGCTCAAGTGGGTTGCCGCCGTTCAACGTGTCGACATCGACGGTTCGGCGATCTCCGGCGCGGCAGCCCGGCCGGTCGTCGGCGGAACCGTCGAAGATGCCGCCGCGGTCGTTGCCCCGGAGGTATCCGCCCCGCAGCAGCCGGTGGCAGACACGACATCAGAACAAGGTCACGTGGACGTCGTGGCTGAACACCCTCGCGGCAGCGGACGACGCCCCGAGTTGGTCAGCTGGACTCACCGCGAAGCCCGGCGCTCACGGGCTCCGCAGCAGCCTGAGCAGTACGTTTCTCTGGTGCGACGACCACCTCGAACGGAGCCACGCTCGAGGTGCACACACCCGGAACGATCACTGTCAACGGCCCCAGCGCAACCGCCGGCTGGCTGCACGGAGGCACCGTGAGCACGTCCGGAACGGTCACCGTTGCCGGGCACACATCGTGAGCACCCCCTACCAGGGGTACGAGCCACCGAGGCGGACCCGTCCTCTCCACCTGCTCTGGGCCGTCCCGCTCAGCCTCTTGGGCGGATACGTGGCGGTGGGATTCGCCGGTTTCGCATGGTGCGGACTGCACGCGTGCAACTGGGATGATCGCGGATCCTCCGTGCTGGTCGGCGCATTCACGCTCCTCGCCGGAATCATCCTCGCCGCACCGTGGTGGTTCGTTCCCTGGACCTCCCGCCCACGGTGGCGCGTGATCATCGGGCTCACGCTGTGCACCGTCGTGTGGATCGGCGGGTGGTACGGGGTGACCCACCAGCTGCTCTGAGTGATCGCGGCTCAGGTCGTCAGCGGGCTGGGTCTGCTGCACGAGGTCGCGACGCTTCGGTGGGGCCCGCGCAGCGGAGCGTCGACCAAATCGCGGGGCGAGGGACGCCGGCCCCGAGGTGCTTGCCGAGGTTGCGAGGAAGTCGTCAGCGGATCTGCCGTACGCGTTCCGAGATGCCCCAGGCGGTGTCGGCCGTCAGGGCGACGGCGTCGAGCCGGCTGGCGAGCGCGAGGCAGAAGCGGTCAGCAAGAGACAGCCCGGAGCCGCGCTGCCACAGCGCCGCGGCACCCTCGGCGTCGTGGGTCGTGGCGTCGAGCGGGGAGAGGCCGTAGCTGGCGAGCAGAGCGGACGCGACGGACCAGTCCCCGCCGGCGGCACGGACCTTCTGTGCGACTTCCGACCAGTTCACGACCGAGCACACTGTGGTGCCGGTCAGCGCCTGCTCCACGACGTCCGCGCCGGGCTCGCCTGTGATGAAGGCCAGGACCGCGGACGCGTCCAGGACGACCGTCATGCGGCGTCCTCCGCAGCGGCGGCAGATCGACGGTCGGCCAGGAGCTGTGCGACGACGTCGGAGCCGGCGAGCTGGCGCCGCAGGAGCTCGCGCGCCTGCTCCCTGGTCATGAGCACCAGACCGCCGGGCGTCTCGAGCAGCAGCAGGGGGACGCCCTCCTCGAGCCCGACGTGTGCGCGCACCTCCGCTGGAACGACGAGTCGCCCACGATCTCCCATGGTCACCGGATATGTCCCACTCATTGAGTCAACGTACCACCGGCCCATTCGATGTGGGACGTGATCGCCCGGGGCACCTGCTGCGCTCGCGGTGGGAGAAGGACCCCGGCGACTCGCTGAGACCGAGTCGGGTGTTCGTCAGGTATCTTCCCGAGCGGCGTTGGTGTCGGCGAGGCGGTGGTGGTGCAGTGGCACAGGTCCCGCTCGCGCCCGAGCAGCAACAGCTGCTCGGCCAGCTCTTGTCGTCGATCGCACCTCACGGGTGGTCGGACGTCTCGCTGACGATCTCGATCGTCGGCGGGGAGGTGCACTCGTCCGTCGTCGCCCACCTCGGCGACGGGAGCGAGGTTCCCACGGTGGGCCGCAAGACGATCGAGCTGGTTGATGTGTTCCTCGCTGCTCACGAGCAGGCGTACGTGCCGGGTGCCGGGTCGTGGCTCACCGCACGGGCGGTCGTGCTTGCCGTCGGTCGGATCACGGTGGACTTCGACTATGACCACGAGCCACCGTTCGAGTTCGCCCCGGCTTCATGGGAGGTCGAGTTGGCGAAGCGTCCCCGCGCGGCCCAAGTCACGCCGGCGTGGCTGGCAGCCAAGGCAGTCCCGACCGACGACTGGTTGGGCGTGCGCTGGCAGATGAGCTTCACCGTCGACGGCGGGCCGGCACCGCGTCCGTTGGACGCGACCACGACACCGCAGGGCCACCTGTGGCTCGGGGAGATGGTGAAGCGTCTGACGGCAGCGGGCGTCCAGGTGCGGCTCGGTGCTGACGAGGGTGAGGACGCCGACGGTCGGCCGAGCATCTACGAGGAGCTGCGCATCACCATCGGCGAGGGCTACATGAGCCTGGCGTGCTTCGCTCATGAGCTGTCCTGGATCGCGGACGTGTTCCCCGACCAATGCGACGAGACGACTGCAATCGACATCGTCCACACGGTGATCACGGTGGTGAACGAGGTCACCGGGTGCGTGCTGTTCGCCCCCGGAGTGCTCTCTTACGAGCGCCGCATCCTCGGGCTGAGCGGGTAGCGAGGAGCCGCTTGAAGCGTTCGCGCTGTGCAGGTGAGCGACTCGACGTGGGTGCTCTCGAAGAGCTGGGGGACGAACATCGAGCCGGCGGCGCTTGCTGCGTTGGCGCCGCGGACTGACGCCCCCGGTCATGGGAGACGGATCCAGGCGATCGTGGACGTGGAGCCGGTCCGCTCGGGCCCTGTGAGTCAGCTCGTGTGCTCGGCGATGTCGCAGTAGGTCAGCTGGAACCGTGAGGCGACGTCCCAGAAGCGCTGGGACACCATGAGCATCCAGCGGGGGCTCAGCCAGGCGTCGTCGGTGCCCGCTCGGCCGGTGACGGCCATGAGCGACCACGTGCCGATCTCGTCCCCGGGCTGGAGCTCGAGCAACTGCTCGGATCTGATGGTCGGCACCTGCTCGAACGACACCCCGCTCACGCCGGATGCCCTCAGCGCCGCCCGCAGCCTGTCCGTGACGGCGAACAGCGGGTAGGTCTCGATCAGGTCGTCGCCGAGCCACCCTTCGAACTGCAGCGAGACGTTCGAGAGCCGCGGAGGGACCACGGAGGTGTCCCACACGGTGTCGGGCCCCCGTCCTGCTCGCACCCAGGGTGACGGCTGACGACCTGCTGGAGGGCCGCGCCCGACGGGGTGCGCAGCCGGCGTCGGGAGCAGGTGAGCACCGCCGTCTAGTGTTCCCGACATGATGTCGGTAAGATGTCGACACCGCGTCGATAACTTCGCGGCTCCCCTCCCGAGAGGTGCACCGTGTTCCTCGCTCTGCGTGAGCTCGCCTTCGCGCGTACCCGCTTCGGCCTGATGGGCGCCGTCATCGCCCTCATCGCCGTCCTCATGGTCCTGCTGTCCGGGCTGTCGTCCGGGCTCGTCGTCGACGGGGTGTCCGGCCTCATGCGCAGCCCGGTCGAGGTCGTCGCCTTCTCCGAGGGGACGAAGGCCGACTCGGCGTTCACCCGCTCGGAGGTGACGACCGCGCAGCGCGACAGCTGGGCCGCCCGCGACGACGTCGCCGACGCCGAGCTGCTCGGCACGTCGATCGTCAACGCGAAGAACGACGACGGGACGCCCGTGGACCTGACGCTGTTCGGCGTCGACCCCTCGGGGTTCGTCGCGCCCGACGCCGCCGACGGCCGTCCGCTGGCCGCCGCGGGGGAGGCCGTGCTGAGCTCCTCGGCCCGTGACGAAGGAGTCGCGCTCGGTGACGTCATCACGCTCGACCGGCTCGGCACCGAGCTCACGGTGGTCGGCTTCACCGCCGACCAGCGCACCTTCGGGCACGTCGACATCGCCTACGTCCCGCTTCCCACCTGGCAGGAGATCCACGCAGGACTGCTGCCCGGCGAGCAGCCGGACGCGGGCACCTACGACGTCGCGAGCGTCGTGGCGGTGCGTGGTGTCGACGGTGCGCTGCCCGACCTGGCGGCTGCCGATGCCGCGGCGGGGACGTCAGCGCGCACGATCACGGACGCCTTCGACTCCTCACCGGGGTACACCGCCGAGCTGATGACCATGCAGCTCATCCAGGTGTTCCTCTACGCGATCTCGGCGCTCGTCGTCGGCGCGTTCTTCACGCTCTGGACCGTGCAGCGCACCCGCGAGCTGGCCGTGATGCGGGCGATCGGCGCCTCCACCGGATTCCTGCTGCGCGACGGGGTCCTGCAGGCCGCGATCATGCTCACCGCCGCCGTCGGCGTGGGAGTCGCCGTCGGGCTGGGCCTGGGCAGCCTGCTGCTCGGCACCGGGATGCCGTTCGCGCTCCAGACCGCACCCGTGGCCGGAGGTGCCGCGCTGCTGCTCGGTCTCGGGCTCGTGGGCGCGAGCATCGCCACCGTCCGCATCGCCTCCATCGACCCCGTCACCGCCCTCGGAGAGAACCGATGACCGCCACCGCCACCGCCTCCACCCGCGTCCGCACCGGCCTGACCCTCGCGGACATCACCCTGACGTTCGGCACCGGTGACCTGCAGGTCGTCGCCCTGGACCACGTCGACCTGCAGGTCGTCCCCGGCGAACTCGTGGCAGTCGTCGGTCCCTCGGGTGCCGGCAAGTCCAGCCTGCTCGCCGTGGCCGGCGGCCTCGCCCGGCCGACCTCCGGGTCGGTCGTCGTCGACGGCGTCGACGTCACGACGCTCTCGGCCCGGGCCCGGGCGACGTTCCGGCGCGACCACGTCGGCTTCGTCTTCCAGTCCGGCAACCTGGTGCCCGCGCTCACCGCGCTCGACCAGCTCCGGCTCGTGGAGCACATCACCGGTCGACGCGCCACGACGCCGCCCGAGGCGCTGCTCGAGGCCGTCGGGATGACCGCCCACGCGCACCGGCGGCCGGGGAACCTCTCCGGTGGGGAGCGTCAGCGCGTCGGCATCGCCCGGGCGCTCGTGGCCTCGCCGTCGGTCCTGCTGGTCGACGAGCCGACCGCGGCGCTCGACCGCCGCCGCTCGCACGAGACCGTCCAGCTGCTGGCCGACCAGACCCACCGGCACGCCGTCGCGTCCGTGATGGTGACCCACGACCACGACGTGCTCGAGCACTGCGACCGCGTCCTGGAGATGGTCGACGGCCGGCTGCGGCCGGCCTGAGCGGTCAGGCGGGCGCGGGCCCGGGGAGCGTGCGCAGGTACGCGTCGACCAGCGCCGCGGTCGCGTCGTAGGTGCGCTCCAGCTCCCCGGTCCGCTCGACCACGCGTGAGGCGGTGTGCACCAGGCCGTTGAGCAGCTCGGTCGTCGTCTCGGGGTCGGGCACGCCGAGCTCCTCGAGGGCCCCGCGCAACGGCACGAGCAGCCGGTCGTGGAACGTCTGCGACCGGCGCGCCAGCTCCTCGGACGGGGCCACCGACACCAGCGTCCGGGCCAGGGCGTGCTCGCCGTCCGCGACGAGCTCGAGGTTCACGCGCAGGTACGCCAGGATGCGCCCCCGCGGACCGGTCGCCGCCGCGATCGCCGTGTCCAGCCGCTGCTGCCAACGCGGGAACGAGTCGCGCACGACCGCCGAGAGCAGGTCGTCGCGCGAGGCGTAGTACTGGTAGACGCTCGAACGGGACAGGCCGGCGAGCTCCCCGACCTCCGCGAGCGTCGGCAGGCGGTCGGGTCGGTCGGTCAGCAGGCCGCGCGCGGCGTCCAGCAGGGCCCGTTCCCGGGCGGCCCGGTGCTCGGCGACCGTCGGGGCATCGATCCGCGGCACCTCGGCCCCCCCTGTCTCTCGCGCGTCGTCCGGCTGGTGTCGAGTCCTCGCCCCGGCGCGCACCGGGCTCCGATGGTACGTGGGGCCTCGGGCGGGCAGTCGGCGAACCTGCCGCCTATAGAACATTGCGAGTATGATACGTGCCATGAATCATGCGCGGGAGTTCTTCGGGCGGATCGAGACTCTCGACGCCCTCGCCGACCATCTCCAGTCGGTGGAGCGTGGACACGGCGGGCGCATCGTGACGCTGCGGGGCCGGCGGCAGGTCGGCAAGTCCAGCGTCGTGGAGCGGTTCGTGGAACGCGGCACGGTGCCGTACGTCTTCGTCACGGGTGTGTTCCGTGCGCCGGCGACCGCGCAGCTCGCGGATGCCACGTCCGCGCTCGTGGAGTCGCAGAGGCCCGTCGTCGATGCCGACCTGCTCGCGCAGAGCCCGGCGACGAGCTGGCGCGACTGGTTCAGTCGCCTGGCCGTCGCGGCTCGGAGCGGGCCGGTCGTCGCCGTGCTCGACGAGTTCCCCTGGATGATCGAGCAGGTCGCGACGCTGGAGGGTGAGCTCCAGGCGTCATGGGACCGCACGCTGCAGAAGCTCCCCATCCTCCTGATCCTGATCGGGTCCGACGTCGCGATGATGGACAGCCTTGCGAGACACGGGCGGCCCCTGTTCGGTCGCGTCTCGCCGCTGGTGGTCCCTGCGCTCAACCCGGCCGAGGTCTCCCAGGCACTGGGAACGAGCGCGTCGGACGCGTTCGACGCCTACCTCGTCACGGGCGGGTACCCGCGACTGGTGACCGACCTCGCGACGAGCGGGGCCGGGGTCCACCGGTACGTGACCCGTGCCTTGCAGGACGAGTTCAGCCCGTTGGTCACCACGGGTCGGCTGACGCTCGACGCGGAGTTCCCCGAGCCCCAGGCCGCCTACCAGGTGCTCTCCGCGATCGGCTCGAGCGACGTCGCCAACCCGGGGTTCATGGATGTCCTGGGGGCCATCTCCGACCCGTCCGAGCGTGCCAACGCCCAGACGGCGGCCACCCGCGCGCTGAGCACGCTGACCAACGCCAAGGCGCTGATCGAGCGGGAGCAGCCGGCGTGGGCTGCTCCCACCTCGAAGCTGCGCCGGTACCGCGTCACCGACCCCTACCTGCGCTTCTGGTTCCGGTACGTCGAGCGCAACGTGGACCGGATCGCGCGGGGGCGTGCGGACCTGGCGGTCGCGGCGTTCGAGCGGGACTGGGAGACGTGGCGTGGCCACAGCGTCGAGCCGGTCGTCCGTCAGGCCCTGACCCGGTTGGCGCGGACGGACCCGCGCCTGGTCGAGGTGGAGACGGTGCTCCCCTGGTGGACCCGTGCGTCTGACGTCGAGGTCGACGTGGTGGCGAGCGGGAACGCCACGACCGCGATGGTGGGCACGATCAAGTGGAGAACCAGGGGTGAGGTGACCTCGGCCGAGGTCGCCCAGCTGCGCAGGCATCGCGCCCTGATCCCGCACGCGGACTCGGCGCTCGTGGCGGCGATCAGCCCGAACGGCGGGGCGGTCGACGGCGTCGACGTGTCCTACGACGCGGCCGACCTGCTGACCGCGTGGCGCTGACGCACGGGCCCCGGGGGATGCTCGCGCAGGTGTCTCGCCCCGTCTCCCTGCTCGTGGCTGCGGTCATCGGCGTGCTCGTCCTGGTCCCGGCAATGTTCGTCGCCCCGCCCATCGTCCTGCCCTTCGCCCTGGTCGCTCTGGTCGCAGCGGTCGTCCACCTGCGGACTCGGCGAACGCACCCGGCACCGGTCTGGGCGGCGCTGCTCATCGCTGCGGTCACTTTGCTCACGGGGCTGCTGCTGTCGCTGACGCTGTCCGTCGACGGGGACCCCAGCCCGGCGTCCGAACCTGTTCAGAGCGCACCGCAGGAGTGATCCCCGGTGGCGACCGCGAGAGCGGCGACGGACCGCGAGCTGCGCCGCCTGGCCGATCGTGAACGGCGAGCCCTCCGGTGGGTTCTGACGCTGCCCGCGCGTTCGGTGCTCTCCTCCCGATGCCGCGTGCTTCGGTAGGTCGCGTGCGATCGGGTGCGTTCGACCGGCTGACCGATGTCCAGCGCATGCGCCTCGGCAGGTGGCTGCCCGGGGCGGTGCTCGACGCGGACCTCAGCCGGGGTCTGATCGAGACGACCGTCCTACGGGTGCGAGCCGCCGGCGGCCTGTGCGTCGTCAAGGCCGGTGGCGCCTTGGACAGCCACATCGCCCGTGAGATCAGGGCGCATCGGTCCTGGTTGGCGCCCTGGGTGTCAGCGGGTCGGGCTCCGGTGCTGCTGCACCACGACGTCGACGCCAAGGTGCTCGTCACGAGATGGCTGCCCGGGCGGCTCGTGCTGCACGACCCGGCCGCCGACGACCCGAAGGTCTACGAGCAGGCAGGTCGGCTGCTCGCCGCGCTGCACGCCGTCGAGCAGCGCGTCGACCCGACCTACGAGTCGCGGGAGAACGCCAGGTGCCGACGCTGGCTCGCCTCACCGCACCTCATCGCGCCTCGGGACGTCGCCCGGATCGGCGAGCTCGTCGCCTCGTGGCCCGAGCCGTCGGCGGTGCTGGTGCCGACGCATGGCGACTGGCAACCGCGGAACTGGCTGGTGCATGAAGGCGAGGTCCGTGTCATCGACCTGGGCCGGGCGGACATGCGCCCGGCGGCCACGGACCTGGACCGCCTGGCCGCTCGGGACTTCCGACGTGACCCTGCGCTGGAAGCGGCGTTCCTCCTCGGCTACGGCGAGGATCCCCGCGAACCGGAGGCATGGGGTCGCACGCAGGTCCGGGAGGCCGTGGCGACTGCGGCGTGGGCGCACCAAGTGGGGGACGAGGCGTTCGAGCGCGAAGGTCTGCGCAGGGTGGCAGAGGCGCTGGCCTCGGCCTCGACCGACCCGTAGCGTACCGAACCACCCCCACGCGGCTGCCAGACTCGGGGTTCGTCGATGAAGGAGGACCCGGGTGGAGCTCGACCTGGCGACCGCGCTCGCGGACGGCCGCACCGAGTACGACAAGATGGTGGCCGGCGACTGGTACCGCTACCGGTTCGGCCCCGAGCTGGCGGAGCTGACGACCAGTACGCAGCGCACGTGCCGGCGCATCACCGCGCTGTACGACGAGGACCGCGACGCGGCCGAGGCGCTGTTCCGTGAGCTGCTGGGCAGCGTCGGCGAGGGCGCGGACTTCCGGCCGCCGTTCTACCTGGACTACGGCCACCGGCTGCACGTGGGCGAGCGGACGTTCATCAATGCGGACTTCCTGACACTCGGCGGCGGGGAGATCCGCATCGGTGCGGACGTGCTCATCGGTCCGAGCGTGCGGCTGTACACGCCGACGCACGTGCTCGACCCCGAGCTGCGGCCGCAGGGGTGGGAGCGGGTCTCGTCGATCACGATCGAGGACGGCGTCTGGCTGGGCGGCAGCGTGGTGGTGTGCCCGGGCGTGACGATCGGTGCGCGATCCGTGGTCGGTGCGGGGTCCGTGGTGACCAAGGACGTCCCGCCCGACGTGATCGTCGCGGGGAACCCGGCGCGGGTCGTCCGTCCGCTGCAGCCGGAGGTCTGAGCCGGCTCGGCTACGACGGACGGCCTGCCGGGTCGTCCTCGGGGCGCGGCGCGGTGCGACGGCCTCCCCGCGCCGGCGGCGGGCTGGCCGGTGCTTGGCTCAGCAGCGCGTCGGTGCGCGTGTGCACGGTCGTCCAGGCCGCGTCGCTCACGCCCGGGTGCGTGTCGCGGTCGATGTCGGCGAGCGCCTGCTGCAGGTGCTCGAGCGTGTCGCGCACGGTGCGGCTCGCGTCGCGCGGGCTCAGGCCCCAGGAGCGCCCCTCGGCGACCAGGTCCTGCGCGGTGATGTGGTCCATGTCGCTGGAGCCGTTGACGTCCATCGCGAAGCGCCGTGCGGCGTGCGGGTGATGGAGGTACATCGCCACGTCATAGGCCGGGGCCAGCTGGGTGGAGCCGTCCTCGCGGTGGATGACCGAGATGTTCTTGGCGTGCGCGTCCGTGTTCCCGATCGCCAGGTTGAAACACGTCAGCGCCAGCAGCCCTGTGGGGCGCACCTCGCCCATACTGATGAGCACCCTGGCCAGCTCGCGCAGCGACGGCAGTGCGCGTCCCCACTGGAACTTGCGGTCGGGGTCGTCGGTGTTGAGGCCGAGCAGCTGTGCCCCGTCCTCCTGGTGGACGGCGGATTCTCGGGGTCCTCGCAACACCTGGTGGCCTACGTGGTCGTCAGTAGATCACGCAGGCGCTCGGCTGGGGTGCCCCAGTCGAGCGTCTTGCGTGGTCGGGCGTTGAGCTGTTGAGCGACGTGCTCGAGGTCGGCCGGTGAGTGGACGGACAGGTCGGTGCCCTTGGGGAAGTACTGGCGCAGCAGACCGTTGGTGTTCTCGTTCGACCCGCGCTGCCAGGGCGAGTGCGGGTCGCAGAAGTAGACCGGGACCCCGGTCGCGATGCTGAACTGCTGGTGGGCGGCCATCTCACAGCCCTGGTCCCAGGTCAGCGACCCGCGCAGGTGCGCCGGCAGAGACCCGATCAGCGGGACCAGCACATCGCGGACCTCTTCGGCGGTGTGCCCGCCGGGCAGGTGCCCGAGCATCACGTAACGGGTCGAGCGCTCGACCAGGGTCACGATCGCCGAGCGCGACCCCGTCCCGACGATCAGGTCGCCCTCCCAGTGCCCGGGCACCGCCCGGTCGGCGACCTCGGCCGGCCGCTCGGAGATCATCACCATCTCATCGACGAACCGAGGCGTGCGCTGCTCGGGCGCCCGGTGGGGCTTGCGGCGGGTGCGCCCGGTGCGCAGCGCGTCGGCGACCTCCCGGCGCAAACCGCCGCGGGCCTGGACGTAGATCGCCTGGTAGATCGTCTCCACGCTCACCCGCATGCTCTCGTCGTCCGGGAACTCCCGGACCAGAGCGTGACAGATCTGCTCGGGAGACCACTGCTCGGCAAGCCTGCCCGCGACGTAGTCACGCAGGCGACCGTGCCGGGCGAGCTTGGCCTGCCGGGGCCGCGACCTGCCCGAGGCCCACGACCGGTGCGCGCGGTGCGGAAGGTAGATGCCGTCGACGGACCTGGCGCTGATCTCACGCATGATCGTGGACGCGGGCCGACCCAGTGCCCGCCCGATCGCGCGAAACGACTCACCTCGACGGCGCAGATCGGCGATCTGCTCACGCTCGACCAGGGTCAGGAACCGAGGGTGCAGCACGGCCTCCACGACGGCCATCGACGGCCCGATCGGCGGGGTGACCGCCGTGGTCTCACCGGTGCGGTAGTCCACCTTCCGGCCGTCGGGATAGATCCGGGTATGACCTCGCGAGAGCACGCCCCGATCCCAGTCCCGAGCAGTGCGCACGTGCACGCTGACACGCCGAGCGGCCTGCCGTCGGCTGACTCCCTGAGCGCGCAACCGTTCGTACTCCGCCCGACCAGGATGCCCACCCCGGCCGCCAGTGCCTGTCCCGCGGAGACCGGCCTTGCGCACCCACCCGAACGCCGTGTTCAGATTCACCCCGACCTCACGCGCAGCGGCCGAGACGTTCCCCTCCTCCACCGCGAGGGCCGCGAAGAACAACCCCTTCAACTCCAACGACGACACGATCCCCGCAACTCCCTGAAACTCAGGGTGTTGCGGGGATCGCTAGAACCCGCCGGACCCGGGTGAGTCGCCCGTCCTCGTGTGCGACCCGGTCGTAGCGCTCGACGACGATGGTGCGCCTGCCGGCGAAGGTGACCAGCTCGGCGTGCACGGTGCTCAGTGCGCACCGGCGGGCCAGGTCGAGGGCTGCGGCCTCGGTGTCGATGAGATCCGCGGTGCGTGAGCCCGAAGGTCGCGCCAGCTTGACGATGTGGGTCGAGGGCGGACGGCCGACAGGCGATGCCCACCCGGCCGGGGTCCAGGTCAGCGCGATCTTGGTCTCAAGGCCGGCGATGGAGGTGATCTGGTCGGCGGAGCCGGTCGTCTCGGCCTGGTCGAGCAGGTGGGCGACCTGCGTGTCGCTGACTGGATCGAGGTGCCCGGGCGGGTCGGGGTCGGCGCCCTGGGGGACGAGGACGAGGGCGCCTGTGGTGTCCAGGCCGTAGGCCCCGAGGAACGCGACGGTGTCCTGGGTGTCGACCCCGGCGTTCTGCGCCAGGCGACGCCGGGAGGCACCTTCGGGCATCAGTCCGCGCAGCCAGGCGCTGACGCGGGCCGGCGCGGGGGCGTCGAAGGAGAGCGGAAGCAGGCCGGACAGGACGGGTGCGTTCACGCCCCAGCGGTCGAGCGCGTCGCCCGTGAAGCGCAGCTCGACGCGCTCCGGGTTCAGTGACCGCACCTCGGCGACGTGGGTGCCGTAGAGCCAGGCGTCGAGCACGGTCATGGCTTGCGCAGCTCCAGCTCGCACCCGAGGCGGCCCATCAGGGCGAACAGGCGGGTGGCGTAGAGGGTGGGTTCGCCGGCCTCGATGCGTTGCAGCACCCGTCGGTCGAAGCCGAGCTCGTCGGCCAGTGCCTCCTGGGTCAGGTTCTCCTCGATGCGCGCGGCGCGAAGGAAGGCCCCCAGGTCGGCCGGTGACCGGGGGTGCGACCACAGCGACCTTCGCTCGTCTGCCATGGCGTCAGTATTGCCGCATCGTGCGGTGGTGACAATAGTGTCGCCACGAATCGATGCGCCAATATTGACGCCAGCACTATCGAGGTGCGCCGCGCTCAGAGGGCGATCAGCGTGTGGTCCGGACGCACCGTCCGGCGTCCGTCGGCCCCGAAGTCGATCGTGACGCTGCCGCCCCGCACGTCGACGACGCGTCCGAGGCCGTGCCGGTCGTGCGTGACCCGCTGACCGACCGCGAACAGGGCCGCGGACGTCGTCGCAGCGCGCGCGCCTTCTCCGGTGCGGGCCGGACGCTCGCGCTCGGGCGTCAGCGCCGACAGGAACGGTGACGGGCGGCCAGGTCGTCCCGAGGGTCGACCCGCAGCCCACGTCGCCACCAGGTGCCGTCGGGCGCGCGTCGCGGCGACGTAGGCGAGCCGCCGCTCCTCGGCGAGCTCGGCGGGCGTCGTCGCGTACACCGACGGCAGCGAGCCGTCGGTGGCGCGCGCGATCAGGCACGCCTCCCACTCGCGGCCCTTGGCCTTGTGGATCGTGGTGACGGTCACCGCCCCGCGCCCGGGCGGGACGTGGTCCTCGGCGGCGCGTCGGTCCAGGTCGGCCGACAGGGCGCCGATCGTCCTGGTCAGCGGAGCGGGCAGGGACTCGACGAGCGCGCGCAGGGCGTCGAGCGCATCCCACCGCTCGCGTGCAGCGCCGATCCCGTCCGGCGGCCGGTCGGGGTCGTACCCGACCTGGCCGAGGGCGCGCTCGAGTGCGTCGGCCAGGTCGTCGTCCGGCGCCTGGGCGGCAGAGGCGCGCAGCAGGGCGAGGACCTGCGTGATCTCGCGGCGGTCGAAGAACGCGGACCCGTCACCGCCGACCACCGAGACGCCCGCGTCGCGCAGCGCGGCGGTGATCGTGACGGCCTGCGCGTTGAACCGGTGCAGGACCGCGATCTCCTCGGCCGGGACACCCTCGCGCAACCACCGGCGCACGGTCGCGACGATCCGCGCGTCCTCCTCGTCCTCGTCGTCGCAGCGGATCGCGACCGGGTCCGGGCCCTCCCCGAGCATCCCGACGAGCATGGGGCCCGCCGCCTCGGGCGTCCCGGCCATCAGCCGGTTCGCGGCGTCGACGACCTGGGTGGTCGAGCGGTAGTCCTTCACCAGGTCGACCGTGACCGCGTGCGGGAACCGGACGGGGAAGTCCCGGATCAGTGACGTCTGCGCGCCCTTGAAGGCGTAGACCGCCTGCCGGGCGTCACCGACGACGGCGATCGCGTCGCGTCCACCGAGCCACGCGTCCAGGAGCCGCTGCTGCGCCGGGTCGGTGTCCTGGTACTCGTCGACGACGAACGCCGCGTACTGCGCGCGGATCGTGGTCGCGACCTGTTCGTCCTCCTCGAGGAGCCGGGCGCAGGACGCGAGCAGGTCGGCGAAGTCCAGGACGCCGTCCGCACGCTTGGCGGCCGTGTACCGGGCCATCGCGTCGGCGATCGTGGCGAGGTCCGTCCCCGGCCGCCGACCTGCCGCCTTCGCCTGCTGGGGATACCGGTCCGCGGGCAGGTCCCGGGCGGCCGCCCACGCGAGCTCGGTCGCCAGGTCGGTCACCACGGTCGGGTCCACCGCGGTCGCCGGCATCCCGAGCGTCCGGCCGAGCGCCGCGCGCAGGTACCGGTAGTACGCGCCCTTCCCGTCGACGTCCAGCAGCACGGGCGCGTCCCCCGGCAGGCCGGTCGCCCGCCAAAAGTAGCGCAGCTGGCGCAGCGCGGCCGCGTGGAACGTCCGCGCCTGGACATGACCCACGCCCAGCAGGCCGAGCCGGTCGCGCATCTCGCCCGCGGCCTTGGTCGAGTGCGTCACCGCCAGCACGAGGTTCGCCGGGACGGCGCCGGTCAGGTGCTGGTAGGCGATCCGGTGCGTCACCGTGCGGGTCTTGCCGGTCCCTGCGCCGGCCATGATCCGCAACGGTCCTGGCGGTGCGAGGACGGCCGCCGCCTGCTGCTCGTCCAGGCCCGCGAGGACCCGATCTGCTGCGGCGCTGCCTGCCACATGCCCTCCGCCCCACTTCGTGCCACCGGTCGGTGGACATCTTCCCGTGCCGTACCGCCCCGAGATCCACAGCCCCCGCACCGTGTCCGGGTTGTCCGGATCTGACCGTCCCTAGACTGCTCGCGACCGCACCGCACCAGGTCGGCGCCGGGGGACCGACGTCGAGCCGTCCCCGCGCGCGCGGCGCTCGATGGAGGTCCTTCGTGAGAACCCGCGTCATGGTCGTCGTGCTGTCCGCCTGCGTCACCCTCGCGCTCGTCGCGTGTGCTCCGCGGACCGAGGGCGCGGCCGCGGCCAGCGACCCGTCCGCCGGGGCGACGGGCTCGAGCCCCACCGCGACGCCCGTCGTAGCCACGCCCAGCGCCGAGCCGACCCCCACTCCCGCGCCGATGCCCGACGGTCCGGTCGCCACCGGTCAGCCCGCCACGAACGGGCACTTCACCGTGACGGTCCCGGACGGGTACGCCCAGGTGAAGTCCTACGACGGGGGGCTGCAGTTCGACGGGCCGCAGATCGACGAAGCGGTCCTTCCGGACGGCACCGACCCGCACCTCGCCTCCAACGTGGGGCTGTTCCCGATCGGCGTCTCGTGGATGTCCGGCCAGTTCGAAGCAGGCGACCCGAACGTCACCCAGACCGTCTACTCGATGTCGGTCCCTGGTGCCGACAGCGTCACCTTCGAGTTCCTGTCCCTGGACAAGGCCTTCTCCGTCGAGCTCAGCAACGGTGGTGGGACGAGCTGGACCGGAGCCCAAGGTCTGGCGGTCGTCTGGGTCGTCGCGAACGGCCAGGTGTCCGGCCTGCACGTCAGCACGCACCCCGGCCAGGCGGGAATCGACTTCGCGGCGTCGATCGCGCGAACCATCACCGTCGGCTGACGTCCCGCGCCACCGTGAAAGAACACGACATGAGTCCGAGGTGGCTGACCCGCGGCCGGCGCGCCGAACACGCACCACCCTCCGTCGAGGGTGACGCGACGGCGTTCGACCTGTGGTTCGAGTCGGGTGACGGCGTCGCGCCCCACTCGACCGGCGACCCGACGCGGCCTCGACCCACGATCGATGCCGCCGGATGGCTCGGCAGCGCAGGCCCAGGCATCTCCCCGGAGCGCTGGCCCCGGGGGTCGGCCACAGGGCTGCCGATGTTCCACGCAATCACCCTGCTCCTCCCGGACGCGTTCCGGCGTCACGGCCCGGGGCTTCCGGCCGTGGCGTTCTTCCAGGGAGAAGGCCAGTTCGCCAGGGCTCGCCCCGAGCCGACCGAGTGGGACGACGACCCGTTCGTCGCCGACATCGCCCGCTGCGCAGACCATCCGCAGCTGTGTCGGCGGTCCGACATCATCGATGGGCAGTTCGCCCTCGTACGTCTCACGCAGGAGGAGTTCGACGCGGGCCCGACGCCACCGCCCGTGGACCCCCGGCGGCCCGGGGAGCACGTCGCCACGGACGAGGGTCCGAACGCCTGGGACACCCTCGAGCCCCTGGTCCGTGTGTGGCTGCTCGAGCGCCGCGACCCGAATGCGGGCCACGTGCCCGTCGACCTCGAGGCAGCCGCTGGTGCGCTCGGCCATGCATCGCCGTTCGATGAGAGGTTCGGCCTGCGCCCGTGGGCGCAAGGGCTGGCGTCGAGCCACCTCGGGGGCACGGCCTTTCCCGTGCAGGGCCTGCCGCCTGGGCACACCCCGTTCTACCTCGAGCTCGAGGAGCTGCCCGGTCTGAACTTCGGCGGGGGCAACGCGCAGATCGACCTGGAGTCGGACACGTTCGGCTGGTCCTGCGGCTGAGTCGCGGCGGCTAGAGGCCGAGGAGCCGGCGCTCGTAGGCCGACAAGCCGGTGGCGTGCAGCCGGTAGCCGGTGACCTCGTCGACGACCTGGACGACCGTGCGCACAGTGTCGATGGCCACCTGCTTCTCGCACTGGTCGGGGAAGACGTCCACGCTCCAGAACAGCTCCGCGGTGAAGCAGGCCACGCTCATGTACCCCTCGCCGATCGTGACGCGCATCTCCGCGTAGACGGTCGGGGCACCGGTGGCATCCGAGCCCTCGTCGGCGCCGAGTGTCACCCGCTGCCCTGCGATCGTGAGGCGGTCCGCGATCTCGCGCAGCCACAGGTGGCCCTGTGGTGTTGTCGTCGCGTCGAGCGGGCGCGGGGCAAGGTCACCATCAGGGGTGAAGCCCAGCTGCAGGCGCACTCCGCACCAGTCGTCGTGCTCGAGCTTGGCCGCCAACCAGGCGGGAGTTGCCTCCGCCGTCCGGGGCCGCTCCTTCAGTTCGGCCTCCCATGACGCCGGGGCGAAGTCGAACGGCGGCTCGAGGTCGTGTTCGAGGTCGACGGTGATCCGCCCGTCGGCGAACACGACCACCCGTGCGGTGATCCACGACCCGGCGCCGGGTACGTACGCCTGCCGGTGGATCTCGAAGAGGAGCCGGTCGAGCTCGATCGGCTCGTCGTCGAGCGGCGTGCGGTCGCTCCCGTCGGCCAGGTGTGCCACGACGGTGGACCGCAACGCCGGTCCGACGACAGAGACCGTCAACGACACCTCCGACCACCCCGAGGGCGCGGTCGATGCCAGCAACCGACCGATCAGCTCGTACTGCTCCTGCGTCGCCGAGGTCGGCGTCGACACCCCATCCTGTCCCGCCATAGGCCCTCCTTGTGGCACGTCCGCGGGAAGGCAACCACGGGTCGGCCCGCAGCGGCAACGCCGGACCGGCGCTCGAGCTCGTCCACGAGCGCCCCGGCGGGAGGCGCGCCGAGCGCCGTCGTCAGCCTGTCGTCGGGTCGAGCTGGGCCTGCAGCGCGTTGACGTCCGCGACCAGGCCCTCGACGCGTGCACGTTCGGCCGCGGCCGCACCGTCCGCCGCGTCGACCGCGGCCGTCCGCGCGGCGAGGTCCGCGTCGTCGCGTGCGAGGAGTGCGGCGGCTGCGGCGAGGGTCTCGTCGGCGGGCCGCATGGGCAGGTCGGTGCCGTCCCACCACACCCACGACAGCTGGAGCCCCGACCGCTGCTCGGCGGGCAGGGCATCGACCTCGGCCAGCTTGTCCGCGTAGGCCGACCGGTAGGCGGCCACCCCGTCGGTGTCGGCCTCGAGCTGCGCCCGGGTCGAGGCGTTGGCGTACTCCTGGTCGGCGAGCGCCTGCGACGCGGTGTCGATGTCGGCGACCAGCTGGTCGAGCATGCCTTGCCACCCGGTGTGCACGGCGACGAGCGCGGCCCGGTCGTTGACGAACCTGGCGTAGACGGTCTCGAGGGCGGGGGCCAGGCCGCCGTCGCGCCACACCTGCGTGCCCACGTACGCGAACAGCTCGGTGGGCCGGTTCTCCGGGTGGGTGCCGACGGAGCCGGCGATCTGCTCGTGGATCGGGTCGTCCGTCGCCAGCGTCGCGACCTCCGCCTCCAGCAGCGTGTTCAGCTGGCCCTGCTCGTCGTCGCCCAGGAGCTCCCACGCGGCGTGCAGGGTCTCGTGCGCGGCGGTCTCCACCACGTACCCCTGCAGGCGGGCGTCGGCGGGCCGGTACAGGACGATCGAGTGCTCGGAGGGCAGGTAGCAGCCCACGGCGGCGCCGGCCGGGACGCCGATCGCGGCCGGGGAGTCGGTGCACCGGTCGCCGAAGGTCGCGGCGTCCAGGACCTGCGGGGTCGTGCCGAAGAACAGGTCGCGGCCCTCGGCACTCAGGTACGCGGCGTCCGCGAGCGCGACGACCTCGGCGGTGGGGGGTGTCGACGGCTCCGAGGACGCTGCGCCGGTGAGCCACGGGACCGAGGCGAGCGCGTCGGGCACCCCGGCCCCGCCGCCGGTCAGCGCCCAGGTGGCGATGAGGGCGGCGAGCACGAGCACGGTCGGGAGCTGCCAGCGGACGCGCCGGCGTGGCGCGGGGGGCGGCGTCTCGTCGACGTCCGGGGGCAGCCACCCCTGGGGTGCGATGGCGCGTCCTGTGCGCTCGTCGACCACCCACTGCGGCACGCGGCCGGTGGGGGAGCGGGGCAGGTCGTCGGGTGCGATCGGCACGTCCACAGCATCGACCGTCGAGGCCCCTCACTGGAGCCGAACGCGCCCGGAAGTCGTGCCTGGGCGGCGCGTCCCGTCGGGCTGCGTGCTCAGGCCGGGTGCACCTCGAGGGTGGCGGCCCGCGGCCCGTCCTCCACGAGGTGGTCGACGATCGAGGCGTAGTGCCCGTACTTGGCGCGGTAGCCGGCGTCGACGAGGGTCAGGTCGGCGTCGTCGGCCTCGGTGAAGGTCACGTCGTAGGCGGTGCCGCGGGCCAGGATCTGGCCGGTGCCGGTGGCGATCGCACCCCGGAACCAGCCGGCGCCACGACCGTTGGTGGACCGCACGAAGACGCGGTCGCCGTCGCCGACGATCCAGATGATGGTGGGGCTGCGCAGGGTGCCGTCAGGTCGTCGGGTGACGACCTGCACCTCCTGCGGGGCGGTCAGGGCGTGCGCGTCC
The DNA here is from genome assembly GCF_013409305.1 of Cellulomonas soli. GTDB lineage: Bacteria > Actinomycetota > Actinomycetes > Actinomycetales > Cellulomonadaceae > Cellulomonas > Cellulomonas soli. The sequence goes on along the minus strand of NZ_JACBZJ010000001.1, from coordinate 1,067,514 downwards.
TGCTCGGTCCAGGTGCTCATGGGGTCCAGTCCAGCACCGTCCCGGACGACGAGACAGGCCCTGTCGTGACCCCTCTCGGCCCGCCGGTTCAGTCGAGCGGCGCGGTCCAGCGCAGCAGCGCGCCGCGCCCCGAGGCCGGGCGCAGGAGCGAGAACGTCCCGCCCGACTCCTGCGCACGCTCGGCGAGGTTCTTCGTGCCGGACGCCCGGGTGGGTGCCGCCGGGACGCCGACGCCGTCGTCCTCGACCTCGACCGAGATGGCCCCGTGCGGTGCCGAGGTGATCACCACGCGCACGGCGACCGAGCCCGAGCGCGCGTGCCGCGCGACGTTCGAGAGGGCCTCGCGGACCACGGCGACCACGTTGTTGGCCCGACCGGGCGCGACCAGGTCGTCGATCGCCCGGACCAGGTCGGCGTCGGCGCTGTCGATGTCGTCGGCTCGCACGGTGAACCCGTCGACGGTGATCGCCAGCAGGGGCGCGAACCCGAGCGAACTGTGCGCGAGCTCGACCTCGGCCTGCACGCGCTCGACCAGCGGGATCGTGGCGCCCGGGTCGTCGAGCGTGCGCACGATGACCCGGATCTGCCGGATGCCGGCGTCGACGTGCCCGACCGCGGAGTCGAGCACCTGCGCGACCGCCGGCGGGAGGGGTTCGTGGCCGTGGTGCCGTGCGCTCTCCAGCTGCATGCCGGCGGCGAACAGCTGCTGGATGGCCATGTCGTGCAGGTCCCGGGCGATCCGGGTGCGCTCGTCGTGCAGCACCGCCTGCCCGCGCAGCCGCTGCGCCTCGGCGAGCACGAACGCGAGCGCGGCCTGCGAGGCGAAGGACTGCGACATCGCCAGGTCGTCCGCGGTGAAGGGCGCCGCACCGGTCGGGCGGAGCAGCAGCAGCACGCCGACGCCCTGACCGGCGGTGTGCAGGGGGGCGAACAGCGCGGGCCCGTACCGGGCGAGCGGCGCGCGCAGGCCGAGCCCGGGGCCGGTCGCGGCCAGCGACGCGACGGTCTGCCCGGTGCCGGAGGTGAACGCGGCGTGCACGAGGGCGTCCGCGGAGACGTCCAGCCCGATCAGGTCGTGCCCGCCGATGCCCGCGACGATCTCGAGCAGCAGCTCACCGTCCGGCCCGGGCAGGGCGAGCGCGGCGATGTCGGCGCCGTCGATGTCCTGGGCGGCCTCGGCGATGCGTTCGAGGACGTCCTCCTGGTCGGCGCCCTCCAGGAGCATGGTCGTGATCGTCTGCCCGGCGGCCTGCCACTGCTGCCGGCGACGCTCGAGCGCGTACAGCTGGGCGTTCTGCACGGCGACGGCCGCAGCGGCCGCCAGGGAGAGCACGACGGACTCGTCCTGGTCGTCGAACCCGCCGTCCTTCTCGGACAGGTAGAGCGTCCCGTACCGCTCGCCGCGGACCCGCACGGCCGCGCCGAGGAACGAACCCATCGGCGGGTGCGCGGGCGGCAGGCCGACGAACGCCGGGTGCTCGCGCAGGTCCGCCAGGCGCAGCACCCCCTCGTCGGGGATCGCGCCGAGCACGCCGCGCGCGTGCGGGGGGTGCCCGAGCGAGGCCGCCGTGGCCGCGTCGACGCCGCTCTGCACGAACGTCGTCGAGGCGCCGTCCGGGTCGACGATGTTGATCGCCCCGAACCGCGCACCGGTGAGCGCCGTGCTGGCGGCGACGAACCGTTCGAGCAGGCTCGGCGTGTCCAGGTCGCCTGCGAGCTCGAGGATCGCCGACATCAGCTCGGCGGCGACGTCCGAGGACGCCAGGGGCGGACCGACCTGCTCCACGTGGAGACCTCCGTGCTCGATATCAGGAGGTCACGCTACGCGAACAGGGACCTTCGTCCCAGGGTGCTGGGACTGGCGCGCCGTAGACCCGCCCGAGGCGCGTGCGCACCCCGAACCGCGGCAGGCGAACGCTCACCGCAAGGACGTGCGCTGCCGATGAGAAGTCAGACGGTCGAGGCGGCGAGGAACGGCAGGCGAGGGGCGGGTGGACAGGCGCAGCACCGGGGCGCACGGCACGCTCCTGCTGCTGCTCGTCGCCCTCGTGGCGCTGTGCACCCTCGGCCCGACCTGGCGCTACGTCGCGGTCGCCCTGGCGAACAGTGCGCCGCTCGTCGTGCTCCTCGTCCAGCTGGGACGCCGGACCGCCGTGCACCGCACCGGCTGGGTGCTCATGGCCGTCGGCACCGGCGGGCTGCTCGCGCACAACGCGCACAACGCGCTCGCGGTCGCCACGACCGGGTCCCCCGCCACGGGCCTCCTCGCCTCGGCGACGCTCGTGCTCGGCTACTCGCTCCTGCTCGCCGGCGCCGTCCCGGTCACCCTGCCGTACACCCGCCGCGACGGCGGTGGGATGCTCGACGCGACGGTCGTCGGGCTCGCCGCCGCGAGCCTGCTGTGGGGCGTCGTGCTGCACCCCGCGCACGTGCGACTGGGCTCCGACCCGGCCACCGTGGCCAACGAGATGGCGCTGGCCCTGCTCGTCACGGCGCTCACCGGGATGGTCGTGCGCGTCGCCGCCGTCGCCCGTGAGGCACGGGTCCCGGCGCTGTTCCTGCTGGCCGGGATGCTCGCGACGAACCTCGCGGACGTCGGCTTCACGCTCACGCTCGACCCGTCGACCGGGCTGTCGGCGTGGTGGCCGAGCGCGTTGTGCGTCGTCCCCCTGCTCGCGTTCGCCGCCGCGGTCGTGCACCCGGCCGTGCCCGCACTGGCCCGGCCGGAACCCCCGCCGCGCGGGCTCACCCGCCCGTACCTGGCGTTCCTCGCGGCTGCGCTCGCCGTCAACCCGTTGCTCGCCGGGCTCGGGCACCTGCTCGGGCGCCAGGTCGACGTGCTGCTGTTCAGCACGGGGTCGTTGCTCATGGTGCCGCTCGTCGTGGCCCGGATCGGGCTGCTCGCCCGGCACCAGGCGGAGGCCGAAGGTCGGCTGCGCGACCTGGCCACGCGCGACGAGCTCACCGGTCTGCCCAACCGGCGCTCGGTGACCGCCCACCTGGCGGACCTGCTGGGCCGGGTCGCCGCCGGCGAGGTGGCGGGCGCCGCCCTGCTCTACCTCGACCTGGACGAGTTCAAGGCCGTCAACGACACCCACGGGCACCTGGCGGGCGACCGGCTGCTGCGGACCGTGACCGAGCGGCTGCGCGCCTGCGTGCCCTCGTGCGCGCTGGTCGCCCGGTTCGGCGGGGACGAGTTCGTGGTCGTCCTCGAGGGCGTGCCGGAGCGCGTCGGGCTCGCCCTCGTCGCGACGATCGAGCAGGCGATGGCCGAGCCGGTGATGCTCGGCGACGTCGTCGCCTCGGGGCGGGTGAGCATCGGTCTGGCGGTCGTGGATCCGGGCGAGGCGTCGGACGTCGAGACGCTCGTCGGCCGGGCCGACGCTGCGATGTACCGGGCCAAGCGCGCCCGACAGTCACCCGATGCGGCGGTCTCGGGCGGTCTGCCGACGCCGGCGACCGACGGCCTGCCCGCGCGCCGACCGCGCTGACCGAGGACGGACGAGCGCCCTCGTCCACAAGCAGGTCAGATCCCGGTTCCGGCGGTGCGCGGTGTGCAAGACTCGCTCCGCTCGGACGCCCTCAGGCGCGGTGCGCGGTGCAGGTCAGGCCGTCGCCCCCGTGCGGACCGCATCCGCGTCCCCCCGCCACCCGGGGCGCTCGGCGCACGGCCTGCTCGACCCGCTCCGTCGGGGCGGCACCCCGTCGCGATCGGTGGCAGCACGGCCCCCGCGCCGACCGCGCGCGGGGGACTCGCGGTCGAGGAGCACGAAGTCATGCAGGTAGGACCGTTCATCTGGGCAGGCGTCGTCGTGGTGGCGCTGCTGGTGTGCGTGGGGCTGTTCCGAGCCATGTGGAAGGTGGCGGAGCCGAACGAGGCCCTGATCATCTCCGGGCTCAAGACGGGCGACTCGGGATCGGCGCTCGGCTTCAAGGTCGTCACGGGGCGCGGGACGCTGGTGATCCCCGGCGTGCAGACCGTGCGCCGCCTCTCGCTCGACATCAACGAGGCGCCGCTCGAGGTCACCTGCGTGACCAAGCAGGGAATCGGCGTCACCGTCCGCGGCGTCGTCATCTTCAAGGTCGGCGACGACGACGTGTCGATCTCCAACTCGGCCCGCCGGTTCCTGGACAACCAGACGACCATGGTCGCCCGGATCGTCAACGTGTTCGAGGGTCACCTGCGCTCGATCATCGGGTCGCTGACCATGGAGGAGCTGGTGCGCGAGCGCGAGCGGCTCACCCAGGAGACGCGCGCCGCGGCCGGTCAGGAGCTCGAGAAGCTCGGCCTGGTCATCGACACGCTGCAGATCAAGGACCTGATCGACCCGACCGGGTACATCGACAACCTCGCGAAGCCGCACGCGGCCGAGGTCGAGAAGAACGCGCGCATCGCGCAGGCGCAGGCCAACCAGGAGGCCACCGAGGCCGAGGCGGTCGCGCAGGCCATCCAGGCCGACGCGGTCCGCAAGTCGCGGATCTCGCAGGCGCAGTACCAGGCCGAGGTCGACCGTGCCGCCTCGATCGCCGCGCAGGCCGGCCCGCTCGCCGCGGCCGAGGCGCACCAGCAGGTCGTCGTGCAGGAGACCGAGGTCTCCAAGCTCGAGGCCGCGCGTCGCGACCAGCAGCTCGAGGCCGAGGTGCGCCGCCCGGCCGACGCCGAGCGCTACAAGGTCGAGCAGGAGGCGCAGGCGGCCCGCAACGCGGCGATCGCCGAGGCCGAGGCCCGCAAGGCCGCCGTGATCGCGGCCGCCGAGGCCGATGCCGAGAAGGTCCGGCTCAACGGTGCCTCGGAGCAGTCGCGACGGACTGCGCTCGCCGAGGCCGTGCGCGCCGAGGGTGAGGGTCAGGCTGCCGCCACCAAGGCGGTCGGCGAGGCCGAGGCGACGGCGATCCGCGCGAAGGGCTTCGCGGACGCCGAGGCGATCGAGCGTCGCGCGCAGGCGCTCGCGGCCAACTCGGACGCGGTCGTCATGCAGCAGCTCGCGCAGAACTACCCGGCGATCGTCTCCGCGGCCGCCGAGGCCTTCTCGGGCGTGGACAACATGAACGTGCTGAACGGCGCCGAGGGCGTCACGTCCATGCTGATGAACGTGATCGGGCAGGGCGCGGCCGGGCTGAGCACGATCAAGCAGATCCTCGGCCAGGTGCAGGCGGCGGCCCCGCAGGCATCCACGGCATCGACGGTGCCGACGCGGCCCAGCCACGTCGAGTCGAACTGAGGGAGCGGGGACGGTCGGATGAGCGAGCAGACGCCCGTGGGTCGGACGGGACTGGTCACGACCACGATCCCCGTCGGGGGGATGGGCGAGGTGCGCGTCGCGATCGCGGGCGGCACCTCGACGTACGGCGCCTACGGCGTGGATCGCACGGTGCCGGTACCCACCGGGACGCGGGTGGGGGTCGTCGAGCTGTTCCCGCCGCGCACGATCGTGGTTGCCCCGGTCGACCTGACGCCGCGCGACTGAGCGAGGCCACCCGCCGGTGAGCGGTGGGGTGCATAGCAGTGACGCCGGAGGCGGCGGTCCGCAGGTCAGCGGGCCGCCGCCTCCGGCGTCGGGGCGGTGGGCAGTGCCGAGGACGGGACCGACGCCTCCGGACCCGCGACGCCGCCGAGGCTCGCCGCGAGCAGCTCGCGGGCCCGCGCCAGGTGCTCGTCGAGCAGGCGCGCAGCACCCTCGCCGTCACCCGCCTCGATGAGCTCGAGCAGGCGGGCGTGCTCGGCGACGATGATCTGCGGGCTCAGCCGCTGGCGGCCCTGCAGCTGGGCCATGCAGAGCTTCACCTCGAATGCGAGCGAGTGGTAGATCGCGCTGGTGCGGGTGCTGCCGAGGGCGTCGATGAGGCTGGTGTGGAACCGCATGTCGGGCTCCACGACCGCGTAGGAGCCGTCGGCCCACAGCGCGGCGATCTCGGCGTTGGCCTCGCGGGCGGCCGGCGGGACGAGCCGGTCGTGGGCCAGGCGGCGCAGCACCTCGGACTCGAGGTAGGTGCGGGTGCGGTAGATGTCGCGCACGTCGTCGGGGCCGAGGTCGACGACGCGGGCGGTCTTGTGGTTGCGCCGGACGAGCACGTGCTCGGCGGTGAGCCGTTCGATCGCGGCGCGCGCGCTGGCGCGGGCGATGTCGTAGCGCGCCGCGACGTCCGCCTCGGTCAGGGCAGTCCCGGGGGCGAGGTCGCCGGTGACGACGAGCGTGCGCAGGTCGTCGACGACGGCGTCGACCAGGCTGGTCACCACGATCTCGCGCGCCATCGCCGTCCTCTCGTGGATCTCGTCGCCGTCGGCGAGGGTCCGATCCTCTAGGACTATTGTCACTTGCGTCTACTTGTCCGACAATCGGGACTACTCGCGACGAGGAGACCCATGACCGCGACGGCAACGACGCCGGACACGCTCGCCGACCTGCTCGGCGGATGCGTCGCCGACCGCGCCCAGGTGCGCACGGACGAGCTCACGCTGCGCGCGCTCGCGCACGACGCCTCGCACGTGCTGCTGGTGCCCTCGGCCGTGGTCGCACCCCGCGACGCCGACGAGGTCGCCCGGCTGCTGCGGGCCACGGCCGCCGCCGGGGTGCCGCTGACGTTCCGGTCGGGCGGCACGAGCCTGTCGGGCCAGGCCGGGGGATCGGGCGTGCTGGCCGACGTGCGCCGGCACTTCACGCGCGTGGACGTGCTCGACGAGGGTGCCCGGGTCCGCGTGCAGCCGGGGGTGACCGTGCGGCACCTCAACGCGCGCCTGGCGCGGTACGGGCGGCGGTTCGGGCCGGACCCGGCGAGCGAGGCGGCGTGCACCGTCGGGGGCGTCGTGGCCGACAACTCCTCGGGCATGGCCAGCGGCACGGTCGAGAACAGCTACCGGACGCTGGAGTCGCTGGTCGCGGTGCTGCCGTCCGGCACGGTCGTCGACACCGGTGCGGCCGATGCGGACGAGCGGCTCCAGGCCCTGGAACCCGCCCTGCACGCGGGCCTGCTCGCGCTGCGGCGACGCGTGCTGGACGACCCGGCCTCGACCGCGACAGTCGCCCGGCAGTTCGCGATGAAGAACACCATGGGCTACGGCCTCAACGCGCTGGTCGACTTCGCGAGCGTGCCGCAGATCCTCGCGCACCTGCTCGTGGGCAGCGAGGGCACGCTCGCGTTCGTCGCCTCGGCCACCTTCCGCACCGTGCCCGTCCGTGCGCGCACCGCCTCGGCCCTGCTCGTGTTCGACGACCTGTACGCCGCCAACCGGGCGCTGCCCGCGCTCGTCGCGACCGGTGCCGCCACCCTCGAGCTCATGGACGCCACGTCCCTGCGCGTCGGGCAGCAGCTGGCCGGGTCGCCCGCGGTGGTCCGTGCGCTGAGCGTGACGCAGCAGGCGGCCCTGCTCCTGGAGTACCAGGCGACCACCGACGAGGAGCTCGACGCGGTCGTCGGGTCGGCCCGGCCGGCGCTGGACGCGCTGGCGCTGCGTGCCCCCGTGCACCTGAGCGCGGACGCCACCGTGCGCGGCGAGCTGTGGAAGCTGCGCAAGGGGCTCTACACCGCGGTCGCCGGCGCCCGCCGCAGCGGGACGACCGCGCTGCTCGAGGACGTCGTCGTGCCCGTGGACCGGCTCGCCGACACGTGCGCCACGCTGACCACGCTCTTCGCGACCTACGGGTACGACGACGCGGTGATCTTCGGTCACGCCAAGGACGGCAACATCCACTTCATGCTCACCGACCGGTTCGAGACCGGTGAGCAGCTGGCCCGGTACCGCGGCTTCACCGAGGACCTCGTCGACCTGGTGCTCGGCCACGGCGGCTCGCTCAAGGCCGAGCACGGCACCGGTCGGGTCATGGCGCCGTTCGTGCGGCGTCAGTACGGCGACGAGCTCTACGACGTCATGCGGCAGGTCAAGCACCTGTTCGACCCGCGTGGGCTGCTCAACCCCGGCGTCCTGCTCGACGACGACCCCGACGCGCACCTGCGGCACATCAAGCTCGCGCCGACCGTGCAGGCCGAGGTCGACCGCTGCGTCGAGTGCGGCTACTGCGAGCCCGTGTGCCCCTCGCGCGACCTCACGCTCACCCCGCGGCAGCGGATCGCGCTGCGCCGCGACATCCGCACCGCCGAGCTCGCGGGCGACTCCGCCACCGCCGACCGGCTCGAGGCGGCCTTCACCTACCCCGGCACGCACACCTGCGCGGTCGACGGCATGTGCGGCACGGCCTGCCCGGTCGGCATCAACACCGGGCTGCTGGTCAAGACGCTGCGCCGCGAGAACCTGCCGGTACCTGCCGCGCTCGCCTGGACCACCGCCGCGAAGGGCTGGGGCGCGACCACGGCGCTCGCCCGGACCGCGCTGACCGTGGTCGACTCCGTGCCCGGCCCGCTCACGCCGGCGGTCACCGCGGTCAACGCCGCCGCGCGCGCCGTGCTCGGCTCCGACACCGTGCCGCTGTGGTCCGCCGAGCTGCCCCGCGGGGGCGCGCCGCGCCGACGTCCGCGACCGACGGCCGCACCCGACGCGGTGTACCTGCCCGCCTGCGTCAACGTCATGTTCGGCCCGGCGTCCGGCGGCACCGGGGTGCAGGTCGCGTTCGAGGACCTCTGCGCGGCCGCCGGGCTCACGCTGCTGGTCCCCGAGGGGATCGACGCGCTGTGCTGCGGCACGCCGTGGTCCTCCAAGGGCGTCGCCGCGGGCTACGCGGCCATGCGCGAGAAGGTGCTGCCCGTCCTGCGCCAGGCCACCGACGGCGGGCGGCTGCCGGTGGTCAGCGACGCGTCGTCGTGCACCGAGGGGTTCCGGCACCTGGTCGAGCACGACCCGGAGCTGGACGTGCAGGTCGTCGACGTCGTGACGTTCGTGGCCGAACGGGTCCTGCCTGCCCTGGGGGAGCGGGCCGGGGCGTACCGGCGGCTCGACTCGCTCACGCTGCACCCCACCTGCTCGTCCACCCAGCTCGGCCTCGACCCCGCACTCGCGACCGTCGCCGAGGCGGTCGCCGAGACCGTCACCGTGCCGCTCGACTGGGGCTGCTGCGCGTTCGCCGGTGACCGTGGCCTGCTGCACCCCGAGCTGACGGCGTCCGCCACCCGGCGCGAGGCCGCCGAGGTCGCCCGGATCGACGCGCAGGCGCACGCCAGCTGCAACCGCACATGCGAGCTGGGCATGACCCGCGCCACCGGCCGGAGCTACCGGCACGTCGTCGAGCTGCTCGCCGAGCAGGCCCTGGGCGGCGCACCGCCCGATCCCCGCTGACCCGCACGTCCGTCCCGTCACATCCAGCAAGGGAGCACGCGATGAACCCGGAGACCACGGCACTCGTCCTGATCGAGTTCCAGAACGACTTCACCAGCGAGGGCGGCGTCCTGCACGCCGCCGTGCAGGGGACCATGGAGAGCACCGGCATGCTGGCGAACGCCCGCACGGCGCTCGAGGCCACTCGTGCCGCCGGTGCGACCGTGATCCACAGCCCGATCAGCTTCGAGGCCGGCTACCACGAGATCACCGCGCACCCCTACGGGATCCTCAAGGGCGTCGTCGACTCGACCGCGTTCGTCAAGGGCACGTGGGGCGCGCAGATCGTCGAGGACGTCGCGCCCGTCGAGGGCGACATCGTCATCGAGGGCAAGCGCGGGCTCGACGCGTTCGGCTCGACCAACCTCGACTTCATCCTGCGGTCCAAGGGCATCGGCACCGTGGTCCTGGCGGGCTTCCTCACCAACTGCTGCGTCGAGTCGACCATGCGCTCGGCCTACGAGAAGGGCTTCGAGGTCATCACGCTCACCGACGCCGTCGGCGCGACGTCCCAGGCCGAGCACGACAACGCGATCACCTACGACTACCCGATGTTCTCCAAGCCCATGTCGGTCGCCGAGTACGCCGCGACGCTGCGCGGCGCGGCGGTCACGGCCGACTCGTCCCGGGGGTACTGACCGGGCTGCATCAAGGGCGGTGCACGTCCTTCGCCGTCGCCGATGCACGGAACCCCCGTGAGGAATAGTATTCCTCGCGGGGGTTCGACGACGGAGGGTGCAGATGGCGGGCTTCATCGGTCGGCAGGTCGAGCTCGACGAGCTGGACGCGCACCTGGACGTCGTGCGCAGAGGGGGCCGGGCCGACGCCGGGGTGGCGGTGCTCCTCCGCGGCAGACGACGCGTGGGGAAGTCCCGGCTCGTCACGGAGCTGATCCGTCGGGCCCAGCTGCCCAGCGTCTACTTCCAGGCTGCTCGGCGAGCACCGGTGGCCGACGAGCTGACGCTGCTCGCCGACGCGATCGCCACGTCCACCCTGTCGGGCGCCGCCGTCGCCGACGGCAACACGCCGGCGTCGCTCACGGCTGCCCTGCGCCTGCTGGCCGCGGCGCTGCCGACCGAGGGCCCGGCGATCGTGGTCATCGACGAGCTGCCCTGGCTCCTCGAGGGGTTCGACGGCGGGGCGGGCGAGCTCCAGCGGGTGTGGGACCGCGAGCTGTCCCAGCGGCCCGTGCTCCTGCTCCTGCTCGGCAGCGACCTCGGGATGATGGAGTCCCTGAACCGCCCCGACCAGCCGTTCCACGGCCGAGCCACCGAGATGGTGCTGTACGCACTGTCGCCGCAGGACGTCGCCCGGATGACCGGCCTGAGCGGGATGGCCGCCTTCGACGCCCACCTCATCACCGGGGGCCAGCCGCTCGTCGCGCAGGAGTGGACCGACGGGCAGACCCCGACCGCGTTCATCCGCCGTTCCTTCGAGCGGTCGACCAGCGCACTCGTGGTCTCCGGCACCCGGGTGCTGGACGGTGAGCTGCCGGAGTCGAGCCACGCACGCGCCGTGCTGGCGGCCATCGGCGGCAAGGGTGAGCGCACGTACACCGGCATCCTCCAACGGCTCACCGGTGCGATCTCGGCCACCACGCTGGACCGGTCACTGGCCCTGCTCGTCGAGAAGCGCGTCGTCGAGGCCGACGAGCCGCTGTCGACGAGACGCGCGGCGAAGGACCGCCGCTGGCGCGTGGCGGACCCTGCGCTGCGGTTCTGGCTCGCGGTCGTCGAGCCCGCACTGCCCGACATCGACCGGGGGAGACCCGACCTCGCGTCCGCGCGGTTCGAGGCGGGCTACGCCGCCTGGCGCGGCCGTGCCGTCGAGCCCGTCGTCCGCCAGTCGCTCGCCCGCCTGCTGCCCGACGAGCGGTGGCCTCACGCGAGGCAGATCGGTGGCTGGTGGCCGCGCACCAACCGGCCGGAGATCGACCTGGTGGCGGCGGACGCCCGCCCTGCCGAGTCGATCGCCTTCGTCGGCACCATCAAGTGGCGCGCCGCCAAGCCGGTCACCGCCGCCGAGATCGGTGCTCTCGCGCAGGAGGCTACGCACGTCCCGGGCGTCGGTGCTTCGACTCCGCTGGTCGCGGTATGCCCGGGCGGCGCCGTCGACGACGATCGGCTCACGCAGGTCTGGACGGCGGACGACCTGCTCCGGGCCTGGCCGTAGCAGGTGCTCGCGGCGAGGACATGTCTTGTGCAATGTCTCTATTCTTGCGACACTCGGTCGGCGCGGGGCGGATGGCCTCGTGATAGAGACATTGAGACGGCGCCATGATCTACGACTTCCCCGACCTCGGCCTCGAGGACGTCCGCGTGCTCGAGGAGATATCCGGCATGCGTGCCGAGCTCGCCGAGCACCTGCGGGCACCCCGGCGGTGGACGGGCAGGTTGCGCCGCACCGCACTGGCGCGTGCGATCCAAGGGTCGAACAGCATCGAGGGCTACCACGTCGAGCTCGACGACGCCGACGCCGCTCTCGACGACGAGGAGCCGCTGAGCGCAGACCAGCGGACCTTCGCCGAGATCCGCGGCTACCGCCAGGCGCTCGGCTACGTGCTCGCCATGGCGCGCGACGAGCACTTCGTGCTCGACGCGTCAGCGCTTCGGTCCATGCACTTCATGATGCTGGCGCACGACCTCGGCAAGAGCCCCGGGCAGTACAGGTCGCGTGAGATCTACGTGCACGACGAGCGCACCGAGCAGGTGGTCTACACCGGCCCCGCGGCGGACAGCGTGCCGACTCTGATGGCCGAACTGGTGAGCGACCTGAACAGGCACGACGGTGAGGACGCGCTCGTGCATGCTGCCATGGCGCACCTGAACGTCGTGATGATCCACCCGTTCCGGGACGGCAACGGACGGATGGCGCGCGCCCTGCAGACCCTGGTGCTCGCGCGCCGCGGCGTCGCCGAGCCGGAGTTCGCCAGCATCGAGGAGTGGCTCGGAGCCAACACCGACGACTACTACCGCGTGCTCGCGATCACGGGGCGAGGTGCGTGGCATCCCGAGCGCGACGCGAGCCTCTGGGTGAGCTTCAACCTGCGGGCCCATCACATGCAGGCGCAGACGGTCCGTGACCGGTGGCGCCGCGCGCAGCGGAGCTATGAGGTCCTCGACCGGCTGGTCGCGGTGCGCGGGCTCCCGGACAGGACGATCGACGCCCTGTACTCGGGGCTGCTCGGGTTCCGACTGCGGCGCCCGACGTACGTGGAGCAGACCGGTGTCGACGAGCGCACCGCGAGTCGCGACTTCAAGGCCCTGGCCGATGCCGGGCTGCTGCGGCCGGTCGGTGAGACCAAGGGTCGCCACTACGTTGCCGGGGCGGGCCTTGAGGAGGTCCGCCGAGAGGTCGGGCCCTCGACCCCACCGGTGGACCCTTATCCCTCGATGAGGCACGAGATCGCAGTGCGCGCGGTGGCGGGACCGGACCCGCAGGTCGCGTGACGCCGTGCGCCGCCCACGGCTATCCCCCGACGGCGGCCGGCGCGACCTCGTTGATCGCCTGCAGCCCGTTGAGGGTGCGCGGGTAGCCGATGAACGGCAGCAGGTGGGTGAGCACCGCGAGCAAGGTCGCGCGGTCGTTGCCGACGTGCAGGTTGGCGGCGACGTGCCCGCGGACCTGGGCGTCGGCCCCGCCGAGGGAGACGAGCATCGAGACGGTGAGCAGCTCGCGGGTGCGGATGTCGAGGCCGCCGCGGGCGACGTGGTCGCCGAAGCAGTGCGCCGAGAGCAGCTTCTGCAGGTGCAGCGTGTCCGGGGTCGCGGCGGCGTACATGGCGTCGATGCGCTCGGCGCCGATCACATCCGACTGCACCGCGCGACCGACCTCCAGGCGGGTCTCCGGCGTGGTGGTCGACTGCCCGGGCAACGGCAGCTCGACGCCGCGGGCGGTGAGCACCTCGTTGGTGGCGTGCAGGAAGTCGAAGACCTTGGCCATGCCCACGTACGGCACGGCCTGGTAGACGATCTCCTTCGCCTCGACCGGGGTCACGCCGACGGTCAGCGCCGCGCCGAGCATGACGCGGTACTCCGCGAGCGCCTGGCAGGCGATGAGCGCGGCCAGCTGGACCTTGAGGCGCAGCGTCGTCTCGAGCGGGGCGTAGGCGAGAACCTCGTCGAACGCGACGTTGTCGAAGACCTCGACGAGCTCGGGGTCGGTGACCGCGAGGGTCGAGACGTGCCCGGGGAACATCTCGTCGTGCGTGCGTCGTGCGGTGTCGCTGATGGCCATGCGGCGACGCTACGGGCGCGCGGCCGCCCCTGGGAGGACCTGCTGAGCGGGGTATTGGCAGGGCCTGTCCGCCCGCTGGGCGCGCGCGTACGTTCGAAGGACCGCACGCCTGGAGGAGAACGTCATGCCGATCCTGCCCACCGCCCCCGAGGTCCCGACCGTGAAGGGCCCGGACGCCTGGTTCACCGGTGACGTCTGGTTCGACGTCGTCGCGGCGCCGCCCGCCCCGTCGCGGCTGCGGGTCAACGCGGTGCACTTCTCGCCGGGCGCGCACACGTTCTGGCACCGGCACGCCCACGGCCAGACGCTGCACGTCACCGAGGGTGTGGCGCGCGTCGGCACCCGCGACGGCGCGGTCGTCGAGCTGCGGCCCGGGCAGACGCACTGGACCCCGCCGGGCGAGTGGCACTGGCACGGCGCCGCGCCGACCACGTTCATGACGCACCTGGCGATGTGGGAGGCCGGCGGCGACTCCGACCGGCCGGACACCGAGTGGGCCGACGAGGTCACCGACGAGCAGTACGGAGCATGACGATGGCGCAGAGGACCTGGCTGATCACCGGCGTGAGCAGCGGCTTCGGCCGGCACCTGACCGAGCAGCTGCTCGAGCGGGGTGACCGGGTGGTCGGCACGGTGCGCAGGCCCGAGGCGGTCGCCGACCTGGCCGCCCGGTTCCCGGAGATGTTCACCGTGGAGGTGCTCGACGTGACCGACCCGGCTGCCGTGCGCGCGGTCGTCGACCGGTCGTTCGCCACGCTGGGCCGCATCGATGTGGTCGTCTCGAATGCCGGGTACGGCATCTTCGGTGCCGCCGAGGAGTTGAGCGACGCCCAGGTGGAGCACGTGATCGCGACGAACCTGACGGGCTCGATCGCGCTGATCCGGTCCGCGCTGCCGCACCTGCGGGCGCAGGGCTCGGGGCGGGTCGTGCAGCTGTCGAGCTATGGCGGGCAGGTCGCGTTCCCCGGCAACTCGCTGTATCACGCGACCAAGTGGGGCATCGAGGGCTTCGCCGAGTCGGTGGCGGCCGAGGTCGCCCCGTTCGGCATCGGCGTGACGATCGTCGAGCCGGGCGGTGCGCGCACCGAGTTCCGGTACGCCAGCGCGCAGGTCGCCGAGGCGATCCCCGCGTACGCGGGTACGCCGGCGCGCTCGTTCGAGCGGATGCTCGACCCGGCCAACGGGCTCGCCCCGGGCGACCCGGCACGGATGGCGGCCGCCATCATCGACAGCGTCGACGTCGAGCCGGCCCCGCTGCGGCTCGTGCTCGGATCGCAGGCGCAGGCCGGCCTGGTGGCGACCCTGCGGGCCCGGCTGGCCGACTACGAGCAGCAGGCGGACAGCGCCGCGCGGACGGACATCCCCACGCAGGGATGACGACGCTCAGACCGGGAGGTGCTCAGGCCGGGAGGACCGCGGCGTCCAGCAGACGGATCGGTCCCCAGGCGCCGCCCTCGCTGTTGGAGACGACCGCGAGGGTGACGTCCTGCGCCGGGTAGTGCCGCACGATCGCGCTCGCCCCGACGTTGATCCCGTCCTTGGACAGCGAGCGGACGGTGCCCTGCGGGGTCGTCTCGATCTCGAGACCGAACGCGAAGTGCACGGCCGCGGGGCCGCCCGGGCGCGGGTCGTCGACGGTGTGGTGCAGCGCGTGGGGCGCGAGGAAGGCCGCCGTGGACGCCTCGGACAGCAGCTCGCCCGCCCGGACCGCGTCGAGGAACCGCACGAGGTCCGCCGCGGTGGAGTGCGCGCCGCCGTCGGGGGAGCCGATCGGCGGGTAGGAGAAGATGTTCTGGCGCCAGCCGACGACCGGACCGTCCTCGTCGTCGCGCACCGGCTCCCAGCCCTCGGCGACGTCCGGCACGGCCTCGCGCATGTCGAAGAACCCCGAGTCGTGCATGCGTGCGCGGCCCAGGACGTCGCGGACGACGACGTCGCGGTAGCGCTCGCCGCTGACCCGCTCCACGGCCAGGCCGGCCAGCACGTAGCCGACGTTGCAGTAGCGGCAGCCGGCGCCCGGGGCGAACACGGGCGTCTTGTGCACGAACTGGGGCAGGAAGTCGGCGGTCTCGGTCACCGAGTACGTCGGCCGGTCCACCCAGAGCGCCTCGTAGGACTCCCCGGCCTCCTCGTCGGCGTCGTCCGCGATCCCGGACGTGTGGCTGAGCAGGTGGCGCAGCGTGACGTCGGGCGAGACGGTCGTGCCGGTCAGGTCGACGTAGCGGTGGATCGAGGCGTCCAGGTCGAGCGTGCCCGCGTCGACCTGCTGCAGCACGGCGACCGAGGTGAACAGCTTCGTCACCGAGGCGATGTCGAAGCGGGTGCGGGTGGTGACCGGCGCCGACCACCGTCGGCTCGCGACGCCGTGGGCCGACGTCAGCAGCACCTGGTCGCCGCGCTGCACGTGCAGCACCCCGGAGAAGGCGTCGTCGGCCGCGAGGCGGTCGGCCTCGTCGCGGACGGCGAGCAGGCGGTCGGTCAGGTCGGCGGGCATGGGACGGCCTCTGGTCGGCGGGGTGGGTCGCGCCGAGGGTAGGGGCGTCCGTCCTGGTCGGGCGAGCGGATTCCCGGCGGGCGCGGGCGCGGGCTCGGGCAGCCGGGCGCCGCCGGTCAGGCGCCCACGTAGGTCGCCAGGTGCCGGCCCGTGAGGGTCGAGCGGTCGGCGACGAGCTGGGCGGGCGTGCCCTCGAACACGACCGTGCCGCCGTCGTGCCCGGCGCCGGGGCCCAGGTCGACGATCCAGTCGGCGTGCGCCATCACCGCCTGGTGGTGCTCGACGACGATCACCGACTTGCCGGAGTCGACGAGCCGGTCGAGCAGGCCCAACAGCTGCGCGACGTCGGCGAGGTGCAGCCCGGCGGTCGGCTCGTCGAGCACGTAGACGCCGCCCTTCTCGCCGAGGTGCGTGGCGAGCTTGAGCCGCTGCCGCTCGCCACCGGACAGGGTGGTCAGCGGCTGGCCGAGGCTGAGGTAGCCGAGACCGACGTCGGCGAGCCGGTCGAGCACGGCGTGCGCGGCCGGGGTGCGCGCCTCGCCCGTGCCGAAGAACTGCTCGGCGTCGGTCACGGACATCGCGAGCACCTCGCTGATGTCCCGGCCGCCGAACCGGTACTCGAGCACGGAGGCGTCGAACCGCCTGCCCTCGCACTCCTCGCACACGGTGGCGACCCCGGCCATCATGCCCAGGTCGGTGTAGATCACGCCGGCGCCGTTGCACGCGGGGCAGGCACCCTCGGAGTTCGGGCTGAACAGGGCCGGCTTGACGCCGTTGGCCTTGGCGAACGCCTTGCGGATGGGCTCGAGCAGCCCGGTGTACGTGGCGGGGTTGCTGCGCCGTGAGCCGCGGATCGCGCCCTGGTCGATCGAGACGACCCCGGCGCCTGCGGGGATCGAGCCGTGCACGAGCGAGCTCTTGCCGGAGCCGGCGACGCCGGTGACGACGACGAGCACGCCGAGCGGGATGTCGACGTCGACGTCGCGCAGGTTGTGCGCGTGCGCCCCGCGGATCTCCAGCCGGCCGGTGGGCGTCCGGACCGCAGCCTTGAGGGTCGCGCGGTCGTCCAGGTGGCGGCCGGTCACGGTGTCGGAGGCGCGCAGCCCGTCGACGGTCCCCTCGAAGCAGATGGTGCCGCCGGCCGTCCCGGCGCCGGGTCCGAGGTCGACCACGTGGTCGGCGATCGCGATGGCCTCGGGCTTGTGCTCGACGACGAGCACGGTGTTGCCCTTGTCGCGCAGCTGCAGCAGCAGCTCGTTCATCCGGGCGATGTCGTGCGGGTGCAGGCCGATGGTCGGCTCGTCGAAGACGTAGGTGACGTCGGTGAGCGACGAGCCGAGGTTCCGGATCATCTTGGTGCGCTGGGCCTCGCCGCCGGACAGCGTGCCCGAGGAGCGGTCGAGCGAGAGGTAGCCGAGGCCGATCTGCACGAACGAGTCGAGAGTCTCGCGCAGCGACGCGAGCAGAGGTGCCACCCCGGGTTCGTCGAGGCCGCGCACCCAGGTGGCCAGGTCGCTGATCTGCATCGCGCACGCGTCGGCGATGCTGACCCCGCCGATGCGGGAGGACCTGGCGCCCTCGTTGAGCCGGGTGCCCTCGCAGTCGGGGCAGGTGGTGAAGACGACCGTGCGCTCCACGAACGCCCGCACGTGCGGCTGCAGCGCGTCGACGTCCTTGGACAGGAACGACTTCTGGATCTTCGGGATCAGACCCTCGTAGGTGAGGTTGATCCCGTCGACCTTGATCTTGGTCGGCTCCTTGTGCAGCAGGTCGTGCAGCTCGGGCTTCGTGAACTCGCGGATGGGCTTGTCAGGGTCGAAGAAGCCGCAGCCGCTGAAGATCCGGCCGTACCAGCCGTCCACGCTGTAGCCGGGGATGGTCAGGGCGCCCTCGTTGAGCGACTTGGACTCGTCGTAGAGCTGGGTGAGGTCGAAGTCGGTGACGGAGCCGCGCCCCTCGCAGCGCGGGCACATGCCGCCGGTCACGGTGAAGCTGCGCCGTTCCTTGACGGTGCTGCCGCCGCGCTGCATGGTCACCGCGCCTGCCCCCGAGACGGACGCGACGTTGAACGAGAAGGCCTGCGGCGAACCGAGGTACGGCTGCCCGAGCCGGCTGAACAGGATGCGCAGCAGGGCGTTGGCGTCGGTGGCGGTGCCCACGGTGGAGCGCACGTTGGCGCCCATCCGCTCCTGGTCGACGATGATCGCCGTGGTCAGGCCGTCGAGCACGTCGACGTCGGGGCGGGCGAGCGTGGGCATGAAGCCCTGCACGAACGCGCTGTAGGTCTCGTTGATCATCCGCTGCGACTCGGCGGCGATCGTGCCGAAGACGAGCGAGCTCTTGCCCGAGCCGGACACGCCCGTGAACACGGTCAGCCGGCGCTTGGGCAGCACGACGTCGACGTCCTTGAGGTTGTTCACGCGCGCGCCGTGCACGCGGATGAGACCGTGGCTGTCGGCGACGTGCGGGCCGGGCGGCGGGGTGCTCGCGGTCGTGCTCATCGTGTCTCCCTGCGTCGGGCGGCTCGTGTCCCCCCGACCCTGCCACCTTGGTCCCGGGTCGCGCGCTCCGACGATACGTAGACTAACTAGTACGTCCACTGATCGCGCTCGTCCTCTGAGAGGCCACCGATGCCCGCGCCCGCCCTGCCCCGACGACCGCTGCGGGCCACCTTCCAGGTGCTCCTCGGTCTGACCCTGCTCTTCGCCGGCACCTCGCACCTGACCACCGCGCGGCAGGAGTTCCGCGCCCAGGTGCCGACCTGGGTGCCGCTCGACCCGGACGTCGTCGTCGTGGCCTCGGGCATCGTCGAGCTGACGCTCGGTCTCGCGCTCGTCCTCGCCTGGCGGTACCCGTGGCGCGCGCTCGTCGGCGGCGTGGTCGCCCTGTTCTTCGTCGCGATCTTCCCCGGCAACATCTCCCAGCTCGTGACCCACACCGACGCGTTCGGGCTCGACACCGACACGGCCCGCGTCGTCCGGCTCTTCTTCCAGCCCGTCCTGGTCCTGTGGGCGCTGTGGTCCACCGGTGCCTGGCGCGCGGGCCGGGCCTGGTGGCGCGGGCGTCACTGAGTCGCGCGCTCGACCATGTCGGTGATCTGCACGGCCGCCACGACCGGGACCGAGAGGAACACGGCGAGCGCGGCGACCAGCCCCACGCCCACGAGGACCCAGCCGCCCGCCGGGAGCGGGGGCGCGCCACGGAACACCGCACGCCGGTAGTCGCGCAGCGCACGAGCGGCCAGCAGCGTCGCGCCGACGGCCGCGCCGTACCAGACCATGTCCGTGCCGCCGCGCCACAGCCCGACCGCCCCGGCGAGGAGCAGCACGGTCAGGGCGCCCGTGTAGATCTGGCCGGCCGTCCGGCGGACCCGGCGCGCCTCGTCGAGGCGGTTCCGCTGGAAATCGGGGTTCTCGGTGATCCGGTCGGTGCCGAGGGCCTGACCGAGCTTGCTCGGCACGGTGCTTCCGAAGCCCGAGCCGAAGCCCGAGCCGGTCGTCGCACCGAAGCCCGAGCCGGTGGCCGCGCCGAACCCGGCCTCGGTGCCCCACCCTGTCCCTGTCCCTGTGCCGGCCCAGGGGGTGGCGGCGGCTGTGGCCGTCGGTGGTGGCGCGGGCACCGGCGCGGGCCGGTGCTCCGGGTCGGGCGTCGTGTGCTCGGTCCAGGCGGAGCCGTCGAACCACCGCAGCACGCCGACGGTCGCACCGTCTGCGTACCAGCCTGCCGGAGGGAACCCGTTGTCGGTCACGTCCTCGATGCTGGCAGCGCCTCACCCGCTCCGGGTGGACTTCGGTCGCGACTCACCCGATCGGCACGGGTTCCGTACCGCTCGGTACGGATGGCGGGCGCCGAGCAGGTCAGTAGCCTGACCGGGAGGCCGAGCGGTCCGAAAGGGCCGGACGGGGCGGGACAGGTTCGGACAGGTGTGGTCGGGCTCGCGCGGCGTCCACCGGGTGAGAAAGTCGTCCCAGGGCTTGAGCCCTGGCGCAGGACGGTCGATGTCACAGGTGGGTATGTCGCCGGTCAGAGCCCTCGGGGGGATCAGTGGTCACGGTGCACGGTCGGGAGCGTGGTCCGGCGCTGCCGTCGGCGACCCCGCCCTACGCCCCGATCGAGCTGTCGCCCGCCGAGGTCGACGAGGTGCTCGCCCGACCGCTCGAGGCGCTCGAACGGCAGGCGCCGTTGCTCCTCGTCACCGTCGACACCGACCTGCGGGTGCGCGCGGCCGCAGGCCGCTTCGCCGAGCTCGCCGACCTGACCACGACGGGTCGACGGCTCGACGGCGCCCGCTTCCCGCTGCCTTCGCTCGTGGCTGCGGTCACCGAGGCGATGGACGGTGGGACCGTGCAGCGGCTCGACGTGCCGTTCGGCCAGAGCGTGCTCGACGTGATCGTCCGGTCGGTCGTGGTCGGCTCCACACCGGTCGGTGCGGTGCTCTTCGGCCAGGACGTCACGAACGTGCGCACCGCCGAACGACGAGCCGCGACCCTGACCCGCATCTCGGCCGTGCACAGCGGTGCCCACGACAGCCCGGCAGCCGTCATGCAGCTGGTCGCGGACGCCGTCGCGGAGCACACCGGTTCGGGCGTCGTCGTGCGCACCACCCGGGACTCGCGCCTGGAGAAGCGCGCGATCGCGCACCAGGACCCGGCCGCGCTCGCCGACCTCGAACGCGCCGTCGGCGCCGCGGGCGCGGTGCCGCTGGCCCGCATGAACTCCCAGCTGAGCCAGGCGACCGCCCTGGTCACGGTGACCTGGGAGGAGTGGGCGCGCACCCTGTGGCTCCCGCGTGAGGCGCGCGAACCGCTCGAGAAGCGGGACACCCGCGCCGTGATGTCGTGGGCGATGCGGGCAGGCGGCCAGGTGCTGGGGCTGATGATCGTCACGGTCATGGGCAGCAGCCGAAGCGACCTGGAGTCCGAGAGCGAGATCTCCTTCCTGACCGACATCGCCGCGCGAGCAGGCCTGCAGCTCGAGACCGCCCTCCTGCGCGAACGGGCGTCGACGGTCTCCCAGGAGCTCGCCGACAGCGAGGCGCGCTTCCGCTCCGCGTTCGACGCGGCACCGGTCGGCATGGTCCTGACCTCGGCGTCACCGGACCGTCCCGGTGTGGTCACCCGGGTCAACGACGCGTACACGACGATCATCGGCAGGCCGGCCGGAGAGGTCGTGGGCCGTCCCGTCGACGAGCTCGTGCACCCGCTCGACGTCGACGAGGTGCGCCGGCTGGTCCGTCAGGTGGCGGACGGCGTCCGCAACGGGTTCACCGTCGAGCACCGCGTGCGACGCCCGGACGGCTCCCTGCGCTGGGTGCGGGTCTCGGCGAAGACCGCCGCCGACGGCAGCGGCGGCCACGGGCAGATCATCGGCCACGTCGAGGACGTCACCGACCACCGGGCGACGCAGGACGAGCTCGCGCGCCGCGCGCTCTACGACGGCCTCACGGGGCTGCCCAACCGGAACCTCACGCTCGACCACCTGCGCCTCGCGCTCGCGGGCCTGCGTCGACGGCCCGGGCGGGTGGCGGTGCTCTTCGGTGACCTCGACCGGTTCAAGGCGATCAACGACACCTACGGGCACGAGGTCGGGGACCGCGTGCTCGTCGAGGTGGCCTCGCGGCTGCGCGCCACGGTCCGCAGCCAGGACACCCCCGGGCGGCTGGGCGGGGACGAGTTCCTCGTCGTCTGCCAGGACGCCGGGTCGGACGACGACGTGCGGCACCTCGTCGAGCGTGTGCTCGAGGTGCTCGACGAGCCCGTGATGGTCCGGACCGCCGGTGTGCGTGCCGAGCTGCACGTGGGTGCGTCCATCGGGGTTTCCGTCACCGCGGACCCGCTCGCGCAGCCCGACCGCGTCCTCTACGAGGCGGACACCGCGATGTACGAGGCGAAGCGGCTGGGCCGAGGCCGGTACCACCTGTTCCAGGAGAACCTCGGGCATGCGGCCGAGCGGCGGATGCGCATCGAGCAGGAGCTGCGCGTCGCCCTCGACGAGCGGCGCTGGGTGCTGCACTACCAGCCGATCGTCGACCTCGCCTCGGGTCGCGTGCACGGGTTCGAGGCGCTGCTGCGCATGCGCGACCCGCAGGGCGGCCTGGTGCTCCCGGGCGAGTTCATCGACGTGGCCGAGGAGTCGGCGCTCATCCACCCGATCGGCGACTGGGTGATGGCCGAGGCGTGCCGTCAGCTGGCTCAGTGGCAGCGGCTCGACCTGCCCGGGCCGCCGCTCGTGATGGCCGTCAACGTGACGGGCCGTCAGGCGGCGGAGGCGGCCGCGTCGGGCTCGGTGCTGCACACGGCCTCGGACGCGGGCATCCTGCCCGGCACCCTGTGCCTCGAGGTCACCGAGCGCACGCTGCTCGACGCCGCCGACTCCGTCGTCCGTGACCTCGAGCAGCTGACCGAGGCCGGGGTGCAGCTCGCGATCGACGACTTCGGCACCGGGTACTCCTCGCTGTCCTACCTGCAGCAGTTCCCCGTGCACACCGTGAAGATCGACCGCTCGTTCGTCTCCGGGCTCGGCGTCAACGGCCGCGATGAGGCGATCGTCGCGGCCGTCGCCGCCCTCGGCTCGACCCTGGGCCTGCAGGTCGTGGCCGAGGGCGTCGAGACGCAGGACCAGGTCGAGCACCTGCGACGGCTGGGCTGCTCGGTCGGGCAGGGGTACCACCTGGGACGCCCCTGCCCGGCCGACGAGATGACCGCCCTGCTGCTGGGCGGGCTCGATCAGAAGGTGAAGACGGCCACCTGACCGCGCAGG
Source organism: Cellulomonas soli (assembly GCF_013409305.1). Lineage (GTDB taxonomy): Bacteria > Actinomycetota > Actinomycetes > Actinomycetales > Cellulomonadaceae > Cellulomonas > Cellulomonas soli. The sequence goes on along the minus strand of NZ_JACBZJ010000001.1, from coordinate 1,044,760 downwards.
TGGGTGGACAGCTGCGCGACGTCGGAGACCGCCGTGCCCAGCTGGCCGAGCACCGCCGAGCTGGTGTCCGCGGCCTGTGCGACACCGGTGATGTTGACGGCGATCTCGCCCGAGCCCGTCGCGGCCTCGGCGACCCCACGGCTCATCTCGTCCGTCGTCGCGGTCTGCTCCTCGACCGCCGAGGCGATCGTCAGCTGGTAGTCGTTGATGGCCGCGATGATCTCGCTGATCTCCCCGATGGCGGCCACGGCCCCGGCGGTGTCCTGCTGGATCGTCTCGACCCGGCGGGCGATGTCCTCGGTGGCCTTCGCGGTCTCCTGCGCGAGCTCCTTGACCTCACCGGCGACGACGGCGAACCCCTTGCCGGCCTCACCGGCGCGTGCAGCCTCGATCGTCGCGTTCAGCGCCAGCAGGTTCGTCTGCTCCGCGATGGACGTGATGACCTTGACCACGTTGCCGATCTCCTGCGACGACGCACCCAGCTTGCCGACCTGCTCGTTCGTCGCCTCGGCCACCGACGTCGCCTGCCGGGCGACCTTGGCCGCCTCCGTGGCGTTGCGGGCGATCTCCTGGATGGACACGCCCATCTCCTCCGCACCGGCGGCCACGGCCTGCACGTTGCGGCTGACCTGCTCCGCGGCCGCGGCGACCACACCGGCCTGCGTGCTCGTCTCGTGCGCACCCGCGGCGACCTGCGCGTTCGCGGCCGACATGTCGCCCGCCGCGGAGGCCAGGGTCTGCGCCGTACCCACGACGTCGGCCATCGTGGCGCGCAGCGACTCCTGCGCGAGCGTGAGGTCGCGCGCCATCAGGCCGATCTCGTCCATGCCGCGCACGGCCGCCGGCACGGTCAGGTCGCCGTGCGCCATCGCGGCGAGCGAACGACGCACGCTCTCGACGCTGCGCCGCATGGCACCGGCCATCACGAACGCGAGCGTCAGGACCACGACGAGCGCGACGGTCAGCGACACCGCCAGCAGCACCGTCGACCGGGTGGACTGCGCCTGTGCCTGCGCGGCGAGGTCACCCGAGGCCGCGATGAGGTCCTGGTCGAGCGTGTCGAGGTCCCCGGCGAACACCGTGGTCAGCGGGATGCTCACGTCCATGAGCAGGTGCTCGTACTCACCCGTCTCCTGGTTGGCCAGCGCCGCCGGCGTCAGCTGGTCGTCCCGCACCTGGACCCACTCGCCCCAGTGCTCGACGAACGCCTGGAAGCTCGGCAGGTCCGCCCACTGCGTCGCGGCGAACGCGTCGATCTTCTCCTGGATGCCGGCGTCGTTGTCGACCTGACGCTGCAACCAGTCGGCCTTCTCCTCCTCGGAGTGCACGGCTGCGAGGTTCGCGAGCGTCATGCGCGCGCCCTGCTGCTTGATGTGGATCTGGCTGCGCAGGTACACCGGGCCGCTCTGCAGCGCCGCCAGCTCGGCGGTCGTCGCGGCGAGCGAGCGCAGCGACGTGACGGCGAGCACGCCCGTGCCGATCGCGACGAGCCCGAGCAGGGTGACGACGGACAGGATCTTGGTCCGGATCGACCAGTCACCCACCCGGCGGGAGCGTGCGCGGGAGGCGTCCGCGGTGGTCGGTCCGGCGTAGGTCGTGCTCATGTGTCCAGCTCCTGGGTCGCTCGTGGCCGCGGCATCCTGCCGTGCGGCCGTCGGGGCGGCGGACCCGAGCCGGTGTCGAGCGGTCCGGGTGCACTGTCCCGGGGCTGCCGATCGGTGCGACCCGCAGCCGTGTGAGCGTTCTCATGGGATGTCTTGGCCCTGCCGGGGGCCCGCGGCGGCGGTTCACCCGCACGCCGTGGGACGTAGGTCCGGACGGGGTCGGTCGCTTCAGCCCGCCTCTAGCCGGATGCGCGCGCCCAGCTCGTAGACGATCCGGCGCGCCACGGCGGTGAAGAACTCCGTCGTCTCCCGGTCGTCCAACATGTTGTCGTGCCGATCTGGCAACAGAATGCCGAACTGGCAAGATCTTGCCAGGCGCGCGCTGTCACGCTGACGACGGGGTGTCCGGAGGCGTCTGCCTCACCGCGGCCCACCACTGGAAGAGGTCGATCCGAGTGGTCGTCCGACCCTCGCCTACAGCCCGGCCTCGGCCATCCGCAGCACCTGCAGCGGCTCGGTGTCCAGGACGTCGCCGAGCAGGGCGCCCACGACGAGCGCGTGCGCGGCGTGCAGCGCGGAGCGCAACTCGACGGGCCCCGCGCCCGGGTTCGCTGCGAGGACCTGCCCGGTCGCGGCGAGCACGGCGACCATCTGGGCGTGCAGCCGGTCCTGGTGGAAGGCCGCCCAGGCGGCCGCGTGCATGGCGTTCTGCCAGGTGCCGAACGGCCAGCGCAGGGCGGCGAGCGAGGCGAGGTCCGTGCTCGGGCAGGCCAGGGCGGCCAGGGCGTCGGCGACGGCGTCGGCCCGCTCGCCGTACACGTCGGCGGCGGGTGCCGGCTCGGCCTCGTCGAGCGCGATCATCGCGCGCCACGGGTCGGTCAGGGACCGGAAGTGCTCGATCGGCAGCTCGGGCCGCGACCACCAGGCGGCGGCTGCGGCGGCTGCGGCTGCCGCGGGGGCGGCGTGCGCGCCCAGCCCGGGCAGGGTCACCTCGGGTGCGTCGGGCCACGGCCCGGTCTCGGCGAGCACGAGCCGGGCGACGTCCCGCGCGCTGCCGAGGCGGGTGCGGGCGAGCGAGGGGGCGTCGGGCAGGTGCCGCCCGCCGACGACGGTCGCGAGCGCCCGTGCCGTGGAGGGGGCGGTCATGTCGACGAACTCGACCATGCCCCAGGCGATCGCGGTGGCGGCCTGGTCGTGCGGTGCGGGGGCGCAGGCGTCGGGCGTGAGGCTGAACGCCCTGGTCAGGCAGGCGACGAGCGCCCGGGCCTGCGAGTGGCAGGCCGCGTCGGCCGCCAGGACCGAGGGGGACGAGAGGGTGTAGACCACGATGACCTCCGGCCGCTCGGTGATGTCCGTTCCAACCTACCTGCGGTGGTTTGCCCGGTAACGCCGCCGTTCGGGTGGTTCGTACCGGCCGAGCGGGTGAGATCGCCGAGACCCGGGCGTCCGGCGGTACAACGTTCCGGCCGGGCGGTCCGTCCTAGGGGTGAGGCTGCGCGTGAGCGCCACGGCAGCGGACGAAGGGGTGCACATGGACGGGGCCCGACGACGGTCCGACGACCTCATGGCGGAGGTCGTCCGCGAGCGGGGGAGCGCGCTGGGGGCGTACGCGTACCTGTTGACCGGCAACACCCGGGACGCGGAGGACCTGCTGCAGGACGCGCTCGTCAAGACGTTCGTCCGGGCGCGCAGCCTCGACCTGACGTCCGCGGAGGGCTACCTGCGCCGCGTGATGGTCACGACGTGGATCGACGGCGTGCGCCGGCGGAACCAGTGGCAGCGCGTGCGGCACCTGCTCACCCGGGACGAGCGCGACGAGGGGCACGCCGAGCAGGTCGCCGCCCGGCAGGACGTGCAGGCCGCGCTCGACGGGCTGTCCCGACGCCAGCGTGCCTGCGTCGTCCTGCGCTTCTGGGACGACCTGACCGTGCACGAGATCGCGGACCGGCTCGGGCTGGCTGACGGCACGGTCAAGCGGTACCTGAGCACAGGGGTGGCCCGGCTGTCCGAGGTGCTGGGGCCGATCGCGCTCGCGCGGCCCGACGACGTCTCGTTCGTTCTCGACGGAGGTGCGCGATGAGCGCGGAGCTGCACGACGCCTTGACGCAGATCGCCGCAGCGGCGGGCCGGGAGGTGCCGACCGTGGACCTCGCGAGGGTGCGGCTCCGGCTGCGTCGTCGACGTGTCGGTCGTGCGGCCGCGGGCAGCTCGGCGGCGCTGGCAGCTGTCGCCGCCATCGTGGTCGCCGCGACGACCCTGGGCGGCGCGCGGGTGCCGGCGCCCGTGGCGCCGGTCGGGACCCCGAGCACCTCGGCGGCGCCGACCGCATCGGCGACGCCGACACCTGCTCCTCAGCCGACGACGGCACTGCCGGGCTGGGTGCCGGGGGCCGCGCCCTGCGGTCAGACCCCTGCCTTCGTCGAGACCGACGACGCCGGCCTGGAGATCCAGGGTGGTCTCGTGCCCGGCACGCTCGACCCGGTGACGGCGGGCTTCCTCGCGGACCCGACGGGCACGGTCGTCCTCGACGGGGTCGAGGTGACCAGCCAGGTGCCGGGACGGGGGGCGACCGGCAGCGGGAGCTCGCTCGTGCAGCTGGTCGACGCGAGCGGTGCCGTCGCCTTCTGGAACGACCCCGATCGCGTGCTGCCGCAGATCGAGGCCACCGACGGCAGCGGCATGACGTCCCTCTCGTGGCTCTACGACGCGGTCGACTGCCGGACCGGGCGCGCACTGTCCGGGACCTATCGGGCGTTCGCGATCGACGGCGGGGAGACCGTCGAGCTCGCGCCGGTGACCTTCGGTGACGGGCCCCTGCCGGCGGGCGGCGTGGTGTTCAACGCCCCCGGGAGCCTGGAGGACCCGACCTGCGGGCAGCCGCTGTCCGACGCGGTCCGTGGGGTCATCGCCTCGGCCGACCTGGTGGTCACGACCGACGGGCTGCCGTTCGAGACGCCGGGCGTGGCCGGGCTGCACGCTGCCGTGACCGTCGCGCCGAGGGACCCCGGCGGTGGGGGCGGGCTGATCGGACGGCTGCCGCAGGGGCTCGCGACGGTCCTCGTCGACCAGGACGGCCTCGTGGTGACCACGCGGCTCGACCCGATGGAGCGCGGTGCGGACAGCGCCCGCACGGTCGACCTGACCGACCCCGAGAGCACGGAGGCCGAGATCTTCGACTGGTTCATCCCGTGCGCGTCGGACCACGCGGCGCTGACACCGGGCACGTACGGGCTGTACGTGTACGACGCGGTCGACGCGACGGACGTCCAGGGCGCCGAGGCGACGTGGGTGGTCGCCGGTGGTCCGTTCCCGATCACGCTGGGCGACGAGCGCTGGGGCTGAGTGCCGCCCAGGGGTCGAGTTCGACCCCTGGCGTGCCGAGAGGAGTGTGGGCCCGCACGCACGCGGTGCCCGTGGTCCTCTCGGCGCGGGTGGGGGTGGAGTCGTGGACGTCGGGGTGCTGACGGTCGTCGTGCTGGTCCTGGCCGGGCTGACCGTACGCGCGGTCGTCCGGCTGGTGCGGCGTTCGGCGTCGTTCCAGGGCATCGCCGTCGCGGCTCTCGTGCTCTGGTCGGTGCTGCTGGTGACGGCCGGCTTCTTCGAGGTGCGGCACCATCACGCGCAGGCCGCCGCGACGAAGGCGACCCGGATGGCCTCGGGCGACCCCGAGGCTCGCGCTGTGTGCGCCCGGGCGGGTGCGGACTGGATGGACCTGTCAGGCACGCTCGGCTTCGTCCGGTACGACGACCAGCGCACGTCCCGGTTGCGGGCCTCGACGTGCGCTGCTGTCGGCTCGTACCTGTGGGGCTCGCAGCAGTCGCCGACGTTGCAGGAGGTCGTCGCGGTGCACGTCGTGTCGCACGAGGCCCAGCACGTCGCGGGGGAGTTCGACGAGGGGGTCGCGGAGTGCCTGGCCCTGCGCTGGGACGTGCGGGTCGCCGAGTCCTTCGGTGCGAGCGAAGATCAGGCGCAGGCGCTCGCGGCCCGCTACCTGACCGAGGTGTACCCGTACCAGAGCGAGGGGTACGTCCGGGACTGCTCGACCGTGCCGTGACCGGCGCTCAGGGCGCGGGCGCGGTGGTCGGCTCGTCGAGCGTCATGCGCAGGCCGGGGCGCCGCGGTGACAGCTCGGACTGGAGCACGAGCGCAGCGGCGCCGATCGCGGCGGCCTCGGGTGCGTTCGCGGACACCGCGACGCGGGTCGGGTGCGTCTCGCGGGCGAAGAACGAGCGGGCGAGACGTTCCTCCACCACGGGCAGGTAGAGCGCCCCGGCGACGGCGAACGAGGGCCCGGTGAGCACGACGGCCTCGAGGTCGAGCATGTTCGCGAGCGTCTGGGCGGCCACGGCGACGTACCGGGCGGAGTCCAGCAGCAGGCGCACGGGCACCGCGTCGCCTCGGGTCGCGAGCCCGGCCACGACGGCGAAGTCCTCGGCCACGGTGCGCCCGGGCAGGTCGACGCCGGCCGTGCGGGCCGCCTGGACGACGGCGGTCGGGCCGGCGAGGACCTCGACGCAGCCCTCGCCGCCGCACCAGCAGGGTGGCCCGTCGACCTCGACGCAGATGTGCCCGACCTCGCCGGCGTTCGAGCTGGCGCCGCGCAGCACCGTCCCGTCGAGCACGATGCCTGCGCCGATGCCGGTGCCCATGTAGAGGGCGGCGAACGCGGTGCTGGTGTCGATGCCCCCGCACCAGTACTCGCCGACGGCGGCGGCGGTCGCGTCGTTGTCGAGCACGACGGGCAGCCCGGAGGCGTCCGCGAGGCTCGTGGCCAGGGGGTACTCGGTCCAGCGGCGCATGGGCGGCGGGGTGAGGGTCATCCCGGTGGGACGGGCGATCGGGCCGGGGGAGGCGACGCCGATGCCGAGCACCCGTGCGGGTTCGACGCCGGCGTCCGCGAGGTGGGCGTCGACGTCGCGCGCGATGCGAGCGACGACGTCGCGCGGGTCGTCCGAACCGGCGCCCGGCTGGCGCCACCGGTCGACGATGGTGCCGCCGAGGTCGCTGATCACGCAGGACAGCCCGGCGTGGTCGAGGTGCACGCCCACCGCGTAGCGGGCGCGCGGGTCGAGCTGCAGGAGCGTGGGCCGTTTGCCGCCGGTCGACGCGCCGTGGCCCACCTCGAGGACGAGCCCGTCGTCGATGAGGCGGCGCACGACGGTGGAGACGGTCGGTGCGGACAGCCCTGCGGTGCGGGCCAGGTGCACGCGGCTGATCGTGCCGGCGGCGCGGATCACGTCGAGGATCGCCGCCCGGCTGCTCGCGTGCGCGGCGCCCGAGCCGGTCGGTGTGCTCATCGCGTCCGCCTTCCGTGCCGTCGTCGGTGCGGGTGGGGTCCCGTCCGCCCGGGACAAACTTAGTTCGGGGTGCTAAGAATGTCTCACCCCGCAGTTCGGCACGCAGGAGTTCGGCACGCAGTGGTGCCGGGACGACGAGAGGACCATCGATGCCCCCGCTCGCAGACCACCACCGGTCACCCGCCGTCGAACCCGCCGCGTGGCCGACGCTCGCCTCGCACCGGCTGTGGCTGTCCGCGCACTGCCGTGACCTGCTGCGCTTCGGCCGGGACGCCGCGCACCCCGCGGGCGGCGCCGCGTACCTCGACGAGCAGGGTCGGCCCGACCCCGACCAGCCGGTGCACACCTGGATCACCGCGCGCATGGTGCACGTGCACGCGCTCGGGGCGCTGCTCGGCGTACCCGGCTCGCGTCCGCGCGCCGCCGCATGCCTGACCGGGCTGCAGGGGCTGCTGCACGACGACGAGCACGGCGGCTGGTACGCCTCCGTCGACCCGACCACGGGCCTGCCCGGCGCCGACGGGGCCAAGGCCTGCTACGACCACGCGTTCGTGCTGCTCGCCGCCTCCTCCGCGTGGGTCGCGGGCATCCCCGGCGCGGGTGAGCTGCTCGCCGACGCCCAGCAGGTGTTCCTCGACCGGTTCTGGGACGAGGAGACCGGCCGCTGCGTCGACACCTGGGACCGCACCTGGTCCACGCTCGAGACGTACCGCGGCATCAACGCCAACATGCACTCCGTCGAGGCCATGCTCGCCGTCGGCGAGGCCACCGGCGACACCGCCTGGTACGACCGCGCCTCCCGCATCGCCTCGTTCGTCGTCGAGACGGCCGGCGCGCACGACTGGCGCATCCCCGAGCACTACGACGCCTCCTGGGCGCCGCAGCCCGAGCTCAACGCCGACCGCCCCGCCGACCAGTTCAAGCCGTACGGCGCGACGATCGGCCACGGCCTGGAGTGGGCGCGGCTGCTCCTGCAGGTCGAGTCCGTGCAGACCGAGGCCGACCCCGAGCCCGAGCAGCTCGACGACGCCGGAGCGCTGCTGTCCGCCGCCCGGCACCTGTTCGACCGGGCCGTCGAGGACGGCTGGGACGTCGACGGCGCACCCGGCTTCGTCTACACGACCGACTGGTCGGGCACGCCCGTGGTGCGCGACCGCATGCACTGGGTCGTCGCCGAGGCCGTCTCAGCCGCGTCCGTGCTGTGGGCGCGCACCGGCGAGGCGGAGTACGCCGACCTGTACGCGCTGTGGTGGGACTACGCGCACGACCACCTGATCGACCCCGAGCACGGCTCCTGGTTCCACGAGCTCGACCCGCAGAACCGGCCCGCCGGCGCCGTGTGGCCCGGCAAGCCCGACCTCTACCACGCGGTGCAGGCCACGCTCATCCCGCGGCTGCCCGTGCGGCCCGGCCTCGCCGTCCCGATCGCCGAGGGGGCCCTGCGATGACCGCACCCGCCACCGTCCTCGTCGTGGGCGAGGCACTCGTCGACGTGGTCCGCCGCCTGGACGGCACCGTCGAGGAGCACCCCGGCGGCAGCCCCGCCAACGTCGCCGTCACCCTCGGCCGCCTCGGTCGACCCGTGCACCTGCTGACCTGCCTGGGCGACGACGACCGCGGGCGCCGGGTGCACGACTGGCTCGGCGCGTCCCACGTCGACGTCGTCGGCGGGCTGGGTGCCGGCACGCGCACCTCGAGCGCCACGGCCACGCTCGACGCGACCGGCGCCGCGAGCTACGTGTTCGCCATCGACTGGCACGTCGACACCGCAGGCGTGCCGACCGCCGACCTCGTGCACACCGGCTCGATCGCCGCCGTCCTGCAGCCCGGGGCCGACCAGGTCGCCGCCTGGCTGCACGAGGCGAAGGTCGGCGCCACGGTCACCTACGACCCCAACGTGCGCCCCTCGCTGATGACCGACCACGCGGACGCCCTGGCCCGGATCGAGCGGCTCGTCGCGCTCGCCGACGTCGTCAAGGTCAGCGACGAGGACCTCGCCTGGCTGCACCCCGAGCTCGACCCCGCCGCAGCCGCCGCCCTCTGGCTGACCCGCGGACCCGCCCTGGTCGTCGTCACCGCCGGAGGCGAGGGAGCGCTCGCCCTGACCGCCGCGCACGGGGTGCAGATCACCGCCCCGCGCGTCGTCGTCGCCGACACCGTCGGCGCCGGGGACACCTTCATGGGCGCGCTCATCGACGGGCTCGTGACGCTCGGCGCGGTCGGACCCGAGGGACGCCAGGTCGTGGCCGACCTCGACGAGCCGGGCCTGACGGCCCTCGTCGAACGCTGCGCCGCGGCCGCCGCGATCACGGTCACCCGCTCGGGCGCGAACCCGCCGACGGCTGCCGAGCTCGACGCGTGGGTCGCCGAGCGGGGCTGAGCGACCCCGGCATCGTGGATCGTGGGCGGTCAGGCCCGAGGCGTCAGCAGGTCGACCAGTCGACGCAGCCCGAGCTCGCCAGCGTGGGTTCGACTGGCAGCTCGGTGGCGGGGCCCTGCTCGATGTACACCCGGACCGAGTCCTCACCTACGGAGTCCTCGAGGAGCAGGCCCGTCGCGGGATCACGGATGAGCCGGGCCGGTCGTCCGGTCTCGTCGGTGTACTCCAGCACCTCACCCGTACGACTCACGGAGTCCGTCCCGGTCGAGATGGCCGCGGCCGGGAGCCCCGCAGCGACGTCCCACGCCGCCCTTCGCAGCGCGTCGGGTTGCAGGCCACCCTCGAGCAGGAGGTTGCGTGCCATGTTGAAGACCTTGTCGTCGTCGGACCCGCTCCCTCGACCGGGCTCCACGCTGTCCCTCAGCACCGCCTCCAGGCCGGCCGCGTCGGTAGGGAGTGCGCTGACATCACGGAGCTGGTCGACCCATGCACCGTCGATCCGGAACCGTCCGATGACGCTCGACGGTCCGATTCCCTGGGCTGTGGAGGGATCGTCCCCGAGGACGAGCAGGCCGGGCGCCGTGCGGCTCGTCCACTGGTCGCGGACCACGAGCTGATCTCCGCTGGGCCACAGGGCGCGCACGTGCCACCAGGTGCCGTCGGGCGAAGGTGAAGGCGATGGCGATGCGAGCGCCGTCGGTGCTGCCGTGGTCGAGGGACTCTCGACGGCGGAGGGGACGGGCCCGACCGGCTGAGCCGTCTGCCACCGGCTCGTGTCGACGAACCAGCCGCCGCCGACCAGGACCGCCACGGCGGCCACGGCTCCCACGCTGCGGACCCTGGTGCGGTGCCGTCGGGCGCGGGGCACGACGCGAGTCGTGTCGACGTCGATCAGCGGGGCTACGGCGTCCAGCCGGTCGCGGAGCGTGCGGGCGAAGTCCTCGTCGTGATTCATCGGTCGTCCCTCCCGGTGGCAGTGGCGGTGGCTGTGCGTGCGTCGTCGCGTGGACGACCGGGTGGGGGCTGCTCGTCGAGGACCTGCCTGAGCCGGGCCAGGCTGCGCGACGCGGTCGACTTCACCGTGCCGACGGACACCCCGAGGTCCTCGGCGACCTCACGCTCCGACCGGCCCTCGAAGTGCCGGAGGACGACCACCCGTCGTTGTCGCGGGCTCAGGGTCGCCAGTGCGCGGACGAGTCGGTCGCGCTCCGCGAGCCGGTCGGCCTCCGACGCCCCGGCGTGCTCGGGGACGTCCGCCGGGTCCATGAGCACCTCGCGGCGACGCCGTCGCCAGGTGTCGATGCGCAGGTTGGCCAGGGTCCGCCGCGCGTAGGCGAGCGGTTCGCCCTCACGGGCCGTGCCCCAGGCCAGGTAGGTGCGCATGAGCGCCTGCTGCACGAGCTCCTCGGCCTGGTGCGCGTCACCGCACAGCAACCACGCGGTGCGGGCGAGGGAGGGCGAGGCCGACGTCATGAAGGCGGCGAACTCGCTCTCGCGGTCGGCGCCCCTCGCGACGACCAGCACGGGGGACCCGCCGAGCAGGTCGGCGGGGTGGGCGGCGTCGGAGGTCAACGGCACGGTCATGCGCTGTTCACGTCCGTGCGGCCCCGAAGGTTGCGTCACGGGAGCAGCGTGACGCGTGCGGACCTCTACGCGGGCTTCGTCGCCTTGCCGTCGAGCCAGAGCGTGTCGGTCTCGTCGCGGTGCGACCCGGTGCTGCCGACGTGCTTCGTGCCGATGCCGGGACCGTTCGAGATCACGTGCCACATCGCCATGGCGTGCCCGCGCCCGAGGCCGTAGTCGTCCTTGAACCAGGTGACGACGTCGCCCGCCTTCGCGGTGGGCGCGTCGAGCCCCTTGTTGTGGGCGATGGCGAGCAGCTGGCGGGGTGTGAGGCCGGTCTTGTCCTCGATCGTATCGAGGTAGGCCTGGAACGACATGGGTTCACCTCTCGGGTCGGCGCGTGGGGAGCGGTCCGAGTCTGCCCGGGTTCAGGCCGTCGTGCCTGGTGCAGCCCGTTCGACGAGGAAGACGGGCCGCTCGGCGGCGATCGCCGCGAACGCCTCGACGGGCCGGTGCCGGTCGACGGGGATGTGCGGACGCCCGCCCACGACCTTCTGCACGTAGCGACGCAGGACCGGCGCTCGGTCCGCCACGGGGACCTCGGTCAGGTGCACCGGCCCGCCGCGCCGCCCGCGCAGCACCGCACGCCCGTCGGCCGCCCGGACGTTCCTGACCCAGTTGCACTCGCCGAGCATGGAGACGCAGTACCAGCGGCCGTCGACATCGGCGAGCCCGAGCGGGAACCGGGTGACCGTTCCGGTGCGCCGTCCCCGGACCTCGAGCACGACCCAGCGGCGCGGCATCAGGCCGGTCGAGACGATCCGGCCCCACGCGCGGGCCCACCGGTGCGCGCGGGCGTCACCGCGTCCGCCCGCGTACATCGAGCGCAGGTAGCGGTCGCTGCGGGTACCCATGGCGTGCTCCGGTTCGGTGGTCTCGGTCGGCGGGTCGCCGTCCACAGGCGGACGTCGGTCGACGCCCCGACGGTGCCCCGATCCGGTACCGTCGCGCGACACGTGCAGGTCAGCCCGAGGAGCGCAGTGATGATCCCCTTCCAGACCTACGACGACGAGATGGACCAGGTGGCCGCCGGCGGCGCCATCTTCATGGTCTTCATCATCATCTTCTACGCGGCCATCTTCGCGTTCGCCGCCTACATGGCGACGCGGGTGGCGAAGAAGGCCGGCTACAACCAGTGGATGGGGTTGCTGTACCTGGTCCCGGTGGCCAACTTCGTCATGCTCATCATGTTCGTGTTCCAGAAGTGGCCGATCGAGCGCGAGCTCGAGCAGGCGCGCGCGGCGGGCTTCGTGCCCTACCCGCAGCTGGCCTACCCGCAGGCCGGCTACCCGCAGGCCGCCTACCCGCAGGCCGCGTACCCCGTCCAGCAGGCGGCCTACCCGGGGCAGCAGGCCGCGTACGGCACCCCGGACGCCTACCCCGCCGGCACGTACCCGACGTACCCGACCGGCGGTCCCGCGCCCGAGTCGGGCGCCGGTGACCCGTACGGTGCGCCGCAGCAGCCGCCGGCCTGAACCTGCCGGTGAGCGAGCTGCTCGGCGTCGAGCTCTCGGAGACGAACCCGCTCCTGGTGGGTGGAGCTGTGGCCGTCGTGGTCCTGCTCCTGGTCGCCCGCCGATGGATCGTTCGATCGCGGCGCGCTCGGCGACGGGGGCCGCGGGCGGGCGAGGTCTGGTTCGCCGAGGTTCCCTTCGAGGACGGGACCGGGTCGAAGGACCGCCCGGTGCTCGTCCTCGACACCTACGGCACGCTGTGCCACGTCGCCAGGTTCACGTCGCAGGACCGCAGCAACCGGCGTGACCACCTGCGGGTCCCGCACCGGGTGCGAGGCCTCGATCGAGCGAGCTGGGCGGACCTACGCCCCCTCCCGCTGCCGTCCGCCGCGCTGCGACGCCGGGTGAGCGGGGCCGACAGATCGCTGCTGCGCTGGTACCGGCGGGCGGCACAGCAGCCCACAGGCTGAGCAGGCGCGGGAGGCGGGGCGTCGCCCCGGTGCGGGAGTCGGTCGATCCGGACACCCCCCGGCAACCTGTTCGTCACCTCCCGGGCCTAACGTCCCAGGATGGCCGCTCTCGACATCGCCGTCCCCGGCGCGCGACCCTGGGCACCCGACCCGGAGGTGAGGAGCGACGCCATGACCAGGCACGTCGACCCGTTCATCGGCACCGAGGCCACGGCCCTGCCACCGCAGCAGGGGCTGGCGGCGACGTGGTGGTGGCCCAAGCCGCAGGTCGGGAACACCCACCCGGGGGCCACGTACCCGTTGGGCATGGTCAGCGCGTGCGCGTACTCGGGGGCGTACCCCACCGGTTACGGCCGGTACGGACTGTCGACCGAGGGGCTGCCGGAGGAGATCCACGAGCGCACGGTCGCGTCGGGGTTCACGCACTTCCAGCAGTCCGGCACGGGTGCGATCCGCAAGTACTACAACTACTTCCGCGTGACCCCGATGCTGCAGCCCCTGGACGACCTGGGCGAGCTGTGGGACGTCGTCGACGAGCAGGCCGAGCCGGGGTACTACGCCGCGACGCTCGAGAACGGGATCCGCGCGGAGATCACGGTCGGCCCCAAGAGCGCGGTGCACCGGTACACGTTCCCCTCGCACCGTGACGCCCGGCTCGTCATCGACTTCTCTCTCGGCGGCCTCGCGATCCCGTACGGGCGCACGGTGCCGCTGCGGGCGCACCTGCAGAGCATCGGTCCCGGGCAGGCGCAGGGCGAGATCGTCGTCGAGGGCGCCCCGCTCGCGGTGCACGTCGAGTGCTCCGACACCCGGTGGCGCCAGCTGCTCTGGTACGACCGGCGGCTCATGCCGGGCGGCACGCGCCTGGACTTCGACCGGATCCGCCCGACCACCCTGCGCCCGTTCGGCCTCATGTGGGCCGGGCCGACCGAGCCGGGGCAGGTCGTCGAGCTGCGGTTCGGCTTCTCCCTGCGCGGCCCCGACCAGGCGAAGGAGAACCTGGAACGTGAGTGCGGGCCCGGTCCGACGAGCTTCGAGCGCCGCCGGGCCGAGACCGCCACGGTGTGGGGTCGGCACGTGGGCGCGATCCAGGTCGACACCCCGGACGAGGACCGTCGCACGGTGTTCGCCACCGCGCTCTACCACTCGCTCATCAAGCCGTGCCTGGCCCCTGACGAGTCGCCGTTCTGGCCGACGGACGGGCCGTTCGCGTACGACATCGCGACCATGTGGGACATCTACCGCACGCAGCTGCCGCTGCTGACGGCGCTCGTGCCGGACAAGGCGGTCGAGCTGGCGAACGCGATCCTGCACATCGGCGAGGAGGAGGGGAACCTGCCGATCGGGTACCGGATGGCCCGTGGTGCCGACCGGTTCTCCCGGCAGGGGTCGGCGCTGGCGCACACGTTCTTCGCCGACCTGTGCCGGCTGGACCTGGAGGGCATCGACTGGGACTGGGCGCTGGTGCACCTGCACAACGACCTGCGTCGCACGTACGGCGAGGACTTCCTGCTGCGCGGGCGGGCGCACCCGATCAGCCACACGCTCGACCTCGCGTTCGGCTACTGGTGCACGTCCGTCGTGGCCGCGCGCGTGGGCGACAAGGCCCTGGTCGACCAGTTCGGGCCGCTGGCCGCACGCTGGGTCAACGCCTACTCGGCCCGCACCGGGCTGCTGCGCGACTCGGAGTTCTACGAGGGCGGCCGGTGGAACTACTCGTTCCGGCTGCAGCACGACATGGCAGGGCGGATCGCGCTCGCGGGCGGCGACGAGGCGTTCGTCGGCATGCTCGACCGGTTCTTCGGCTTCGGTGCGCCCCCGGTGACCCAGCCGGGCGTGGCCCCCACACCGGAGGAGATGGCCGTCGGGTACGCGCTCGACCGGTTCGAGGGGCTGAACAACGAGCCGGACATGGAGGCCCCCTGGGCGTACATGTACGCCGGGCGGCCCGACCGGACCGCGCAGGTGGTGCACGACATCGTCCAGCAGCAGTTCGGTACCGGGCGCGGCGGGCTGCCGGGCAACGACGACTCGGGCGGGCTCTCGTCCTGGTTCGTGTGGGCGTCCCTCGGCCTGTTCCCGGTCGCCGGGCAGAACGTGTTCCTGCTCAACGCACCGGCGTGGCGCGAGTCGGTGACCCGGCTCGGCAACGGTCGCTCGCTGACGATCGAGACCGCCGGGTTCGTCGAACCGGAGCCGGGTGGCCCGGCGCAGTTCGTGCAGGCCGTCTACCGCGACGGCGTCCCGCTCGAACGTCCGTGGCTGACCGGCAACGAGGTCCACGAGGGCGGGCGTCTGCTCGTCGAGCTGGGCCCGGAACCGGGCACGTGGGGCACCACGCACCGGCCGCCGTCGGCAGCGGCACCGGCCGTCGAGGTCCGGCGCTGACCGCCCCCCGCCGCACCCCGCACGACCGAGCACCGCGTGCGACCGAGCACCACGTACGACCGATCGACCCGTACGACCCGACCACTCGCCCGGCACGAGCGCAGGAGGCACGCCGTGAACCCCCTCGATGACACCACCCCGCAGGCAGCCCGCCCACCCCGTCGCCGGCTCGTCGTCGTCGTGCGCGCCGACCCGGTGATCTGCGGCCACTCCGGTGAGGCCCGCAACCTTGCGGAGGCCGCGCTCGACCGCGGGTTCGACGAGGTCCGCATCGTCACCTGGCCGATCGACCGCCTGCAGGCGGCGGGCCTGCCGCTCAAGCCCCTGGACCGCGTGCTGCCGTACCGCGAGGGTGTGGTCGTCGAGCGTCCGGGACCGGTCGGTGACTACAAGGTGCCGGACGGGCGCTGGCTCGCGGGCCTGACGGGACGGCTCGTCGAGCTGTTCACCGACGGCGTGCCCACGGTCGCGCTCTCGCTCTACCTGTCCCCGCACGCCACGGCGGTGGCCGACGCGGTGCAGGTCGCCCGGCGCACGGGTCTGCCGGTGGACGTGGTCACCGTGGCCGAGGCCGTGGGCTCGGACGTCACGAATGTCGTGCGGGCGTGCGTCGAGCAGGACAAGTTCGGTGCCGCCGCGCACGTGCTGTCGGCGTACCTGGAGCACGACGTGTGCCTGGCCGTCTCGGCGTACACGCGCGACCTGATCGTCACCGAGGCCGCCGCGATCGACGCCCGGCACGGCACCCGGTTCGCCGCCCAGCTCGAGGAGCGGGTGCGGATCTCGTACCCGGCGGTGGACGTCGCCTCGTACCTCGCGCGCGAGGAGGACGAGACCGACCGGGTGCTCGCGGGACGCGGGCTCGTGCGGGACGGCTACGTGCTCTACCTGTCGCGTCTGGCCGCGGCGAAGGGTGTCGACGACCTGATCGCGGGCTACGAGCGCAGCGCCGCGGCCTCGGGTGTCGACCTGGTGATCGCGGGCACCGGCCCGGCGGCCGAGTCCTTGCACGCACGGGCCGCGCAGTCGCCGCTTGCCGGTCGCATCCGGTTCCTCGACGACGTCGACGACGCGGAGAAGGCGCACCTGATGGCCGGGTGCGTGGCGTTCGCGCTGCCCAGCAAGCCGCGTCCGGAGTTCGTCGAGACGTTCGGGATCGCGCTCGTCGAGAAGATGCTGTCCGGCGGTGGCCCGGTGATCACGACGGACACCGGCGGGATCGGCGAGGCGGTCGGCGACTGCGCGCTCATCGTCCCGGTCGAGGACCCGGACGCGATCGCCGCGGCGCTCGACCGGGTGCTGGCCATGCCGGAGGTCGAGCGGGCGGACTGGGAGCGGCGGGCCCGCGCGCACGCCGAGCAGTTCGACCGCGCGGTGGTGCTCGACAAGATCCTCGACCAGGTGGCCCTCGTGGGCTGCCCGGAGGACCTGTTCAGCGAGGCGACGGGGGCTGCCACCGGGGCAGCGTGAGGACGGCGGTCGTGCCGTGGCCGGGTCCGGCACTCTCGATGCGGACCCGGCCGCCGTGCGCCTCGACGAGGGCGCGGGTGATCGTCAGCCCGATCCCGCTGCCGCCCGTGGTGCGTGAGCGGCCGTCGTCGACGCGGTAGAACCGCTCGAGCACGCGGGGCAGGTGCTCGGCGGCGATGCCCTCGCCCGTGTCCGTGACCGTGAGCTCGACGACCTGCCCGCGGGTGCGGCTGCTCAGGCGAACCGTGCCGCCGGCGGGGGTGTGCCGCAGCGCGTTGGTGACCAGGTTCGCCAACGCCTCGTGCAGGCGGTCGGGGTCGACGAGCACGACGCCGGCGCCCGGGTCGGTGCCCGGCTCCTCGGGTGGCGAGGTCAGCACGCTCACGCCCGCCTCGGAGGCCGTCGCGCGTGCCCCGTCCGCGGTCGCGGCGACCAGGTCGGCGGCGTCGACGGGCTGCAGCCGCAGGTCGAGCAGCCGCTCCTCGGCGCGTGAGACCTGGTCCAGGTCGTCCACCAGACGCTCGACACGGCTCAGCTCGGCGTCGACGCGGGCGAACGTGGCACGGTCGGCGGGCAGCACGCCGTCGGCGATCGCCTCGTGGTAGCCGCGCACGCTCGTGAGCGGGGTGCGCAGCTCGTGCGCGAGGTCGCGCAGCATCTCCGCGCGCGTGCGCTCGGTGCCGGCCAGGTCGCTCGCCATCCGGTTGAACGCCCGGGTCAGGGTGGCGAGCTCCGAGCCGAGCCCGTCCTCGTGCACCCGGACGGCGTAGTCCCCGGCGGCGATCGCCGAAGCCGCCCGGGACAGCTCCTCGATCGGCCGGACGGCCCGTCGGGTGACGAAGACGCCCACCGCGAGCGCGACCCCGGTGGCTGCGGTGACGGCCACGGCGAGCGAGATCAGGACCGCCCGGGCGAACGCGGTGTCCAGGTGCGCGGCGAGCCCGGGGGAGACTGGTCCGACCGCCTGCTCGACGTGGGTCCGGAACAGCCCGGGTGCCAGCGCCAGGGCCACGACCAGCAGCGTCGCCCCGCCGACGAGGACGACGAGCAGCAGGGCCAGCAGGAGACGCGCACCCAGGCCGCCCCGCGGCCCGATCACGTGCCGTCGCCCATCCGGTAGCCGACGCCGCGGACCGTGCGGACGTACCGGGAGGCCGCGGGGTCGTCGCCGAGCTTGCGGCGCAGGTTGGCCACGTGCACGTCGATCACGTGGTCGTCGCCGTACCAGTCCTCGCCCCAGACGTGCTCGAGCAGCCGGCGGCGTGCGACGACCGCGCGGGGGCGGGCCGACAGCGCCTCGAGGACGTCGAACTCGGTGCGCGTCAGCTCGACGGGCACGCCCCGGACGCTCACCTCTCTGGCCTGCGGGTCGAGCACCAGGTCGCCGAACCGGCGCACCGTTCCGGGCTCGACGTCGGCGCTGCGCGGGCGGCGCAGCATGGCCTGCACGCGCGCGCTGAGCTCGCGCGGGGAGAACGGCTTGACCACGTAGTCGTCCGCACCGACGGACAGCCCGATGACGCGGTCGGTCTCGTCGCCTCGGGCGGTGAGCATGAGCACGTACGCGTCGGAGAACGTGCGCACGCGCCGGCACACCTCGAGCCCGTCGATCCCGGGGAGCATGAGGTCGAGCACGACGACGTCGGGCCGGGTCTGCCGGGCGAGCTCCACACCGTCCTCGCCGTCGTCCGCCACGTCGACGCGGAAGCCGTCGTGCGTCAGGTACTCCGCCACGAGGTGCGCGATCGCCGGGTCGTCCTCGACGACGAGGACGCGCCCGCGCGGCTCGCTCACGGCGCCTCCGACAGGTCCACGAACCCACCGTGCCACGTGTGCGGCCAGACGTCGCCCGTGGTGGCGTGCACCGAGAGCATCCCGTCGACCTGCCCGTCGTGGAGCGCGTGCAGCGTGTAGTAGCCGGGGAAGTGCTCGGCCTCGCCTGCGGTGCGGTCGCCGCGTGCCGCCAGCCACGTGTCGGCGATCGCCTCGGCCTCGGCGGCGCTGATCCGCTCCTCGTCGGCGCCGGTCGTGCTGCCCGTCGCCATCATGCCGAACCGGGTGTTCCACATCCGGGCCGGGCCGTACTCGATCTGCACCTGCCCGGTGCCCGGGTCCACCAGCACCTCGGTGGCGAGGTGCCCGTCGGCGTCGACCACCTCGGCGTAGTAGCCGTTCTCGAACAGCATGACCTCGCCGATCGTCGCGCCGTCCTCGAGGGCCTGGGCGAACGTGGTGGCGGCGGCGCGTGCGGCCGACAGGTCGGCGACGGCGCCCGTGCCCTCGGCCGAGCCGTCGGAGCCTCGCCCGCGCATCATCGGCCCGGCGCCAGGCCCGGTGTCCCGCCAGGTGTCTGGCCCTGCCCTGCCCGTCATCGAGCCGTAGCCGTCCGAGTCGCCGCGCACGGTCGGGCCCCAGCCGGCGGTCCCGTGCCCCTGGGCGAGCATCCACCCGAGGGAGCCGAGCAGTGCGACGAGCGCGACGACGGGCACCCACCAGGACCGCCAGGCCCGGGTCACGGCGCACCGCCGTCCGCGGGAGGCGCGAGCGTGGGGCGGTCGGTCGACCGCGCGGAGGAAAGCTCGGTCCGCATGGTGCGGTACGTCTCGAGGTCGATCTCGCCGGCCGCGTACCGCCTGTCGAGGATCTGCTCAGGCGTCTCGCGCGTCGGGCCGCCGACGTGGGGTCCGGCGGTGCGCCCGGGGCCTCCCGGGAACGCCCGCACCAGCAGCCACACGACGAGCACGACGAGCGCGACCCAGAAGACCGTCATGGCGACCCAGCCGCCGGCACCCATGCCCCACCCGTAGCCCATCATCGCCGGGACCTCTCTCTGGCGCGCCCGCCTGGTGCGTGCGCTCCTCCCATGGTGCGCGCGCGGGCTCAAGGCTCGGCGCTCGCCACCTCAAGATCCGATCAAGCGGCGTGGCTGCCCGGGCGGTGCTCCAGCCGAGTGCACCGTGTGCCGATATCCGCACGGGGTGCCGCATGGCACCCGAGGCACGAGGAGGGGGCGGCGTGTCCGACATCGGACCGGGCGGAGGCGACCCGCGCTTCGTGTGGGGTGCCGGCCCTGCGGCGCCGTTCGCGCCGCCCGCCGCCCAGCCGACGTTCCTTCCTCCGCACGGCGGGCCGCCCGCACCGCGGCACGGGACGGTGCGCGTCGTCGTCGTGTCCGTGCTCGTGGGGCTGCTCCTCGCGGCGTTCCTGTCCTGGAGGTCGGGCGGACCGTGGGGCGACCCGGCGCCGACCGCGGGCCGTGAGGAGGCCGAGCAGCCCCTCGGCGTGCCGCCGACGGTCGAGCAGCCGAACGGGTCGTACACGTTCATGGCGGTGCAGGACGACGGGCTGACCCCGGTCGCCTACGACCCGTGCCGTCCGGTGCACTACGTCGTGCGCGCCGAGGGCGAGCCGGCCGGCGGTCGCCAGATGATCACCGAGGCCTTCCTGCGGCTGTCGCAGACGACCGGGTTGGTGTTCGTGGACGACGGCGAGACGACGGAGACCGTGCTGGCGGAACGGGCGAGCTTCCAACCGGACCTGTACGGCGACCGCTGGGCGCCCGTGCTCGTCGCGTGGTCGGACCAGGGCGAGGTCGCGGACCTGAGCGGGGACGTGGCCGGGCTCGGCGGGAGCGTCCCGATGCGGTTCGGGGACGGCCCGGCCGTGTACGTGACCGGGCAGGTGGTGCTCGACGCGCCGGCGTTCACCCAGGCCATGGCGGTGCCGGGCGGCGGGCCGGTCGCCCGGGCGATCGTGCTGCACGAGCTCGCGCACGTCGTGGGGCTCGGGCACGTGGACGACCCGGCCGAGCTGATGTACCCGTACGCAGGCCGTGCCGACCTCGGTGCGGGTGACCTCACGGGCCTGGCGCTGCTGGGGGCCGGGGCGTGCGTCCCGCAGCTGTGACGTCTCGCCACCTGGACAGCTCCGTGGACAGCCCGCTCACAGCGGGCCCATAGTGAACGGGCGCCCGATTCCGGGCGTTCTGTCCGTTCGGCGTGCGCCGCGCGTGACCTCGGGTCCGCGGGCACGTCACCGGCGCCGGCGTCTCCACGGGCAGGTCCTCGACGAGGAGGAACCAGCATGAGGCAGTCACGCACGCTCACCACCCTCACCGCCGCGCTCGCGGCCGGCGGTCTGCTCGTCGCCGGTGCCGCGGGCGCCTCGGCCGACGACACGAGCGGCTTCGGCCATCACGGCACGACGAGCGCGCTCGCCGACGCCTGGCGCGGTCAGCACCACCAGGGTCACCACGGCCACAAGCCCGGCACGCCGACCGCCGGGACGCCGGTCACCGCCGCCGAGCACCTGGCAGGACCGCTCACCTTCGACATCGGTCGCAAGTCCTCGCTCTACGTCGGCCAGGACTTCGCGGGGCTCCTCACGCTCGTCCAGCCGGGGCAGGCGCCCACCGACCTCGCCGCCGGACCGGGCATCGCCGCGGTCTCGGTGAACGGGGACGGCGCGGTCACCTGGGCCGAGCGCGAGGGCGACCAGTCGGCCGTGCAGGCCTCGCGGCTCATGCGCCGCGCACCCGACGGCACGATCAGCCAGGTCGTCGACCTGCTGGCCTACGAGCAGGCTGCGAACCCCGACGGCGCGGTGACCTACGGGTTCACCGATGTCACGCCGGAGTGCGCCGCCACGCTGCCGCCCGGCCTGGCCCCCTACAGCGGTGCCGTCGACTCGCACGGCTACGGCTCGGTGACCGTCGGCAAGGTCACCTACGTGGCCGACGCGGGTGCGAACGCCCTGCTGGCCGTCGGCCGGCACGGCGACGTGCGGACGGTCGCGGTGCTGCCCCCAGCGGTGGTCCAGGTGACCGCCGAGATCGCCGCCGGTTTCGGCCTCGACCCGTGCGTCGTCGGCCACCCGTTCTCCCTCGAGCCCGTCCCCACCGACGTCGAGCGCGGACCCGACGGGAAGCTCTACGTCTCGTCGCTGCCCGGCGGCCCCGAGGACGGCAGCCTGGGCTCGATCGGCTCCGTCTACCGCATCGACCCGCGCACCGGCACCGTGACCCTGCTCGCCACCGGCCTGTCCGGCGCGACCGGCCTGGCGGTGCGGGACGACGGCACGGTCTTCGTCGCCGAGCTGTACGCGAACGAGGTGTCCTCGATCAGCCGCAAGGGTGTCGTGAGCACGTTCCTCGCCCTGAACCAGCCGGCGGGCGTCGAGTGGTCGAACGGCACGGTCTACGTCTCGACCGACGTGTTCGGCGACGGCAAGGTCGTCGCGGTCCCCGTCAGCTGACCGGCTGATCGCCGGGCCCGCCACACCCGGTGCCACGCAAGGCCCCGACCGTCCGTCCCGACGGTCGGGGCCGAGCCGTGCCGGACGAGCGGGGCGGGAACTGCCTTCGCCCAGGTCGCAGACGCGTCAGGATGGGCTCCGTGCTCACACTGCGTCGGTCCGCAGACCCGTCGGCCGCCTCTGATCGGACCTTCGCCAGTCGCAGCGCGGTCGTCACCGGTGGCGCCTCCGGTATCGGCCTGGCCATCGCGCGAGATCTGGCCAGAGGTGGCGCCGTCGTGACGCTCGCCGACGTGGATGTCGAACGGGCCGAGGTGCACGCCCGCGCCCTGCGCGAGCAGGGTGCCAAGGCCGAGGCCGTCGAGATCGACGTCACCGACCGCGGTGCCGTGGACGACCTGCTGCGTCGGGTCGCGGACGAGCACGGCCGGCTGGACCTGATGTTCAACAACGCCGGCGTCGGTGGCACGCTGCCCTTCGAGGAGGCAACGGCGCAGCAGTGGGACCGCATCCTGGCGCTGAACCTGCGCAGCGTCATCGACGGCACCGACGCCGCGTACCGCCTCATGCGCGCACAGGGCGGCGGCCACATCGTCAACACCGCGTCGATCGCCGGCCTGGTGCCCGTGCCGATGCAGACGCTCTACAACACCACCAAGTTCGGGGTGGTCGGGCTGTCGACGACCCTGCGTCCCGAGGCCGCCGCCCACGGGGTTCGCGTGAGCGTGGTCTGCCCCGGCCAGGTGGCGACCGCGATCTGGGGCACGCCCATCCTGGGGGAGCGCGACCTGAGCGCCCCGGCACCGCCGCAGGCCGTCAGTGCCGAGCGGGCGGCGGCGGCGGTCCTGCGAGGCGTGCGGCGCAACCAGGCGGTCATCACCTTCCCCACCCCGGCCCGTCGGCTCGCGCTCGCCTACCGGTACGCGCCCTGGGCGATGTCGCGCTGGCTCGGTGCGGAGCACGCCCGCCGGGCCGGCTGACGGCGGCCTCGCCACCTCACCAGCGGTTGCGCACGTCCTCGGCCCAGCCGTCGATCCCGGCGAAGGCGACCCGCGTGCCGTGCTCGTCGGTCATCCAGCCGGCGTACGTGCCGAAGCACTGGTGCGCCTCCTGGGCGACGAGCAGCATGTTCGTGCGCGTCGCGTGGTCGTGGGTGGGCGTGAACGCCAGGTCGGCGTGCGGCCCGTGGATCCGCCAGGGTGCGAGCGGTTCGGCGGGGTCGTGCTCCCAGACCAGCTCGTCGTCGTTCTTGTGCAGCCGGCCGTCGACGAGGAGCGCGTTCTCGGTCGACCCGGTCCCGTCGGTCCACCGCCCGCCGACCTGCACGCCGATGACCCGTCCGTCGTGCACGCCCGAACCGGCGCCCCAGTGCCAGCGCATCCGGTACGGCCAGCGGCCGCGCCCGTGGTCGAGCACCGCCCAGGACGACCCGGCCGGAAGCTCGCGCCGCACGCCGTCGACGACGAACCAGCCCTGCGCGGGCCGGGCGACGTCCTTGACGGTGTACTGGAACAGACGCTCGGACCACGGCACGACGACCCCCAGGCACTCGTGCCCGTCGGGTCGGGCGGCGAGCACGTCCAGCTCGATCCGGGCCGAGCGGCCGCGCAGCCGGGTGCCGTCCGGCACCTCGTCGATCGCCAGGTCGAGGCCGCGCGCGTGGGCACGGGCCGGTCCCTCGCCGAGCCGTGCGGGAAGCCTGACGCCCCGGGCGAACGGCACGACCGTCGGCGTGCGGACCTCAGCACCCGTCGCGCGGTCGAGCACCCACAGCTCGTGCACCCCGGCGTAGTCGATGTCGGAGATCGTCAGCGAGACCACGTGGGTCGGCGTCATCACCGCCCAGTACTCCCAGCGCTTGGTGCGCCCCCAGCCGTACCGGCCGCGCCCGATCCCGGAGGTGTCGTGCAGCGGTCTGCGCGTCCAGCCGACGGCGTCCGGGTCGAGCCGGCCGTCGGGGCGGCACAGGGTCACCGGCGTGGTGATCTCCCGCGCGCTCACGCGCCCCGGCCTTGTCGGTGCTGGTGCTGGTCTCGCTGCGGATCGGTGGGCACCGGTGGCCTCTCGCGTCGTTGCGGACGGGCGTCGTCCGCCACCGTAGCCGTGCGAGGCCTCCTGCGGGGCCGCAGGCGGGCGTCGCAGGCGGGCGTCGACCGAGCGGTGGACCGAGCAGTCCGTCGACGGGCCCGTCCCGCAGCGCCCGGTGGCGGCCTAGGCTGACGGACGTGGCTGTCGGAGCAGGTCAGAAGATGTTCGTGCGCGCGCACGCGGCGCTCTACCGGGCGACGGGCGGGCGTCTGGGCGGCCGCATGGCGGGCATCCGGCAGATCCTGCTGACGACCACGGGCCGCAGGTCGGGGCAGCCGCGCACGATCCCGCTCGCGGGGACGCCCGACGGCGACGCGGTCGTGCTGGTCGCCTCGAACGGCGGCGCCGCGCACGACCCGGCCTGGTTCCTCAACCTCGTCGCCGACCCGCACGTGACCGTCCAGCGCGGCCACGAGGTGCTGCCGATGGTGGCCCGCGTCGCCGAGGGCGAGGAGCGCGTGCGCCTGTGGGGCCTGGTCACGGCCGCCAACCCGGGCTACGAGCGCTACCGCGGTCGCACCTCGCGCACGATCCCGGTCGTGGTGTGCGCACCCGACCCGACGCGCAGCACATGAGATCCGCCGACCGTCGGTCGTGGCGACTCATCCCGTCCCACTCAGGGGAGCACGGGGTGGGAGTGGCCGGTGCGTCACGGACGGGCGTGCGCGTCGCGATCGTGGTCGGTCTGGGAGTAGGCGGGCTCGTTCTCGGCGGGTGCGCTCGCGAGTCCGTCGGGTCGCCGACCGCGCCGACCGCGGCGAGCGCGGTGACGCAGACGGTCGCGCCTGCGCCCTCGCCGAGCCTGTGCGCCGAGTTCCACGTGACGGATTCGGCGCCCGGTGACGTCGAGGGCTGGTGGAGCTCGTCCCCTGCGGACGCCGACGGGAACGTCCTCACCGATCCGGCGCGGTGGCCCGAGCAGCTGCGGGAGCACCCGCGTGTGGCGCTCGTCGACACGGACACCGGGGCGGTGATCTCGAGCTGGGACCGCGCGACCTGCGGGCCGGACGACACCTACGCGCCCGTGCCCTCCGCCGACTGGCCGACCGGCTCGATCGCCGTGGTGGACATGGACACCGGCGAGACCATCGCGACGATGACGAGCCCGCAGCGCCCGTAGCCGAGGTCGCCGAGGAACCCGGTGCGTGCGTCGTGCGTCAGGCGCGCGCCTCGGCGGCGATGCGTCCGCGCACGGGCGCGCCGACCAGGTCGAGGTCGCGGCGCACCAGCTCGACGAGCCGGGTGAGCTCGCGGTCACCCTCGGTCTCCAGGAACTGGCGCTGCATGGCGACCAGCTCGAGGTTCATCGGGTCGCTGCCGACCCGGTCGAGGACGTCGGAGCACCACTGCTCGGCCCGGTTGGCGGCGTCGACCACGGCGGTCCCGGTGTAGATGCCGGCGGTGCTGCGGGCCATCCGGAAGACCAGGTGCACCTCCTCGTGCACGCGCAGGGACTGACCGTGATCCCCGGCGCTGAGGGGTCGGCCCGCGCTGACGGCCTGGGTGGTGGCCCACAGCACGGAGTCGGTGGCGCGCAGCAGCTCGCTGGTGGCCTGCACGAGGGCCTTGAGCGCGGCGGACCGTTCGGCACGCTCGGCGACGTGCGCCGCGTGCCGCAACGTGATGTCGCGCCAGACGTCCTCGGCGTGCTCGACGGTCTCGTCGGACTGGTCGGCGCTGCGGCGCACGGCACGGGAGACGACGAGGGCGACGATGAGGGCGCCGAGGAGCGGGGCGATGCTCGGCCCCCACTGCTCCCACCAGGTCAGCGCGTCATGGGCGAGGGCGGAGGGGGACAGGGTCGGCACCATGCCGGGAGCCTACTGACAATGGGACGAATCGGACATGACCCTCACCCGTCCGGCGGCATGCGGGTCTGCGGGGCCGCTCGGTCAGATCTGCAGCAGTCGCACCAGTGACGAGACGATGATCAGCACGACGACGCCGATGGCGCTCGCCATCTTCACTCGCCGGGTCCGCCTCTGCGCCTCCGGCGAGCCGTCCTGCCGCAGCGCGACCAGGGCGGCGCCGCCGAAGCCCAGGATCACGAGCGAGACGAGAACGCCCCACCATGCGCCGATCGCGGCGTTGCCGATCAGGGAGATGGCACCGATGGCCGTCACGGCGACGGCGGAGGAGTAGGCCTTCAGGTTGCCCATCAGCAGGTGAACGTCCCGCTGATGCTCGCGTCCTCCGACACGGTGGCATAGCTCCCGTCGTCCTCGAGCATGGCGACGCGCCCGGCCAGGTCCGTGGCCACGAACCCGTCCTCGTTCGCGGCCGGTCGCTCCTGGGACAGGAAGGTGAGTCCGTCCCCGAGCTGTGCGGTGACCGCGGAGCTCGGAGACGTGGCATCGATCGGGATCAGCCCGCCGACGCCCGCGTCTCCCTCGATCCCCAGATACGACCACGCGTCACCGAACACCGAGCAGTGCGGGTCGACCGGTGCGATCTCGACGGTGACGTTCGTTCCGTCGTCCGCGGTGTACGCCACCGTGAAAGGCGTGCTCTCGGGTGCATCGCTCGAGCTGCACCCCGCGAGCGAAGGCACCGCGACGAGCAACGCACCCAGCGTGACCCCGACGGTCTTGGGCACGGTTCGGTCCTCACGCATGGCCCTCGGCCGTGGAGCGCAGCACGTCGGTGTCAACGGCGAAGGTCATCGAGCTCGCATTTCCGTGGACGTCCAGGAGCGTCGGGCACCGTATCAGGACACTCCGTGTGTCACGCGGGCCCCCTGTGGACACCCGGGCGGCGAGGTCAGGCGCCCCCGAGCAGCTGCTCGAACGAGGGGACGGCGTCGTAGAGCCCGACGGGCGCGGAGGGCTCCCGGTCGGCGACGGTCTCGGCGAGCTCGCGCCCGGCCCGACGGATGCGCTCGGGCAGCGGGTTGGTCTGGTCGCCGCCCGCGTCGGCCCAGTCGTCGGTCGCGGCGAACACCGAGGTGCCGGTGACGTCGGCGTGCAGGTAGCCGAACAGGGGTCGCAGCGCGAAGTCGATCGCGAGGGAGTGCCGCGGCGTGCCGCCGGTCGCGCCGAGCAGCACGGGCACGCCGGCCAGGGCGTCCTTGTCGAGGATGTCGACGAACGACTTGAAGAGCCCGGAGTAGGACGCGGTGTAGATGGGCGTGACGGCGATGATGCCGTCGGCGGCGGTGATCGCGGCGATCGCGTCGGCCAGCGCGCCGGTGGGGAACCCGGTGAGCGTGGCGTCGACGACGGCGTGCGCGAGGTCGCGCAGCTCGACGACCTCGACCTGTGCGGTGTGCCCGCGGGCGGCGAGCTCGGCGGCGGTGGCCTCGGTGAGGCGGTCGGCGAGCAGGCGGGTGGAGCTGGGCTGGGACAGTCCGGCGGAGATGACGACGAGACGGCGGTCGCTCATCGGGGTCCTTCTCTCGGGTCGAGGGGGGTGTCGTGGGTGGTCGGGTGGGTCAGAGGCCGAACGCGGCGCCGGGGCGGGCGGCGGGGGTGGCGGCCTGCGCGGCCTCCAGGTCGTCCTCGGCGGTCTTGCCGGTCCAGTGGTCGCCGGCGGCGACGGTCTGGGTGTGCACCTGGCCGGCGGCGCGGGCGGCGGCCACGCGCTCGGCGTGCGTGGGCGGGTTGGCGGGCACGTGCGCGGGGCGGGCGGACTCGGCCTCGCGGCGCAGCACGGGCACGACCTCCTCGGCCAGCAGGTCGATCTGCTCAAGCACGGTCTTGAGCGGCAGGCCGGCGTGGTCGATGAGGAACAGCTGGCGCTGGTAGTCGCCGACCTCCTCGCGGAACTTCCCGTACCGGTCGATGACCTGCTGCGGCGAGCCGACGGTGAGCGGCGTCTCGCGCGTGAAGTCCTCCATCGAGGGGCCGTGCCCGTAGACGGGTGCGTTGTCGAAGTAGGGGCGGAACTCGTCGCGAGCCTTCTGCGCGTCCTTGCGGATGAACACCTGCCCGCCGAGCCCGACGATGGCCTGGTCGGCGCGGCCGTGCCCGTGGTGCTCGTACCGCTGGCGGTAGTAGCGGACCATCTGCTTGGTGTGGCTCATGGGCCAGAAGATCGCGTTGTGCAGGAACCCGTCGCCGTAGAACGCGGCCTGCTCGGCGATCTCGGGGGTGCGGATCGAGCCGTGCCAGACGAACGGCGGGACGCCGTCGAGCGGGCGCGGGGTCGAGGTGAAGCCCTGCAGCGGGGTGCGGAACTTGCCGGACCAGTCGACGACCTCCTCCTCCCAGAGGCGGCGGACCAGCGCGTAGTTCTCGACGGCGAGCGGCAGGCCCTGGCGGATGTCCTGCCCGAACCACGGGTAGACCGGGCCGGTGTTGCCGCGGCCGAGCATGAGGTCCATGCGGCCGTCGCTGATCACCTGGAGCATCGCGTACTCCTCGGCGATGCGGACCGGGTCGTTGGTGGTGATGAGGGTGGTCGCGGTCGACAGCGTGATGTTCTTCGTCACGCCCGCGAGGTAGCCGAGCATCGTCGTGGGGGACGAGGCGACGAACGGCGGGTTGTGGTGCTCGCCGGTCGCGAAGACGTCGAGGCCGGCCTCGTCGGCGTGCCGGGCGATCGTGAGGATGTTGCGGACGCGCTCGGTGTCGTCCGGGGTGCGGCCGGTCGTGGGGTCGGTGGTGACGTCGCTGACGGTGAAGATCCCGAACTGCATCTCATGCCTCACAAGATCGATGCGTTTGCATGTACTCGCGCCTCAACGGGGGACCTTCGGCCCGTATTCCCCCGCCGCACGTGCGACCTGCGTCACAGCTCACCGCTGTCGGCGCTCCGGGCGCGTCCGAGGCGCGCCGGAGGGCCTCCCGTTACCGTGACCGCAGGGCGGGACAAGCGAGACAGGGCGCGACACCGGTCGGCCGCGCCCCTGCGGAGGTGGTGCGTGACCGAGCAGCTGCGGGTCCTCGTCGTCGAGGACGAGCCCGACGCGGCCGAGTACGTCCGCACGGTGCTCACCCGCCGTGGCGGCATGGACGTCGTCGTCGTGCACGACCCGATCTCCGCGCTCGCCGAGGTCGACCGCACCGTGTTCGACGCGGTCGTCACCGACATCCAGCTGCCCGGCATGTCCGGCCTCGACCTGCTCACCGAGCTGCGCGCCCGACGCCCCGGCCTCCCGGTCGTCGTCATGACCGCGTTCGCCAGCGTCGACTACGCCGTCGAGGCGCTGCGCCGCGACGCCGACGAGTTCCTCACCAAACCCGTCGCGGCCGCCACCCTCGTCGACCG
Source organism: Cellulomonas soli (assembly GCF_013409305.1). Taxonomy (GTDB): domain Bacteria; phylum Actinomycetota; class Actinomycetes; order Actinomycetales; family Cellulomonadaceae; genus Cellulomonas; species Cellulomonas soli. The sequence goes on along the minus strand of NZ_JACBZJ010000001.1, from coordinate 1,015,525 downwards.
CATCGGCACGGTCGCCCGCGCGGGCCGCCGCCGCCGGCAGGAACTCCATCACGAGGTCGTCCTCGCGGTCGGCGCGCACCCCGACGACGTCGAGATCGGGATCGGCGCCACCCTCGCCTCGCACCACGCCAACGGCGACGCCGTCGTCATCCTCACGCTCTCCTGCGGGGCGGTCGGCGGCACCGTCGAGGCCCGACGCGGCGAGGCGCTCGCCTCCGCCGCGCTCGTCGGCGCGCGCCTGTTCCTGCACGACCACCCCGACACCCGGCTCGGCACCGACCCCGGGCTCATCACGACGGTCGAGCAGGTCGTGCGCGAGGTGGCCCCCACGATCGTCTACACGCACAGCGCGCACGACCGGCACCAGGACCACCGCGCCGTGCACCAGGCCGTCGACGTCGCCGCCCGGCGGGTCGCGTCCGTCGGCTGCTTCCAGAGCCCGTCGTCCACGATCGACTTCCGGCCCACCCGGTTCGTCCCCGTCGACGACTTCGTGGAGACCAAGCTCGCCATGCTCGCCGCCTACGCCTCGCAGGCGCACCGCGACTACATGGCCCCCGACCTGGTCCGGGCGACCACGCGTTACTGGTCGCGGTTCTCCACGTCCGAGCACGCCGAACCGCTCGAGATGATCCGGATGGCCGCGCTGCCCAGCACCGCCCGGGCCGCCCAGGTCGGCACGACCGCCGACGACCACGACCACAGCGCACCCACGGGGGGACGATGACCACCACCGAACCGACACGGGTGCTCGTGACCGGGGCCGGTGGACCGGCCGGTGTCGCGATCATCCGCTCGCTGCTGCGTCGGGACGACGTCGTCGTGCTCGCCGCCGACATGGACCGCTGGGCCAGCGGCATCTACCTCGTCGAGCCGGAGCACCGGCGCCTGGTGCCGGCCGGACGGGCCGAGGACTTCGTCGAGGTCGTGCAGGCGATGTGCCGCGACGACCGTGTCGACGTGCTGTTCCCGACCGTCGACGTCGAGCTGCCCCGCATCGCCGCGGCCCGCGACGCGTTCGCCACCGCAGGCACGGTCGTCGCCTCGCCCTCGCTCGCCACGCTCGAGACCTGCCTGGACAAGCTCGCGCTCGCCCGCGCGTGCGCCCGGACCGTCCGCGTGCCGCGCACCGAGCTCGTCGGCACGCCGCAGGCCGTCAGCGGCTGGGACTACCCCGTGATCGTCAAGCCGCGGCGCGGCGCCGGGTCGCGCGGCGTGCGGGAGGTGCCCGACGAGACGACGCTGGACGCCGTGCACGCCGAGGAGGACCTGCTCGTGCAGGAGCTGCTGCCCGGCGAGGAGTACTCGGTCGACGTGCTCGCCGACCTCGACGGGAACGTCGTCGCGGCGGTACCCCGGGCCCGGCTGCGCGTCGACTCCGGGGTCGCCGTCGCCGGCGTCACCCTGCACGACGACGAGCTCGTCGCGACCGCCACCGCCGTCGCCCGGGCCGTCGGGCTCACGACGGTCGCGAACGTGCAGCTCAAGCGGGACGCCGACGGGGTGCCGGCGCTCCTCGAGGTCAACCCGCGGTTCCCCGGGGCGATGCCGCTGACGATCGCCTCGGGCGTCGACATGCCCTCGCTCGTGCTCGACGCCGTCCTCGGCCGGCCGCTGCCCGCGCACGTCGACTTCACCGAGACCGCCAACGTGCGCTACCTCGAGGACGTCTTCCTGCCCGTCGACGCGATCCTGCCCGCTCGATGAGCACCCCGGACGGCACCGCGGTCGGCCCGGCCCGGCCCGCACGCCCCTCCCTCACCGGGGACCACCACGTGCACTCGACGTTCTCCGACGACGCCGTCAGCGCGCCCGTCGAGAACCTCGAGGCCGCCGCGCGCGCCGGGCTGCGCACGGTGCGCATGGTCGACCACGTGCGCGTCTCGACCACCTACGTGCCCTCGTTCCTCGCCGTCGTGCGCGGCCTGCCGCCCGTCGACGGCCTCACCGTGCTCACCGGGGTCGAGGCCAAGATCCTCGACGCCTCCGGCGCGGTCGACGCCCCGCCGGAGGTCCTCGCCGCGCTCGGCCGACCCGACGGGCCCGACCGGGTGCTGCTCGCCGACCACCAGCTGCCCGGACCCGACGGGCCGTGGAGCCCGCGCACGACCCGCGAGCGCATGGCCGCCGGGCTGGCCGCGAGCGACGTGCTCGACCTGCTCGTCACCGCGACCGTCCGCGCGATGCACCGCGTCGGCCGCGCGCAGGTCGCGCACCCGTTCTCCCTGCTGCCCAAGATCGGCCTGTCCGAGGACGACGTCAGCGACGAGCACCTCGACGCGCTGGCCGCCGCCGCCGTCGCGACGGGGACACCCGTCGAGGTCAACGAGAAGTGGCGCTGCCCGGGCCCGCGCGCCCGGACCCGCTGGGCCGCGGCCGGAGTCGAGCTCGTGGCCTCCACCGACGCCCACCACGCGGGCGACGTCGGCACGTACCGGTGGCTGGGCGCCCTGGACGCATGAGCGACACCTGGCACGCGCTGCTCGTCACCGCGCTCGTCCTGTGCGTCGGCATCGGTGCCATGCCCGTGTTCGCCGGGCTCGTGCAGTACGCGCTCGTGCCGGTGCACGGTGTCCGCAACCACCTGCGGCACGCCGCGCCGTACCTGCCCCGGGTCGTCGTGATCATCCCGGCGTGGAACGAGGCGGCCGTCATCGGGGCGTCGGTCGACCGGCTCATGGCGCTCGAGTACCCGCCCGACCGGCTGCGCGTCTACGTCGTCGACGACGCCAGCACCGACGGCACGCCCCAGGTCGTGCAGGCCGCGGTCGCCCGCTTCCCCGGTCGTGTCGTCCACCTGCGCCGCGAGCAGGGCGGGCAGGGCAAGGCGCACACGCTCAACCACGGCATCGCCGTCGCCCTCGCGGACGACTGGATGCAGGCGCTGCTCATCATGGACGCCGACGTCATCTACCGCCCCGACTCGCTGCGCCGGATGACCCGGCACCTGGCCGACGAACGCGTCGGCGCGGTCACCGGGTTCATCCGCGAGGGCTCGGGTCGACCCGGGACGCTGGCCCGTTTCATCGGCTACGAGTACGTCACCGCCCAGTCCGCCGCCCGTCGGGCCCAGAACGTGCTCGGCGCCATGGCCTGCCTGGCCGGCGGCGCCCAGCTGCACTCGCGCACCAACCTCGAGGCCATCGGCGGCCGGATCGACACCACCACGCTCGCCGAGGACACGTTCATGACGTTCCTCACCCAGCTCGACGGGCGCCGGGTCGTCTTCGAGCCCGACGCCGTCGTCCTGGCCGAGGAGCCCGAGACCATCAACGCCCTGTGGAAGCAGCGCGTGCGCTGGGCCCGCGGGAACGTGCAGATCACCTCCCGGTTCCGTGACGTGTGGTTCCGGCCGTCGCGCGACCATCGGCTCGGCTCGGTGCTGTTCGGGCTCATCTGGTTCGCCGTGTACCTGCTGCCCGTCGCGATGACCCTCGCCGCCGTCGGGCTCGTCGGGCTGCACCTGCTCGACTCCGTGACGGCCACCGAGGTGTTCCGGGTGCTGTGGTGGGTCGCGATCACCGCGTACGTGTTCATCACGGCGACCACGCTGATGCTCGACCCGGTGACCGGGCGGCGCACCTGGTTCCAGGGCATCACGTTCCCGGGGATCGGCTCGCTCGTCATCATGGTCGCCGCCTGGTTCCCCGACCTGCTCGAGGTGCGTCTGCCCGCGCTGTTCGGCCTGCAGATGACGCCGGTCGGCCGGGAGGTCTGGCTGCTGACGATCTACTCCTGGTCGGTGCTGACCATGGTGCTCGCGTGGCTGCTCAAGCAGGTCGAGCGGCTGCCCGGTGGCCGGCACGTCGCCGGCGTGCTGCTGTACGTGGTGGGCTTCGGCCCCGTGCTGTGCGCCATCACGCTCGACGCGTACGTCAAGCAGGCCCGGGGCGCGGCAGCAGTCTGGGACAAGACCGAGAAGACGGGACGGGTGGTCGGATGACCCGCGGCACGCACCGCTCGACGGCGGTCCCCTCGGCGCAGGCCGCCGACTGGGCGACCCTCACCCCCGAGGTGTTGCAGGACGAGATCGACACCAACGCGCGCCACGAGCGCCGCGTGCTGGTCGTCGCCGCGCTCGCCGCGGCGCTGACCGGCCTGGCGCTCGTGCTCCGGACGGTCCTGGCATGAACGAGTGGGCGGCCCGCGGCCCTGCCTCCGACAGCCCGTTCGCCCGGCTCACCCGGTGGTGGGCCGAGGAGGCCTCGATCGTCGAGCGACAGGTGCCGTTCACCGTCCTGTACGTCATCGCCCTGCTCACCCTGCTGCTCCCCGCGATCGCGGTGCCGGACCCCGGGCTCGTCGCGATCGGTGCCGTGCTCGTCGGGCTCGAGACCGCGGCGGCGTTTGCGCTGCCGTGGCGGCGTTGGCCCGACTGGACGCTCTACGTGCCGCCCCTGGTGCAGATGCTCGCGGTCGGCTTCCTGCGCGTCGGCACCGGCGGGCCGGCCTCGCCGTTCGCGCTGATCATGGTGCTGCCGGTGGTCGACCTCGCGGCCCGACGCGGTCGGCGGGGCGTGGCCGTGGCCGCGATCGGTGCCGCCGGGATCATCGCCATCCCGCTGGTCCTGGGCACCACCGACACCATGATCACCACGATCCTGGTGGTGCGCGCGGTGTTCGTCCCGCTCGTCGTGCTCGTCGTCGCCTACACGGTCAACGGCCTCACCGAGCGGCTGCGCGCCCGCACCGAGACGTTGGCGACCCTGCGGCGCATGCAGGACGCGCTGCTCGAGCGCATGCGCGCGGACGCCGTCGAGCTGGCGCGTGTGGCCGCCGACCGTCGGGCGAGCCGGGACATGCTGCTGTCGGTGTTCGACGCCGTGACCGAGCAGGCGATCATCGCCGCCGACGAGGACGGGCTCGTCGACGTCTTCAACCCCGGGGCCGAGAAGCTCCTCGGGTACGCCCGCGCCGACGTCGTCGGGCTCATGAGGCTCACCGACCTCCACCTGCGTGCCGAGCTCGTGGCCCGGCGGGCCGAGCTGTTCCACGAGGACGGCGAGGTCGACAACCCCCGCTTCCTGCTCGAGGCGCTCGTCGCGCCCGCGCTCGCCGGCCGACCGGAGGTGCGCGACTGGACCTACGTGCGCCGCGACGGCTCGCCGATCACCGTGCGCCTGGCGGTCACCCGGCGTGCCGACACCGACCCGCGCTCGGCCGGCTACGTCGTCGTCGCGGCCGACGTGACCGCCGAGCGCGAGACCGACCGGCTCAAGGAGCGGTTCGTCTCGCTCGTCAGCCACGAGCTGCGCACCCCGATCGCCTCGGTCCTCGGCTACGTCGAGCTGCTGCGCGACGAGTCCGACCCGCTGACCGCGGAGCAGGTGGGCTACCTCGACGTCATCGAGCGCAACGCGCGCCACCAGCTGCGGCTCGTCGGCGACCTGCTGCTGACCGCCCAGGTGCGCGCCGGCCGGTTCGCCGTCCAGCGCGCCCGGATCGACCTCGGTGACGTCGTGCGGGCCTCCGTGCAGACGGCGGTGCCGGCGGCGCAGGCGGCCGGGGTGGAGCTCGAGGCGCACACCGATCCCGTGGTGATGATCGACGGCGACGCGGGCCGGCTCGCGCAGGCCGTCGACAACCTGCTGTCCAACGCGATCAAGTTCACGCCCTCGGGCGGCACGGTCACGGTCGCGGTGCGGCGCGCACGCGGCCCGATCGGGCAGCAGCAGGCCGAGGTCCAGGTGACCGACACCGGCATCGGGATCCCGCCGGACGAGGTCACGCACCTCACCGAGGACTTCTACCGGGCGTCGACCGCGACCCGCCGGGCGCTGCCGGGCTTCGGGCTGGGGCTGGCCATCACGCACGCGATCGTCACGGGGCACGGCGGGCGGCTCGAGGTGACGAGCCGGGTCGACGAGGGCACGACCTTCACGATGGTGCTCCCCGCGGTCACGGGGTCGGTGCGAACGTCGGCGCCGTCGTGACGCCGGTCGTCACGGGTGCCTCGTCGACGAAGACGGCGCCCGTGGAGCCCGTCGGTGCCAGCGCCGGGCCGGCGAGGGCGAGCAGCCCGAGGAGCAGCGCCGCACCCATCCGGACCCAGGTGCTGCGTTCCGTGCGCCGCCGGCGGGCGTCAGTCGAGGAGGAGGTCATCGAAGGCCCTCCCGTCGTCGGCAGGTCGTGAGTCCGCGGGCGGGCGGCGTCGTCGCGCACCCACCACCGCCATGATCTCCAGCGTCGCCAGGGACAGCAACGGCGGCACGAGCATCACGGCCCGACCTCGCGCGGAACCGGCCCACTGCAGCACCCACCCCCAGCCCTGGTGCACCGCCAGGACGACGCCGCGCACGCGGGTCAGCGGCGTCGCGTTGGGATCCCGTTCGGGGTTCGCGTCGCCCTTGGTCACGATGTACGGGTTCTCGACCTGCTCCCCGGCGTCGTCGAGGACCGGCACGGACCGCGTCGGGTCCACCCGGTCCGCCTCGAGCTGCGGCAGCATGTGCAGCTCGACCACACGGTGCGTGACCAGCGACTGCGAGCCCACTGGCCAGAACGAGACGACCTGACCGACCTTGAGCTGGGACGGGTCGGTGATGCGCCGCAGGACGACCGCGTCGCCGGCCTTGAACGTCGGGGCCATGGAGCCCGAGGTGACCACGAGCAGGCGCTGCTGGTGCACCTGGAACCAGAGCGGGACGGCCAAGGACGTCGCGTAGGCCAGCCCGCACACCACGACGACCGTCCACAGGACCGCCGTGACCCCCCGCAGCCACCAGGGCCGCGCGCCCTCCCGGGGTCGCCGGGTCCGGCGGCGGTTCTCCACCCGCCGTCGCTCGACGGTCGGCGTCTGCCGACGGGCCCGGGTCATCGGCTCAGTTGTTGACCGTCTGCTCGGCGACGAAACGGATCGTGATGTCCGAGGCCGTGTTCTGGTACTCGTTGCCGGCCGCCGGGTCGAAGTCGACGCGCGCGCACAGCGGCTCGCCGGTGAGTGCGGCGAGCGCCCGGTCACCCTCCTGCGCGCCCTGGGCGACGTCGCCGAGCAGGGCGGAGTCGGTGCCCGCCAGACCGAACCCGGTCGACGCGATCGGGGTCGCCGCGGCGGTGCCCTGCACCGTGCAGGCAGCCGCGTCGAGCGCGTAGAGGCTGAGCGAGAGGACGTCCTGCAGCGAGCCGGTGGCCGCCGGGGTCTCCAGGTCGGGGTTGGTCGTGCCGGGCGTGCCGGCGACGGCCGAGTACCGCACCGCGTACCGCAGCGCGAGCGAGCCGTCGTTCGACACGGTGATCGGGGCGACCGTCGCGCCACCGGGCGCGAGCCCCTCGGCCGGGAAGTCGAACGTGCCGATCCCGCTCGCGAGGTCGACCGTGCCGGACATGATCCCGGCCTGCACGGTGTCGTTGTCGGTGAACAGCGCCGAGGTGGTCAGGGAGGTGGCGCCGACGACCGACAGGCCCACGATCGCCACGGTCGCCCACATGCGGCGTCGACGCGGCTTGTCACGCGGCGCCGGGGCGGGGTCGATCATCTCCTGGAGCAGGTCGTCGATCACTGCGGGTGCCCTCCTCGGGCCGTGGTGCTGTGCGTGGAACGGGTGCGGGACCCCGAGGGGCACCACGATGGTGCTCAAAGTGTAGGTATCGGACGGCGACTCGCCGGACTTGAGCGTTCCGTGTCGACTCGTCGTGACTCGTGCCCGGTTGTGCCCGCTCGGTCGTCTTGCGTCAGACCGGGCGGTCCGTCCGACGTGTCGGTTCTGCGCTGCGGCCGACGCTCGCCGCCGGGGTCCGCGCGGCGTCGTCGTCGCGGGTCCGGCGTCGGCCGGCGGAGGCACGCACCTCGGGCACCTGGTCGGCCGGGACCGCCGCGGAGTACAGGAAGCCCTGCGCGTGGTCGACGCCCAGACCGCGCAGCATGCGGGCGATGTACTCGTCCTCGACGCCCTCGGCGACGACCCGCAGCCCGAACGAGTGCGCCAGGTCGACCATGGCCTGCACGACGACCTCCGCACCGTCCCGCCCGCCCTCGCGCAGGTCCGAGACGAACAGCCGGTCGATCTTCAGCTCGTCGACGGGCAGGTCGCGCAGCTGTGAGATCGAGGTGTTCCCGATGCCGAAGTCGTCGATCGCGACGCGCACGCCGAGCTCGCCGAGACGTTCGAGGACCGGGACCACCCGGGAGCGGTCGGCGACGAGCGCCGTCTCGGTGATCTCGACCTCGAGGAGCGAGGCGGGCACCGCGTGGTCGGTGAGCAGCTGCTCGATGAGGTCGACCACCTGCGAGGTCGTCACGTCGTGCGCTGACAGGTTCACCGCGACGGGGATGTCGTGTCCCTCGCGACGCCACCGCGCGAGCTGGGTCACGCACTCGGTCAGGGCGAACCGCGTGACGTCGTGGATGAGGCCCGACTGCTCGGCCAGCGGCACGAAGATCGTCGGCGCGATCATGCCGCGGGTGGGGTGCCGCCAGCGCATGAGCGCCTCGAAGCCCACCGTCCGGCCCGAGGCCAGCGCGACCTTCGGCTGGTAGTGCATCTCGAGCTCGGGCGTGCTGCCCGGCTCGGGCGCGAGGGCCCGGTGCAGGTCGCCGAGCAGGACGAGGCGGGCCGGCGAGGAGTCGTCCTCGTCCGGGGAGTACACCGCGACGCCCATGCGGTGGTTCTTCGCCGCGTACATGGCGATGTCCGCGGTGCGCATGAGCGAGGACGCGTCGTCGGCGTGGTCGGGCAGGCAGGCGACGCCGACCGACGTGTCGACGTGCAGCGGGAGCTCGCCGAGCGTGAACGGCGGCACGAACAGGTGCCGCACCCGCTGCGCGAGGCGTTCGGCGTTGGCCACGGACCGCACGTCGGGGAGCAGGATCGCGAACTCGTCGCCGCCGAGCCGGGCGACCACGTCCTCGTGCCGCAGCGCACCGCGCAGCCGGGCGGCGACCTGCTCGAGCAGCTCGTCGCCACGGTCGTGGCCGAGCGAGTCGTTGATGTCCTTGAACCGGTCGATGTCCAGCAGCATGAGCCCGACACGGGTGTCGTCGCGGCTCGCGTCGAGGATGGCCCGACGCATGCGGTCGGCCAGCAGACGCCGGTTCGGCAGGCCGGTGAGCGAGTCGAGCAGCGCCAGCCGGGCGTTCTCCAGGGCGGTCGACTGCAGGCGCCGGGACGTCGTCATCACGGTGCGGAACAGCAGCAGGAACAGGGCGAGGAGCCCGCCGGCCACGACGAGCGTGACCGTGCGCACCGCGTCGGCGAGGGCCGCGGACGTCTCGGTGTGGTCGAGGAGGATCTCCGCGGCGCCGACCATGTCGTCGGGCTGCAGAGTCGACCCGGCGTCGGCGCCGGCCGTGTCGGAGACCCGCACGGGCGTGTAGACGTCGAGCACGTCGCGCTCGGTGCCGCCGACGTCCGCCGCGCTCGTCGCCTCTCCGCTGACGTCCACCAGAACCCGGGCGTCCGGGTCCCCGGAGGCCATCACGCGGTCCAGGCGGTCCCCGTCGGGGAAGCCCGTGGTGACCCGGTCGACCGAGCTGAACAGCAGGACGCCGTCCGCGGTCCACAGCCGCACCTCGATGAGCCGGTCGCCGAAGCCGGCGATCGCCCGTTCGACCGCGTCGGTCTGCGCCCCGGACAGGACCCCGGTGACCGCGAACGCGTCCGCGGGCACGCTCGCCGTCGCGTACGAGCTGACCGCGGTGGCCATCGCGGTGCCGTCGCGCAGCGCCTGGGTCGTCATGACCGAGGACGTGACCCACACCAGCGCGACGCCGAGCGCCCCCATCGCCAGGACGCTCACGACCGCGAAGTACCGCGGGAGCGACCAGCGCCGACGGACGGCAGACGTCACCTGGACCTCACGTGCTGGGTGGGCTCTTACGGTCGGTTCGTGCGTCGGGACGAGGGTGGCGGACAGTCGAAGGGTAGGCGGTGGGGCCCCGGTTTGCGACATTCCACGCACCAGGGGCGGATCGGCGCGTCGGGCGGGACGCGCCGCGGCCGGGAGCCCTACGTGGTCCGGCGGCCCGCACGGTAACCTCCGGATCATGACCCGGCCGGGGCCGGCCACGGGTGCTCAGGAGGTCCAGCTTGCACGAGATGCGTCCGTGCACCGTGGCGGGCGCAGAATCCCACGTCACGGGCCACATCCGGTCGTTCGACGGCCACCAGGCGACCGTCGTCCCCGAGTCGCTGGCCCGCGGGCTGACGCCCGGGATGCACGTCCGGCTGCGCGTGCTGGACGACGTGCGGGGTGAATGCCTGTACGCCGGCTACGTCGTGCGTGTCGGCGCGGTGGTCGAGGTCGGCGGCATCGAGCTCGAGTCCGTGGTGCAGAAGCGCGACGGCGTGCGGGTCAGCGTGCGGCTGCTGTGCATCGCCTCCCTGGAGCGGGCCGTGCGGCCGGACCCGGCCGACCACCTGCCCGCCGACGCGCCCGTCGTCACGGCCGTGGACGGGGATGCACCCGCTGACGAGGCCGTGGCCGACGAGGACCCTGCGCACGAGGACCCTGCCGACGAGCCGGTCCTCGCCAGCGTCGGCGTCACCGTGATCGACCTGTCCGCCAACGGGACCCGGCTGACCTGCACCTCGCGTCTCGAGGTCGGGGACATCCTCGGGTTCGACCTGCCGTCCGTGGTGGCCAGCCGTGGCGGTGCGGTGGCGCTGCGCGTGCAGGCGCTCGTGGTGCGCACGCAGTCCGTCTCGGGCGTCCTGCACTACGGCTGCCGGTTCGTCGGCCTCGACGAGCGCTCGTCCGACCACCTGTACGCGTACGTGGCGCGCACGCAGCGCGAGCAGCGTCAGGTCCGCGTCGAGAGCACCTGACCGCTCCCGCAGCAGGTCAGACGGCCGCCTCGACCGGCGGGGTGCCGAGCAGGGCGGCGGCCCGGTCCGCGGGCAGCGCCCGGTCGAACAGGAAGCCCTGTGCGCTCTCGCAGCCGACGTCCCGCAGGATCGCCAGCTGTTCGCGTGTCTCGACCCCTTCAGCGATGACCGTCAGCCCGAGCGCGCGCCCCATCGCGACGATCGCACGGACGAGCTCGCGCGACTGCTGCTCCTCGGCCAGGCCGTGCACGAAGGAGCGGTCGATCTTGAGCGCGTCGACCGGGTAGCGGTGCAACGTCTGCAGCGACGAGTGACCCGTGCCGAAGTCGTCGATGTGCAGCTGCAGCCCTGCCGCGTGGAACTGGCGCAGCAGCTGGTCGGCGAGCTCGGGGCGGCGGGCGATCACGCCCTCGGTGATCTCCAGCGTGAGGCACTCGGCGGGCAGCTCGTGGCGTGCGAGGCAGTCCAGGACGTGCTGCGCGAGGCCGGTGTGCCAGAACTCCCGGTCGGACAGGTTCACGCTCACCGTCACCGGGCCCTCGTAGGCGGTGCGCCACTGCGCGACGTCCCGGCAGGTGCTCTCGACGACCCTCTGGCCGAGGCGCACGATCAGCCCGGTCTCCTCCATGAGCGGCAGGAACGTGCCGGGCAGCACGAGGCCACGGGTCGGATGATTCCACCGCACGAGCGCCTCGAACCGGGCGACGGGGGAGTCGTCGAGCTCGACGATCGGCTGGTAGTAGACCTCGAACTCGTCGCGGTCGAGCGCGAGCTGCACCTCGGCCTGCAGGCTCAGGTGCTGCAGGGCGTCCTGGTGCATGGCCGAGTCGAAGAACGCCGCGCTGCCCGGCTCGTGCGTCTTGGCGTGGTACATCGCGGTGTCGGCGTCGCGCAGCACGTCCTCGGCGTCCGTGTACGGCACGGCGCTCGAGGCGACGCCCAGGCTCGCCGTGACCCACAGGGAGTGCCCGTCGACCTCGAACGGGCGCGACAGGCTCTCGATGAGTCGCCGCGCGACGGCGTGCACGGCCAACGGCTCGATGCCGTCGAGCAGGACGGCGAACTCGTCGCCGCCGAACCGTGCAGCCATGTCGGTCGGGCGCAGGACCGCCGCGAGCCGTTCGCTGACGGCCCGCAGCAGCCGGTCGCCGGTCTGGTGGCCGAGCGAGTCGTTGACGACCTTGAACCGGTCGAGGTCGAGGAACACGACCGCGAACGGTGCGCCGTCCAGGTGGGCGCGGGACACGGACTGGCGCAGCCGGTCGAGGAACATGCGGCGGTTCGGCAGACCCGTCGCAGGGTCGTACAGCGCGTGCCGACGCAGCTCCTCCTCCAACTGCTTGCGTCGGGTGATGTCGCCCATGGTGCCGATGAGCCGGGCGGCCCTGCCGTCGCTGCGCCGGGCCGAGGGCATGACCCGCACCATCATCCACCGGTGCTCAGGGTCCAAGGGGCCGCGGTACCGGTACTCGATCTCGGCGACGGGGAGCGTACCGGCGGCCACGTCCCGGATCGTGCGTTCCAGGTGCTCGAGGTCGCCCTCGTGCACACATCGGCGCCAGACGCCGAGCCGGTGCGCGTGCGGCAGGTGCTCGAGACCGAGCAGCGCGAGGCCGCGGGCGGAGAAGGTGACCTCCTTCGTGGCCGTGTCCAGCTCCCACAGGCCCTCGTTGAGGGCGGACGCCAGCAGGCCGTGCCGCTCCTCCGACTGCCGCACGGCCCGGATCAGGTCGTGCTGGTCGAAGGCGGAGGCGAGCAGCGACGACCAGTGGGTGTAGGTCTCCCGGTTGGAGTCGACGTCGATCCCGGCGACCAGGGCGAGCAGGCCCCACTCGCGCCCCGGCGACCGCACAGGGATCACGTAGGCGACCTCGCCGGCGTGCGAGCGGACCTGGTCGAGGATCTCCGACGGCGGGAACTGCTCGGGTGGCATCCGGCGACCGGCGAGGTCGGGCAGCACCAGTCCGGGGTCGTGCGCCCCGGTGATCTCCAGCTCGCCCTCCCGCCACAGGGCGAGTGCACCGACACGGACGTGCGTACCGGCGAGCCACGCCAGCTGCTCGGGCGGTGCGGCGTCCGCGCCGAGCAGTGATCGCCCGACGAGGTATCCCTCGAACAAGGACTCCTCGGCGCTGAGCGAGCGCTGCAGGTAGCGGGCGGCGTGCAGGTGGGAGCGTGTGGCCGTCAGGCGAGCCCGCAGGGCGCCGATCGTGAGCCGGAGCCTCTCGAGGTCAGGCAGCGCCCCGCTGGCGCCGTCCCTGCTGTCCCCGTCGTCGCGCAGACCGGTCGCTGCGACCCTGCGAAGGTAGGTGTCGATCGCCGAGATCAGCTCGTCGAGGCCCTCGGCGCGCAGCAGCGCGCGGCTGGCGGCCTCCACGGCCCCGGCGACGTGGTCGGCGGGCGGGACGAGCCCGGTGCGGAGCGCGTCGAGCACGAGATTCTCGACGGCCAGGGCCGTCGCCTCGACGTGCTCGGTGGCACCGGAGGACCGGTCCGTCTCCAGCGCGGCGGTCAGGTCGGCCCGCAGGCGGGCCTCGGGAGCCAGGTCCTGGGTCGGGGGTGTGACGGCGATCGGACGCGTCGACGCACCAGGCCGCTCGGGCGGCGCGATCCGCATCGGCGGTCGGACGGCGTCGCCGGTGCACCCGCAGGAGCTGCGGGGCACGACGTACGCGCTCGGCGCGTGCTCCACGGTCCCGCCCGGGAACGCGTCGGGACCGTCCTCGACGAGCCGGACCAGCAGCCGGCCGGCGAGCGCGCCGACGGCGTGGAACTTCTGGTCGACCGTGGCCAGCGCGGGGACGGCGTAGGCGCCGGCCTCGATGTTGTCGAAGCCGATGACCGCGACGTCCTCCGGGACGGACAGGCCCGCTCTGCGCACGCGGGACAGGAACCCGATCGCGTTGCGGTCGGTGGCGCACATGACCGCCGTGGGGCGCTCGGGGAGCGCCAGGAAGCGCTCCGCGGCCTGCGTCCCGCCGATCTCGCCGTTCTCCGCGCACGGCAGGAAGTGCGTCGGCTCCGGCGCGAGGCCGTGGTCGACGAGCGTCTGGTGGTACGCCGCGTAGCGCTCGCGCATGTCGGTACCGGCGATGTTGCCGACGAACCCGATGCGCGTGTGCCCGTGCCCGAGCAGGTGCGCCAAGGCCGCCGAGGTCCCGCCCAGGTTGTCGGGCATGGCCACGGGGGCCGGGAACCCCGGGATGCTCTGCGAGGCGAGGACGACGGGCACCCCTGACTCGGTGAGTCGTTCGAGCGAGCTGCGTCCGGCAGCGCCGGCGACCGAGATGGCTCCCACCGCGTGCCCCCACGCGACCGGTGTCGTGGCCTGCGGGAGGTCGGCCTCGACGTACGGCAGCACCTGGGCCGAGGTCTGGTGCACGACGAGGCGTCCGCCGGCCCGGGCGACCTCGTGCTGGATCCCGGCGAGCGACTCCCCGAAGTAGAAGCCGCCGGTGAAGGAGATCAGCACCAGGACCGTGTCCGACTGCTCCATCGTGCTCCTTCGCCGGGACGTGCGGACGTGCGTCCGCATCGTGCCCCGCGCAACGGCCGCGGTGCACGTGTCGAGAGTGCCCATCGACGGGTGGTGCTGTCCTGTTGAGCGGTGACCCGCACTGTCCCCCGGATGGAGCACAGACCTCACCCGGTCGAACGCCTACAGGCGCCTGCAGGCGAGCGTCGGTGCTGGTCGGCCTCCGGAACGTCCGCGACGCGTGCGGTGTTGCAGCGGGCATGGGATACGACGTGACGAGGTCCGACGAGGAGTGGCGGCTGCTGCTGGAGCCGCAGGAGTTCGCGGTGCTGCGCCAGGCCGCCACCGAACGCCCCTGGACGGGTGCGCTGCTGGACGAGCACCGCGAGGGCGTGTACCGCTGTCGGGCGTGCGGCGAGGAGCTGTTCCGCTCCGAGACCAAGTTCGACTCGCACTGCGGGTGGCCGAGCTTCTTCTCGCCGCTCGCGGGGGACCGGGTGCAGCTGGTCGAGGACCGCACGCTCGGCATGGCGCGCACCGAGGTGCGGTGCGCCCGCTGCGGGTCGCACCTGGGGCACGTGTTCGACGACGCCCCGCAGACCCCGACCGGTGACCGGTTCTGCATGAACTCGGTGAGCCTGACGTTCGAGGCCACGTCCGAGCCTGCGTCCGAGCCCCAGGAGGGCTGAGCGCCCCGCCCGGGCGGGGACTTCACCCTGCCCGGGTCACCCGTTCGGCGGCGTCCGGATCCGGCAGATGACCTGCGTGGACGCCGCCTGTGCCCGGGTTCGCCCGGGAACGGGGGCGACACGCCCGTCGCCGGGACCCGCGACACGCCCTCCGGGACCGGCCAGGTCGCGGACGGACCTGAAGTCCGGGCTCACAGGTGCCGATAATGGTCTCGTGGAGACGGTGCTGACGGTGAGGCGGTGGCGGCGCTACGGCGCGGACCGTCTGTTCGTCACGGAGTCGACCGGCGCCCGCGCCGGTTCCGTCGACCTGCAGTCCGGCGAGGTCGCGATCGACGACCCGCTGCTCGAGCCCCAGCTGCGCCGCGCGGTGCAGGCCTTCCTGCGCTCGGACGTCACCGAGCTGGTCATGCCGCTGCCCGGACCGCGGGACGCGCTCGACGCGCTGGACGAGGCGTCGATGCGCGCCTGGCTCGGCCCGATGTCCGCGGCCGAGCTCGAGGCGGACCGTCGCGAGCGCATGGAGCGCGGCAGCCCGGTGGGTGTGCGGCTGGACCGCCTGGTCGACGAGGGCTGGCAGGCGCTGCACGACGTGCCGCTCGGCCGGCAGGGCACGGTCGTCGAGCACCTGCTCATCGGACCCGGTGGGATCTTCGCCGTCTCCGAGCGCCGCCATCCCGGTCAGCGGGTGTGCGTCGACGGACGTCGGATCGAGGTCGACGGCCGACCGGTGCCGTACCTGCGCGACGCCCGCCTGGAGGCGGTCCGGGTGCAGGGTCTGCTGCACGCGAGCGGGGTCGCGGCGGTGACCGTGCGGGGCATGGTCGTGCTGCAGGGTGACCTCGAGGTCTCGCAGGAGCCGCGCACGCAGGACGCCGTCGCCGTCTCGCGGCAGGACGTGCCGTCGGTCTTCCGTCGGATGCCGTTGCGGCTCGACCCCGACCGGGTCACCGCGATCACGGCGATCGCCCGCCAGCGCACCACCTGGATGCGCTGACCGGACGCCCCAGCCCGTCGGGGTGCGGTCAGCGTCGCACGGACGCGGCCACGGCGGCGTTGAGCCGGGCGAGCTGGGCGGCCAGGTGCCGCAGCTCGTCCTCCTCCCACAGGTCCAGCGCCTCGCGCAGGAACCCGCCTCGGGCGCCGCGCGCCCGGTCGAGCCGTTCGGTGCCCTCGGGCGTCAGCGCGAGCAGCTGGCCGCGCTGGTCGTCCGGGTCGGGCCGTCGCTCGACGAGCCCGAGGTCGGTGAGCCGGGCGAGCTGGCGCGAGATCGTCGCGCGGCCGATGCCGAAGTCGTCGGCCACCACGCTGGCCCGCACGCCCGGTCGTCGGGAGATGTAGGCCAGCGTCGCGTACACGCCCGGCTCGAGGTCGGGGTGGACCTTCCGGGCGATCGCGGTCGATGCGGCGTGCGCACGGCGCAGCAGCATCCCGAGCTCGCGCTCGACCTGGCGGATCGGGTCCTCGGCGTCCACGGGCCCATCCTCCCGGATGTGGCCCGTGGACGGTGCCGGATGCGTCATGTCGTCGCTGGTTCGTCGGCTGCCGGTCGGTCCGCGCGTCAGGCGTGGACGGACGCGGTCTCGGCGGCCACCGCGTCGCTGGTACCGGCCTCGGCGCGCAGCTCGGCGCCCGACCGGGTGCCGAGGGGGACCTCGCGCAGCAGGAGGACCGCGACGAGCGAGACGAGCGCGACGGGGACGGCCAGCAGGAACAGCTCGGCGATCCCGTCGCCGAACGCGGACTCCACGACGACGCGCACCGGCCCGGGCAGGGTCGCCAGGTCGGGCAGGGCGCTGCCGCTGCCGCCGAGCGCGGACGGGTCGATGCCGATCTTGACGAGCCCCTCGACGATCAGGTCGCCGACCCGCGAGCCGAGCACGGCGCCCAGCACGGAGACGCCGACGGTGCCGCCGAGCGACCGGAAGAACGCGACGGTCGCGGTCCCGGCGCCGATGTCCTGCACGTCGAGCGTGTTCTGCACGGCCAGCACGAGGTTCTGCATGAGCATGCCGACGCCCGCGCCGAGCAGCGCCATGTACACCGCGACGAGCGTGAAGTTCGTGTCGTAGTGGATCGTGCCCATGAGGGCGAGGCCGATGCTCAGCATGCTCGCGCCGGCGACCATGAAGCGCTTGTAGCGGCCCGAACGCGTGATGTACCGGCCGGAGAGCGTCGAGGCGAGGACCATGCCGGTGACCATCGGGATGGTCATCAGGCCGGACTGGGTCGGGGTCTTGCCGCGGGCGAGCTGCATGTACTGGCTGAGGAAGACCGAGGTGCCGAACAGGGCGATGCCGACGGAGATCGAGGCGATCACGGACAGCACGAGCGTGCGGTTGCGGAACAGGCGCAGCGGGATGATCGGCTCGGCCGCGCGGTGCTCGACGAGCACGGCGAGGGCGAGCAGGGCGAGCGAGCCCCCGACCATCGCGGCGGTCTGCCAGGAGCCCCAGGCGAACTGGTCGCCGACGAAGGTGATCCACAGCAGCAGCGTCGCGATGCCGAGCGAGAGCAGGGCGGCACCGGCGTAGTCGATGCGCACGAGGCGGCGGGCGCGCGGGGCGAGGTGCAGCGTCCGCTGCAGCACGATGATCGCGGCGACGGCGAACGGCAGCCCGAAGAAGAAGTTCCAGCGCCAGCCGGGGCCGTCGGTGACGATGCCGCCGATGAGCGGTCCGCCGATCATGCCGAGCGCCATGATCGCGCCGGTGTAGCCCATGTACCGACCGCGTTCGCGCGGGCTGATGATGTCGGCGATCAGCACGGTGGCCAGGGCGGTCAGGCCACCGGCGCCGATGCCCTGGAGGGCACGGGCGGCGATGAGCTGGCCGGTGGTCTGGGAGATCCCGGCGAGCGCCGAGGAGAGCACCGAGACGACGAGGGCGACCTGGATGAGCATCTTGCGGTCGAACAGGTCCGCGAGCTTGCCCCAGATGGGGGTCGTGACGGTGGTGGTGAGCAGGGTCGCGGTGACGACCCAGGTGAACGCGGACTGCGAGCCGCCGAGGTCGGTGATGATCCGCGGCAGCGAGGAGGAGACGAGGCTCGTCGCGAGGATCGAGACGAACATCCCCAGGAGGATCCCGGAGAGCGCCTCGAGCACCTGCCGGTGCGTCATGGCGACGGGCTCGTCGGTGCGGTGCCCTGCTGAGGGCAATGCGGGCGCTGCGGGTGCTGCGGGTGCTGTGGGCGCTGCAGTGCCCGGGGTGGTGGCCGTGGGCGACGTGTCGGTGGTCATGCTCAGCTCTCGTCGATGGTGCGCGCCGGGTGCCCGGTCGTGCGGGGGGTGAGCGCGTCGGCGAGCCGGCGCAGGGTGGTGGCGGCGGCGGTGAGCTCGTCGTCGGTCCAGTCGGCGAACGTGACGGCGGCGCGGTCGGCGGACTCCTGGTGCAGCCGCGCGGCGAGGTCCTGGCCCGCGGGGGTCAGGCGGACGGTGCGGATGCGCCGGTCGTCGGGGCCGATGCTGCGTTCGACGTGCCCGTCCTGGACGGCCTGGCTGACCTGCCTGCTCGCGACCGACAGGTCGACGCGCAGGCTTCCGGCGAGCTGACCGAGGGGTGCCTCGCCGCAGCCGTCGAGCAGCCGGACGAGCGAGACGGTGGCGCGGCAGGCGCCGACCGAGCGGGCGATGTCGAGCCCGGCCTCGCGCTGGGCGCGGGCGAGCTGGCCGGCTGCGCCGAGCAGGTCCTGGACCGGCATGCCGCGCCTCCTGTCCTCGCCCGTGGCCCGGGCCGGCGGCGCCTGCCGCGGACCCGACCGATGTCGTTGCCTTGAGCAACCATAGGGCCGATAGTTGCCCTCGGCAACAGTTGCATCACGCAGACGACTGTGACGTCGACGACACCCGAACGGGTCGGTGCCGGCAGTGCCGACCAGTGCCGACAGTGCTGGCCAGTGCCGACCAGCGCCCGTCAGCGCGCGTCAGTGCCCGTCAGTGCCCGTGCGTCGCGCCCTGCATGTCCTCCAGCTGCATGCCCTTGGTCTCGGGCACGCGCGCGAGCACGAACACGAACGACAGCGCCGCGAACAACGCGTACATCAGGTAGGGGACGGTCGCCCCGAACGCGTCGAGCAGCGGCGGGAACGAGACCGTGATGAGGAAGTTCGCGATCCACTGCGCCGCGGCCGCCACCCCCAGCGCGGCCGCCCGGATGCGGTTCGGGAACATCTCGCCGAGCAGCACCCACACCAGCGGCCCCCACGACGCGCCGAAGAAGACGACGAACGCGTTCGCCGCGACCAGCGCCGTCGTGCCCCAGCCGGCCGGCAACGAGATCTGGTCGCCGGACGTCGTCGCCTGCGTGAAGGCCAGCGCCATGAGGCCCAGCGACAGGGTCATGCCCGCCGACCCCACCAGCAGGATCGGCCGCCGGCCCACCCGGTCGACCAGCGCGATTGCCACGAGCGTGACCAGCACGTTCGTCACCGACGTGATCGTCGAGACCAGGAACGACTGGCTCTCGTCGAAGCCCACCGCCTGCCACAGCGTCGTCGAGTAGTAGAAGATCACGTTGATCCCGACGAACTGCTGGAACACCGACAGCAGGATGCCCACCCACACGATCGGCAGCAGCCCGAACCGTGGCCCGCGCAACGAGGCGTGCTCGACGACCTTCGCGTCCTTGGCGATCGTGCGCTCGATCTCCGTGACCCGGCCCTGCGCCTCCTCCTGCGTGCCGAGCACCCGCGTGAGCACCTCCACCGCCTCCGGCGTGCGCCCCTGGGCGACCAGGAACCGGGGAGACTCCGGGATCCGCAGCGCGAGCACGCCGTACACGCCGGCCGGCACCACCGCGACCAGGAACATCCAGCGCCACGCCTCCCAGCCGAGCCACAGCTCCTGGGACGCGCCGCCGGCGGTCGTGGCCAGCAGCTGGTCGGACAGCAGCGCCGCGAAGATGCCGAGCGTGATCGCCAGCTGCTGCAGCGAGCCGAGCATGCCGCGCACCGAGGCGGGGGCGATCTCGGCGATGTACGCCGGGGCGATCACCGACGCGATGCCGATCCCGATGCCGCCGATCACCCGCCAGATCGCCAGGTCCCAGGCGGCGAACGCCAGCGCCGAGCCGATCGAGGACACGAAGAACAGCACCGCGCCCAGCAGCATCACCTTCGTGCGACCCCACCGGTCGGCGAGCCGCCCGCCGAGCCACGCGCCGACCGCGCAGCCGAGCAGCGCCACCGCGACCACCAGGCCGGTCACCGTCGCAGCGAGGTCGAACTGCCCCTCGATCGCGTCGACGGCCCCGTTGATCACCGAGCTGTCGAAGCCGAACAGGAAGCCGCCGACGGCCGCGGCCACCGCCAGCCCGATCGCCTTGCCGTGGTGCTCGCCCGTGGGCGCGCCTGTGCTTCCGGACATGAGCCGTCCCCCCGAGGTCGTGCGGCCACCACCCCCGCGGGGCCGGTCCCACTCTCACCCGTGGAGGGGGTGTTCGCACCCGGTGCGATCATCGATGCCATGTCCCAGCCCACCGACGGCCCCCGCCGACCCCGCCGTCCTGCCCTGCTGGACGCCGCGCAGACGGACGCGATCCCCGGCGACCTCGACCCCGAGGCGCGCGCGCAGATCGCGCACACCACCGCCGCCGCGCTCGTCCACCACGGCCGGGCCGAGGCGGGCGACCCGGCGGTCGTGGCGCGGCTCGTCGCGCTCGTCGAGACCGAGGGGCTCGACCTCGTGGCGACCCTGTGGTCGCAGAGCCCCCCGACCAGCCTGCCGGGCGCCCTGTGGCGGCTCTACGTGCTGCGCGAGTGGGTGCGCCGCGACCCGCAGACGGTCGCCGACCGGTTCCGTCAGGGTGTCGCCGCCGCACCGGTGGCCGGTGCCATCGCCGGCGTCGTCGACCCGCCCGGGCCGGACGACGTGCGCGCCGCCGCCGACGCCGTGCTGTCCGGCGTCTACACCGGGGACCTCGCGGTCGCGCTCGAACGGGCGGCCGCGTTCTGCCACGTGCTGGCCACCGGGGCGGCGTTCGACGCCGACCACCTCGACGTGGTCGCCCCCGAGGACGCCGGTCGCACCACCCGTTCGGCCGCGTCGTTGGCCCGGACGGGTGAGGAGCTCGCCGCCTCGGCCGCGCTGTGGCGGGCCGGCCACCTGGACTGAGCCGGGCGGGTCCGGACCCCGTGCCGTGCCGGCGCGTCCGGTTCGGCACTTGCGGTCGGGCCCTGCCGGTCCGACCCCCCGGGGCGTAGCATGAGCGGCGACGTCGGGTCGCGGTAGCCCCGGGCTCCATCTCTCGCCGCTTCGAGCGGCCTCGCGCCGAGAGGCGCTCCCGGCCCGACGTCACCTCAGCCCCGGCACGATGCGTCACCAGCGCGTCTGCGTGCCCGTGCCGGGAGTGACCTGCGTCTCGCGGGGTCGACGTCTGCCGTCCACCTAGCAGCCGTCTCACAGGCATGCACAGGACATCCGGCGTTGGGGAAACACTGGGCGGTGACCTAGCCTGTCTCCCGTCCGTCAACCCCCTCATGGGAGCCTCCCGTGCGACTGCGCCTCACCCCGCGCGACACCACGTTCTTCGACCTCTTCGCCGCCTCGGCGCAGCACCTCGTGACCGGAGCGAACCTGCTCGGTGAGATGCTCGGGGCCGACCGCCCGACCCGCAAGGAGCTCGGCAAGCGGATGGCCGACGCCGAGCACGCGGCCGACGACGCGACGCACCAGATCATGCGTCGGCTGAACTCGACCTTCGTCACGCCGTTCGACCGCGACGACATCTACGACCTCGCGTCGACCCTCGACGACTGCATGGACTTCATGGAGGAGGCCGCCGACCTCATCGTCCTGTACAAGGTCGAGGAGCTGCCGGCACGCGTGTCCGACCAGGTCCAGGTGCTCCAGCGGGCCGCCGAGCTGACCGCCGAGGCCATGCCCCGGCTGCGCTCCATGGACTCGCTCTCGGAGTACTGGGTCGAGGTCAACCGCCTCGAGAACCAGGCCGACAAGACGCACCGCAAGCTGCTCGCGCAGCTGTTCGACGACGTCGCCGACCCGATCCTCCTGATGAAGCTCAAGGAGATCGTCGAGAAGCTCGAGGATGCCGCCGACGCCTTCGAGAAGGTGGCGAACACCGTCGAGACCATCGCGCTCAAGGAGTCCTGAGCGCGGTGGAACTCGCGCTCGTCGTCGTCGTAGTCGCGCTCGCACTCTCGTTCGACTACACCAACGGATTCCATGACGCCGCCAACGCGATCGCGACCTCGGTCTCGACGCGTGCGCTGACGCCCCGTGCCGCGCTCATCATGGCGGCCGTCATGAACTTCGCCGGTGCCCTCCTGGGCACGGAGGTCGCCGAGACGATCGCCAAGTCGATCGTCGACCTGCAGGACGTGTCCTCGCACCAGGCGTTGATCGTCGTGCTCTGCGCCCTGGTCGGTGCGATCGTCTGGAACCTCATCACCTGGTGGTTCGGGCTCCCGTCGTCCTCCACGCACGCGCTCATCGGCGGCCTCGTCGGTGCCGGTCTCGCAGGCGGCCTGGCCGTCTACTGGTCGGCCATCGTCGACAAGGTCGTCCTGCCGATGGTGATCTCCCCGGTCGTCGGCTTCAGCTTCGCGTTCATCGTCATGGTCGGCGTGCTGTGGATATTCCGCTCGGCCTCGCCGACGCGCACCACGCGCCGGTTCCGGCTCGCGCAGACCGCGTCCGCCGCGGCCATGGCACTCGGGCACGGCCTGCAGGACGCGCAGAAGACCATGGGCGTCATCTACATGGCGCTGCTCACCGTCGGCTGGGCCAGCGCGGACGGGGGCATCCCGATCTGGGTGAAGCTCGCCGCGGCCAGCGCCATCTCGCTCGGCACGTACTCGGGCGGGTGGCGCATCATGCGCACGCTCGGTCGGCGCATCATCGAGCTCGACCCGGCCCGCGGGTTCGTGGCCGAGTCGGTGTCCGCCGTGGTGCTCTACGTCAACGCGTTCGTGCTGCACGCCCCGGTGTCCACCACGCACACGATCACCTCGGCGATCATGGGCGTCGGCGCGACCAAGCGCCTGTCGGCCGTGCGCTGGGGCGTCGCGAAGAACATCGCCTACGCCTGGGTCCTGACGATCCCGGCCGCGGCGAGCGTCGCCGCGCTCGTCTACTGGGTGCTCAGCCCGATCCTGCTCTGACGCCAGCCCGCTGGTACGACCACGCCGGACCTGCCCACGGGGCGGTCCGGCGTCGTCGTACCCGGGGTGTGCCGGTCCACGCCGGCGGCCACGTCGCCCTCACTCGGCCGGTGGGCGGTGGGTCTCCGCAGCGACGACGCGCGGTCCCTTCGTGGTCTGCGCGACGTGCGCGACGAGCAGCTGCCCGGGGTGCAGGAACGGGTCGTGCGCCGGCAGCTGGTCGGCCACGGCCCGGCGGGCGTGCTGGGCGAGCACGTCGACGACCGTGGGCAGCACGGGCCGGTGCGTGCACAGCACCGAGTCGCCCGAGGACCGCAGCAGCTCCACGACCGCTGAGGCGACCCGTGCGGGCGAACGCTCGTGCTCGGCCTCGGTGAGCATCGCCAGCACCTGCGGCGTCGTGGTCGTCGCGATCGAGTACGGCGTGATGGTCGACCGGCACCGGGCCCACTCGCTGGTGGCCAGGCGGCTCACGCCGAAGGCGGACAGCACCGGGACCAGGGCGCTCGCCTGCCGTTCGCCCTCGCGGGTCAGCGGGCGGTCGAGCTCGCTACCGGTCCAGCCCGCGCGTCGACGCGCGCTGCCGTGCCGGGCGATGACGACGGCCCGCGTGTCCAGCCGACCCTTCTCGTAGGCCTGCACGAGCGCGTCGAGCGGCAGACGGTCGTCCTTGTTCGTCAGGCGGTGCACCGCGGTCTCGACGTCCCACCAGCGCACCTGGTCGATCTCCGTGCGCGACGCTCGCGGCACCGGTGGGCGGGCTCGCAGAGCCGTGGCGTCCCGTCGGCCGGCGACCTGGGCCGCCCAGTAGTGGACACGCTTCGTCCGGCCGTCCGAGATCCGGTACTCGAGGCCCGGCAGCGGGATCCCGAGCACGACCTCGTGCCCCGTCTCCTCGGCGACCTCACGGATCGCCGCCCCGACCGCGGACTCTCCCGGGTCGAGCTTGCCCTTGGGCCACGACCAGTCGTGATAGCGAGGACGGTGCACGAGCGCGACCTGAAGCCGGCTCAGGCGCACGCGCCAGACGAGCGCACCGGCCGCCTCGACGACGACCGGTTCCGTGCTGGTGCTCACCGCGTCGCGCCCCTCCGTCGCCTCTGCCTGGCGATGAGCGAGGCCTGCACGTCGACCAGGGCGCGCCCGTCCTGCTCGCTGCGGCGCAGCCACGTGCCCGTCTCGTCCAGGTGCCACGAGGCCGTGCCGGCGTCCATCGACTCGTCCACGAGCTCCAGCAGCTCGGTGACCTGGTCCGGGTCGGCCACGCGCACGAGCGCCTCGACGCGACGGTCCAGGTTGCGGTGCATGAGGTCCGCCGAACCGATGTAGACCTCGGGGCCCTCGAACGTCGAGTCCGGCGCGGGCGAGCTGTGCGCGAACGCGAAGATGCGCGCGTGCTCGAGGAACCGGCCGAGGACCGAGCGGACCCGGATGGTCTCGGACAGCCCCGGCACGCCCGGGCGCAGCGCGCAGATCCCGCGGACGACCAGGTCGATCGGCACACCGGCCTGCGAGGCCCGGTAGAGCGCGTCGATCGTGGCCTCGTCGACCATCGAGTTGACCTTGATCTTGATCCACGCCGGCAGGCCCGCACGAGCGGCCTCGGCCTCGCGGTCGATGCGCTCGACGAGCCCGGCGCGTACCGAGCGGGGGGCGACCAGCAGGCGGTGGAACCGCGACTTGGGCGCGTAGCCGGACAGCTGGTTGAACAGCCGGGTGAGGTCCTGCCCGACCTCCGGGTCGGCGGTCAGCAGACCCACGTCGGTATACAGCCGGGCGGTCTTCGGGTTGTAGTTGCCGGTGCCGATGTGGCAGTAGCGGCGCAGCCCGTCGGCCTCCTGGCGGACCACCAGCAGCAGCTTGCAGTGCGTCTTGAGCCCGACGATGCCGTAGACGACGTGCACGCCGGCCTGCTCGAGCTTGCGGGCCCAGGAGATGTTGTTCTGCTCGTCGAACCGCGCCTTGATCTCGACGAGCGCGAGGACCTGCTTGCCCGCCTCGGCCGCGTCGATGAGCGCGTCCACGATGGGGGAGTCGCCGGACGTGCGGTACAGCGTCTGCTTGATCGCCAGCACCTGCGGGTCCGCCGCGGCCTGCTGCAGGAACGTCTGCACCGACGTCGAGAACGAGTCGTACGGGTGGTGCAGCAGGATGTCCCGCTCGCGGATCGCCGCGAACACGTTCGTCGGGGTGGCGCTCTCCACCTCGGCCAGCTGGCGCGGCGTGGTCGGCACGAACACCGGGTACTGCAGGTCCGCGCGGTCCAGGTCGGCGATCAGGTGCAGACCGGTGTGGTCCAGCGGCGCGGGCAGCGAGTAGACCTCGTTCTCGGCCATGCCGAGCTCACGGACCAGCAGCTCGCGCACGCGTGCGCTGATCGAGTCGGCCACCTCCAGGCGCACGGGCGGGCCGAAGCGGCGCCGCAGCAGCTCCTTCTCCATGGCCTTGAGGAGGTTCTCGGCGTCGTCCTCCTCGACCTCGACGTCCTCGTTGCGGGTCACCCGGAACGTGTGGTGCTCGAGGATCTCCATGCCGGGGAACAGCTGGTCGAGGTGCTCGGAGATGACGTCCTCGACGGGGACGAACGACATCGGCCCGCGCTCGACCGAACCGGCCTTCTGGTCCGGGGCGCTCGGGCGGCCGGCGGCGTCCACGGCGATGAACCGGGGAAGCAGCGGCGGCACCTTGACGCGGGCGAAGTGCTCTTTGCCCGTCGCGGGGTTGATGACGACGACCGCGAGGTTGAGCGAGAGCCCCGAGATGTACGGGAACGGGTGCGCCGGGTCGACGGCCAGCGGTGTCAGCACCGGGAAGATGTGCCGGCGGAAGAACTTGCGCAGCCGGTCCTGCTCGGACTCGCCCAGGTCGGCCCAGTGCACGAGCGTGATGCCCTCGGCGGCCAGCGCCGGCTGCACCTGCTCGGAGAAGACCTTCGCGTGCCGCTCCATGAGCACGTGCGCGTGCTCCCCGATGCCCTCGAGCACCTGGCGCGGGGACAGGCCCGAGGCGGCCGTGACGGCCAGGCCGGTCGCGATCCGTCGCTTGAGACCGGCGACCCGCACCATGAAGAACTCGTCGAGGTTCGAGGCGAAGATCGCCAGGAACCGCACGCGTTCCAGCAGCGGCAGTGCCGGGTCCTCCGCGAGCTCGAGCACCCGCTGGTTGAACGCCAGCCAGGACAGCTCGCGGTCGAGGAACCGGTCGTCGGGCAGCGGCTCGTGCACCACCTCGGTCAGCCCGTTGCTGCCCGTCGTGGCAGGGGGCTCGAGGTGCTCGGCGATGTGCGCGGCGAGCGAGGAGTCGATGGCGGTTGCGTCCGTCATCGGACCATCGTGGCACCGCTGGGTGAACGGTGGGTATCGGTGGCGAACATGACGTCGACGGCCGACCGGACGAACCCGGCACGTTCGTAGGTGCGCACCGCCACGGTGTTGGACGCGTCCGTGTAGAGCACGACGTCGCGCAGGCCGTGCGGGTGCCGGGCCGCGAGCGTCGCCAGGCCCCGCCGGGTCAGCGCACCGCCGAGCCCGAGCCCCTGCGCGTCGGGGTCGACACCCAGCACGTAGATCTCACCCACCGGCCCCGGGCCGAGCTCGCCGGCCGCGTGCACCTTCGTCCAGACGAAGCCCAGCAGCTGCTCGTCCCGGGTGGCGAGCAGGAAGCCGTCGGCGTCGAACCAGGGCTCGGCCTCGCGGGCGCGCAGGTCCTGCGCGGTCATCCGGCCCTGCTCCGGGTGGTGGGCGAACGCCCGCGCGTTCACGCGCCGCCACGCCTCCTCGTCCTGCCCGGGTACGAACGTGCGGACCGTGACGCCGGCGGGCAGCGGGCGCCCGGGCTCGTCGTCGGCACCGTGCGGCTCGGGGAGGGTCAGGCGCATCTGCCACAGCTCGCGTACGACGGACCACGCGTCGCGTGCGGCCAGCGCCCGGGCCGCCGGGAGGTCTCCGTGCGCCCAGACCGCCAGGCGCGGCGAGCCGTGGTCGTCGGCCACCTGCCGCGCGGCCGCCAGCACGGCGGTGCCGAGGCCGCGACGGCGTGCCGCCGGGGCGACGACGAGCTCGGCCTTGACCTGCGACGCCGATCCGATGTCGAGCTGGGCGTAGGCGAGCAGGTCGCCTCCGTCGGCACCGGTCACGAGCAGGTGCTCGACGGGCGCGTCCGGTTCCTCCAGCCACAGCAGAGGCTGCTCCGACAGGGGCGCGACGCCGTCGTGGGTCGCGGTGCGTCGGGCCAGGACCCGCACGGCCTCGGCCTGCGCGGGGTCGAGCGGACCGGAGGACCGGTGCACCCGCGGCGGACCGGCCTCCGGGTGCGGGCTGCCGGTCGGTGCGCTGGTCATGGGCCCATCCCACCACGGGACCGGCCACGCGTCGGTGCCGGGGCGTCCCGGGTCGTCCCGGTTCGTCCCGGCGGGTGCCCGCGGGTGCGGCAGTCGGGTGGTCGCCCTGTGGCGGTCGTGTGACGTGCGTCCACCGGGGGTCCGCAACGCGAGGGCAGCGGGTACGTTGGACCGGTCATGGACTCCTCGGTGCGCACCCCGGACGCGAGCGCGCGGACCCCGGACCCGGCGGGTGCGCCGCAGACCGAGCAGGTGGGGCAGCCGGAGCAGGTGACCGGACGTCGGGCCCGCCGTCGGGCGCAGGTCGCAGCCGGTCCCCGCACGGTCGACGTCGACGTGGTCGTGGTCGGCGCCGGACAGGCCGGGTTGTCCGCCGCGTACCACCTGCGCCGCATCGGGCTGCTGCCGGTCGGCGCCGACGGCTGGGAGGACGCGCCCGGCACGTTCGTCGTCCTCGACGACGCCCCGCGACCCGGTGGCGCCTGGCAGTTCCGGTGGACCGGGCTGACCATGGCCGACGCGCACGCCGTGCACGAGCTGCCGGGCAAGGAGCTCGTCGTGCCCGACCTGGCGCAGCCCGCCGCGGAGGCGGTGCCCTACTACTTCGCCGAGTACGAGGAGCAGTTCGCGCTGCACGTGCAGCGCCCCGTGCGCGTCGACCGCGTCGAGGAGGACACCTCGGTCGACGGGGCGTCCGACCGCCTGCTCGTGCACACCCGCGCCGTGCAGGACGAGGACGTCCGGGTGGTCTGGCGGACCCGCGGGCTGGTCAACGCCTCGGGTACCTGGCAGAAGCCGTTCTGGCCGGTGTACCCCGGTCGGTCGGCCTTCCTGGGCCGCCAGCTGCACACCCGGGACTACCGGCAGGCCGAGGACCTCGCGGACGGGCACGTCATCGTCGTCGGTGGCGGCACCTCGGCCGTGCAGCTGCTGCTGGCGGTCTCGCGCGTGACGACGACCACCTGGGTCACCCGACGGCCCCCGCTGTGGCGTGAGGGCGAGATCACCCCGGAGGTCGGGCGTGAGGCCGTCGCGCGCGTCGACGCCCGGACCCGGGCCGGTCTCCCGCCGGAGAGCGTCGTCGGTGTGACCGGTCTGCCGCTGACCGACGCGTACCGGGAAGGCATCGCGTCGGGCGTGCTGCGCGCGCGGCCGATGTTCGACCGGCTCGTCGCCGACGGCGCGCAGTGGGACACGGTCGCCGTGCCCATCCCTGCTGCTGTGCCCATCCCTGCTGGTGTGCCCCTCTCTGCTGCCGTACCGGGCTCCTCGGCCGCGTCGAGCGCCGATGCCCTGCCGACGGCGGCGCAGCTCGGCTGGGTCGACGGCCCGGCGCACGTCGAGGCGCGCACGGTGCTGTGGTGCACCGGGTTCCGGGCCGCCCTCGACCACCTCGCGCCGCTGCGGCTGCGCGGACCGGGCGGCGGGATCGCGATGGACGGCACCCAGGTCGTCGCCGACCCCCGTCTCCAGCTCGTCGGCTACGGGCCGAGCGCCTCGACCATCGGCGCGAACCGAGGCGGGCGCGAGGCCGTCCGGAACCTGCGTCGGCTGCTGTCCCTCTAGGGCGCGGACCGGGCCCGCGAGGCCGCGCACTGCCGGCGGTTCGCCAGGAGATCGCGCACCAGAGGCCGCGCACCCCGGAGCGGGGATGCGCGGCCTCCTGGTCCCGGTGGGCGGCGTGTCAGCGTCCGCGTCCACCGGTGGCCGGTCCCGGCCGGTCTCGAGCGGTCAGCTGCACGCGACCGCGGTGCCCGCGGCCGGGGCGCTGCCCGTGCCGACGAACCCGTAGGTGGTGCTCGCGCCGGCGGCGAGCAGACCGTTCCACGGTGCGTTCGACACGGTCAGGGTGCTGCCGGACTGGCTGTAGGTGCCCGCCCAGCCCTGGACGGTGGTCCCCGCAGGGAGCGTCAGCACGGTGGACCAGCGGGGAATGGCCGCGGTACCCGCCGTGACCGTGACCGCGCCCTGGAACCCGCCCGGCCACGTGCTGCTCGTCGCGTACGTCGCGGTGCACGTCCCCGTGCCGGCCGTGGGCGTGGGGGTGGGGGTCGGCGTGGGCGTCACGGTGGGCGTGGGTGTGGGCGTCGTGGTCGGGGTGGGGGTCGGCGACGAGCCGTAGACGGTCGCCTGCACGGACGTGGCCCGCAGGCCGTTCGCGCCGTCGACCAGGCGCTTGCCCCACGTCGAGAGCTGGGCCGGGTCCCACCCGGTCACCAGGTCGAGGTACTCCACGCCACCGCCGTTGCCCGACCAGGACCAGCCGTACCAGCCGATCCCGCGGGCCTGCGCCTGCGCGAGGATCGTGTCCTCGTCGACGTCGCCGTCGGAGTGGGTGTTGCCGAACTCCCCGACGACGAGCGGCAGGCCCTTGGCCGCGAACGCGTCGAAGTAGGCGTTGATCGTGGAGGCCTGGGAGTAGACGCCGTACATGTGCACCGAGAACAGCACGTTGTGCTGCGGGTCGGCCGCGGCGACGGTCGCGGCCTGGTCGCGCATGATGCCCGCCCAGTCCTGACCCCACGACGGGGCGTCGACCACGATGTTGTGCTGCAGCCCGGCGGCGCGCAGCTTCACCACGGCGGCCGAGGTGTCGGCCGCCCAGCCGGCGTTGACCGAGGCGGTGTTGCCGTAGGGCTCGTTGCCGATGTTGATCTGGACGTAGTCCTCCTGGCCGACCAGCACGGACTTCAGGGACACGAAGTAGTCGGCGGCCTTGTCGAGCGTGACGGCGCCGGACTGCTCGCCGTAGCCGGTGGTGTCGTGGTCCTCGAGCATGCAGATGACCTTGGCCGCCTTGCACCGGGCGATGACGTCGGCCACGTCCGCGGTGTCGTTCTTCGTCCATCGGTCGCCACCGGAGAGCACGACGCGGATGGCGTTCGCGCCGGTCGCCTTGATGTCCCCGATCGCCGCGGGGGTCCGGGAGGTGTACCAGGTGTGGGCGTGGTTGATGCCGCGGGCGACGAACGGCGTGCCGTCGCGCTCGACGAGCCGTGCGCCCTCGATGTGCAGACCGACGGGGTCGGCCGCCTGCGCCGCCGTCGAGGTCAGCGACACGGCGCTCGCGGTGCCGAGGGCGACCAGCGCGGCGGAGAGCACCGCGCCGGTCAGCAGGGACGGTCGAGATCTCATGGACATCCTCGTTCCAGTTCTCGGGCGGGCAGTTCTCGGGCGGGAGGGTCTCGGGCGGGAAGGTCCCGGGGTGGAGGCTCCCGTCCGCTGGCTCGCCGGCCCCGGCGGACGGGTGCCGGCGCAAGACAACCAGGTCGGTGCGCGGGGTTCCACGGTCCTAAACGCTTCGCCTCGCGGTTCTGAGCACCCTCCGATTCGAACAGGTGTACGATGCCGGAGGATCGGCACTGGTCGGGTGAAGGGGACGAGATGGCCGGGCTGTGGGGCGTGGTGGTCGAGCAGTCGCTCGTCGACAGGGGTGCGCTGTCACCCTTCGAGGCGCTCGCGGAGCTGCCGATCGGCGCGTGGCGGCTCCTGCTGGTGCGCGTCGACGAGTCCGACCTCGCCGATGCCGTCGCGCACCTGCGTGCGGGGATGGTGCCGGCGCACGAGGAGTCCTGGTACGCGCACTTCTTCGACGACCGGCGTCTGGTGGTGGTGTTCCAGGACGCCGTCTTCGAGGTGACGCCGGACGCGCGCACCTGGGAGCCGGTCGTGATGCACGGGCTCACCCGCGGGGTGCCGCTCGAGCAGCTGGACTTCGACCCGTGCACCGTGGCCGACGCCCGGGCGCGGTTCGGCCTGGCGGCGCAGGCGCCCGCGGGCGTCCTCTGACTCTCGTGCCGTGACCGGCCCGCCCTGCCCTGCCCTGCCCTGACGGGCGGGTTGGTCGTGCCGGACCTAGCCTCGGAGCTGGAGGATCGCCTATGCCCACCCGCGAGGTCCCGCAGCCGAGTCCGTCCCGGATGGTGCCCGTGGCCGGTCACCCGCTCGTCGTGGGGGTCGTGCCGGGGCAGCCCGCGCTCGTCGTGCTCACGGCTGCCGCCTGGGCGCAGGCCGCGGGCGCCTCACAGTTGTGCTGCGCGTTCGTTGACGGCTCGCGGTACACGCGCGAGGAGCGCGACGACGGGACGGTGCTGCACGAGGCGATCGACCCGGACGGTGCCGACGACGGCTGGCAGCGCCGCCAGGAGGACATCGAGGGAACCCTTGCCGAGGTGCTCGCCGGCAGCACGGTGCCGTGGTCGTTCCGGTACCTGGCGGGCCGCGCGGACCGCGCCCTGACCCATCTCGCCCGAGCGGTGGACGCCGCGGGCTTCGTCGTCGGGACCCGCTCACCGGGTGCGGGAGCCCGCGTGCGGGAGGCCATCGAGGGGTCGGTCGCCGTCCGGCTCGCTCACCACCAGCACCGACCCGTGATGGTCGTGCCGCTCCAGGTCGTCGACTGGAAGGCCTCGCCCCGCGCGTGAGTGCGCGGGCCGTCAGAGGTCGTCCGGGACCGCTCGGTATGCTCCCGTGCGACCCCCAGGAGACCTCTTGACGACCCGTCCGGCACACCTGACGCCCTCGCTGATCCTGCTCGTCGGCCTCGGCGGCGCGGCCGGGACCGGTGCCCGCTACGCGCTGACCTCGGCCGTCCCCCCGGTCGATGGCGGCTGGCCCACGGCCACCTTCGTCGAGAACCTGGTGGGCGCGTTCCTGCTCGGCCTGCTGCTCGAGCTGCTGGTGCGTCGCGGCCCGGAGTCCTCAGGCACGCGACGCCTGCGGCTGGCGCTGGGAACCGGGGTGCTCGGCGGCTTCACGACCTTCAGCACGTTGGCGATCGAGGTCGAGCGGCTCGGCGCGGCCGGGCACGTCGGCACCGGGCTCGCGTACGGCCTGGTCAGCGTGGTCCTCGGGTTCCTCGCCGCGCTGCTGGGCGTCCTCGCCGGTGCACGTCACCACTCCTGGAGGGCTGCACGGCTGCGTCTCGACCCGGACGTCGCGGGCCCGGTCGGCCCGACGGCCGCGGGCGGGGTCGAGGAGGACGCCCGGTGATCACGCTGCTCGTCCTGCTCTTCGGTGGCCTGGGTGCCTCGACCCGGTTCGTGGTCGACGGCTCGATCCGGGGCCGGTGGGCGCGGGTGTTCCCGCTGGCCACGGTCACCATCAACGTCACGGGGTCGCTGCTCATCGGGCTGCTCAACGGCGCGCACCTGTTCCACGGGTTCGGGTCGCCCTGGTTCACCGCGGTCACCACGGGCTTCTGCGGCGGCTACACGACGTTCTCGACGGCCATGGTCGAGACCGTCCGGCTCGTGCAGGCCGGTGAGCGTGGCGTCGCGGTGGCGAACGCCCTCGGCACCCTCGTGCTCTGCGTCGCCGCGGCCTCCGCCGGTGTCGGCCTCATGTGGCTGACCGGGCGCTGAGACGGCGACGGCCCCCGGCGGCACGGGTGTGCGCCGGGGGCCGTCGAGCGGGCCTGCGTCGACCAGGTCAGCGACCTTCGAGCACGCTCACGTCGCGCACGGCGCCCTTGTCGGCCGACAGGGCCATCGCGGCGTAGGCGCGCAGCGCGGTCGAGACGACCCGCTCGCGCGAGCGCGGCCGGAACCCTCCGGCAGCCTCGAGGGCGGCCCGCCGCTCGGCCAGCACCTCGTCCGGCACCGCCAGGCGGATGCTGCGTGAGGGGATGTCGATCTCGATCGTGTCGCCGTCCTCCACGAGGGCGATGACGCCACCGGCGGCCGCCTCGGGGGAGACGTGCCCGATCGACAGGCCCGACGTGCCGCCGGAGAACCGGCCGTCGGTGACCAGCGCGCACGCGGCGCCCAGGCCCAGGCCCTTGAGGTACGAGGTCGGGTAGAGCATCTCCTGCATGCCCGGACCGCCGCGGGGACCCTCGTAGCGGATCACCACGACGTCGCCGGCCTTGACCCGCTTGGACAGGATCGCCTCGACGGCCTCGTCCTGGGACTCGGTGACCAGGGCCGGGCCGGAGAACGTGAAGATCGATTCGTCGACCCCGGCGGTCTTGACGATGCAGCCGTCGACCGAGAGGTTGCCGCGCAGCACGGCCAGGCCGCCGTCGGCGGTGTAGGCGTGCGCGACGTCGCGGATGCAGCCGCCCTCGGCGTCCAGGTCGAGGGTCTCCCACCGGGCCGACTGCGAGAACGCCGACGCCGAGCGGCGACGGCCCGGTGCGGCGTGGAACAGCTCGACGGCCTCGTCCGACGGCGACCCGCCGCGCACGTCCCAGTCCTTGAGCCAGGACTCCAGCGAGGGGGAGTGCACCGAGTGCACGTCCTGGTGCAGCAGCCCGGCGCGGTTCAGCTCGCCGAGGATCGCGGGGATGCCGCCTGCGCGGTGCACGTCCTCCATGAGGTACGTGCCGTTGGGGGCGACCTTGCACACGCACGGGACGGCTCGCGAGCGCGCCTCGATGTGCGTCAGGTCGTAGTCCAGCTCGGCCTCGTGGGCCGCGGCCAGCAGGTGCAGGATCGTGTTCGTCGAGCCGCCCATCGCGATGTCCAGCGACATGGCGTTGTCGAACGCCTCCCGGGTGGCGATCGCGCGCGGCAGCACGGAGGCGTCGTCCTGCTCGTAGAACCGGCGCGTGATGTCCACGACCGTGCGGCCTGCCTGCTCGTACAGGGCGCGGCGGGCGGTGTGCGTGGCCAGCGTCGAGCCGTTGCCCGGCAGGGCCAGGCCGAGCGCCTCGGTCAGGCAGTTCATGGAGTTGGCGGTGAACATGCCCGAGCAGGACCCGCACGTGGGGCACGCGGCCTCCTCGATGAGGTCGATGTCCGCGTCCGAGACCGTGTCGGCCACCGCGTCCGAGATCGCGGTCACCAGGTTGAGCCGGGTGCGGCTCGAGCCGTCGGTGAGGACCGTCGAGCCGCCCTCCATCGGGCCGCCGGAGACGAAGACCGTGGGGATGTTCAGCCGGAACGCCGCCATGAGCATGCCGGGCGTGATCTTGTCGCAGTTGGAGATGCAGATCAGCGCGTCGGCGCGGTGCGCCTGGACCATGTACTCGACCGAGTCGGCGATCAGGTCGCGCGAGGGAAGCGAGTAGAGCATGCCCTCGTGGCCCATCGCGATGCCGTCGTCGACCGCGATCGTGTTGAACTCGCGGGCCACCGCGCCGGCCGCGTGGATCGCCTCGGAGACGATCCGGCCGACGGGTTGCAGGTGCGTGTGGCCGGGGACGAACTCGGTGAAGGAGTTCGCGACGGCGATGATCGGCTTGCCGATGTCCTCACGGGCCACGCCGGAGGCGCGCAGGAGTGCGCGGGCACCGGCCATGTTCCTGCCGTGGGTGACGGTCCGGGATCGCAGCTGAGGCATGGGACCCATCTCAGCACTCCGCCGGGCAGGACGACGCCGATGACCGCGCCGCGGACGCCGGCCGTGCGTCCAGGTGCCCCGAGGCGTCCGCGGCGCGGTGCTCAGGCGGCCGGGGGCGCCGACAGCCCGGCGGCGATGAGGTCCATCACGGAGGAGTCCGCGAGCGTCGTGGCGTCCCCGACCGTGCGGTGCTCGGCGACGTCGCGCAGCAGGCGGCGCATGATCTTGCCCGACCGCGTCTTGGGCAGCTCGGGGACGACCAGCACCTGCCGCGGCTTGGCGATCGGGCCGATCGCGACGGCGACGTGCCGGCGCAGCTCCTCCTGGACCTCCTCGGCCGGACGGTCCAGTGCGGCGGCCTCCGCGCGCAGGATGACGAAGGCCACGACGGCCTGCCCGGTCATGTCGTCGCTCGCCCCGACGACGGCCGCCTCGGCGACCGACGGGTGCGAGACGAGGGCCGACTCGATCTCGGTGGTCGACAGCCGGTGGCCGGACACGTTCATCACGTCGTCGACCCGGCCGAGCAGCCAGATGTCGCCGTCGGCGTCCTTCTTCGCGCCGTCGCCCGCGAAGTACAGGCCGGGGAACCGTGACCAGTAGGTGTCCTTGTAGCGCTCGCGGTCGCCCCAGATGCCGCGCAGCATCGCCGGCCACGGCTCGCGCACGACCAGGTAGCCGCCCGCGCCGTCGGGCACGGACTTCGCCTCGTCGTCCACGACGTCCGCCGCGATGCCGGGCAGCGGGACCTGGGCGGAGCCGGGCTTCGTGCTGGTCACGCCCGGGAGAGGGCTGATCATGATCGCGCCGGTCTCGGTCTGCCACCACGTGTCGACGATCGGGGCCCGGTCTCCGCCGATGGTGCGGCGGTACCACATCCAGGCCTCGGGGTTGATGGGCTCACCCACGGAACCGAGCACGCGCAGGCTCGACAGGTCGAAGGACGCGGGGATGTCGTCGCCCCACTTCATGCACGTACGGATCGCCGTAGGTGCGGTGTACAAGATGGAGACGCCGTACTTCTGGACGATCTCCCACCAGCGTCCCCGGTGCGGGGTGTCGGGCGTGCCCTCGTAGATGACCTGCGTGGCGCCGTTGATCAGCGGTCCGTAGACCACGTAGGTGTGCCCGGTGATCCAGCCGATGTCGGCCGTGCACCAGTAGACGTCCGTCTCGGGCTTGAGGTCGAAGACCGCCCGGTGCGTGAACGCGGCCTGCGTCAGGTAGCCGCCCGTCGTGTGCAGGATGCCCTTCGGGCGACCCGTGGTGCCGGAGGTGTACAGGATGAACAGCGGGTGCTCGGCGTCCACGTCGACCGGGGTGTGCCGCTCGGAGGCGGCGTCGACCACGTCGGACCACCAGACGTCCCGGCCGGGCGTCCAGTCGACGGTCTGACCGGTGCGTCGCACCACCAGCACGTGCTCGACGCTCGGCGCACCCTTGGCGAGCGCCTCGTCGACCGCGGGCTTCAGCGCGCTCGGAGTCCCCTTGCGGTACCCGCCGTCCGCGGTGACGACCAGCGTCGCGGCGGCGTCGACGATCCGGGAGTGCAGCGCCTCGGCGGAGAAGCCGCCGAAGACGACCGAGTGCGGTGCGCCGAGCCGCGCGCAGGCCAGCATCGTGATGACGGCCTCGGGGATCATCGGCAGGTAGATCGCGACCCGGTCGCCCGTGCCGACACCCAGCGACGCCATCGCGTTCGCAGCCCGCGACACCTCGCGCTGCAGGTCGGCGTACGTCAGGGTGCGGGTGTCCCCGGGCTCGCCCTCGAAGTGCAGGGCCACCCGCTCGCCGTGGCCCGCCTCGACGTGCCGGTCGACCGCGTTGTACGCCGCGTTGAGCCGCCCGTCGGCGAACCACCGGACGAACGGCGCCTCGGACCAGTCGAGCACCTCGGTGAACGGCCGCGTCCAGGTCAGCAGCTCGCGGGCCTGGTCGGCCCAGAAGTCCGGCCGGTCCGCCGACGCCCAGGCGTACACGTCCGAGCCGACGTTGGCCTGCGCGATCATGGCGGGGTCCGGCGGGAAGCGCCGGTCCTCGGTCGACAGGTTGTCCAGCGCGGCCGGCGCGGGTCCGTCCGCGGGCCCAGCGGGCACAGGGGGCACAGGGGGCACAGGGGGCACAGCGGTCGACGGGGTCGGGGTGGCGTGGGGGGTCTGGGTCACGGGTTCTCCTGCGCAGCGACGATGATGCGAGTAGGACGTAGGTCCCGACTCTAGACCTGCGGTCCGGCAGGTCGGGACCGGTGCGCGCGGCTCAGCCGGCGGGCGGGGTCGTCGTCGTGGGCGGCGTCGTCGCGGTCGTGGGCGGCGTCGTCGGCGGCCTCGGCGACCGGGGCGGCGGCAGCGTCGCGCGGCCCGGGTGGTGCCGCTCCCGGAAGACCCCCAGGTGGATCCCCTGGCGACGTGCCGCGATCGCCACGAGCCCCGCCACCAGCAGCAGGAAGCCGGTCACCAGCACCGTGCCCGACGTCCCGGCCACGGTCACCTGGGTGAGCGTGACGTGCCAGTGCTCCGACGGCAGCACCACGAGAGTCCGTTCGCGGGCGAACCACGGCGCGTACAGGTACACCCCGCCGGCGACCGTCAGGAGCAGCCCGCCGGCCGTCGGCAGGGCGGGGGTCCACAGCGCGAGCACCAGCACCGTGCCCAGCAGCAGCAGGCCGATCGTCACCAGCACGATCCCGGCCAGGTCGGCCGAGGCCGTCCAGCCGTCCACCTGCGCGACCAGGATCCGGGACTGCCCGAGGAGGGTCACGCCCATGCCGATCGGGGCGAGCAGGAGCCCGAGCACCGCGCCGAGCACGTGCGTGCCGAACGTCGTGGTGAAGGGTGCGTTCGGGGCGGGGAACAGCTCCGCGTCCGGCACCTGGGACGCGGGGTCCCGGTGCGCACCGGTGGGGGGAGCGGGGACCTTCGGGGCGGGCGTCGCCGCGTCAGGTGATGCAGCGGGCGGCGCTGCGGGGCGAGGAACGGCCGGAGAAGGGGAGGTGCCGGAGCTGTCGGCAGGGGAGGCGTCGGGCGGGGCGCCCTCGCTGCGCACGGGGGTGCTCGGCGTGCTCGGGGTGGGCGGCGGTGCGTCGGAGGTGCTCATGCGTGCTCCTCGGGTCCCGCGGTGACGTCGTCCCACGTCACCGTCCCGATCCACGCTATTGCGCGACGGGCTCCAGCGCCGGGTGAGCGTCCTCGTCCGCCGTCGTGACCGTGGCGGCGGCGTCCTCGTGGGCCGATGCGGCGGCAGCGGCAGCGACCACGGCACCCGAACGACCCCGGTAGGCGTACGCGGCGCCGACGAGCAGCCCGCCACCGACCAGGTTGCCCAGACCGACGAGCGCGATGTTGCGGGCCATCTCTCCGACGGTCGCACCGGGCAGGTCGCCGTACAGACCGAGCGAGAACGTCGTCATGTTCGCCACGACGTGCTCGAAGCCGGAGGTGATGAAGACCATGACGCACGCGAAGATCGCGGCGATCCGCGCCCCCTCGCTGCGCAGCCGGTTGGAGCACCAGATCGCCAGGCACACCATGAGGTTGCACAGGACGCCGCGGAAGAACAGCTGCGCGTTCGTCTCCGCGGCCTTGTGCTCGATCATCCAGGCGATCGCGTCACCCGGGTCCGTGCCGGGGGCGGTGACCCCGGAGAAGTGCACGAGGGCCGCGAAGATCATCGCGCCGATCAGGTTGCCGACCATGGTGGCCAGCAGCACGACGCCGGCACGGCCCCAGGTGATCGTGCGGCGCAGCGCACCCTGCGTGAGGTACATCATCGAGGAGGTCGCCAGCTCGGCTCCGGCGACGACCACGATCGTCAGCGCGACGC
Source organism: Cellulomonas soli (assembly GCF_013409305.1). Taxonomy (GTDB): domain Bacteria; phylum Actinomycetota; class Actinomycetes; order Actinomycetales; family Cellulomonadaceae; genus Cellulomonas; species Cellulomonas soli. The sequence goes on along the minus strand of NZ_JACBZJ010000001.1, from coordinate 977,035 downwards.
CGAACACGAGGCCCTGCACGAGCGGCGCCCACGGCGATCCGGCCATCTTCAGCGGGCCGCCCGCGGTGACCATGATGATCACGCCGATGCCGATGTAGGCACCGGCCAGCATGGTGCGGACGAGGAACAGTCCGGGGTCGCGGGCCAGGTCGACCTTGTCGACGGCGGTGTGCGCCTGGTGGTCGACGGCCTCGGGGATGCTCAGCACCTGTCCAGGGTGACGCACCCCTCGGCGCTGCCCGTGGGACGTTGGGCCGGGTTTCTCACGGCCGTTCGGGCGTGCGGAATCAACCGACGCGGCGCGCGGTTGCCCGCTGACATGACGCACCTGTTCTCCCCGCTCACCCTGCGCGGCACCACGTTCGCCAACCGCGCCTGGCTCGCCCCGATGTGCCAGTACTCGGCCACCGACGGGTTCCCGGACGACTGGCACCTCGTGCACCTGGGCTCGCTGGCCTCCGGCGGCTACGGGCTGCTGCTCAGCGAGGCCGCGGCGGTCGCGCCCGAGGGTCGGATCAGCCCGCGCGACGTGGGCCTGTGGGACGACGCGCACATCGCGCCCTGGCGTCGGATCACCGACTTCGTGCACGCCCGCGGCACGAAGATCGGCGTGCAGCTCGCGCACGCGGGCCGCAAGGCCTCGACGTACCCGCCGTTCGGTGCCGCCGGTCACGGCACGGTCCCGCTCGACGAGGGCGGGTGGACCACGGTCGCGCCGTCGGCCCTCGCCTTCCCCGGCCTGGACGCCCCCGCTGCGCTCGACGAGGCGGGCGTCGCCGCGATCCCGGGCCTGTTCGCCGACGCGGCCCGTCGGGCACTGGCCGCGGGCTTCGACGTCGTCGAGGTGCACGCCGCGCACGGCTACCTGCTGCACCAGTTCCTCTCGCCGCTGTCCAACCACCGCGAGGACGAGTACGGCGGCTCGCTGGAGAACCGGGCCCGCCTGCTCGTCGAGACGGTCGACGCGGTCCGCGCCGTCTGGCCCGACGAGCTCGCGCTGCTCGTGCGATTCTCGGCGACCGACTGGACCGACGGCGGGCTCAGCGTCGAGGAGGTCGGGCAGGTGGCCAAGGAGCTCGCCGGGCACGGCGTCGACCTGGTCGACGTCTCCTCGGGCGGCAACGCCCCTGCGCAGATCCCCGTCGGGCCCGGCTACCAGGTGCCCGCGGCCCGGGCCGTCAGGGAGACCTCGGGCCTGCCCGTCGGCGCGGTCGGCCTGATCACGGACGCCCGCCAGGCCGAGCAGACGCTCGTCGACGGTGCGGCCGACGTCGTGCTCCTCGGTCGGGCCGCGCTGCGCGACCCGTTCTGGCCGCTGCGCGCCGCGCACGAGCTCGGCGTGCCCACCGAGGCGCTGCCGCTCGAGGTCGGCAGCTCGGACCCGGGCGTGCAGGACGTCACGGGGTGGCAGCCGCAGCACGTGCGCGGCGCCTGGCGCTGACCTCCGGCCTCACGCGCACCGGTGCCACGGCCCGTCCGCGCGACGCTCAGGCGTCGTCGTCGGCGGGCCGGGTGCCGTTGCTCTCGTGCGCGGCACGGGCGACCGCGGCGGCCACCACGGTCGTCACCTCGGGGTTGAACACGCTGGGCACGATGTAGGTCGGGTTCAGCTCGTCGTCGGTGACCACCGAGGCCAGGGCGTACGCGGCGGCCAGCAGCATGGTGTCGGTGATGCGGTGCGACTGCGCGTCGAGCAGACCGCGGAACACCCCGGGGAACGCCAACACGTTGTTGATCTGGTTGGCGAAGTCCGACCGGCCGGTGCCGACGACCGCTGCGTGCACGGCCGCGTCGTCCGGATCGACCTCCGGGCGGGGGTTCGCCAGGGCGAACACGATCGAGTCCGGGCCCATGGTGGCCACGTCGTCGCCGGTGATGACGTCGGGGGCGCTCACGCCGATGAACACGTCCGCGCCGACCAGCGCCTGCGGGATCGTCCCGGTGACACCGCGCGGGTTGGTGTGCTCGGCCGTCCACCGCAACGACGGCGCCAGCCCGGGTCGGTCGACGTGCACGACGCCCTCGATGTCGCCCACGACGACGTCCACCGCCCCGGCGGCGAGCAGCAGGCGCAGCACCGCGGTCCCGGCCGCACCCGCCCCGGAGAGCACGATCCGCACGGCGCCCAGGTCCTTGCCCACGACCTTGAGCGCGTTCGTCAGCGCCGCGACCACGACGATCGCCGTGCCGTGCTGGTCGTCGTGGAACACGGGGATGTCCAGACGCTCACGCAGGCGCCGCTCGACCTCGAAGCAACGCGGGGCCGAGATGTCCTCCAGGTTGATGCCGGCGAACACCGGCGCGATCGCGCACACCGTCTCGACGATCTGGTCCACGTCGGTGGTGTCCAGCGCGATCGGGAACGCGTCGATGCCCGCGAACCGCTTGAAGAGCACCGCCTTGCCCTCCATGACCGGCAGCGCCGCGAGCGGGCCGATGTCGCCCAGGCCCAGCACGGCCGTGCCGTCGGTGACCACCGCGATCGTGTTGCGCTTGATCGTCAGGCGGCGGGCGTCCTCCGGGTGCGCCGCGATCGCCTCGCAGATCCGGGCGACACCGGGCGTGTAGGCCATCGACAGGTCGTCGCGATTGCGCAGCGGCACCTTCGACTCGATCGACAGCTTGCCGCCCAGGTGCATGAGGAACGTGCGGTCCGACACGCGCTCGACGCGCACCCCGGCCAGGTCGCGCAGGGCGTCGACGATCTGCGCCGCGTGCTCCTCGCCGCGCGTCGCGCACGTGACGTCCACGGTCATCCGCTCGTGCCCCGAGTGCGTGACGTCGAGAGCCGAGACGATGCCGCCGGCCGCCTCGATCGCGGTGGTCAGCTCGCTGACCGCGGTGGGCCGGGCCTGCACCTCCAGGCGCGCGGTGATGGACGACGACACGGAGGGGGCGGGAGCCATGCGGCTCATCGTGGCACCCGGCGCGGCGGGCGTCTCGACGGCCACGGCGGCCTGCCTAGGGTGGGCCGGTGAACGACGTGCAGCCGACCCCACCGGCACCCGACCCGCTCGCGGCGGTCGCAGCCCTGCCGGGGGTCGCCGAGGCGGTCGGCCTGGCCCGGCAGGCGTGCGAGGAGCTGCGCTGGCACGAGGCGTACCGGCGTCGCTGGCGCGAGGTGCGGGCCGAGGCGACCGTGCGTTCGGCCCAGGCCTCGGCCGCGCTTGACGGGGCACGGCTGCCCGTCGAGGCCGTGCGGGCGCTCGCGGTCGGGACGCTGCCGGGGCTCGGCGCGGCCGGAGGCTTCGCGCGGGCTGGTTCTCGTACGGACGAGGTTCGTCCGGACGCGGTGCGCACGGACGGGGCGCGCACGGACGCCGTCGGGACCGTCGTGCTCGGTGCGCTGCGGGCGGGCGCGGGCGCCGAACGACTCATGCCGGCGCTCGTCGGTCGGGACCGCACGGTCCTGCCGCCGCTCGCGCAGATGCTGTCGCGCCTGCACGCCGCCGCGGCGGGCGGCCGTGTCGAGAACGACCTGGTCGGGCGGACGCGTCCCGCCGGCGTCGAGCCCGCCGACCTGCGCGGCCTCGGCCCGGCGCCGGACGGGGAGCAGGTCGCCGCACGCCTCGACCTGCTCGCCCGGACCGTGGCCGCGACGTCCGCGCCGGCGCTCGTCGTGGCGGCGGTCGTGCACGGCGAGCTGCTCGCGCTACGACCGTTCGTCGCCGGGAACGGGGTCGTGGCGCGTGCGGTCGCCCGGCTCATGGTGACCGCGCGCGGCCTGGACCCGACCGGTTCGGTCGTGCCCGAGGCCGTCTGGGCGCGGCAGCCGAACCTGTACCTGGGGGCCGCGGCGCAGTTCGGCACGGGAACCCCGGACGGGGTCGCCGCCTGGGTCGTCGCGTGCGCCCGGGCCGTCGTGCAGGGAGCCGACGAGGCTCGGTCGGTCGCGGACGCGGTGCTCGCGGGTCGTCTCGTCTGACGTCCGCATGCCGGACCGGGCATCCGCGATGCGGGCGCCCCCGGTGCGCGACCTGCGCGGGTGCGCCGCGCACTTCCCACGCGGTGCCGCCCGGTGTAGCAAAGGCTCACAACTGCATGACCCGAGGGCACCCACGGGCAGGAGAGCCCCCCTAGGGGCAGGTCGACCGGGCTGGACCCGTAGCGACCCGATCAGAGCACGCTTGATCACCCTCGCGGTCATCCGTTCGGCGACGGCGTCCCCCGGGGCGCCGTCGTCCGTGTGCGAGGGTCGTGCGGGGTGGTTCGGGTCCTCGAGCGACGGGCGAGTCGCCCTCAGCGGCGGCGGGTGGCCGCCCGCCAGACGACGACCACCGCGACGACGGCCGCCGCACCGGCCACGAACGCCACCGTCCGCCCCGACGGGCGACGCAGGCCGAGCAGCCGCACGGGCCGCTGGAACGTCAGGACCCCCCACCCCTCCTCGGCGGCGAGCCTGCGCAGCGCCCGGTCGGGATTCACCGCGAAGGCGTGCCCGACCGTGCCGAGCATGGGCGCGTCCGTGATCGAGTCCGAGTAGGCGTAGCTCGCGGGCAGGTCGTACCCCTGCTGCGCGGCCAGGTCGCGGATGGCCTGTGCCTTGTTCTCGCCGTACGCGTAGAAGTCGATCTCACCGGTGTACCGGCCCTCGGCGACGCCCATCCGGGTCGAGACGACGTGGTCCGCGCCCAGCAGGGCGGCGATCGGTTCGACGATCTCGGACCCCGACGCCGACACGATGACGACGTCGTGCCCGGCCTCGTGGTGCTCCTCGATGAGGGCTACGGCCTCTGCGTACACGGTCGGGTCGATGGACTCGTGCAGCGTGCGCGCGACGATCTGCCGCACCTGCGCGACGTCCCACCCCGTGACCATGCGGGACAGCTGCACGCGCAGCCGCTCGGTCTGGTCGGCGTCGGCGCCACCGAGCAGGTACTGCAGGTGCGCGAAGCCGGTGCGCAGCACGGACCGCTTGGTCAGCAGCCCGCCGGCCAGGAACGGCCGGGAGAACGCGCTCGCCGACGAGGTCGCGATGATCGTCTTGTCCAGGTCGAAGAACGCCGCCGTGCGCAGCACCACGCGCGGCGTGGCAGGCGTCGGGGACGGTGTCATGCGGGCTCCGTGGGGGTGTCCGGGCGTCTCATCTGCGGGTTCGCCCCGAGCCTAGTTCGTCCCGTCGCGCAGCGGCCGGGACGACCCACCCCCAGCCCCGGGCATGGGCCCGTCACCTCGTGCGTGCGGCCGCTCGCAGGTCCGGGCCGGGAAGCCGACCGACATCCTCGCCGTCGGAGGTGATCGACCGTGACGACCATCGAGGTGCCCGGCGCCCTGCGTGCGACGGGCTCGCACGACCGCCCTGCCGGCATGCCGTCGGCCGGGGTCGTGGGGCGACGCGCGCGCGTCGTCGGCGTCGTCGGCGCCCGCGGCGGTGCCGGCGCGTCCACCCTTGCCGCAGCCCTCGCTGACCGGCTCGCGCACGCCACCGCGACCGCGCTCGTCGACCTCGACACCGGCTCGGCCGGGCTCGACGTGCTCGTCGGGGTCGAACGGGACCCCGGGCTGCGCTGGCCCGACCTGCATGCCGCCCGGGGCGAGGTGGACGGAGCTGACCTGCTCACGCTGCTGCCCCGGTGGGGGCGGTGCGCGGTGCTCAGCGCCGACCGCCTGCGGCCCGCCGCCCTGCCCACCGACGTCGTGCCCGACGTGCTCGGAGCCCTCACCACGGCCACCGGTGCGCTCGTGCTCGACCTGGGCCGTGCCGACGTGCTGGCCGGGACCGCGCCGAGCGCGGTCTGCGACACGATCCTGCTGGTCGCGCCACGCGACCTGCGCGCCGTCGCGGGTGCGCTCGCGGTGTCCGCGGCGCTCGCCGGCTCCGCCCCCGGGGTCGACCTGCGACTGGTCGTGCGCGGCCCGGCACCCGGTGGGCTCGGGGTCGCCGAGGTCGAGGAGGCCGTCGACCTCCCGCTGCTGTGCGCCGTGCGGGAGGACCGCAGGCTCGCCACCCACCTGGAACGGGCCCGGGTCCCACGAGCCGGGCCGCTCGGTCGGGCCGCGGGGCGCGCCGCCCGGCTCGTGCTCGACGAGGTCGGCCGGTGACCGTCGACGTCCCCCAGCCACCCCCGGGCCCGCCGGTGCAGGAGGCGACACCGCCGGTCGACCGGGCGCTCGTCGACGCCGTCCGCCCCCTGCTCGAGGCGCACCTCGAGGCCCACGGAGGCACCCGTGCGGCCGGCCGGGCCGAGTTCGACGCCGCGCTCGCTGCAGCCGTCGAGCAGGCCGTGCGCGCGAACGGGGCGATCCTCGGTTCGCACGCCTTCGCGCAGGTCTGCCGGGCCGTGCGCGACGAGCTCGTCGGTGCCGGACCGCTGCAGCCGCTGCTCGACGACCCCGACGTCACCGACGTGCTGGTCAACGGCCCGCAGGACGTGTGGGTCGAACGACGCGGACGGCTCACCCGCACGGCGGTCGACCTCGGTCGTACCGAGGACGTGCGGGCGCTCGCGGTCCGGCTCGCGGGCGCGGGTGGGCAACGCCTCGACGACGCCAGCCCGACCGTCGACGCCCGGCTGCCCGACGGCACCCGGCTGCACGCCGTGCTGCCGCCCGTCGCGCCACGCAGCCCGCTGCTGAGCCTGCGGGTCGTGCGCACCCGCGCGTTCACGCTCGACGAGCTCGCCGCCGCCGGCACGCTCGTGCCCGGGCTCGTGGCCGTGCTGCGCGCACTGCTCGCGGCCCGGGCGAACCTTCTGGTCAGCGGCGCGACCGGCTCGGGCAAGACGACGCTGCTCGCCTCGATGCTCTCGGCCGTGCCGCACGACGAGCGGATCGTCGTCATCGAGGAGGCCGAGGAGGTCCGGCCCGCGCACCCGCACGTCGTCCGTCTGCTCGCCCGGCACGCGAACGTCGACGGGGCCGGGCGGGTCGAGCTCGCCGACCTGGTCCGGCAGGCCCTGCGGATGCGACCGGACCGCATCGTGCTCGGCGAGTGCCGCGGGGCCGAGGTCCGGGAGGTCATGGCCGCGCTGAACACCGGCCACGAGGGCGGGTGCGCGACCGTGCACGCCAACACCGCGGCCGACGTACCGGCCCGGCTGGAGGCCCTCGCCGCCCTCGCAGGCATGGGGCGCGACGCCGTCGCGGCGCACGCGGCCAGCGCCTTCGACACGGTTCTGCACATGCGTCGCGAACCCGACGGAGCACGCCGGCTGGTCGAGGTGGGCATGGTCGACCGCGCCCCGGACGGGTCGTTGCGTGTGTCGAACGCGGTCACGGTCGAGGGGCGACGCGCCCTGCCCGGGCCCGCCTGGCCTGCGCTCACCGCACGCGTGGGGTTGCGGTCGACCGCGGGAACCGCGTCGTGACCGGGCTGGCATGCGTGCTCGTCGCGCTGGCGCTGCTCGCGTCGGCAGGTCCGCGCGGGCGCAGCCCGGCCGTCGTGGCCGCGTCCGCGCCGACGGACGGTTCGGTGCGCGCGTCGGACGCCGTTCGGTGGCGGTCCTGGCTGCGGCGCACCCGACGCACGCGGGCCCGGGACCGGGACCTCACCGCGCTGCTCGCCGGGGTCGCCACCCAGCTGCGGGCCGGCGCACCGCCTACGGAGGCGTGGACGCACGTGCTCGGGGTGCCCGTGCCCGACGGCGTCCCGACCGTGGCCGACCTGCTCGGCTCCGACGCCGGCCGTGCGCCGACGTCGGTGCGCGCACGGGCCACTGCGGCGGTCGCCGCGACCCGGCTGGCCGCCGAGCTCGGTGCCCCGCTCGCCGACCAGCTCGACCGGGTCGGGGACGCGCTGGCCGTCGAGGCCGAGCTCGAGGGTGATCGCCGGGCCGCGCTGGCCGGGCCGCGCGCGACAGCGACGGTCCTGTCGTGGCTGCCGGTCCTCGGGCTCGTGCTCGGAACGGGGATGGGGGCCGACCCGCTGGGGGTGCTGCTCGGCGGGGGCGTCGGCTCGCTCGCGGGCGTGCTCGGTGCCGGCGCTCTGCTCGTCGGGCGGTGGTGGACCAGGGTCCTGCTGTCCCGGGCCGCGCGCGCCGGTGCGTCGGGGACGTCGTGAGCCCCGGGGCGGTCGCCCTCCTGCTCGGCGTCCTCGCGGTGCTCGGCTCGGTGCCGTGGTGGTGGCGTCGGCCGACGCCTGCCCGGTCGGCGAGCCACGCGGGGTTTGTCGTCGGACCCGCAGCGCTGGGTCCCGCAACCCGTGGGGCCACTGCGGCTCCTGCGGCGCGGACGGGCGCGCCCGACGTCGGGGTCGGCGCCGTCGACCTCGGCCCCGCGCTGCTGCTCGAGCTCGTCGACTCCGCGCTCGGCACCGGGGCGGCCGTGCCGCGCGCGCTGGACGCGGTGGCGCGCACGCTCCCGGGTGCCCAGGGCGCGGCGCTGCACGGCGTCGCCTCCGCGCTCGCGCTCGGGGCGGGATGGTCGACCGCCTGGGCGCACGCGCCCTCGTCCGGGGAGCTCGAGCGCGCGCTCGCCGTCAGCTGGACGACCGGGGCCGCCCCCGGGCCCGCCCTGCGAGCCGCAGCCGACCGGCTGCGCCGTGAGGCTCGGGGCGAGGCCCGGGAGGCCGCGGCGCGCCTGGGCGTGCACCTCGTGCTGCCGCTCGGCCTGTGCTTCCTGCCGGCGTTCATGCTGCTCGGGCTCGTCCCGGTGGTCATCTCCCTGGCGGGTGGGCTCGTCGGCTGACGGCCGGGCGGCCGAGCAGGGCGAGCCGCACGAGGCGCCCACAGCCCCGGGGTGCCAGGGGTCGGCCACCGTCCCGGGAGCGGGACGCACGCGGCGCGGCGGGTCGTCGCGATCCTCGTGCGACCGGCCGCACCAGGCGGCCCGTCACGAGGAGGCGACCATGTCCGCACGGCTCACCAGATCGACCGAGGGTCACCCGGGCCCCGCGGTGCTCAGCACGCCGGAGGTGCTCACCGGCCCGGCGGCCGCGCGGGTGCGGACGACGCCCGGTCGGCGCCGCTCCCCGCGGCGCGCGAGCGGGCGCGTCGGCGGGAGGACCCGTGGGCGGCGAACCGGGCTGCTGCTGTGGTCGGCGGCGCCGTGGGAGCAGCTCCGGTCCCGCCTGAACGCCGTGCGAGCGGCCGGTGCGGAGGCCGGGATGGCGACCGCCGAGTACGCGATCGCGACGCTCGCGGCCGTCGGGTTCGCCGGGCTGCTGCTCGTCATCCTGCGCGGCGACGAGGTCCGCGGCATGCTCACGGCGCTCGTCCGGCAGGCGCTGCAGCAGTGAGCCCGGCGCGGCGGGGCCCCACGCGCGCCGTAGCCCTCCCGCTCGACGAGCCGGGCGACCGGGGGAGCGTGACGGCCGAGCTGGCGGTCGCGCTCCCCGCAGTGGTCGTGCTGCTGCTCGTCGTGCTGGGTGTCGTGCACGCGTCTTCGGTGCGCTGGCAGTGCGCCGACGGAGCCCGCGCCGGTGCCCGGTCGGCCGCCCTCGGCGAGTCCGATGCCGTCGTCGTCCAGACGGCGCGTCGGGCCGCCGGGGGAGCAGCGAGCGTCGAGGTCGTCCGGGACGGAGAGTGGGTCACGGTGACGGTGGGGCGTGCGGTGACCGGCTGGGACGCGGTGCCGCTGGACGTGCAGGCGCAGGCCGTGGGCCGGAGCGAGCCGTGACACGGGCACCCGTGCCGTCCGGCGACCGGGGCTCGGGCACGGTGCTGGTCCTCGCGCTGGTGGCCGTGGTCCTGCTGCTCGGCGCGGGGCTCGGCGCGCTGTCGGCCGCGCACGGCTCGGCCGGGCGCGCTCAGTCGGCTGCGGACCTCGCCGCGCTCGCGGGCGCCGGGGTCCTGCCCCGTCAGGGGGTTGCGGCGGCCTGCGCGGTGGCCGGTGAGGCGGCCGTGCGCAACGGTGCACGGCTGACCGCCTGCGAGGAGGACGGAGCGGACGTGCTCCGGGTCACCGCGGCGGTCGACGGCGTCGGCGGGCAGGCGCTCCGGCAGGCACGTGCCGGACCGTCCTCGGCACGGGAGGAGGGGTGAGGTCAGGCCGGGGCGTGGGCGAGCACGACGTCCAGGAGGCGCACGGCGGCCGCCTTCTCCAGCGGGGTGTTGCCGTTGCCGCACTTGGGCGACTGGATGCAGGCGGGGCAGCCGACGACGCACGGGCACGAGGCGATCGCGTCGCGCGTGGCCCGCAGCCAGGTGGTTCCGAGCTCGAAGCCGCGCTCGGCGAACCCCGCACCACCGGCGAGCGCGTCGTGCACGAACACGGTGGCGTGCTCGGTGTCGACGTGCAGCGCCGTCGACAGCCCGCCGAGGTCCCACCGGTCGCACGTGGCCAGCAGGGGGAGCAGCCCGATCGAGGCGTGCTCGGCAGCGTGCAGGGCGCCCGGTGCCAGCTCGGCGGTCACGCCCGCGGCCTCCAGCACGTCGGCCGGTGCCGTCCACCACACCGAAGCCGTGCGCAGCGTCCGGGCGGGCAGGTCGAGGTCGGTGTAGCCCATGACGCGCATGTCCGGCAGGTGCTTGCGCTGGTAGCCGATGACCTGGGTGGTCACGTCGACCTGCCCGTACCCCCACGTCACCGGCCCCCACGGGACCTCGGCGTCGGTCGTCACGATCGTGGTGGACGACACCCAGCGCGCCCAGGTGCCGTGCTCGACGTCCCGGCGCGTGACCAGGGCGACGGCGTCCTGCTGGTGCAGCTCGTCGACCTCGAACGTCAGGCCCTGGTGCACGTACACCGCACCCGGGTGCACGGTCGCATCCGCGGAGGCCGCGTCGACGGTGCCGAGCAGCCGACCGGTGGTGGCCTCGACGACGCGGACCGGGTCGCCGCCCGTGCCGCGCAGGTCGGTGAGGCGAGAGGCAGGTTCGGAGTGCGTCCAGTACCAGCCCGAGGGTCGACGGCGCAGCGCACCGCGCTCGACCAGCTCGTCGAGGAGCTGCCCGGCACGGGCGCCGCCGAACAGGCCCAGCTCGCTCGCGCGGACCGGGAGCTCGGCCGCGGCCGCGCACAGGTGCGGGGCCAGCACGTACGGGTTCGTGGGGTCGAACACGGTGGCCTCGACGGGGGTGTCGAAGATCGCCTCCGGGTGGTGCACGAGGAAGGTGTCGAGGGGGTCCTCCCGGGCGACGAGCGCGACGAGCCCCTCCGCGCCCGCACGTCCGGCCCGGCCCGCCTGCTGCCACAGCGACACGCGCGTGCCGGGCCACCCGGCGATGAGCACGGCGTCCAGACCCGCGATGTCGACGCCGAGCTCGAGGGCGTTCGTCGTGGCGAGCGCCCGCAGCTCGCCGGAGCGGATGGCGCGTTCGAGGGCCCGCCGCTCCTCGGGCAGGTAGCCGCCGCGGTAGGCCTGCACGGCGCGGGCCAGGGACGGGTCGATCTCCGCGAGGTGGGCGCGCGTGGTCGTGGCGACCGATTCCGCGCCGCGCCGCGACCGGGTGAAGGCGAGCGTCCGGGCCCCGGCCGCGGTCAGGTCGGCCAGCAGGTCGGCGACCTCGGCGGTCGCCGTGCGTCGTGGGCGGTCGTCGGCGTCGACGACCGTGCGCTCGCCCGTGCCCAGCGGCCCCGAACCCTCGCCGCCGGCACCCGCGGTGGCCGGTGGGTGGAGCGGATCGGTGCTGCCGGGTCCGCCGTCGGGCGCGCCGGCGGGTCCGCCGTCCGGTGCGCTGCCGGGCGCGAGGTCGGGTGCCGGGACGGGAAGGGCGGTCGCCCACGGGTCGTCCTCGGGCAGCAGGGCGGACCACGGTCCGTCGCCGCCGGGCAGCTCGGGCGGCTGCCACAGCACGAACGTGCGGCGACCCGCGGGCGACCCGTCGTCGGTCACCGCGGCCACCTCGTCGGGGTCGACGCCGATGAGCCGGGCCGCGCTCGCCGCCGGGTCGGACGTCGTGGCCGAGGCGAGCAGGAAGACCGGGCGTGCCCCGTACTGCTCGGCGAGCCGGCGCAGCCGTCGCAGCACGAGGGCGACGTGGGCGCCGAACACCCCGCGGAACGCGTGGCACTCGTCCAGCACGACGTAGCGCAGCGACGCGAGCAGCCGGGTCCACCGTCGGTGCTGGGGCAGGAGCGCGTGGTGCAGGAAGTCCGGGTTCGTGAGCACGACGTCGGCGTGGTCCTGCACCCAGCGGCGCTCCTCGAACGAGGTGTCGCCGTCGCATGTCGCCACCCGCAGGTCGCGTGTGCCGGCAGCGACGAGCAGGCGTTCGAGCGCGGCCAGCTGGTCGGCGGCGAGGGCCTTCGTCGGGCACAGGTAGAGCGTCGTGCCGCGCCGTGCCACCGACTCGATACGCCCGGGGTCGAGCGTTCCGGCGGCGACGTCGGCGCGCACGGCGGTGAGCGCGGGCAGCCACAGCGCGAGCGACTTGCCGGAGCCCGTCGACGTGGCGAGCACGGTGTGCCGGCCGGACCATGCGGAGTCGGCGGCCTCGGCCTGGTGCGTCCACGGTCGTTCGACGCCGAGCGTGCGGTAGCCGCGCACCAGGTCGGGGTCCGCCCACGTCGGCCAGTCCGCGGGGCGGCCGTCGCGCGCGGGCAGGGTGCGCACGTGCGTCGCGCTGTCGGCACGCCGTCCGGCGGCGAGCAGCACGTCGAGCAGCTCCCCGGGACGGACCACGGGCTCATCCTTCCATCGCGCGCAACGGCCCCACGGTGACGGGCGTGGGGGGAAGATCGGGGCATGCGTGGGCGGATCGACCTCAACTGCGACCTCGGCGAGGGCTTCGGTGCCTGGAGCCTGGGCGAACCCGGCGCGGACACGGCGCTGCTCGATGTGGTGACCAGCGCGAACGTGGCCTGCGGGTTCCATGCCGGTGACCCGGTGCTGATGGGGGCCACGTGCGAGGCGGCGGTCGCCCGAGGGGTGCAGGTCGGGGCGCACGTGGCGTACCGGGACCTGGCGGGCTTCGGTCGTCGGTTCCTGGACGTGCCGGCCGACGTGCTGCGGGCCGAGGTCGTCTACCAGATCGGTGCGCTGGAGGCGTTGGCCCGGGCGGCGGGCGGCAGGGTCTCGTACGTCAAGCCGCACGGGGCGCTGTACAACGCGATCGTGCACCACGAGGAGCAGGCGCAGGCGGTGGTCGACGCGATCGCGGCGGTCGACGCCACGCTGCCCGTCGTCGGCCTCCCGGGCTCGGTCGTGCTGCGCCTGGCGGAGGAGCGAGGCCTGCCCACGGTGGCCGAGGCGTTCGCCGACCGGGGCTACCGGGCGGACGGCACGCTGGTGCCGCGCGGGTTGCCGGGCGCGGTGCTCACGGACCCGGACGAGGTCGCGCGCCGGGTGGTGCGGCTGGTGCTCGAGGGTGTCGTCACGGCCGACGGCGGCACCGATGTGCGCCTCGCAGCGGGGTCGGTCTGCGTGCACTCCGACACGCCGGGCGCGGTCGACCTGGCCCGCGGGGTCCGGTCGGCTCTGACGGCGGCCGGCGTCGACGTGACCGCGTTCGCGGCGCGATGACCGGCACCCGACCGGTGGTGCGCCCGTACGGCGACGAGGCGTTGCTGGTCGACCTGCCGGACCTGGCGGCGGTCCGCCTGCTCGACGCGGCACTCACGGCCGCGATCGCGGGTGCGCGCGCGGTCGCGTCGGCGGACGGGCACGCCGACGGACACGCCGACGGACCGGCCGACGCATCGGTCCGTGCGGTGCTGGACGTCGTGCCGGCGGCGCGGACGGTGCTGCTGCGCACGCGTCCGGGTGTCGACCTCACGGCGCTGGCCGCCCGGGTCCTGCAGGTCTGGGACGGGATCGACCGGGGTGCGGACATCGAGGCGGTCACGGGCCCGCGACTCGTCGAGCTGCCCGTCCGGTACGACGGCGCGGACCTGCGGGAGGTGGCCGATCTGGTCGACCTGTCGGTCGAGGAGGTCGTCGCGCGGCACCTGGCGCCGGAGTACACGGTGGCGTTCGGCGGGTTCATGCCGGGCTTCGCGTACCTGACGGGTCTGGACCCGCGGTTGCGCGTGCCGCGGCTGGCGACGCCGCGCGAACGGGTCCCGGCGGGGGCGGTCGCGGTGGCCGACGAGTTCAGCGCGGTGTACCCGGCGGCGAGCCCCGGGGGGTGGCGGCTGCTCGGCCGGTGCCCGACCGTGCTCTTCGACGTCGATCGTGAGCCTCCGGCTCTGCTCCCGCCCGGTTCCCGGGTCCGGTTCGTCGCGGTGGACGACCGGGTCGAGGGGGCAGCGCCGTGACCGCGCTGGAGGTCGTCGAGCCGGGCCTGCGCACGCTCGTGCAGGACGCGGGCCGCCCGGGCTGGGCGCACGTCGGTGTGGGGCGCTCGGGTGCGGCGGACCTCGACGCGCTGCGGCTGGCGAACCGCCTGGTCGCGAACCCGCAGGATGCGGCGGGCCTGGAGGTGCTGCTCGGCGGCCTGCGGTTGCGGGCGCTCGGTCCGGTCACGGTGGCGCTCGCGGGTGCGCCGGTCGCGGTGTGGGTGGACCGCGTGCGGGTGGGGATGCATGCGCCGGTCGAGGTCTCGGAGGGTGCGGTGCTGCGGGTCGGCGCCCCGGTCCGCGGGCTGCGCACGTATGTCGCGGTGCGGGGTGGCGTGGCGGTGCCGGAGGTCCTCGGGTCGCGGTCGACGGACCTGCCGGCGGGGCTCGGTCCGTCGCCGGTGCGTGTCGGGGACGTCCTGCCGGTGGGCCCGTCGCCGGCGTCGCTGCCGTTCGTGGACGTCGCCGCGGTCCGGCCCCGTGCCGACGAGGCCGTGCTCCCGGTGCTGCCGGGTCCGCGGGCGGACTGGTTCGTCGAGGACGCGCTCGCGGTGCTGTGCGGCGCGGTGCGCTACCAGGTGACCCCGGCCAGCGACCGGGTGGCGCTGCGTCTGGAGGGTCCGGTCGTCCGGCGGGCGCCGCGCACGGCGGGCCGTGAGCTGCCGTCGGAGGGTCTGGTGCCCGGTGCGGTGCAGGTGCCGCCGGACGGTCGGCCGGTGGTGTTCGGTGTGGACCACCCGGTCACGGGCGGGTACCCGGTGGTGGCGGTCGTGCGCTCCTGCGCGCTCGGTCTGCTGGGTCAGCTGCGTCCCGGGGAGCCGGTGCGGTTCGTGCGCGGGTGATGTCGACAGCGACACGCCGCGGACTTCGCGGATCTGGCCACGCGGCCACGCAGGTGCGGCGGGGGAGGGTCGGCGCGCCCGGGACGTTCGTCCCGGGCCGTCGTGCGCGACGGGCATAGAAATTGGCACATCTGGTTCGTCGTCGCGAAGCCGACCACAACATGTTGTGGTCGAGGTCCGGGGGCCCGCACAACGGACAGATCGTGACATCTCACCGCCGAGAACCGAGCACCGTCGAAGGAGCGCCATGTCCGATCAGGTCGTCGTCGAGGTCGGGTCGTCGATCGACGAGTACCTCGACCGCAGCGACTGGCGCGTCAACGCCAACGCGAACCAGGGCTACTCGCTCGGCGGGCTGATCCTCAACACCTCCGGCAAGGTCATCGCCAACTACTGGCTCAGCCACGTCTACCCGGAGGCCGTCGGGCAGGCGCACCGCAACGGCGACCTGCACATCCACGACCTCGACATGCTCTCGGGCTACTGCGCCGGCTGGTCGCTGCGCACCCTGCTGCAGGAGGGCCTCAACGGGGTCCCCGGCAAGGTCGAGGCGCGGGCGCCCAAGCACTTCAGCGCGGCCGTCGGCCAGATCGTCAACTTCCTCGGCACGATGCAGAACGAGTGGGCGGGCGCGCAGGCGTTCAGCTCGTTCGACACGTTCATGGCGCCGTACGTGCGGCTCGACGGGCTGAGCTACGAGCAGGTGCAGCAGTGCATCCAGGAGCTGATCTACAACCTCAACGTGCCCTCGCGTTGGGGCACGCAGACACCGTTCACGAACCTGACGTTCGACTGGGTGTGCCCGGACGACCTCAAGGACCAGGTGCCGTTCGTCGCGGACGAGCCGTGCGACTTCACGTACGGCGACCTGCAGGCCGAGATGGACATGATCAACCGCGCGTACATCGAGGTGATGACCACCGGTGACGCCTCGGGTCGGGTGTTCACGTTCCCGATCCCGACGTACAACATCACGCACGACTTCGACTGGCACTCGCCGAACGCCGACCGGCTGTTCGCGATGACCGCCAAGTACGGGCTGCCGTACTTCCAGAACTTCCTCAACTCCGAGATGAGCCCGGGCGACGTGCGCTCGATGTGCTGCCGTCTGCAGCTGGACCTGCGCGAGCTGCTCAAGCGCGGCAACGGCCTGTTCGGCTCCGCGGAGCAGACGGGGTCGCTGGGTGTGGTGACGATCAACTGCGCCCGCCTGGGCTACCTGCACACCGGCGACGAGGCGGCGCTGCTGACCGCGCTCGACGCGCTGCTCGGCCTGGCCCGGACGTCGCTCGAGCTCAAGCGTGAGGTCATCCAGAAGCTCATCGACGACGGGCTGTTCCCGTACACGCGTCGCTATCTGGGCACCCTGGAGAACCACTTCTCGACGATCGGCGTCAACGGCCTCAACGAGATGATCCGCAACTTCTCCGGCGACGCCTACGACCTGACCGACCCGCAGGGCCACGCGATGGCCGTGCGGCTGCTCGACCACGTGCGCGCCCGCATGGTCGAGTTCCAGGAGGAGACCGGCCACCTGTACAACCTGGAGGCCACGCCGGCCGAGGGCACCACGTACCGGTTCGCCAAGGAGGACCTCAAGCGGTACCCGCAGATCCTGCAGGCAGGTACGGCCGACCAGCCGTACTACACGAACTCCTCGCAGCTGCCCGTCGGCTTCACCGACGACCCGTTCGAGGCCCTCGCCCGGCAGGACGAGCTGCAGACCAAGTACACGGGCGGCACGGTGCTGCACCTGTACATGTCCGAGCGCCTGTCCAGCCCGGATGCCGCGCGCGAGCTGGTCAAGCGGTCGCTGTCGACGTTCCGGCTGCCGTACCTGACGATCACGCCGACGTTCTCGATCTGCCCGAACCACGGCTACCTGGCCGGCGAGCACCCGACCTGCCCGCGCTGCGCGCAGCAGCACCCGGACGCCGCACCGGTCGCGTGCGAGGTGTGGACCCGCGTCATGGGCTACCACCGGCCGGTCAGCTCGTTCAACGTGGGCAAGAAGGGCGAGCACGCCGAGCGCACCCCGTTCCAGGAGTCCGCCTGCGCCCTCGACGTCGAGCCGGCCGTTCTGACCTCCGACGAGCCCGCGACGGTGGGATGACCGGGACCCTGACCCCCGACGGCTCGGCGCGCGCCCTCCCGCTCGCCGGGCCGTCGGTACGCCCGCAGGTACGACCGCCCTGCGCCGACGACCTCGCGATCGCCGGTCTGACGGCGATGTCGTCCTGCGACTGGCCGGGCAGGCTCGTCGCGACGGCGTTCCTGCAGGGCTGCCCGTGGCGGTGCACCTACTGCCACAACGTGGCGATCCTCGACCCCCGCACGCCCGGCGTCGTGCCGTGGTCCGACGTGACCGGCCTGCTCGACCGCAGGCACGGCCTGCTCGACGGCCTCGTGCTGTCCGGGGGTGAGCCGACCCGGCAGGCGGGCCTGGTCGACGCCGCGCAGCAGGTCCGGGCGAGGGGGTTCGGCGTCGGCCTGCACACCTCGGGCGCCTACCCGGGACGGCTGGCCGCCGTGCTGCCGCACGTCGACTGGGTCGGCTTCGACGTCAAGGCCCCCGCGCACCTGTACCGGGCGATCACCCAGGTCGGCCGACCGACCACCACCGCCGACAGGGCGTTCGCCTCGCTGCGGCTCGTGCTCGACTCCGGCGTCGAGGTGCAGGTCCGCACGACGGTCGACCCCACGGTGCTCGGGCCGGACGACGTCACCGAGCTCACCGCGGTCCTGGCCGACCTGGGCGTGCGCGACCACGTGCTGCAGGAGGTCCGACCCGACGGCACCAGCGAGGACTACCGCGCGGCCCTCACCGCCGCACGCGGCGAGGGTGCCTGACCGAGCCGGCCCGGAGCTGCGTGCGCCACGGCTGCCCGGGCTCCGGGAGGTCGCCCCACCGTCGGTTGCCACCCGGGAGGTGACACCGTTGTCGGTGATCGGCGGCCCGGCTACCCGACCGTCACCGTGAACGGTGCGCCGAGCACCATCCCCGGCTCGGAACTGAGCGGCTGGACGTCGTGAGTCCGGCCGGCGGCGTGGACCTGCAGGCTGAGCGTCCACACGGACGGGTAGACCGTGTAGGTCCCGGCGGGGAGTGGCACGTCGCTGGGCCCAGCCTCGGAGCAGGCGGTGAGGGTGAGCGGGTTGGCGTCGAGCGGGTGGGGGACCCCGCCGTCCATGGCCAGCCGCACCGTGGACGCGTCCGTCTGGACCCAGGTCGACCCGACCACGACACCGTCCTGCACGATCCAGTAGGTCACCCAGAGGTCGAGCAGGGCGCGCAGCTGACCAGGTCCGTCGTAGATGAGCGCCGCCTGGGCGTCGACCGGCACCTCGCGCCCGACCTCGCCGACCGGCGGAGCGTTCGGCACCAGCGCGAGACTCAGACCTGCGGCGCGGCCCGGCGCGGTCGGTGCAGGGCCACCGCAGGCGGGCGCCGCAGCGGCCGGGGTCAGGTCCAGCGCGGGCTGCGGAACCTGCACGGGCAGGTCGGCGGCGCCCGTGATCAGGAGCGGGACCGGCGTCCCGAGGACGGTTCGCAGGCTGCCCTGGTCGCGGACGAGCTGGTCGAACCCGGCGTCGTCGAGAGCCTCGAGGGAGGTTGCGTCCGACGACTCGAGGACGCTGACGCGTGCCCAGGGCTGGACCTCGTACTCGCCCGCCGGCAGGGCGTGGCCGACGCTCACGCCCTGCTGCCCGGCGTCGCAGACGCTGAGCTGCGCGGCGCGTGCGTGGATCTCGACCTCGAGGCCCGCGCCGAGCCGCCGCTCCCAGGCGGGTGTGTCGTCGTCGGCCGGTTCGATCGTCGCGACGACGACGCCGTCACGGGAGACGGCGAGCCGGGGACCGGCCGAGGGGACGGCCGCGGGGTGCTCGACGTCGGCGCCGATGGAACCCTGGTACGTGAGCGGCCGGCCCGCCTCGAGCGAGGCTGCCCCCAGCTCCGCCACGATGTCGAAGCGGTCGTCGACGGGGTCCTGCGGTTCGGCCGTGACCTCGGCACCGCAGGCGCCGAAGGGCCGGGTCGGGTCGCCGACGGGGAGCACCGTCGGCGTGGTGGTGGGCGTGGGGCTCGGGCTCGCCGTCGGTGTCGAGGTCGGTCCCGGGCTCGAGGTCGGCACCGCGGGAGGGACGGGGTGGACCCGTCCGTCGAGGCCGTTGAGGTGCACGGCCGCCACCACGACGGCGCCGACCAGACCGACGCCGAGCGCGGCCCGTGCGGTGGTGCGCACGGTGCGCCGACGGTGGATCCGGTCGGCGAGGCTCTGGCCGTCGAGCCCGCGCAGCGGGGCACGGTCGGCAGCGTCGCGCAGGGCGCGGGACAGGTCGACGCTCATCGTGCGCTCCTCGGGGTCTCCGGGTGCTGCGGGGTCCCGTCGGCGTCGCCGCCGGGAGGTGCCGGTCGGGCTGGTCCTCCGGTCGCGGTGACCGTGACGGTGTCGTGGTCGCTCGCGCTCCGGACCGGGCCGAGGACACGTTCGAGTGCGCGGATCCCGTCGCTGGTGTAGCGCTTGACCGTGCCGACGGACAGCCCGAGCTGGTCGGCGGTCTCGGCGACGGACAGGTCCTCGTAGTAGCGCAGCACCACGCAGGCCCGCACCCGGGGTGCGAGGACCGCGAGCGCTGCCACGACGTCGGTGCGCGCGTCGACGTCGTCCGCGGCGCTGCCCGTGCTGGGAGGTGCCACGAGGAGGTGGCGCACACCCACCCATCGGCGCCGGCGTCGGTACCCGTCGACGTACCGGGACAGGATCGCCCGTCGCACGTAGCCCTCGACGGCACCCGGGTCGCGCAGGTTGCCGTTGC
Source organism: Cellulomonas soli (assembly GCF_013409305.1). Lineage (GTDB taxonomy): Bacteria > Actinomycetota > Actinomycetes > Actinomycetales > Cellulomonadaceae > Cellulomonas > Cellulomonas soli. The sequence continues at coordinate 957,278 of NZ_JACBZJ010000001.1, read as the reverse complement.
GCGTCATCACCCCGACGAGCGCGTCCTGGACGATCTCCTCGGCCGCGGAGGCGTCTCCGGTGAGCAGCCAGGCGTACCTGAGCAGGGCGTCGCCCCGCTGCCTGACCAGCTGGTCGAGCTGGCCTCCCCAGTCCGTCATCGTCGCCTTCCGCCCCCACCGGTGTGCGCCGACGGGTCGTCGTGCGCGCTCATCCAACAGGACGACCAGGTCGGCCGTTCGGTTGGGGTAGGAGTGCGGCGGGTCGGGCGGGTCACGGCGCGCGGCAGCGGGGCGGGAGGGGCGTGCGTGCTTAGATGCCCGCAGGGATCCGACCGGGCCGACGGGGGTACGCCATGGTGACGGTGCACGTGACCAGCGAGGACGTCGACGACCGGACAGTCGTCACGGTGTCGGGCGAGATCGACGTGTCCTCGGCGGACGCGTTGCGCGACCGGCTCGGGCTGCTGCTCGACGAGGATCGCACGGACCTGGTCGTGGACCTGCGGGCGGTCGCGTTCATGGACTCCACGGGTCTGGGCGTGCTCGTCGGCACCTTGAAGAAGGTGCGGACGGTCGGCGGACGGCTCGAGCTGGTGGTCGACACGGAGCGTCTGCTGCGGCTCTTCCAGCTGACGGCGCTCGACCAGGTGTTCACCGTGCACCGCACGCTCGAGGACGCGCTGGCCTGATCCGACGCCCCCCGAGCCGGGTCGTCCGTCGGGCGGCGCTCAGCGGGCGAGCGTGATCCGCACGGGCTCGGCGACGACGACCAGCAGGTCCGCCGGCGGTGTGGTGGTGAGCCCGTCGGCGTCGGTGACCTCCTTGGGCAGCACCTGCGCGAACGCCCAGGCCGTGTAGGTGCCGTCAGGCAGCCCGACGGTCGGGGCCTCGGCCTTGGTGACGGCCGACCCGTCGGGCAGGCAGACGGCGACCTGCGTGCCGCCGTCGGCGTCCGTGGCGTCGAGCAGGGTGGTGCTGCCCGGGCCGATCTCCACCAGGTCGACGTCCGCCCGTGAGGGGCCGACGAACGCGACCACGTCCCCGGTGGCGTCGGCGAGCGCGAGGGTGCCGCCGAGCGGGGCGTTGGCGAGCACGGTCGAGCCGTCGTCGGTGCCGAGGGTGACCGTGAACGGGGTCGAGCCCCCGACCCACTGCGCGGCGGGCACGTCGGCGGTGAGCGTGAGCCCGGCCGCGTCCGGCAGCCCGGCGGTGGAGGTGGGCGCGGGGGAGCCGCAGGCGAAGAGCGCGTCGGCCGGTCCGCCGGGCACGGGCAGCACGTCCGGCCGGGTCGCGGTGACGTCGGTCGACGGGGTGGTGCCCGGCTCGTCGGTCGGCGTGGCCGCCTCGGCGCTCACGACGACGCGTGTGCGCGCGCTGGCGACGGCGATCGTCGCGACGCCGCCCGCGTCGTCCTGCACCCCGAGCGTCTGCGTGACCAGCACCTCGTACGTCCCGGCCTCCAGCGGGTGCTGCGTGCTGCCGTGCAGGTACTCCTCGCAGGTCAGCAGGTCCACCGACAGCTGAGTCACGGGGTCCGGGCGCACGCCGTCCGGGTCGGCGGACGGCCCCTCCGTGAGTGCGTCCGACGGCCGCAGCACCTGCGGCCCGTCCTGCACGGCGACGACCACGCCGTCCTGCATGAACGACACGTCGGTGCCCACGACCCACGCCTCGTCGCCCGAGGTCACGGTCGCTGTGGTGGTCGCCGTCCACGGGTCGCCGGGCGCGATCCGTGCGGGTGCTGCGGTCAGGTCGAGCCGCACCGACCCGGTGTCGCGGGCCAGGTCGTCGGCCGCCTGCCCGCAGCGCAGGAACTGCGCGGGCCAGTCGCCCGAGGCGTCACCTCCCGGCGTGCGCGTCAGCACGACGAGCGAGGCCCCGATGCCCGTCCCGGCGAGCAGGACGACGAGCACGGTCACCACGGCACCACGACGGACGGCCATCGGTCCCCCTCGCTCGAGCCGCGCCCTGGCCTCCGTTGTACCCGACTCCGATGGCGGGCGCTCCGCGACCGGTCAGCGCGGCTCGAGCTGGTACTGCAGCAGCGTCTTGCCCTCCTCGTCCGTGACCTGGCGGAGAGCGACCTCCCAGTTCGCGGTGGTGACGACCTGGGACTTGTTGACGACGAGGGTCGTGAGCTGGTCCGCCGACATGGTCATCGTGTCGACGCTCCGGCCACCGGCCGCCACGAGTGCGTTCACAGCGGCATCGAGAGCCCCGACGCTGTCGGTCTCGGTCTGGACGAGCCAACCGGGGTTCGACCCACGCGTGGCCACGGCCGTGACCACCGACTCTCCGACAACCGGGACCTCAGCGGCCGGGTAGTCCGACGGAAGGTCGGTGAGCGCGGACAACGCAGGCTCGAGCCCGAGCCCCCACGGCCCGCCCAGGATCTCCGGGGTGCCGGCGGCCGTCGGCGCGCTGAGCGCATAGAGCGCGTACACGCCGTCGGGCAGTGGGGTGCTACCGGCGTCGAGGCCCGGAGCGCACACCGTCAGCACGTCGCCGAGCGTGACGACCGTCTGGACTGCTCCGGACGCGGGGTCCATGAGAATCACGGCGTTACCCACCTCTGGACTCGGTACGACCTGCCTCCCGACAACGGTCCCCTCGGCATCGGTGGCGACGATCCGCGACACCCCCACTGCCGTGTCTGCCACTGCGCCGCGTGGCACTTCGTGGAGTGTGGCGGTCAAGGAGCGACCCGCGAGCGGCTGGGGGTCCGCCCCGAACGTCTCCTCGGTGGGCGTCGTCTCGGATGCCGTAGGCGAGGCGACGGCCAGGAACGCCTCGTTCGTGCTCGAGACAGTCAGCTCCCCGATGTCCGACCCGCAGGTCCCGGGGGCTGCGGACGGGTTCGCCGCGGGCAACACGTCGTCAGGCCCCCTGCGCCCGACGACCTGTACACCCGCGAACGCGAACGCGCCCGCAGCCCCCGCACCCACCGCGCCCCGGACGACCGCGCGGCGCGTGCGCCGACGTCGGACCCGGGTGGTCAGGGTGGCCAGGTCGATCCCGATGCCCGTCTCGTCGGCGTGGCCACCGGCGCCGCCGTCGACGGTGTCGTGCAGCGTGCGGGTCAGGTCGATGGTCATCGCGTGCCTCCGTTCGCGATCAGGTGGACGTCCTCGTCGTGCGCGTCGGGCAACGGTCCGAGGACCGTCTCGAGCTGCGCGATCGCGTCGGACAGGTATCTCTTGACGGTGCCGTCGGACAGGTCGAGCCGTCGGGCGATCTCGGGCACCGTGAGGTCGTCGTAGAACCGCAGGACGACGCACGCGCGCAGCCGGGGGCGCAGGGTCGCGAGCGCGGAGTGCACGTCGACGCGGATGGTCACCGCAGGTTCGTGGTCGGCGGTCGTCTCGTCGCGGGCGAGCAGGTGGCGCAGGCCGTCCCACCGCACGGTGCGCCGGCGTCCGTCGAGGAAGATCGTCAGCACGGTCCGGCGCACGTACGCCTCTGCGGCGGCGACCTCGCGCAGCGGGCGTCCCTGGCCGAAGCACCGCACGAGCGCGTCCTGCACGAGGTCCTCGGCTGCACGCTCGTCCCCGGTCAGCAGGGTGGCGTACCGGACGAGAGCGCGACCACGCACCTGGACGAGCGCGCCGAGCACGTCCTCCCACTGCGCCATGTGCCCGCACCCGTCCTCGTCGTCGGCCCTGCCTGGTCGAGCGCCCCGGTGGAGCCTCACCCACCAAGACGCACGAGGGGGGCGAAACGTTGGTCGCGCGCCCGAGGTGCGTCGGTGCGCCCCTGGCTACACTGCGACCTTCCGGCAGCAACGGGGCTGTCCGGGCAGGCAGGGTCGGGGGCCCGTGCCGCCGTTCGAGGAGGACGCATGCTCGAGCTGGGTTCCACGAGCATCACGATCGTCACCGTCATCGCCGCCGTCGGGCTCGCGTCCCTGGTCGTCGCGGCCGTGCTGCGCCGGCAGGTGCTGGCCGCAGGCGAGGGCACGGCGTCGATGCAGGAGATCGCCCGCGCGGTGCAGGAGGGCGCGTCGGCGTACCTGCGTCGGCAGTTCCGCACGTTGGCGCTGTTCGCGGTCGTGGTCTTCGGTCTGCTGTTCCTGCTGCCGGGCGACTCCGGGGTGAAGATCGGTCGTTCGCTCTTCTTCCTGGTCGGAGCGGGTTTCTCGGCGTCGATCGGGTTCCTGGGCATGTGGTTGGCGACGCGCGCGAACGTGCGTGTGGCCGCTGCGGCGTCCGGGCCCGGCGGTCGGGCCGAGGGGGCGCGGATCGCGTTCCGGACCGGTGGTGTGGTCGGCATGTCGGTCGTGGGCCTCGGTCTGCTGGGTGCGGCCGGTGTCGTGCTGATCTACCGCGGCGACGCCCCGGCGGTGCTCGAGGGCTTCGGCTTCGGCGCGGCGCTGCTGGCGATGTTCATGCGGGTCGGCGGGGGCATCTTCACCAAGGCGGCCGATGTGGGTGCGGACCTGGTGGGCAAGGTCGAGCAGGGCATCCCCGAGGACGACCCGCGCAACGCGGCCACCATCGCGGACAACGTGGGCGACAACGTCGGCGACTGCGCGGGCATGGCCGCCGACCTGTTCGAGTCCTACGCCGTGACCCTGGTCGCGGCCCTCATCCTCGGCAAGGCCGCGTTCGGCGAGCACGGGCTCGTGTTCCCGCTGATCGTCACCGCGATCGGTGCGTTCGTCGCGCTGCTCGGTGTGGTGACCACCCGCGTGCGCGGCTCGGAGAGCGGGCTGACGGCCATCAACCGGGGCTTCTACGTCTCGGCGCTCGTCGGTGTGCTGCTGGCGGCCGTGGCCGCGTTCGTCTACCTGCCCTCGACGTACACGGGGTTCCAGGGCGCGACGGCCGGCCTCGAGACGCACGGCGGCGACCCCCGGGTGGTCGCGTCGGCCGCGGTCGCGATCGGTGTCGTGCTCGCCGGGATCATCCTGTGGGTCACCGGCTACTTCACCGGCACGACGAGCAAGCCCACGCTGCACGTGGCCCGCACGACGCTGACGGGTGCGGCCACCGTCGTGCTGTCCGGCATCGGCGTCGGCTTCGAGTCGGCGGTGTACACCGCGGGCATCATCGCGGCGGCGATCTGCGGGGTGTTCCTCATCGCGGGCGGCTCGGTGCCGCTGGCCCTGTTCCTGGTGGCCCTGGCAGGGTGCGGGCTGCTCACCACGGTCGGCGTGATCGTCGCGATGGACACGTTCGGGCCGGTCAGCGACAACGCGCAGGGCATCGCGGAGATGTCCGGCGACGTCTCGCCCGAGGGTGCGCAGATCCTCACCGACCTCGACGCGGTCGGCAACACCACGAAGGCCGTCACCAAGGGCATCGCGATCGCCACGGCCGTGCTCGCCGCGACCGCGCTGTTCGGTTCCTACGCCGACGCGGTGACGACCGCGCTGTCGAAGGTCGGCACCGACCTGGGCGGCGACATCGCCGCCGCGATGACCAGCTACGAGATCATCAGCCCCGTCACGCTGGTCGGGGTGATCCTCGGCGGGGCGACCGTCTTCCTGTTCTCCGGCCTGGCGATCGACGCCGTGACCCGCGCGGCCGGCGCGATCGTGTTCGAGGTGCGCCGCCAGTTCCGCGAGCACCCCGGGATCATGACCGGCGAGGTCCGCCCCGAGTACGGCAAGGTCGTCGACATCTGCACCCGCGACTCCCTGCGCGAGCTCGCGACGCCGGGACTGCTCGCCGCGTCCGCGCCGATCGCGGTCGGTTTCGGCCTGGGTGTGGGCCCGCTGGCCGGGTTCCTCGCCGGGGCGATCGGCTCGGGCGTGCTCATGGCGGTGTTCCTCGCGAACTCCGGCGGGGCCTGGGACAACGCGAAGAAGATCGTCGAGGACGGCAAGTACGGCGGCAAGAACTCCGAGGCGCACGCGGCGGCGGTCATCGGCGACACCGTCGGAGACCCGTTCAAGGACACGGCCGGACCGGCCATCAACCCGCTGATCAAGGTGATGAACCTCGTCGCGCTGCTCATCGCCCCGGCCGTCGTGAGCGTCTCGGTGGGGGACGATGCCAACCACGTCCTGCGGCTGTCGATCGCCGTGGTGGCGGCGCTGGTCGCGTTCGGTGCGGTGATCGTGTCGCGGCTGCGGGCCGCGCGCGTCGACGCCGAGGGTGCGCTCGAGCGCGAGCCGGTGGAGACGTTCGCCGGATCACCGCGACCGTGAGCCGCGCCGGGGTCCGGTGAGCCGTCCGCTGCGGGTCGCCACCTACAACCTCAAGGGTCTGCACCTCGACGAGGACGCGGCCCGTGAGGTCGTGCGGGAGCTCGCACCCGACGTGCTCGGGGTGACCGAGCCGCCACGCGGGCTCACAGGCAGGTGGCGTCTGCGGGCCTTCGCACGGGCCGTCGGGCTGCGGGTCGTCGTCGGCGGGGGCGGCGCGCGGACGACCGCGCTGCTCGTCCGCCCCGAGGCCCGGGTGGAGCAGGGTCGTGCCCGGCGCCTGCCGGTGCGTCCGGGGCGGGTGCGGCGCGGGTTCTGCACCGCGGTGGTCGACGGCGTCACGGTCGCGGTCGTGCACCTGGGCCTCGACGCCGTCGAGCGCAAGGCTCACCTCGCGCGCGTGCTGACACCCGTCCCTCCCGGCACGTCGGTGCTGGTCGGCGACCTCAACGAGCAGCCGGGCCGCCCGGCGTGGACGACGCTCGGCGGGGTGCTGCGCGACGCGGCTGAGGTGGCGGCCCACGCGTCCGGTGCACCACCGGAACCCACCTACCCCGCGACGGACCCCCGGTGGCGGATCGACGTGGTGTTCGTCGGCCCGGACGTCGAGGTCCTCGCGGCCCGGGTGCCCGCCGGCCCGGCGGTCGAACGGGCGAGCGACCACCGCCCGCTCGTCGTCGACCTGCGCGTCCCGGAACCCGGCGCGGCGCACGGGAGGATGGGCGCATGAACGCGCCCGCCGACCAGCACCCCGTGACCGACCCTGCCGCCCTCGCCCTGCTGGCCGACGACCTGCGCACCGTCGGGTACACCGTCGAGGGCGTCGAGGACGTGCTCGGCCCCGTGGCGTCCGCGGCTCTGCACCGCGAGGAGCCGCTGCCCGCCCGCCGGGCCACCGCTGGCCTGGTCGCCGACGCGCCGGGGGAACGGGTCGCCACCCTGGTGCGTGCGTTCCTGCTCGGTTCCTCGGTGCGACGTGACGCGGTCGACCGGGCGCTGCCCACGCTCGGCGTGGCGGGTGCCGTCCGGCTCGGGCTGCTCGCCGCAGCCGGCCGGGGTGACAGCGACGAGGTCCGCGCACGCGTCGACCTGCGCCCCTACGCCGCGTTCGACGGCGGCGGCGCCGTCGACTGGTGGATCGCCTCCGACCTCGGCGAGCTCGCCACGGGCGGCGCGCTGCGCACCGACCACGTGCTCGGGGTCGGCGGGGCCTCCACCACGCTCGCCCAGGTGACCGTCCGCGACCCGCGGGAGCGGGTGCTCGACCTCGGCACCGGCTGCGGGATCCAGGCCCTGCACGCCTCCCGGCACGCGGCTGCGGTCGTCGGCACGGACATCTCCGCCCGCGCCCTCGGGTTCGCCCGGTTCAACGCCGCGCTCGCCGGCCTGGGCGACGACCGGCTGACCCTGCGCCTGGGCTCGATGCTCGAACCCGTCGCAGGCGAGCAGTTCGACCTCGTCGTCAGCAACCCGCCGTTCGTCATCACCCCGCGCGTCGAGGGCGTGCCCGCCTACGAGTACCGCGACGGCGGTCAGGCGGGCGACGCGATCGTGCGCGAGCTCGTCGAGGGCGTCGGCGCGGTGCTCGCCCCCGGTGGCGTCGCCCAGCTGCTCGGCAACTGGGAGGTCCGGCGCGGCGAGGACTGGTCCGAGCGCATCGGCACCTGGGTCGAGGCGTCCGGCCTGGACGCGTGGGTCGTCCAGCGCGAGCTGCAGGACCCCGCCCAGTACGCCGAGACGTGGATCCGCGACGGCGGCACGACACCCGACCGCGACCGCGCCGCGTGGGACGCCCGCTACGGCGCCTGGCTCGACGACTTCGCCTCGCGTGACGTCGAGGCCATCGGCTTCGGCATCGTCACGCTGCGCCGCCCGCTCAGCGGGCCGCCCACGCTGCGTCGCCTCGAGGAGGTCACCGGATCCGTGCGTCAGCCGCTCGGTCCGGTCGTCTCCGCCGTCCTGGCCGCGCACGACGCGCTCGACCGGCTCGACGACGACGCCCTCGCCGCCACCCACCTGACGGTCGCCCCCGACGTCACGGAGGAGCGTTACCTGACCCCCGGCGCGGCCGACCCGCAGGTCGTGCTGCTGCGCCAGGGCGGCGGGTTCGGCCGTGCCGTGCAGGCCGGCACCGCCCTGGCCGGGTTCGTCGGCGCGTGCGACGGCGAGCTGTCGGCCGGGCAGATCATCGGCGCGCTCGGCGCCCTGCTCGGGGTCCCGGCGGCGGACGTCGCGGCCGACGTCCTGCCGGACGTGCGCGGCTTGGTCCGCGACGGTCTCCTGCTGACCTGAGCCGGAAGCGAGGCTTCCGGCCGGCGAGGTCAGCGCTCTCGGCGGTACCGTCGCAGGCCGAGGTGGACCGCGAGCGCGGTGAGCGCGAGTGCGGTCGCCAGGAACGGCCACGCAGGTCCGGCCAGTGCCTTCGAAACGAGGCCGACGGTCATTCCGGCGCCGCAGAGGGCCAGGTGGTGCCACGGCGGGCGGCCGGTCCCCACCTGCTCCCGCGCTGCGCCCGAGTCGACGGGACGTGCGCGCGGTACTGCGCTCATCGAGGCATCCGCGCTCGCGGAGGCCTCACCAGGCGGACGGCTGTCGGGCGGCACGCGCCGAGAGTAGTCGGACGGCGCGGTCAGGCCACGGGTGCGGTCACTGCGACGGCGGCCGTGGCCGCGGGTCGGCGGTGCCGCAGGCCCGCGTCGTTCGAGCCGAGCCGTTCGGCGATGTCGAGCCAGGCCTCGCGCTTCTCGGGCGTGCTGAACCGCACCTTGGCGAAGCGGGTGAGGCCGACGGTCTTGACCCCGCAGAACGTGAGGGTGGCTCGCGTGAGGGAGGTCTCGGCGGCGTTGCGGTAGACGAGGGCGTTCCACAGCACGGGGGCGTCCATCGTCATGAACACGCGCGCCGTGGTGCCGCCGAGCAGGCGTTCGGAGACGTGCCCGCGGCCGCGGCGGAACGCGACGCCGGAGAGCATCACGCGGTCGAGGAACGCCTTGAGGACGGCCGGGTACGTGCCCCACCACTGCGGGAAGAAGAACACGAGGTGGTCGGCCCAGCGCAGGTCCTCGACCCAGCCGGCGATGCGGTCGTCCAGGTGGGAGGTGTCGCCCTCGGGTGCGCGGACGTCGGCCGCGGTGCGGGGGTCGTGCGGGAAGTGGTCGGCGGCGAGGTCGGCGACGCGGACCTCGTGCTCGGGCGTCTCGGGGGACAGCGCGCGCAGGCCGGCGACGTAGCGGTCGGCGAGCGCGTGGTTGAAGGAGCCGGGGATCGGGTGGCCGATGACGACGAGCGTGCGAGGCATGGGGTTCAGCGGTCCTTCTCGGGGAGGGCGGGATCGGGGAGGGCGGGCTGCGGACGGAAGGCGGCCAGGAGGGTCGTGAGCTCGCGGTGCAGCGCGTCGAGGTCGACGGAGGTCAGGTGGGCGGCCATGGCCGTGAACTCGGCCTCCAGCATCCGGCCCGCGTCCGCGACGAGGTGCACGCCGGTGTCGGTGAGGTGCAGCACGACGCGGCGGGCGTTCGCGGGGTCGGTCCCGGTGCGCACCCAGCCCGCCGCGACGAACGAGGGCAGCCGCTTGCTGACGGCGGCCTTGCTGACGCCCAGGCAGCGGGCCTGCTCGGTGATGTCGGGGCGGTCGAGGTCGGCGAGCACGGCGAGGAACAGGTACTGGCTGAGCGTGACGTCGAACAGCGTGCGCAGCCGGATGTCGGCGTCGGCGTCGAGGGCGTCGACGAGCTCGTGCAGCGTGACGGTGATGCGGTCGCCCAGGGGGTGGTCGGGGCCGCGCCGGGAGTCGCTCACGGCAACGGAGTCAACAGGTTGACACCCGAGGTGTCAACTCGTTGACACCCACGATCACGTGCACCGGCGTCACCCTCGGCGCCTGCTCGGGGCCGCCCCTCACAGGTTCGGCACAGGGCGCTGCTACGGGCGGCCCAGACCCTCTTCCTACCGTCGAGGCCGCATCCACCGTGTCCGTTCGTGTGTCCGTTCGTGTGCCTGTCCGTGTGCCTGTCCGTGTGCTTGTTCGTGAGGGAGACCATGCTGCATCTCTGGAAGAAGACGCGCCCGCTCACGCGGGTGGTCGCCGGGATCGTCGTCGCGGGGGTCGCCGCGACGGCCGTGTGGTGGTTCGGGTTCCGGACCACCACGGACGCCGCCGCAGCCACCCTGCCGACCACCCAGACCGTCCAGGCGAGCCTGTCGACGATGGAGAAGTCCGTCAGCGCGACCGGCACCCTGACCCCCACCGTGCAGGAGGACGTCAGCTTCGACGTCAGCGGCACCGTGCTCACCGTCGACGTCGCGGCCGGCGACACCGTCACCGCCGGACAGCAGCTCGCGACGGTCGACACGCTCACGCTCAACGCCGACCTGCTGTCCGCCCAGGCCACGCTCGCCAAGGCGCAGGCGTCGCTCGACACCGCCGAGGACGACGACGACGGCACCGACGCGGCGGACGCCCAGATCGCGGCCGCGCAGGCGCAGGTCGACGTCGCCCAGGCGCAGGTCGACACCGCGCAGGAGGCGATGGACGACGCGACCCTCGTGGCCCCCGTCGCCGGCCTGCTCACCACGGTCGGCATCGAGGTCGGCGACACCGTCACCGGCTCGTCCTCGGGGTCCTCCGGCTCGTCCGCCGGGGCCGCGTCCACCGGCATGACCGGCACCTCGACCACCAGCACGAGCACCTCGTCCACCGGCCAGTTCACGATCGTCGGCACCGACACCTGGGAGGTCGACGTCACGGTCGACGAGACCGACGTCGCGCTGATCGCCGTCGGCGACCAGGTCGAGATGACCTCGGACGACCTCACCGACACCGTCTACGGGACCGTCAGCGAGATCGGGCTGGTCTCCAGCAGCACGTCCGGAGTGGCGGCCTACCCGGTGGTCATCACCGTCACGGGCGACCACGAGGAGCTCTTCGACGGCGTGAGCGTCGACGCGACGATCATCTACGAGCGCCGCACCGACGTGCTGACCGTGCCCAGCCTCGCCGTCACGCAGAACGACAGCGGAGAGTCGGTCGTGACGACCGTCGACGACGCGGGCACCGAGACCGAGGTCGTCGTCGAGACCGGCGAGACCTCCGGGTCGACCATCGAGATCCTGTCCGGCCTCGCCGAGGGCGACTCGGTCGTCGTGCAGACGTTCACCGGCCGCGCGAGCGGCACCGAGCAGAGCACCGACGGCGCCGATCAGGGCACCGGCGGCTTCCAGATGCCCGAGGGCGGCTTCCAGCCGCCGACGGACGGGTCCATGCCGCAGATGGGTGGCCAGTCCAATGGCTGACGCGCTGCTGCCCCCCGCCCTCGCCTCGTACGCCGGCACGCAGGTGCTCGACCAGCGGGCCCCCGCCGGGCCGGACGCACCGGTCATCGACCTCGAGGGCGCCGGCAAGACGTACCGCACCGGCAGCATCGAGTTCGAGGCGCTGCGCGGCATCGACCTGCGGATCGAGCAGGGCGAGTACGTCGCGATCATGGGCCCGTCCGGGTCCGGTAAGTCGACGCTGATGAACATCATCGGCTGCCTCGACGTGCTCACCCGCGGCTCGTACCGGCTGGCCGGCGAGGACGTGTCCGAGCTCGACGAGGTCGAGCTGGCGCAGATCCGCAACCGGCGCATCGGGTTCGTGTTCCAGCAGTTCCACCTGCTGCCGTCCCTGGCCTCGTGGCGCAACGTCGAGCTGCCGCTCATGTACCGCAACGTGCCGGCCGCCGAGCGCAAGCAGCGGGCCGCGGCCGCGCTCGAACGCGTCGGGCTGGCCGACCGGGTCGCCAACAAGCCGGGCGAGCTGTCGGGCGGTCAGCAGCAGCGCGTCGCGGTCGCCCGGGCCCTCGTCGGGGAGCCGGCCTTGCTGCTGGCCGACGAGCCGACCGGCAACCTCGACTCGACGTCCACCGCGGACGTGCTCGGCCTGTTCGACGAGCTGCACCAGCAGGGCCGCACCATCGTGCTCATCACGCACGAGCTCGAGGTCGCCCAGCAGGCGCACCGCATCGTGTGGGTGCGCGACGGCCTCATCCAGTCCGACGAGGTGAACGCCCGGTGAGCTGGACCGAGACCCTCCGCACCGGCTGGTCGGCGGTCCGGGCGCACGGGCTGCGCTCCGCCCTGACCGTGCTCGGCATCCTCATCGGCATCGCCGCGGTCATCCTCACCGTGGGCCTCGGCCTGGGCACGCAGAAGGACGTGAGCGAGCAGATCAGCTCGCTGGGCTCCAACCTGCTGATCGTCACGCCCGGTTCGAGCACCGACTCGTCGGGTGTGCGCGGCGGCTTCGGCTCGGGCGCCACGCTGACCCAGGCGGACGCCGAGGCGCTCGCCTCCTCGGTCAACGCCCCCGACGTCGGCGGGGTCGCGGCCGAGAAGACCACGTCGCTCTCGCTCGAGGCCAACGACACGAACTGGACGACCTCGGTCACCGGTACGACCACGTCGTGGACGGACGTCCGCTCGCGCGAGCTCGCGGTCGGGTCCTTCTTCACGGACGACGACGTCGACTCCTCGGCGGCCGTCGTCGTGCTCGGCACCGAGACCGCCGAAGAGCTGTTCGGCTCGACGAACGTCGTCGGGCAGACCGTGACGATCTCCGACACCGACTTCGAGATCGTCGGCGTGCTCGCCTCGGCCGGCGCGAGCGGGGACAGCGACCTCGACGACGTCGCGATCGTGCCGCTCACGACCGCCTCCGAGACGCTCGTGGGCGGCACCGACCGCACCTCGGTCTCGACCATCTACGTGCAGGCCGCCTCGACCGACCAGCTCTCGGCCGCCTACCAGGAGTCCACGAACCTGCTGCTCAACCTGCACGGGATCACCGACACCGACTCGGCGGACTTCACGATCAACTCGCAGGACTCGCTGGTCTCGACCGCCACGGCCGTGTACCGGACGCTCACCGTGCTGCTCACCGGCATCGCCGGCCTGTCGCTGCTCGTCGGCGGCATCGGCGTCATGAACATCATGCTGGTCTCGGTCACCGAGCGGACCCGCGAGATCGGTCTGCGCAAGGCCCTCGGCGCCCCGCCGTGGGCGATCCGCCGGCAGTTCCTCGTCGAGGCCACGATCCTCGGCCTGGCCGGCGGGATCATCGGCGCCGGCCTGGGCATCGTCGCCGCGCACACCCTGCCCTCGTTGCTGGACACCTCGATCGTCGTGTCCGGCGCCGCCGTGGCCGGCTCGGTCGTCGTGGCCATGGGCATCGGCCTGGTGTTCGGCGTCTACCCGGCCACCCGCGCGGCCAGGCTCGCGCCGATCGACGCCCTGAGGTCCGAATGAGCGTGCCCGCACCCGTCCCCACCGATCCCCTCACCAGGAGGACCCCGATGACCCTCACCCGTTCGCGTGCCGCGCTGGCCGCCCCCCTCGCCCTCGCCACCCTGCTGCTGGCCGGCTGCTCGGGATCCGCCACCGCGGACACCACGACCGCGGCCACGACCGCCGCTGCCGACAGCGGCCAGGCGGCCCCGGGCGACGACCAGGACCGCGGCGGCATCTCCGGCGAGATCGCCTCCGTGACGGACACCGTCCTGCAGGTGCAGGACGACGACGGTCAGACCGCCGTCTCGTGGACCGACGCGACCACGTTCAGCCGGACGGCCGCGGGCACGCTCGCCGACGTCACGGTCGGCGCGTGCGTCGTCGCGATGACCGCGAGCACCGACGGGACCACGACGGGCGCCGCGACCTCCGTGCAGGTCACCGCGGCCGTCGACGGGGAGTGCAGCACCGGCTCCTTCGGCGGGGCCGGCGGACGCGGAGGCGCGGGTGCGGGCGACATGCCCACCGACATGCCCACGGACGGCGCGGGCGGGATGCCGACCGACCTGCCGACGGACATGGCAGGCGGGGCGCCGACCGGCATGCCCACGGACGGTGCCGGGGGCATGGGCGGCTTCGGTGCCGTGACCGCGGGCCTGGTCAGCGCCGTCGACGGCAGCACGATCACCGTCGAGGCGACCGGCACCGACGGCACGACGACCACCGAGACGGTCACCGTCGACGACGCCACGACCTACACGGCGACCGTGACGGCCGACTCCTCCGCGGTGGTCGTGGGCCTGTGCGCCTCGGCGCAGGGCGAGGCGGACTCCAGCGGTGCGGTCGCCGCGACGAGCATCACGGTGTCCGACCCCACCGACGGCAGCTGCAGCACCGGGTTCGCCGCCATGGGCGCGGGCCGCGGGGGCGACGGGTCGGGTGACTCGGCCGATGCGTGAGCCGACGAACGAGCCGACGCGTGAGCGCAGCACGGCGCAGCGACGCCGGTCCGCCCGGCGCAACGGTCGACGCCGGGTCATCGCGATCGGCGTGACCACCGTCGTCGTCCTCGGCGCGGCCGGCGGGGGCGTCGCCCTCGCGGTCGGGCGCACCGGGACCGACACCTACCGCACGACCACCGCGAGCCTGGGCGAGGTCGAGCAGACGATCGACGCGACCGGCACGATCGCCTCCGCCGAGCGCGCCGACGCGGCGTTCTCCGTGGGCGGCACCGTGGCGAGCGTGGCGGTGGCGGTCGGGGACACGGTCACGGCGGGCGACGTGATCGCCAGCCTCGACCCGACCTCGCTGCAGGACGCGATCGACGAGGCCGAGTCGACCGTCGCCGACGCCGAGCAGCAGCTCGAGGACGACCTGGACTCGCAGACGTCGAGCTCGACGACCAGCAGCACGTCCACCACCTCGTCGACCACCTCGTCGACGGCAGGCACGTCCACGGGCTCGTCGACGACGGCCTCGGCCGGGTCGCCCACCGGCGCCACGGGCACGTCCACGACGGGCACCGGCTCGACGACGGGCGGGTCCACCGACGCAGGCACCGGAACGGGCTCCAGCACGGGTACGGGTACGGGCACCGGCTCGGGGGCCTCCGCGCAGGTCACGAAGGCCGCCGCGGCCGTGACCGACGCCCAGGCCGCGCTCCTGGCGCAGTACGCGACGGCGACGGACGCGCTCACGGCCTCCGGGACCGTGCTCACGGCCTCGCAGACGGCGTGCACGGCGTTCCTCGCCGTGCTGCCCTCGGACGTCCTGGGCGCTCCGGTCACCGGGGACCCCACGGGCTCGGGCACCGTGACGGTGTGGCCCGCGACGGTCGCCGCAGGCGCCGCGCAGAAGGTCTCCGGCGCGGGCTTCACGGCCGGCGACGTGCTCGACGTCGTCGTCTCCGACAGCGGTGGCACGTCCGCCGTCGCCACGGTCACGGTCGGCGCGGACGGCACGTTCTCCCTGGCCCGTCTCGTCTCCTCGACCGAGGGAGCAGCCTCGGTCGAGGTGCACGACGCCGCGGACGCGACCCTGGCGACGGTCGGGACGACCGTCGTGGCCGACTCCTCGACGTCCGGTCTGCAGGACGCCCTGACGGCGTGCCAGTCGGCACTGACCGACGTGCAGGACGCCCAGACCCTGGTCGGCACGGCGCAGACCGAGCTGCTCACGCTCACCACCGCGCTCGACGACGCCGTGGCGGCGCTGCAGAAGCTCGTCGCCACCTCGTCCACGGGCACCGGCACCGGTACCTCCACGGGCACAGGCACGTCGACCGGTACCGGCACGTCGACGAGCTCCGGCTCGACGACCGGCACGAGCGCGGCACCGTCCACCGGGACCACGGGTTCGAGCACGTCCTCCACGACGGGCTCGTCGGCGGCCGCCTCGGCCGGTTCCGGCACCACGGCCTCGACCACGGGCGGCTCGTCCGCAGGTGCGACCTCGACCGTCGCCACGGCGGCGGACATCGTCGCCGACCAGGCCGCGATCGCGCTGGCCGAGGCCGACCTCGAGCTCGCGCAGAGCCAGCTGCAGTTCGTCGACCTGACGACCCCGGTCTCGGGCACGGTCGCCGCGGTGTCGATCGTGGCAGGCGACACCGTCTCGGCGTCGTCGACCACCGCGGTCATCACGGTCATCGGGGCGACCGGCTACGTCGTCACGGCCACCGTGCCGCTCAGCCAGGTGAAGATCGTCGCGGTCGGTCAGAGCACGGACCTGGAGGTCCCGGTCACGGACGAGGTGCTCACCGGCACGGTGTCGAGCATCGGCGTGCTCAACGCGTCGACCTCCAGCTCGACGCCGTCGTACACGGTGACGATCGCGGTCGACGACACGGACGTGCAGCTCTACGACGGCTCGTCCGCGCAGGTGCACGTCACGGTCGCCGGGGGCGACCAGGTGCTCACGGTTCCCAGCTCGGCCGTCCACCTGGACGGGTCGACGGTCACCGTGCAGGTCCTGCGGGACGGGGTGGCCGAGGACGTCGAGGTCACGCGGGGTGCCGTGGGCACCGAGCTCACCGAGATCACCGACGGCCTGTCCGAGGGCGACGTGGTCGTGCTGGCCGACCTCACGCAGGAGATGGTCTCCGACGACTCGAGCACCAGCACGGGCCTGTCCGGGCTGAGCGGGTCGACGGACGAGGAGAGCACGTCCGGCGGGCAGATGCCGGACTTCTCCGGCGGTGGCATGCCGGCCGGCGGCATGGGTGCCCGTCCGGGCAGCTGAGCCTCCACCACGCGCAGGAGGGCGTCCGTCGACCGGGCGCCCTCCTGCTGCGTGCGACGGGTGAACCGCTTCGGCCCGGCGTCTCGCGCGGGCCGTCGCAGGGCGCGGGCAGGCGGCGTGAGTAGGCTCGCGACGTGCGCGTCCGCCCGGCGCGTCGGGAGGAGTGTGCGCGATGTCCCTCGGTACGTCGACCGGTCCGTCGACCGAGACTGACGGTCCGCCGCGTGTGGCGGTGCTGGGCGGCGGCGTCATGGGCGAGACGCTCGTGACCGCCCTGCTCACCGCAGGCTGGTCCGCCGACGACGTCGAGGTGACCGAACGCTCCGCCGCCCGGGCCCACGAGCTGGCCTCCCGCCACGGGGTCCGTGCGAGCCGCGGGAACGCGAAGGCTGCCGCGCACGCCGACGTCCTGCTGCTGGCGGTCAAGCCCGATGTCGTGGGTTCCGTGCTCGAGGAGATCGCACCGGGGCTGCGCGAGGGCACGCTCGTGGTCAGCGTCGCGGCCGGCGTGCCGATCCGGTTCTACGAGCAGCACCTGCCGCCGGGCACCCCCGTGGTGCGGGTCATGCCGAACACCCCCGCGCTGATCGGCAAGGGCGCCAGCGCGATCGCCCCGGGCACGTCGGCTGGCGAGGAGCACCTGGCGCTCACCGAGCGGGTGCTGGCGGCGACCGGCCTGGTCGTGCGGGTCGCGGAGAAGGACCTGGACGCGGTCACCGCGATCTCCGGCTCGGGCCCCGCGTACGCGTACTACCTGATCGACGCGATGGCCGAGGCGGGCGTGCTGCTCGGGCTCACGCGTGAGCTGGCCACCCGCCTGGCGGTGGCGACCGTGGAGGGCTCGGCCGCCCTCGCGGCGAGTACCGGCGAGCACCCCGTGGTGCTGCGCGAACGCGTGTCCTCGCCCGGTGGGACGACGGTCGCCGCGGTGAGCAGGCTGGACGCGCACGGCGTGCGCGCCGGGGTGGTGGCGGCGGCCGAGGCGGCGCGCGACCGGTCCGTCGAGCTCGGCGCCCGGTACGGGAGCTGAGCGCCGTGAACGAGCACCCCGACGACGACGGGCCGGCCGATCTCGCCGCAGCGTCCGCGCGGCCCGGCAGCACGCCACGTCCGCCGTCGATGAGCGACGTCGCGATGCACGCGGGCGTCTCGCACCAGACGGTCTCCCGCGTGCTCAACGACCACCCGAGCGTGGCGCCGTCGACCCGGGAGCGGGTGGTCGAGGCGATCGCCGCGCTCGGCTACCGGCCGAACCGTGCGGCGCGGTCCCTGGTGACCCGCAGGACGGACACGCTCGGCGTGGTCACGCCGACGGGCGCCCTGTACGGGCCGACGAGCACGCTCATCGGTTTCGAGGAGGCCGCCCGGGACGCGGGGTTCGTCGTGTCGGTGGCCACGGTGCGGCGCTTCGACGGGCCGACGATGCGTGCGGCGCTCGAGCACTTCCTGCTGCAGGGCGTCGACGCGTTCGCGATCATCGCCCCGACGGTCGCCGCGGTCGAGGTGCTCGCGTCGGTCGAGCTGCCCGTGCCGGTCGTGCTGCTGTCGTCGGCGTCGGCGGTGCCGGACGTCCCGCACCTGCACGCGGTGGCGGTCGACCAGCAGCACGGTGCACGTCTGGCGACCCGGCACCTGATCGCGCAGGGGCACCGGACGGTGCTGCACGTCGCCGGGCCGCAGGACTGGTTCGACGCGCGTGACCGGGTGGCCGGCTGGCGCGGGGAGTGCGTGGCCGCGGGGCTCGTGGCCCCGGACCCGGTCGTGGTCGGCTGGGACGCCTCGGACGGGTACGAGCTCGGTCGCCGCCTGGTCCGCGACGGTCTGCCGCCTGCGGTGTTCTGCGCGAATGACCAGCTCGCGCTGGGCCTGCTGCACGCGTTCTGGGAGGCCGGTGTGCGGGTGCCGGACGACGTGGCGGTGGTGGGCTTCGACGACGAGGTCGGCTCGGCGCACTACACGCCGCCGCTGACCACGGTCCGGCAGGACTTCGCGGGACTGGGCAGGTTGGCGATCGGGTCGCTCACCGCGGCGCTCGCGGGCGAGGTGCCCGGACGCCGGCTGCTGCCGGCCGAGCTCGTGGTGCGCCGCAGCTCGGTGCGCGCCTGACGGTCGATCGCGGCCTCGGATCGGGCCCGCTGCGCCCGAGGTGCGGGGGTCGTGGTCGACCGGGATCCTGGGCTGGTCGGGCGGACGCCGAGGCGTCCGCCCAGGTCGGGAACATCGTCCTCCGTCCCGCTTGACGACGGGGATGTGAACGCTAACATTGACTTCGGCCACCGGCGTCCGCCTGTGGTGCCTGCCCGGCGGACCGGGCGGACGGTGACGACGCAGGCGAGGCAGGTCGATGGTGATGGCTGAGGACACCCAGCAGGCACGGATCGACGAGGTGCGGCAGGCCGTCCTCGACGGTCGCACGTCCCTCGGCATCGAGCTCGGGTCCACGCGGATCAAGGCGTGCCTCATCGGGCCCGACCACGCGCCGATCGCCAGCGGCAGCCACGAGTGGGAGAACCAGCTCGTCGACGGCGTGTGGACCTACTCCCTCGACGCCGTGTGGGCGGGCCTGCAGGCCTCGGTGGCCGACCTCTTCGCGGACGTCGAGAAGCAGTACGGCGTGCGCCCCAGCACGTTCGGCGCCCTCGGTGTCTCGGCGATGATGCACGGCTACCTGGCCTTCGACGAGGCCGACGAGCTGCTGGTGCCGTTCCGCACCTGGCGCAACACCTCCACGGGTCGCGCGGCCGCCGAGCTGAGCGACCTGTTCGGCCACAACATCCCGCTGCGCTGGTCGATCGCCCACCTGTACCAGGCGGTGCTCGACCACGAGCCGCACGTGCCGCAGGTGCGGTTCGTCACCACGCTGGCCGGCTACGTGCACTGGCGGCTCACCGGCCGCAAGGTGCTCGGCGTGGGCGACGCCTCGGGCATGTTCCCCATCGACTCGGCCACGCACGACTACGACCAGGGCATGCTCGCCCAGTTCGACCAGCTGGCCGCGACGCGTCGCCCGGGCCTGGTCCTCACCGAGCTCCTGCCGCAGGTGCTCAGCGCCGGCCAGGAGGCCGGGACCCTCACGGCCGAGGGTGCCGCGCTGCTCGACCCGAGCGGCACGCTGCGTCCGGGCCTCCCGCTGTGCCCGCCCGAGGGCGACGCCGGCACCGGCATGGTCGCGACGAACTCGGTCGCCCCCCGCACCGGCAACGTCAGCGCGGGCACCTCGATCTTCGCGATGGTTGTCCTCGAGCGCCCGCTGACCCGCGTGCACCACGAGCTCGACCTGGTCACGACCCCCGCGGGCGACCTGGTCGCGATGGTGCACTGCAACAACGGCGCCAGCGAGCTCAACGCCTGGGCCGGCCTGTTCGGCGAGTTCGCCGCCGGGCTGGGCAGCACGGCGAGCACCGACGAGGTGTTCGGCACGCTGTTCCGCGCCGCGCTCGAGGGCGAGGCCGACGGCGGCGGGCTGCTCGCCTACAACTACCTGTCCGGCGAGCCGATCACCGGCCTCGACGAGGGTCGCCCGCTCTTCGTGCGCACCCCCGACTCGCGTCTGACGCTCGCCTCGTTCATGCGCACGCAGATCTACAGCGCGTTCGGCACTCTCGCCCTGGGCATGCGCGTCCTGACGGCCGAGGGCGTCGAGCTCGACGCGATGTTCGCCCACGGCGGCATGTTCCGCACCGCCGGTGTCGCGCAGCGCCTGCTGGCCGCCGCGATCGGCGCACCCGTCGCCGTCGGCGGCACCGCGAGCGAGGGCGGTGCCTGGGGCATCGCCGTGCTGGCGGCCTACCTCGACGTGGCGGCCGAGCTGCCGCTCGACGAGTTCCTCACCGCCCAGGTGTTCGCCGACGCGGGCACCGACGTCGTCGCCCCCGACGCCGCCGACGTGGCGGGCTTCACCGCGTACCTCGAGCGGTACAGCGCGGGCCTGGCGGTCGAGCGCGCCGCCACGACCGCGCTCTGAACGCCCCGTGACCCCCGACTGCACCACACCGATCCTGGAGGACCTGCGATGACCGAGACCTTGTCCCTGGCGGCCTACCCGCCCGAGGTGCGCGACGCCGTCGCCCGCACCCGTGAGGTCGTGGCCACGCTGCACGCCGAGCTGCCCCGCTGGGAGCTCATCGTCTGGACGGCCGGCAACGTGTCGCAGCGTGTCCAGGTCTCCCCGGACGGGCCCTCGGAGGCCGACCTGCTGGTCATCAAGCCGTCCGGCGTGACGTACGACCAGCTGACCCCCGAGGCCATGGTCGTGTGCGACCTCGACGGCAACCTCGTCGAGGGCACCCGCTCGCCGTCCTCGGACACCGCCGCGCACGCCTACGTCTACAAGCACCTGCCGCACGTCGGCGGCGTCGTGCACACCCACTCGACGTACGCGACCGCCTGGGCCGCACGCGGCGAGGAGGTGCCCTGCGTCCTGACGATGATGGCCGACGAGTTCGGCGGCCCCATCCCGATCGGCCCGTTCGCCCTCATCGGTGACGACTCGATCGGCCGCGGCATCGTCGACACCTTGTCCGGCTCGCGCAGCCGCGCGGTGCTCATGCAGAACCACGGGCCGTTCACCATCGGCCGGGACGCCAAGGACGCCGTGAAGGCGGCCGTCATGGTCGAGGAGGTCGCCCGCACGGTGCACATCTCCCGCCAGCTCGGCGACCTGATCCCGATCGCGCAGTCCGACATCGACGCGCTCTACGCGCGCTACCAGAACGTCTACGGCCAGGGCGACAGCGCCCCGGTCCAGACCGACGACACCGCAGCAGCACTCGACGAGGAGACCCACGCATGAGCAAGCCCTACGCCGACCGCGAGGTCTGGTTCTTCACCGGCAGCCAGGACCTGTACGGCGAGGACACGCTGCGCCAGGTCGCCGAGCAGTCGCAGGAGGTCGCCCGCGGCCTCGACTCGTCGCCCGACGTCCCGGTCCGCATCGTCTGGAAGCCCGTCCTGAAGGACGCCGCCTCGATCCGCCGCGCCATGCTCGACGCGAACAGCGACGACAAGGTCCTCGGCGTCATCACCTGGATGCACACCTTCAGCCCGTCGAAGATGTGGATCACCGGCCTGGACCTGCTGTCCAAGCCGCTGCTGCACCTGCACACGCAGGCGAACGTCGAGCTGCCCTGGGACAGCATCGACTTCGACTTCATGAACCTGAACCAGGCCGCGCACGGCGACCGCGAGCACGGCTACATCCAGTCGCGCCTGGGCATCGCCCGCACCACGGTCGTCGGCCACGTCTCCAACCCGGCCGTGCAGGCCCGCGTCGGCACGTGGGTCCGCGGTGCCGCGGGCTGGGCCGCCACGCACGAGCTCAAGCTCGCGCGCTTCGGCGACAACATGCGCAACGTCGCCGTCACCGAGGGCGACAAGACCGAGGCCGAGATCCGCTTCGGCGTCTCCGTCAACACGTGGGGTGTCAACGACCTCGTCGCCGCCGTGGACGCGGTCGAGGAGTCCGCGGTCGACGCGCTCGTCGCCGAGTACGAGGACCTCTACGACGTCGTCGCCGAGCTGCGCAAGGGCGGTGACCGTCACGAGTCGCTGCGCTACGCCGCCCGCCAGGAGGCCGCGCTCGAGTCGTTCCTCACCGACCTGGGCGCCAAGGCGTTCACGACGAACTTCGAGGACCTGGGCGCGCTGCGTCAGCTGCCCGGCCTGGCCGTGCAGCGCCTCATGGGCAAGGGTTACGGCTTCGGCGCCGAGGGTGACTGGAAGACCGCCGTCCTGGTCCGTGCCGCCAAGGTCATGGGCGAGGGCCTGCCCGGTGGCGCCTCCCTCATGGAGGATTACACCTACGACCTCACGCCCGGCGCGGAGCGCATCCTCGGGGCGCACATGCTTGAGGTCTGCCCGTCGCTGACCACCTCCACGCCGAAGATCGAGGTCCACCCCCTGGGCATCGGCGGCAAGGAGGACCCGGTCCGCATGGTGTTCAACACCGACCCGGGCGTCGGCGTGGTCGTCTCCCTGGCCGACATGCGCGACCGCTTCCGCCTCACCGCGAACGTCGTCGACCTGGTCGAGCACCCCGAGCTGCCGCACCTGCCGGTCGCCCGCGCGGTGTGGGAGCCCCGTCCGGACCTGGCCACGTCGGCCGAGGCCTGGCTGACCGCCGGCGGCGCGCACCACACGGTGCTCTCGACCGCCGCGGGTGTCGAGGCGTTCGAGGTGTTTGCGACGATCGCGCGCACCGAGCTGCTGGTCATCGACGAGTCGACCACCCGTCGCTCGTTCGCCGACCAGGTGCGCTGGAACAACGTGTACTACCGGATCGCCCAGGGCTTCTGAGCCTGACTGATCCCGCTCGGCCTGCTTGACCGGCTCGACCCTGACGCAGCCCGTCCCCGCCACCGTGCGGGGGCGGGCTGCGTCGTCGTCTGGGTGCTGCGCATCAGCCGCAGCCGGGCGCTGCGGGGTCGTCGGCGCAGTCTCCGGACACGAGATTGGCGTGTCGTTCGACGACGTCGAAGGTGCGGCTGGTGGCCGTAGTGGTGGCGGTGCCGATGACGTCCTGCCAGTCGGTGCGACCCACCACGCGGTAGCGGCCCGACCAGGTCGTGGTGAGGGTGATCGCATGGGTGCCGGGCTGGGCGTAGGCGTGGGTGAGGTACCCGTCCAGGTCATCGCCGCTGCCGGAGCGGTAGGCCGAGCCGGCGTCGGTGGTGCGCAGCGGGGCCGTGCCGTCGGCGAAGTCCCAGATGTAGGAGATCGGGGTGACCTCGACCTCGAAGGCGAACCCCAGGAGCGTCGGCGCGAACGTCTGGGTGGCCGCGTCGGTGTGGACCACGTTGGCCATGTTCACCAGCAGAGGCCCGGCAGCGGGTTCGAGGTCGACGCTGCCGGAGACGATGAGCAGGTCACGCAGGTCCTGCGCGGTGAACGCCGGGACGGCCAGCTCCGGGCAGGTCCAGTCAGTGACGATCTCCCAGGCTGCCGGGTCGGTTGAGCCGGTGGGGCGGCGGTTGAGCGGCGCAAGTGGGGTGGCGCCGTCGGCGCACTCGATAGGGATGCCCATGCAGCTGGGCACGATCTCGCCTGCGGGGACGATCCAGATGTCCATGCCGCACCGGGCGATCCGCTCGTAGACCCACGGCGAGGCCGCGGGATCTGCGGCCGCGCGGACGGCCTCCCCCTCGTAGTAGCCCGCTCCGACCTGCGCCGTCGAGTCGGCGGCGCGTCCGTACCACGAGTTGTCGCCGCCGCCGTCCGCGGGCGTGCTCACCGTGCCCAGCGCGGTGACCGCCACAACGGCGGCGAGCCGGGCACCGGCTCCAGTCACTTCGTGACGCTCTCGATCGGCTCGACCGCCCTCACGAGCCATCGGTCGTTCTCGCGGACGAGACCCATCTTCACTTCACCAGGACGGGCAACGCCGTCAACGGAGCTGCTCGTGGTTGTCTGGAAGGTCAGTGCGTAGTACACGGCCGGATCGAGCTCCTCGCCCTCACCGGTGAGGATCGCCACGGTCACGCGCTCATCGGTCGGCTCTCGCGTGCGGGCGAACTCCGCGGTGTCGGCGCAGAAGATGCAGTCGGGGTGGCTGAGCCGGTCCCACTCAGTCGTGTCGCCGGTCTCGATGACGTAGGGGTAGAGCTCCAGGAAGTACCGCCCCACAGCCAATGCCGCATCGAGGCTCACCTGGTCCATGTCCTCGGTCCACTGCGGGGCCTCCGCAACGGCGGTGGTTGGCGTGGCGCTCGCCGACGGCGTGGTGCCCGCCTGACTGGTGGTGGTGGCAGTCGGCGCCGGAGCTGGGGTCCCACCGGTGCATCCCGCAAGCAGGCTCATGGCCGCCGTCACGGTCGCGAAGGCGGCGAGCAGGGGTGACCGGGTGGGTGCAGTCATGCGGGCGAACCTACCCAAACCGACCGGCAGCCCGGGCGGGTTGGGTCGATCTGTGGACGCCGGTCCCCGGGTGACCGCTGATTGGCGCCGACCCCGTCTCCCACGACCGGGTGTCGGGTCGCCGACGCTCCTACGCTGGGTGGATGGGTGTCGAACCGGCTGTGTCCAGCACGTCCGATGCGAACGAGGTCGCGGAGGTGGTGCGCCCCCGGGGTCGGCGGCCGGTCGGGCAGGACACGCGCGGGGTGATCCTCGAGGCGGCGCGGGCGGAGTTCGCCGAGCGGGGGTTCGCGGCGGCGAGCGTGCGGGCGGTGGCGCGGCGGGCGGGGGTGGATCCGGCGCTGGTCCGGCACTACTTCGCGGACAAGGGCGAGCTGTACGCGGCGGGTCTGATCCCGCAGGGCACGGACCCCGGACGGCTCGTCGACGCCCTGGTGGACGCCGGGCTCGACGGTCTGGGCGAGCGGGTGCTGCGGACGGTCCTGGGGCTGTGGGAGGTCGACGGTGGCGAGCGCTTCCGGGTCGTCGTCGGCGGCATGGTCGGGGAGGCCGGTGCGCCGGGTCCCGGTGCGCAGGTGCTGGCCGACTTCCTGGGGCGTCGGGTGTTCGGTCGGGTCGCGGTCCGGCTGGGCGACCCGCACGGGTCGTTGCGGATGTCGCTGGTGGCCTCGCACGTGGTGGGGGTGCTGGTCGCCCGGCACGTCCTGCGGGTCGCGCCGCTCGCGGGGCTGTCCGTCGACGAGGTCGTGGCGCTCGTGGGGCCGACCCTGCAGGGCTACCTGACGGGCGACCTGGCGTTCCCCTTGCGCGCGGGCACCGGAGAGGAGCACTATTCCCCACATGAGGAATAACCAGGTCGCCGCGGCGATCGAGATCAGCGGGCTGCGCGTCGTGCGCGGGGGGACCACGGTCATCCCCGGGCTCGACCTCGCCGTCCCGTCCGGGCAGGTGGTCGGCCTGCTCGGCCCCAGCGGGTCCGGCAAGACCACGCTCATGCGCGCGATCGTCGGCGTGCAGGTCGTGGCCGGCGGAACCGTGACGGTGCTCGGCGAGGCGGCCGGGTCGCCGGCCCTGCGGCACCGCGTCGGCTACGTGACGCAGGCGCCCAGCGTCTACGTCGACCTCACCGTCGCGGAGAACCTGCGGTACGCCTCGGCGATCCTCGGGGTCGACGGCGACGCGACCGCCCAGGCGCTCGACGACGTCGACCTGAGCAGGCACATCCACCGCACCGTCGGCACCCTGTCCGGAGGCGAGCGCTCCCGGGTCTCCCTGGCCATGGCCCTGCTCGCCCGGCCCGACCTGCTCGTGCTCGACGAGCCGACCGTCGGGCTCGACCCCGTGCTCCGACGCGACCTGTGGGACCTGTTCGGCCGCCTGGCCGAGGCGGGCACCAGCCTGCTCGTCTCCAGCCACGTCATGGACGAGGCGGCCCGCTGCGACCGGCTCGTCCTCATGCGCGACGGCGCCGTCCTCGCCGACGGCTCGCTCGCCGAGCTGTGCACCCGCACGGGGGCCAAGGACGCCGAGGGCGCGTTCCTCGCGCTCGTCGACCAGGCTGCCGCCGACGAGTCCGCCGACGAGTCCGGCGGCCAGCCCGCCGACCAGTCCGGTGCCGGCGCCTCGGACGGTGCCGCATGAGCGCGCGCCTGACCCTCGCCACCGCCGCGCGCGTGTTGCAGCAGCTGCGGCACGACCACCGCACGCTCGCGCTCGTCCTCGGCCTGCCCGTGCTGCTGCTCGGCCTGGTCGCCTGGATGTTCCACGGCACGCCCGTGCTCGACCAGTTCGGCCCGATGCTCGTCGGGCTGTTCCCGCTCATCGTGATGTTCCTGGTCACGAGCGTCGCCACGCTGCGCGAACGGCAGTCCGGCACGCTCGAACGGCTCATGACGATGCCGATCGGCCGCGCGGACGTCGTCGTCGGCTACGTGCTGGCGTTCGCGGTGCTGGCCTCCGTGCAGGCGCTCGTGGTCGTCGGGTTCGCCGTGTGGGGCTTCGGCATGGACGTGGCCGGACCCATCGGGCTCGTGGTGCTCGTCGCCGTGCTCGACGCGGTGCTCGGCTGCGCGCTCGGCCTGGGCGGGTCGGCGCTGGCCCGCACCGAGTTCCAGGCCGTGCAGCTCATGCCGGCGCTGATCTTCCCGCAGCTCATCACGTGCGGTCTGCTCATGCCGCGCGACGAGATGCCGCAGCTGCTCGAGTGGCTCTCCCGGGTGTTCCCGCTCACCTACGCGATCGAGGCGATGCAGGACCTGGCAGCCGGCAGCGGCTGGACCGACGTGCGCGGCGCTGTCGGGGTCATCGTGCTCTTCGTCGTCGGCGCGCTCGTGGTGGCCGCGACGACCCTGCGCCGGCGCACACCCTGACCGTCGACGGACGAGGGGGCGGGCTTGCGGCCTGCCCCCTCGGACCGTGACCATCGGCGCATGCCCGCGGACGTCCTGGTCGTCGACGACGACCCCGGCCTGCGCGAGCTGCTCGACTCGGGCCTCGCGTTCGCCGGGTACGACGTGCGGACCGCAGCCTCCGCGACCGAGGCGTTCGACCGGCTTCGGGAGCGGCGTCCGGACGTCGTCGTGCTCGACGTCGTCCTGCCCGGCACCGACGGCCTCGACGTGCTGCGCCTGCTGCGCTCGACGGGCGACGCCACCCCGGTGCTGCTGCTCACGGCGCGGGACGCCGTGCCCGACCGGGTCGCCGGGCTCACCGCGGGTGCGGACGACTACCTCACCAAGCCGTTCGACCTGACCGAGCTGGTCGCCCGGCTCGAGGCGCTCCTGCGGCGGGTCGCGGCGCACGGCGTCGTCCCAGGCCAGGGAGCCGACGAGGAGCGGCTGACGTTCGCCGACCTCGAGCTGGACCTCGCCCGGATGCGCTGCCGCCGCGGCGACCGTGAGCTCGACCTGTCACCGACCGAGCTGCGGCTGCTCACCGTCCTCCTGCAGGCCGGTGACCGGGTCGTCACCAAGGCCCAGCTGCTCGACCGGGTGTGGGACTACGACTTCGGTGGCGACGCAGGAGTCGTCGAGAAGGTCGTCTCGCGGCTGCGGCGCAAGGTCGACGGTGTCGACGACGAGCCGCTCATCCACACGGTGCGCGGCTTCGGGTACGCGCTGCGCGGCACGGGAGCACCGTGAGCGAGGCTGCCGGCTCCTCGCCGCGCCGGGCGCGCCGGTCCATCCGCGCCCGCCTCGTCGTCGGGCTCGTGGCCGTGCTCCTCGCCGCCCTCGTCGGCGCGGGCGTGGTCAGCGTCGTCGCGCTCCGCCGGATCCTCGTCGAGCACGCCGACGAGCGGGTCACCGCCGCGCTCGACGTCGTCCTCGCCCGCGCCGACCCCCCGGGCGGCACCCTCGCAGAGACCGCCCTGCGGACCCTCGTGCCCGACGACACGATCGTCGCCGCCGCGCAGGGGGACGTCGTCGTCATGGCTGTCGCGGGTGGGCGGACCACGGCGCCGCAGGACCTCACGGGGGTCGTCGACGTGGAGGCGGGCGCGGCGCCCGTCGGAGTGCGCTGGGACGGTAAACCGGTGCGGGTCGGCGCCGTCGCGACCCCGGGCCTGACCATCCGGCTCGACCCCGCCGGTGGGGGCGGGGACATCCAGGTCGACCGGGTGCTCGTGGCGGTGGACGTCGCGCAGGACCGCGAGGTCGTGGCCCGCCTCATGGTCGTCGAGGCTTTCGCGGGTCTGGCGCTCCTCGGGCTCGCGACCGCGCTGGCCGCAGGTGTGGTGCATCGCGGGCTGGGCCCCGTGCGGACGCTCGCCGCAGCGGCGCGTGCTGTCGGGGAGGGTGTCCCGGGCGCCGTGCTGCCGCTCGACCAGCCCGATGCTGAGACCCACGAACTGGCCGTGGCACTCCAGGAGGCCCTGCGTCGACGGACCGACGCCGAGGACCGGGTCCGCGCCTTCGTGCAGGACGCGTCGCACGAGCTGCGCACCCCGTTGACGATCGTGCACGGCTGGGCGGACCTGTACCTGCAGGGCGGGCTGGACGGCGACCGGCTCGACCGCGCCATGGTGCGCGTCGAGGCCGAGACGACCCGCATGCGCCACCTCGTCGACCAGATGGCGCTGCTCGCCCGGCTCGACGAGGACGTGCCGCTGCGCCGCGACCGGTTGGACCTCGCCGACGTCGTACGGGAGGTCGCCGACGACCTCAGGGTCGTCGCCCCGGAGCGGGACGTGCGCATCGACACCGAGCCCGCCCCCCTGCTCGGCGACCGCGAACGGCTCCTGCAGGTCGTGCACAACCTCGTCGGCAACGCCGTGCGCCATACCCCGGCCGGCACCACGGTGCGCGTCGAGGTGCGCCGCGTCGACGGCGTCGTCCGCCTCGACGTGGTGGACGACGGCCCGGGGATCCCCCCGGAGGTGCGTGAGCGGGTGTTCGACCGGTTCGCCCGCGGCGACGGTGCGTCGAGCGGGTCGGGCCTCGGGCTGGCCGTGGTGCGCGCCGTCGTCGGCGGCCATCACGGGACGGTCGGGCTGCTGGAGGCCGGCACCGGCACGCACGTGCGGGTCACGCTGCCCTCGACCTGAGCAGCGGCACCGTCCTCGACCGGGCGTCCGACGCCTCCGGACCTTCCGCGAAGACCCGCTGTCAGCCGATCGTCAGGCGGCTGACCGCTGCACGGGAGCGGTGCGACGGTTCCGGCCCAGGTGCGCGCGGTGGACTGCCGTCGCGGGTCGCACCGAGCGGCCTCGACGACGTCGCGGAGGTCCGATGCATGCCACGAGCCCTGCCCGCACGACCGGGGTCGCCGGCCGGCGCCCGCCACCCGCCTATGGCCGCCCGTCCCGCCGCCGTGCGGTCCGCGTGCTCGGCCTCGGCCTCGGCCTCGGTCTCCTTGTCCTGCTGGTCGCGGCCGAGCTCGTCGCCCGGGCGGTCCTCGCCGACCGTGTCGCTGCCGCGCTGGAGGACTCGCCGTTCCTGAGCGGCAGTGCGGCCGACACCGCCGACCTCGACGTCGGGCTCGGCCCGTGGCCGGTGCTCCCGGCACTCCTGCTCGGGCGCCTGCACTCGGTCACGGTCGGCGCGGACGACCTCACCTGGCAGGGTGCCGTCGTCGACGTCGACATCCACCTCACCGACCTGCACGTGCGCGGCGCACGGTCCGCCGACCGCACCGTGGTCCAGGTGACGATCCCCTCGTCGAGCCTCGGGGCCGTGGTCTCCAGGGCAGGTGCGGCGGACGCGTCGGGGCCGTTGGCCCAGGCCACGTGGTCGGCCCGCGACGGGGTGCTCGTCGCGCAGGCACAGCTCGAGCGCCGGTCCACCACTGTGCCGGTCGAGGTGTCGGTCGCCGTCTCCGCAGCCGACGGCGCCTTGGCGCTGCGGCCCCTCTCCGTGTCGGTGGCCGGGCTCGTGCTCGACGTGCGGACCCTCGCCGGGCTCGGCGGCTCGATGGCCGGTCTGGCCGACACCCGGACGGTGGCTCCCGACCTGCCCGGCGACCTCGTGCTCACGTCCGCCGAGGTCGTGGGCGACTCGCTCGTGGTGGAGGCCGAGCAGGCCGCGCCCGCCGCCGACTGAACTCCCGCCGACTGAGCTCCCGCCGGCTGAACCCTGCCCGTCCCCTCGTCCCCGCATCACCCGCCCGACCCTGGAGGTCCTCCGTGCCCGTGAAAGCCCTCGCCCGGTTCAGTGCCCGGCATCCCCTCGCCGTCGTGGTGGCCTGGGTGCTGCTCGCCGCCGGCCTGACCCTCGCCGTCCGGTGGGCCGGTCCCGGGCTCGACCAGGTGATCTCCGTACCCGGTTCGGACTCCGCGGCAGCCGCCGACGTCCTGCAGGCGTTCGACGCCGACGAGGACGAGGCGACCGTCACGTCCACCGTGATCGTCGCCACCGACGGCCCGGTCGTGGACCAGCAGGACGAGGTCGCGACGTTCGCCACCCGGCTGCGGGCCGTCGACGGCGTGCTCGAGGTGACCGACCCGCTCACCGCGGACCCCGTCGTCACCACGCCCGACGGGCGCGCCGTCGTCCTCGAAGTGCGCACCGACGCCGCCGTGAGCGTCGACGGGGTCGCCCTGCGGGCCGCCGTGGACGACGCCCGTGCCGCCGGTCTGCAGGTCGGGGCCTCGGCGCCGCTCGTGCGCGAGGTCGAGCCCCCGGGCCTGACCCGCACGAGCGAGCTGATCGGGGTCGTCGTCGCGATCGTCGTGCTGCTGCTCACCCTGCGCTCGTTCACCGCCGCCGCGATCCCGCTGGTCAACGCGCTGGTCTCGGTCGCCGCCGGCCTCGCGGTGCTGCACCTGGTCGGCCAGGTGGTCGCGATCCCGGAGATCGCCCCGACGCTGGCGACGATGATCGGGCTGGGCGTCGGCATCGACTACGCGCTGTTCCAGGTGGCGCGCCACCGCACGGTGCTGAGCGACGCGCCGAACGGCCCGCGGTCCGGCCCCTCGGCCGGTGTCCCGGCGGATCCGAGCGCTGCCCCGACGGCCTGGTCGTTCGCCGAGACGACCGCAGGGACCACCGGCAGGGCGGTCGCGTTCGCGGGCATCACGGTCGCGCTCGCGGTCTGCGCGCTCGCGATCACGGGGGTCGACTTCGTCGCCTGGCTCGGGCTGGGGACCGCGGTCGTGGTCCTCGTGGTGCTGCTCGCCTCGTTGATGCTCACCCCGGCGCTGCTGGCCCTGGCGGGGCGCCGCGTGCTGCCGCGCGGCGGTGCGGACGACGGCGACGCGCACACCGGCGCGGGCTGGGCCCGCTTCGCGCGCCGTGTCACGGCCCGTCCGGTGCGCTGGGGTGTGGCCTCGGTCCTGGTCCTCGGCGTGCTCGCGGCGCCCGCGCTGAGCCTGCGGCTGGGCGAGGGCTCCGACGGGGACCGTCCCGTGGGCACCGAGCGCAGGACGACCTACGACCTCATGGTCGCGCACCGAGGGCCCGGCGCGTCGTCACCGCTGACGCTCGTGGTGGCCCTCGACCCGGCGGCCACCACGCCGGAGGACCCCCGGCTGCTCGCGGTCGCCGCCGAGGCGGCGCAGGTCGACGGTGTGCAGCAGGTCGGTGCGCTCCGCCTCGATCCGTCGGGGGCGGCCGCGCGTGCCACGGTCGTCACCACGCAGGAGGCCGGCTCCGAGCAACGTCCGCTCGTCCTGGCCGACCTGCGTGCGATCGACCCACCGACCGGGAGCGAGGTCCACGTCGGAGGCATCAGCGCGATCGTGGCCGACCTCTCCGACCGCATCGCCGCACGCCTGCCGTGGCTCATCCTCGGCACGGTGCTGCTGGCCGCACTGCTGCTCGTCGTGGCCTTCCGGTCGCTGCTCGTGCCCCTCAAGGCGGCGCTGATGGACCTGGTCTCGGTCGCGGCCGCCTACGGGGTCGTCGTCGCGGTGTTCCAGTGGGGCTGGGGCGCGCACCTGCTCGGGTTGGACGGACCGGTGACGATCGAGAGCCACGTGCCGATGATGCTGTTCGCCGTGCTGTTCGGGCTGTCGATGGACTACGAGGTCTTCCTGCTGTCGGCCGTGCACGAGGCCCGCACGGCGGGCGCCGACGCGCGGGAGGCGGTCGTGCGAGGCGTCGGCGCGACGGCTCGGGTCATCACCGCGGCCGCCGTCGTGATGTTCGCGGTCTTCGCCTCGTTCGTGCTGGTCGACGACCCGACGATCAAGATGTTCGGCGTCGGCCTCGCGGTCGCGGTGCTCGTGGACGCCACGCTCGTGCGGGTGGTCCTCGGTCCGGCGGTGATGGCCTGCATGGGGGAGCGGGCCTGGTGGTTCCCGGCCCGGCTCGGGCGACTGGTGCCGCACGTCGACCTCTGAGAACGGCTCGGCTGCCGGTCCTCGCCCTGCGGGCCAGGACCGGCAGCGGCACGTCACGGCCGCGCGGCGAACCGTTCGAGCAGGTCCGCGTGCCCCGACACGACGATGATGTCGGTGCCCGAGACGCGGGTCTCCGGCGTCGCGTACTGGAACTCCGCGCCCGGGCTCTTCACACCGATGACCGTCACCCCGTACCGCGAGCGCACCTTTGACTGCGCGAGGGTGAACCCCTGCGTCTCCTTCGGCGGGCGCATCTTGACGATGGTGAAGCCGTCCTCGACCTCGATGTAGTCGAGCAGTTTGCCCGAGACGAGGTGCGCGACCCGGCTGCCCGCGTCGGACTCGGGCAGGATCACGTGGTGCGCGCCGATGCGCTGCAGGATCCGGGAGTGCTCGGGGCTGGTGGCCTTGGCCCAGATCTGCGGGATCCCGATGTCGACGAGGTTGCCGGTGATGAGCACCGACGCCTCGAGGTACGAGCCGACGCCGACGACCGCGACGGAGAAGTCCCGCGCGCCGAGCTGCTCGAGCGCGTCGGGGTTCGTGCAGTCCGCCTCGACGAGCGGCACGCGACCGGCCCACTGCGCGACGATCTCGGGGCTCTTCTCGACGGCGAGCACGTCCTGCCCGAGCCGTTCGAGGGTGCTCGCGATCGCGGAGCCGAACCGGCCGAGCCCGATGACGAGCACGCCGGCGTCCTTCTTCGACGACGTCGAGGGCCCAGGGCGCAGTCGCGCGTCCAGGGCCTCGGACGGGTTCTCAGCCAATGATCGGCCTCTCTTCGGGGAGCCGGATGACACGACGACGGTTGCGCAGCGCGAGCGCCGCGGCAAGGGTCATCGTGCCGGTCCGGCCGATGAACATGAGCACGGCGAGCACGTACTTGGCGCCGTCGGGCAGGTCGGGCGTGATGCCCGTGGTCAGGCCGCAGGTGGCGAACGCAGAGATGACCTCGAAGAGCACCTGGTCGAGCGTGAGGCCCGTCATGGACAGCAGCAGCAGGGCTGCGACGAGGACGATCGTGGCCGAGACGAGCGAGACGGCGATGGCCACCTGCAGGGTGTCGCGCGAGATCCGCCGCCCGTAGGCCTCGACGTCACGGTCGCCGCGCGCCTCGGCGACGATCGCCAGCAGCATGACGGCCAGGGTGGTGACCTTGATGCCGCCGGCGGTGGACGCCGAGCCGCCGCCGACGAACATGAGCGCGTCGTTGAGCAGCCAGGTCCCCTGGTGCATCTGCGCGACGTCGACCGTGGAGAAGCCGCCCGAGCGGGGCATGACCCCGGCGAACAGCGAGGCGAGGACGGTCGCCGGTGCGTCGAGCGGCTTGAACGTCCCCGGGTTCGTCCACTCGAACGCGGCCACGAGCACCGAGCCACCCACGGCGAGCAGCGCGCTGGTGACCAGCGTCAGCCTGGTGTGCAGGTTCCACCGGCGCGGCGCGCGCAGGTGCGAGGCGATGTTGAGGATCACCGGGAAGCCGAGCGACCCGATGAACACGCCGAGGATGATCGGCAGCAGCACCCACCAGTCCGACACGAACGGTGCCAGGCCCTCGGGCGTGGGCACGAACCCGGCGTTGTTGAACGAGGAGACCGCGTAGAAGAGGGCGTGCCAGGCGGCCTGCCCCCAGCTCTCGTCGTACATGTGGAACCGGGGGAGCAGCACGAGCGCGATCGCGACCTCGAGGGCCGTGGACGTGACGATGACGGTCCGCACGAGCGAGCCGACCTCGCCGAGCCGGGTGACCTTGGTCTCCGAGGCGACGAGCAGCCGCCCGGTCAGGCCGATGCGCCGCGAGACGGCCATGCCCAGCAGGGAGGCGAGCGTCATCACGCCCAGGCCGCCGACCTTGATCGCCACGAGGATGACGACCAGGCCCCAGGTGGACCAGTACTCGCCGGTGGGGACGGTCACCAGCCCGGTCACGGTCGTGGCGGAGGTCGCGGTGAAGAACGCGTCGACGAACGGCGCCCGCCCGCCGGCGACCGTCGCCCACGGTGCGGACAACAGCACCGTGACGGTCGCGATGACC
This sequence comes from Cellulomonas soli, assembly GCF_013409305.1. GTDB lineage: Bacteria > Actinomycetota > Actinomycetes > Actinomycetales > Cellulomonadaceae > Cellulomonas > Cellulomonas soli. The sequence continues at coordinate 922,981 of NZ_JACBZJ010000001.1, read as the reverse complement.
GCGGCGAAGACGCCCAGGGCCAGCCGGGCGGGGGACTGCCGTGCGGACCTGTCGACGTACTCGCGTCCACGCCGGAGCACACCGGCACCACCGAGTGCCATGCCACCTCCGTGCCCGTGAGTGCCCGTGCGTCTGTCGCGTCGCTCGTGCGTGCGCGTCGGTCTGCTGCCTGTCGAGGTGCGCGTCGGGGACCAGGTCCGCAGCGCGCGGGGAACACTGTGGCACGGACCGGGCCGTCGGATCGACACGACGGGCGCCGCGGTGCGACGGTGTGACCATGCGGGAGGCCACCGGAGCGGGGCGAGACCCTGCGGTCGGGGGTCGCCGACCCGGGGGCGATGCGCTCGCGGACCTGCCCGCCCGCCTGCCGGTCCGCGTCGTCTGGTCGCCCGAGCTGCTCGGGTACGACTTCGGGCACGGGCACCCGATGACCTCCGAACGCCTCGAGCTGACGATCCGTCTGGCCGAGGACCTCGGTCTGCTCGACCACCCCGACCTCGACCTCGTCGGCGCCGGCCCGGCCTCCGACGAGCTGCTGGCGACCGTGCACGAGCCCGCCTACGTCGCCGCGGTGCACGCCGCCGCGGAGCACGGCACCCGGGACCCTGTCCGGGGCCTGGGTACGGACGACGACCCGGTGTTCGCCGACATGCACGAGGCGGCGGCCCGGGTGGTGCAGGGCACGGTCGAGGCTGCGCTCGCGGTGTGGCAGGGCCGTGCGGCGCACGCCGTGAACGTGACCGGCGGCCTGCACCATGCGATGCCGGGCGCGGCGTCGGGCTTCTGCGTCTACAACGACGCGGGCGTGGCGATCCGTCGGCTGCTGGCCGAGGGCGTGCAGCGCGTGGCGTACGTGGACGTCGACGCCCATCACGGCGACGGCGTCCAGACGGTGTTCTGGGACGACCCGCGCGTGCTGACCGTGTCGATCCACGAGACCGGGCACATGCTCTTCCCCGGGACGGGGCACGCGCGCGAGACGGGCGGTGAGGGCGCGCCCGGTGGTGCCGTGAACGTGGCCCTGCCCTCGGGCACGGCCGACGCGGGCTGGTTGCGGGCGTTCGACGCGGTCGTGCCAGCGGCCCTGCGGGCCTTCGAGCCCGAGGTGCTCGTCACGCAGCACGGGTGCGACGCGCACCCGGAGGACCCGTTGGCGAACCTGCGGGTGTCGGTGGACGCCCAGCGTCTGGCCGCGCAGTGGCTGCACGAGCTCGCTCACGAGCTGGCCGGTGGCCGGTGGGTCGCGCTGGGGGGTGGCGGCTACGCGGTGCTCGACGTGGTCCCGCGCGTGTGGGCGCACCTGATCGGGATCGCGACGCACCGACCTGTCGACCCGGCGCTCCCCGTGCCGGAGCGGTGGCGGTCGATGGTCCGCGACCGGTACGGCCGCCCGGGTGCCGCGTCGATGTCCGACGGGCCTGCCCCCCGCTTCACGCCGTGGTCGTCGGGCTACGACCCGTCGGACGACGTCGACCGGGCGATCCGTGCGACGCGGACGGCGGTGTTCCCCTGGTTGGGTCTGGATCCCGAGCACGACTGACGGCGGCTGTGCCCCGGTTGAGAGGGTCCTGTGACGCCGATCGGGTGATCCCTGCTGTCCCGGCTGTTCACCGCTTTCACACGTGTCCCACGCGCCACTAGGGTGGTGCGGCACGAGAACGTCCACCGCGAGAGCGTCGCGCGACCCCGGAAGAAGAGCTGAGTCGATGAGCGAGCAGCCTGGTCGGGTGCGGTTCCTCACCGTGCTCGAGGTCGCGGACATCATGCGGGTCTCGAAGATGACCGTGTACCGGCTGCTGCACTCTGGTGAGCTGCCGGGTGTCCGGGTGGGCCGCTCGTTCCGGGTCCCGCAGGACGCGTTGGACCACTACCTGCGCACGGCGACCACGGTCGAGCACGAGCAGGGCGAGGATCGCGGTCGGCTCTCGTCCTGACCTGCACGTCGGCCGTGATATCGGGCGCGTCGCGCTCGGGGCGCCGGATCGCGTAAGGTAGAGCCTCGGACTTTCCCGTGCGTGGGCGACTCGACCGCACCGCGCGTCGATCGACCATCAGCACGGCCCGATCGGGCCGCCACCGGAAGTGAGGCAGGACCCATGGGCTCCGTCATCAAGAAGCGCCGCAAGCGGATGGCCAAGAAGAAGCACCGCAAGCTGCTGCGCAAGACGCGCCACCAGCGTCGCAACAAGAAGTGAGCTGAGCAGCTCCTCCTCAGGCCCGGGCATCGCGTCCCGGGCCTGATGCGTTCCCGGACGGCCCTCACCGGGCAGTACAACGATGTACTCTCGAGGGAGTCGTTCCGCAGGAGCAGTGTCGCTGCAGGCCGGTGCGGTTCCTCGCCGTCCCGGACGCGTTCTGCCACCCTGTCGAAGGGTCGCGCGGGCGGCCGCAGGAGGAGGCAGCACGTGAGCACCCGGCGCACCGGCGCGGTGACGATGCACGAGGTCGCGGCACTCGCGGGCGTGTCGATCAAGACCGTCTCGAACGTGGTCAACGGCTATCAGTACATCCGCCCGGCCACCCGCGAGAAGGTCGAGGCGGCCATCGCCGAGCTCGGCTACCAGGTCAACGTCTCGGCGCGGAACCTGCGGCGCGGGCGCACGGACCTGATCGGGCTGGCGGTCCCCGAGCTGTCCCTTCCGTATTTCGCCGAGCTGGCGGACTCGGTCATCCGGGCGGCCGAGGCCCGCGGCGTCACGGTGCTCATCGAGCAGACCGGGTCGTCGCGCGAGCGTGAGCTCGAGGTCCTGTCCGGGCAGCGACGGCACCTGACGGACGGGTTGATCTTCTCCCCGCTGGCGCTCGGTCAGCAGGACCACGACGCGCTGCAGGTGGACTTCCCGATGGTGCTGCTCGGCGAGCGCATCTTCGGCGGGCCGGCGGACCACGTGACGATGAACAACGTGGAGGCCGCACGGTCGGCCACGGCGCACCTGCTCGGGCTCGGCCGACGCCGGATCGCCGTCATCGGTGCGCACGAGGGCGAGATGATGGGCTCGGCCGCCCTGCGTGAGAAGGGGTACCGGCAGGCGCTCGAGGAGGCCGGTGTGCCGTTCGACCCGGCGCTGCTCGCCGAGGCCGGCCTCTGGCACCGCGCGACCGGCGCCGAGGCGATGCACCGTCTGCTGGACGCGGGGGTCGAGATCGACGCCGTCTTCGGCCTCAACGACGCGCTCGCCCTCGGTGCCCTGCATGCGCTGCACGCCCGGCGGATCGACGTGCCCGGGAAGATCGCGGTGATCGGCTTCGACGACATCGAGGAGACGGCCTACTCCTCGCCCACGATGTCGACGGTCGCCCCCGGCCGGGAGCAGATCGCGCAGACGGCCGTGGACCTGCTGCTGGCCAGGATCGCCGACCCGGACCCCGACCGGCCGTACCAGCGGGTCGTGGCGGACTTCACGATCGTCGGTCGCGAGTCGACGCTCGGTGAGGGCGCGCCGGCTCAGGCCGCACCTCTGCGCACCGCCTCCTGAACGCGCCGTATCGACAATCGTCGATATTGACAGTCATCGATGCCTCTGCCGTCCTCGAGACATCGACAACCGTCGATGTCGAACAGGAGGTGCGGGATGTCCCCGGAGATGGTGCTGCTGGTCCACCGTCAGCGGATGCGCGAGCTCGAGCGTGAGCACGCGATCCGGCTGCTGCAGGCCGAGCGTGGCCCCCAGGTCCGTCGGGCCGAGCCCGTCGTCGCCGCGGGCGGGCTCGTCGCCCTCACGACGTCATGGGCCGCGGTGCGCCGGGCCCTCGCCCGTGCCGACCGCCCGGCCCTCGCGCGGGTGACCTGCTGCCCGGCCGTCTGACCGGGCGACCGGTGGCCCGAGGTCAGGCCCCCACCGGGGTCACGCCGAGCTCGCCGAGCAGGCCCAGGATGCGCGTACGGATCTCGTCGCGGATCGGCCGGACGGCCTCGACGCCCTGACCGGCAGGGTCCTCCAGGACCCAGTCCTCGTAGCGCTTGCCGGGGAAGTACGGGCACGTGTCGCCGCAGCCCATCGTGACCACCACGTCGGAGTCCTTGACGGCCTCGGTGGTGAGCACCTTGGGCTTCTCGGCGCGGATGTCGATGCCCAGCTCGAGCATCGCCTCGACGGCCGAGGGGTTGATCATCTCCGCGGGCATCGAGCCGGCCGAGCGGACCTCGACGGCGCCGCCCGACAGCGCCGTGAGGAACCCGGCCGCCATCTGGGAGCGGCCGGCGTTGTGCACGCAGACGAACAGGACGCTGGGCTTGCGGTCGGTGGTGGCGCTCATGGGGTGCTCCTTGTGGTCGTGGGGTGCAGGCGGGCCGTGTCAGGCGGGGTCAGGCGGGGGTCAGGCGGGGGTCAGGCGGGGGTCAGGCGGGAAGGACGAGGTCGGGCACGAGCTCGGAGAGCAGGCCGCGCACGCGGGCGTCGATGTCGTCACGGATGAGGGCGGCGCCCTCGGGCGAGGCGAGCGAGGGGTCCCCGACCTGCCAGTCCTCGTAGCGGATGCCCGGGTAGAGCGGGCACACGTCGCCGCAGCCCATGGTCACCACCACGTCGGCGGCACGCACGGCGTCGTCGGTGAGGGGCTTGGGGAACGCGTCGCCGTCCGGCTCGATCGCGTCGAGCAGAGGGCGCACGTGCGGGTGCACGTGCGCGGCGGGAACCGACCCGGCGGAGCGCACGACCACGCGGTCGCCGGCATACCGGTGCAGCAGCGTCGCTGCCAGCTGGGAGCGCCCGGCGTTCGCGACGCAGACGAACAGCACCTGCGGCGGGCTGCCCGCGCCCGCGCGTGCGGCCTTCGTCAGGTCCTCCAGGCGCTGGCGGGCGAACCGCTCGGTCAGCACGACCAGGTGCGTGCGCACCCCGGCCGTCCGGGTCAGTGCGGTGGCGGACTCGCGCACCACGTCGTCGACCCGGTCCCGGTCCAGGTCGGGGAACTGCGCGGCGAGCGATCGAACCACCCGTTCGAGCACCTCGCCGAGGTCGGCCAGCCCTGCGAGCGGTTCGGCCGGCAGCTCGGCGGGCAGATCGGCGGGCGGCTCGGCGGGCGGCTCGGCCGGATCGAGCAGGCGGGCGAGCTCGTGGTCGACCACGGCGGGCGCGAACGCCTCCAGGAGGGAGCGCACCGCAGGGGAGTACGCCTCGGTGATCCGGTAGTGGACCCAGGTGCCGCGCCGCTGCGAGGTGACGACGCCGGCGTCCTTGAGCACCTTGAGGTGGTGGGAGACCGTCGGGAGCGAGACCTCGGCCAGCTCGGCGACGTCGCACACGCAGGCCTCGCCGTCAGGGCTGGTCGCGAGCAGCGAGAGCGCCCGCAGCCGCAACGGTTCGGCCAGCGCCTTGAGGACGACGGCCACGGACCCGGCGGCGTCCTCGCCCATCGCGCGAGCCGCAGGCGATCCGGCCGGCGATCCGAAGGGGCGTCCGGCGGGCGGGCACGCGTTCGCGGGCACGGTCATCGTCCTGCTCCTTCGGCGGCGTCGACGAGCTCGGGTTCAGGGGGCTGCACCACGGCCCGCGCCGCGGGCGCCGGGTCCGGCCCGTCGGTCGCTCCGGCGGGCCAGCGGCGGGCCAGTCGCAGCGAGACGTAGACCAGGCCGACGAGCACGGGCACCTCGATGAGCGGTCCGACCACACCGGCCAGGGCCTGCCCCGATGCGGCGCCGAACGTGCCGATCGCGACGGCGATCGCCAGCTCGAAGTTGTTGCCTGCGGCGGTGAACGCGAGCGTCGTCGAGCGGGCGTACCCGAGCCTCAGACGGGCGCCGAGGACCATCCCGAGTCCCCACATGACCCCGAAGTACACCAGCAGCGGCGCCGCGATCCGCACGACGTCGAGCGGGTGCGCGAGCACCTGGTCGCCCTGCAGCGCGAAGAGCAGCGTGATCGTGAACAGCAGCCCGTACAGCGCCCACGGGCCGATGCGGGGGGTGAACCGTTCCTCGTACCAGGCGCGCCCGCGGGCCCTCTCGCCGATCCACCGCGAGGCGAAGCCGGCCGTCAGCGGGACGCCCAGGAACACCAGCACGTTCAGGGCGATCTGCCCCACGGAGACGTCCAGCCCCTGCGAGTCCAGGCCCAGCCACCCGGGCAGCACGGTCAGGTAGAACCAGCCGAGCAGCGAGAACGCGACGACCTGGAACACGGAGTTGAGGGCGACCAGCACCGCCGCGGCCTCGCGGTCGCCGCAGGCGAGGTCGTTCCAGATGACGACCATCGCGATGCAACGGGCCAGGCCCACGAGGATCAGCCCGGTGCGGTACTCGGGCAGGTCGGGCAGCAGTGCCCAGGCCAGCACGAACATGAGCGCAGGCCCGACGAGCCAGTTGAGGACCAGGGACGAGGCGAGCAGGCGGTGGTCGCCCGTCACGGCCCCGACCTTGTCGTAGCGGACCTTGGCGAGCACCGGGTACATCATCACGAGCAGCCCCAGGCCGATGGGCACCGAGATGCCACCGACCTCGAGCGCGCCGAGCGCGTCGGACAGCGTGGGCACGAGTCGTCCGAGCGCGAGCCCACCGATCATGGCCAGGCCGATCCAGGCGGGGAGCCAGCGGTCGAGGGTCGACAGCCGTGCCGTGGGCGTGCTCGCGCTCATCGGGCGACCGGCTCGAGGGCGGCGTCCGTGACGGCGTGCGAGCCGTCGCGGGGGGCGAGCGGGGTGAGGCCGGCGAGGTGGTGCTGGGCGTCCAGGGCCGCCGAGCGGCCGGTCACGATCACCGGGTCGTGGACCTCGGGCTGCTTCGACATGTCTCTATGTTGATGATCGTGAAAACAGTGGTCAAGTCCCGTCGGATGAACATCAGGTGACCAAGGTCCCGGCTGCACGAAGGTCATCGGGCGCACGCTTCAATCGTGGTTGAGGCAACGGCGATTGAGCAGTCGACGCAGGAACGCATCGCGCTGCTGCAGGCCGTGGCCGACCCGGTGCGCTGGACGGTCCTGAACCTGCTGGCCGAGCAGCCTCGCTGCGTCTGCAACCTGCAGGAGCACGTCGACATCGCAGGCAACCTGCTCAGCTACCACCTCAAGGTTCTGCGCGAGGCGGGTCTGGTGACGTCCTCCCGCCGCGGACGCTGGGTCGACTACACCCTGGCCGACGGCGCGCCCGAACGCATGGCGGGCGCCCTCCCCGCCGTGCCCGTCGTGCCCGCGCTGCTCGCCGCAGGTGCGTCGTGAGCGTCGCGGAGCGGCTGGGTGCCCGGACCCCGACCCGGCGCCGGGTCGGGCTCGTCGCCGCCGCGCTCGTGTGGTTCGCGCTCTACGAGCTCAACCGGCCGTTCTGGGACTGGCTGCTCTACGACCTGATCGGCCTCGACCCCGACAGCCGCCTCGGCTCGGGCGTGCACTTCTTCTTCTACGACACCGTGAAGATCGCGCTGCTGCTGGTCGGCATCATCTTCGCCATCACGGTGCTGCGCTCGTTCATGAGCGTCGAACGCACCCGCGCGATGCTCGGCGGCCGGCGCGAAGGCCTCGGCAACGTCATGGCCGCCGGGCTCGGGGTGATCACCCCGTTCTGCTCGTGCAGCGCCGTGCCGGCCTTCATCGGGTTCGTCGCCGCCGGGGTGCCGCTGGGTGTCACGATGAGCTTCCTCATCGCCAGCCCGCTGGTCAACGAGGTCGCAATCGCCCTCCTGTTCGGCCTGTTCGGCCTCGGGCCGACCCTGCTGTACGTCGGAGCCGGACTCGTCATCGCGATCGTCGCCGGATACGTGCTCGGTCGCCTGAAGATGGAGCGGTGGGTCGAGCCGTTCGTCTTCGAGACCCGCCTCGGTGGCCAGCTCGTCGACCCCAGCGCCGGGCTGACCTGGGACGACCGGATCCAGATGGGCATCGAGGAGGTCGCCTCGATCCTGCGCAAGATCTGGCCGTACCTGCTCGTCGGCATCGGCCTGGGTGCCGCCATCCACGGCTGGGCCCCCGAGGACTTCTTCGCCCGCTACGCCGGCGCCGGCAACCCCTTCGCCGTGCTGCTGGCCGTGCTCATCGGCATCCCGCTGTACTCCAACGCCGCCGGCGTCCTGCCCCTGGTCGAGGCCCTGCACGACAAGGGCCTGCCGATGGGCACCCTGCTGGCGTTCATGATGGCCGTCGTCGCGCTCAGCCTGCCCGAGATGATCCTGCTGCGCCGGGTCCTCAGGCCCCCGCTGATCGGCGCGTTCGTGGCCGTCACCGGCGCCGGGATCATCGCCGTCGGCTACCTGTTCAACGCCGTCATCGGCGTCTGATCCGCACCACCCGGCACCGCACCACTCACAACACTCATGCAGGAGAGCACCATGATCATCAAGATCCTCGGCCCCGGCTGCGCCAACTGCGCCAACCTGGAGAAGGCCGCCCGCGAGGCAGTCGCCGGTCTCGGCCTCTCGGCCACCTTCGAGAAGGTCACCGACTACCCGACGATCGCCGGCTACGGCGTCATGTCCACCCCCGGGCTCGTCGTCGACGAGAAGCTCGTCCTCTCGGGCCGGGTGCCCACGGCGAACCAGGTCCGCGAGCTGCTGGCCCCGCTGACCGCCTGACCCTGCGCGACAGGGACGGGTTCCGCCACATCGACAGATGTCGATGTGACCTATCCTGATTCGACGTCCGTCGATGCAGTGGAGGGTGTCCCGTGGGTGCGATCGAGGTGTTCGAGCAGGCGATGTGCTGCAGCTCCGGGGTGTGCGGGCCCGACGTGCCGCAGGAGCTCGTCACGTTCTCCGCCGACCTGGACTGGTTGCGCGACCACGGCGCGGAGGTCACCCGGCACAACCTCGCGGGCGATCCGGCAGCGTTCGTGAGCAGGCAGCCCGTGCTGGACTTCATGAGGGTGTCCGGCTCCGACGGGCTTCCGCTGGTCCTCGTCGACGGCGTCGTCGCGATGGCCGGCCGCTACCCCTCACGTGAGGAGCTCACGCGCTGGTCGGGCGCACCGGCCGACCAGCCCCGCACGGTGCCGCCCGTCGCGCATCCCCTCGCGCTCCCGATGGCGGGCACCGGTGACGGCGGCTGCTGCGCAGGGGGCGGGTCGTGCTGAGGGCGGCCGGCGCGCCGCCGCGGTTCCTCGTCGAGGTGCCCCGGTTCGTGTTCCTGACCGGCAAGGGCGGCGTGGGCAAGACGTCGATCGCGTGCGCGGCGGCCGTCGCGCTGGCCCGCTCGGGCAAGCAGGTGCTGCTCGTGAGCACCGACCCCGCCTCCAACGTCGGCCAGGTGTTCGGTGTGCGCATCGGGCACACGATCACGGCCGTCGAGGACGTCCCGGGCCTGTCCGCCCTCGAGATCGACCCGGCCGCGGCCGCGGCCGACTACCGCGAACGGATCGTGGGTCCGGTGCGCGAGATCCTGCCGCCGGCCGAGGTGACGCTCATCGAGGAGCAGCTCTCCGGTGCCTGCACCACCGAGATCGCCTCGTTCAACGAGTTCACCGCGCTGCTGACCGACGAGGCCTCCGTGGCCGGCTTCGACCACGTCGTGTTCGACACCGCCCCGACCGGGCACACCATCCGCCTGCTGCAGCTGCCCACGTCCTGGACGGGCTTCCTCGAGGAGGGCAAGGGCGACGCCTCCTGCCTGGGCCCCCTGGCCGGCCTGGACCGCCAGCGCGAGGTCTACGCGCGGGCGGTGGCCGCCCTGGCCGACCCGGGCCTCACCCGCCTCGTGCTCGTCACCCGCGCGCAGCAGGCCGCGGTGGACGAGGCTGCGCGGACCCACGTCGAGCTCGCACAGCTCGGCCTGGGGCAGCAGCACCTGGTCGTCAACGCCGTGCTGCCGCGCCCCCGCTCCGGCGACCGGCTCGCCCGGGCGGTGTTCGACCGTGAGCAGACGGTCCTCGCCGCGCTGCCGGCCGGCCTGGCGGCGCTGCCTCGCGACGTGCTCGAGCTCAAGGCCGAGAACCTCGTGGGCCTGCCCGCGCTGAGCACGCTGTTCGAGCCCGCCCCCGCGACCGACGAGCTGCCCGGCGCGACCACGCCCACCCGCGTCCCGGCGTCGGCGTCCACGATCGCCGACCTCGTCGAGGAGATCGCCGAGCAGGGCCACGGCCTGGTCATGGTCATGGGCAAGGGCGGCGTCGGCAAGACGACCGTCGCGGCCGCCGTCGCCGTCGCGCTCGCCGAACGGGGCCTGCCCGTCCTGCTGACCACGACCGACCCGGCCGCGCACCTGAGCCGTACGCTCGAGGAGTCGGCGCCGAACCTCGAGGTCTCCCGGATCGACCCGGTGGTCGAGACCGAGCGCTACCGCCGGTCCGTGCTGCGCCGCAAGGGCGCCGCGCTGGACGACGCCGGCCGCGCGAGCCTCGAGGAGGACCTGCGCTCGCCGTGCACCGAGGAGATCGCCGTGTTCCAGGCGTTCTCCCAGGTCGTCCACGAGGGCCGTCGCCGGTTCGTGGTCATCGACACCGCGCCCACCGGGCACACCCTGCTCCTGCTGGACGCGACCGGCTCCTACCACCGCGACGTCGTGCGGCAGCGGGGCCCGTCCTCGGCGTCGTTCACCACGCCGATGATGCGGCTGCAGGACCCGGGCTACACCAAGATGATCGTCGTCACCCTGCCTGAGGCCACGCCCGTGCTCGAGGCCGAGGAGCTGGCCGCGGACCTGCGGCGCGCGGGGGTCGAGCCGTGGGCGTGGGTGGTCAACTCCAGCCTGCTCGCGGCCGACACGAGCGACCCGCTGCTGCTGCGCCGTGCCGCCGCCGAGCGAGGCCCTCTCGCGCGGGTGCTCGACGGCGACGGACGACGGTGCGCGGTCGTCGAGCAGCTGGCGGACGAGCCCGTCGGTGCGGCGGCGCTGCGTGACCTGGTCCGGGGGAGCGCGGCTCGCTCGGCCGACGTGGGCTGACCCGGCAGGACCCTCGGGTCCGGACGGCCTGCCGATCGGGTCAGCGGGCGTCGAGCGTGTCGAGCCGGTGGTCGACCAGCCAGCCGCTGGCCAGCAGGGGCAGGCTCACGCCCAGCAGCGGACCGAGCACGGGCAGCGTCCAGACGACCAGCGCGACCGCGGCGAGCGTCACGAGCACCGAGGTGGCGGTGCCGGGGGAGACGAGCGGGGCCGCCGCGACGAAGCGCCAGGTACGCCTCGCCGTCGTGTCGTACCGGCGGGCCGCCGGGAACAGGAACGTGAGGGCGATGAGGGCGTAGCCGCCGATGACGACGAGCCCACCGGTGAGCACGGCGGCGGCCGGGCCGTCGAGCACCTGCAGCGCCGAGGCGTCGAGCGACAGCAGGACCAGGACGACCCACACGGGGGCGCCCAGGACGTTGTGGCGGCGCCACCCCTGGCGCCACTGCGACCAGAACGGTGACCACAGCGCCGGCAGCGCCTGGCCGGTCGCGAGCCGGGCGAGCAGCGTCCCGCCGGCGGCGAGCGCGGGGAAGGCGCCGAGGACGACGCCTCCGGCCAGCGTGCCCAGCCCGATGAGCACGTTGATGCCGACCAGCTGCGTGCCGTACCGCAGCCAGGTCATGGCCCGGCCGGCCCAGCCGAACGACTCGTCCGCGGCGACGACGGGGCGTCGTCGCCGCGGACGGTCGGGTCGATCGGTGCGCGCCGTGCCCGCAGGGTGTCCGTGGTCGTCCACCGGGGACCTCCTCCGGGTCGGGGCCGGCGCGACGGGGGTCACGGCAGCAGCGTCCCGCACGTCACGGTGCCGTCGGCGGCCAGTGCGGTCAGGGCCAGCGTCGCACGTCCGCGCACCGCGTCCCACGCGGGGAACACGACGCACTCGGTGGCGCTGCCGTCGAGCAGGCCGGAGAACCGGCCGTGGCCGAGGGCCGTCAGCGGGGCGACGTCCTCGTCCTGCAGCCGGCGCGCGTGCGGTTCGACGACCGTCGAGGACGGGCGGTCGTAGGTCACGAGCTCCCAGTCACCGACCAGCTCCTGCACGCCGGACGGCCACGTGGACTCGTCGTCCCGCTCGAGGTCGCCTGCCCACGGCTGCGGCGAGATCAGCGGCCAGCCGTCGGACGTCCACACCAGTCGACGCACCTGCACCTCGTGCTGCGTCGGGTCGTCCCCGTGCCGCACGTGGTGCACGAGCAGCTGCCGTCCGTGGCCCTGCGGGCCGTCGGGCTCGGTGAGCACGGCGGCGTGGCCCGGAGCGAGCCACACCGGACCTCCATCGAGGCGGTGGCTCGCCAGCACGGTCGTGCCGACCGCGGCCGGGTCCGTCTCGAGGTCGGTCAGCTCGTGCCCGAGGCGGTCCCGGTAGGGACCGGTGACCTGGTCGGCCACGGCGACCCGCACGTGGTACGTCGAGAACAGCGAGTCGTACGAGACCACGAGCGCCCAGCCGCCACCGGGCCGGGGGAGCGCGAACGCCCCCTCGATGGCCCCTTCGACGGACACGTGGCGTCGGGCCAGCAGGACACCAGGACCAGGCGTGGGTTCGCCGGGGCCGGGGGCGTCGACCGCGAAGCCGGTCGCCGGGTCGAGCTCGAGGGCGTGGATGCCGCCGAAGAACGACCCGTAGACGAGCCAGTGCCGACCGTCGGTGTCCACGGCCACGTTCGCGTCGATCGCGTTCGGGCCGTCGACCTCGTGCCGGCTCGTCACGACGAGCCCCAGGTCGGTCCACGGGCCGGTCGGCGCGGGCGCCGTGGCCAGGCCGATGGCCGAGGTGCGCGAGCCGAACGTGGAGGCCGAGTAGTACATCCGCCACGTGTCGCCCACGCGCACGACCTCGGGGGCCCACAGGCCCTCGGCGCCGGTCCAGGCCGCCGCGGCCGCGGGGACGCCGTCCAGCGCCCAGCCGTGGAACTGCCAGGTCACCAGGTCGTCCGAGCGGCGGATCTGCACGCCTCCCCGCACGTGTCCGGCGGCGTAGGCGTCGGTCGAGAAGAGCCAGTAGGTGCCCTCGTCGTCGCGCACCGCGGTCGGGTCGTGGGCGTGACGGGCCCCCCAGCCGCCGGTGTCGATCGTGGCGGCCGGGTCGGTGGTGGTCATCTCAGCTCTTCGATCCGGTGAGGGCGATCGACTCGACGATCTGGCGCTGGAAGATGACGTAGACGATGAGGATGGGCAGCAGCGCGATCGCGGAGGCGCCCATGATCAGCGGGTAGTCGCGCTGGGTGGCGAACTCGGTGTTGAGGTTCGCGATGACGACCTGCAGCGTCTGCTTGGACGGGGTGTTCAAGTAGATGGTCGGGGCCAGGTAGTCGTTCCACACCGTCATGAACCAGAGGATGAACTGCGCCGCGATGGCGGGACGGATCATCGGCAGGATCATCACGCGGAAGACCGTCAGGTAGTTCGCGCCGTCGATCTTCGCGGCCTCGATGAGCGAGTCGGGGACCGACTCCAGGTACTGCCGCAGGAAGAAGATCATCACGATGTTGCCGAACAGCAGGGGCACGATCAGCGGCAGCAGGGTGTCGACCCAATGCAGCTTCGAGAACATCACGAACTGCGGGATCATGATCATCGGGTAGGGGATCATGAGGCCGGCCAGCAGGCCGATGAAGATCGCGTTCTTGCCCGGCAGGCGCATCTTGGCGAGCGCGAACGCCGCGAGCGACGACGTGACCGAGCCGACGATCGTCACGCTCAGCGCCACGATGAGCGAGTTGCGGAAGCCGGTGAGGATCGGCGCCTCGCTCCACATGCGCGTGTACGTGTCCCACTGGGGGACCTCGGGGATCCACACGGGCGGGAGTGCGAAGACCTCGGCCTTCGTCTTCAGCGAGGTGGAGAGCATCCACAGCAGCGGCGCGAGCATGATGACCGAGCCGACGGCCAGGAGGATGAAGAGCAGGATGTTCGCGGTGCGGCTCTCGGCCGTCGCGGAGCGGGTGGTGGTCTTGCGAGCCATGGTCGTCTCCGTCCTCAGTCGATGCTGAAGGAGTTGCGCTGGTTCAGACGGAACTGGATGAGCGTGATGACGAACACGATCAGTCCGAGGACGACGGCCATGGCGGTCGCGTAACCCATCTGCTGGTACTTGAACGCCTTGCGGACGATGTACCAGACGATCGATGCGGACGAGAACTCCGGTCCGCCGTTCGGGGTCATGATGTTGACCTCGATGAAGATCTGGGAACCGCCGATGATGTTCGTCACGACGAGGAAGAACGTGACCGGGCGCACCATCGGGACGGTGATGGAACGGAACTTGCGCAGCGCGCCGGCGCCGTCCAGGGCCGCGGCCTCGTAGAGCGAGGCGGGCACCGACTGGATGGCGGCCAGGTACAGCAGCGTGGAGTACCCCAGGCCCTTCCAGATGGCCATGATGATGATGGCGGGCTTGACAGTGGCGGTGTTCTGCAGCCAGTCCGGACCCTGGATGCCGAACCAGGACAGCGCCTGGTTCACCAGGCCGAAGTCGCCGTTGTAGGCGAACTGCCAGACGATCGCGATCGCGGCCAGCGAGGAGATGACCGGCACGTAGTAGATCGTGCGGAAGGCCGTACGTCCGGCGATCTGGCGGTTGAGCGTCAGCGCCAGGAGCAGCGAGAGCGTCAGGCCGATCGGGATGCCGATCATGTAGAAGAAGGTGTTCCACATCGCCTTGAGGAAGTACTCGTCGCCGAAGAGCGCCGTGTAGTTCTCCAGGCCGATGAACTTCGGTGCGGTGAGCCCGTTCCATCGCGTGAGCGAGGCGTAGAGCGCGTACACCGTCGGGTAGACGGTGAAGAGCACGAACCCGATGACGGGGGCCGCGATGAAGGCGGCGGCCCATCGGTGCTCGGTGCGGTGCAGGCGGTTGCGCGCCCGCCGGTCACGCCACACCGGGGGTGCGGCGGCGGGTGTCGGGCTCGGGCTCGTGGAGCCCTCGGCCTGCGGTGCGAGGTCCGCTGTCCGCGTCATCTCAGTGCCTTTCTCAGATCTCTGCCAGCCGTGCGGTGGCCTGCGACGGGCCGGGTGCCGGCCTCCTGCGAGAGGCCCGCCGCCCGGTGCGCGTGCGGCACCGGGCGGCGGGAGGGTAGGACCGGCGTCAGCCGGCCTGCTCGGCGTTCGCGATGGACTCGTCGAGGAGCTGCTGCATCTTCGGCTGCTCCTGGGCGAGGTAGTCCGCCGCCGTCTGCTTGCCGTCGAGCACGGGCTGGATGTTCGTCCAGAGCTCGTCGTACCACTCGGCGCCGTAGGTGAAGGCGGCGGGCATGGCGTGCCCGTAGTCCTGCACGATGTCCAGGAACTCCTGGCGGTTGGCCGGCTCGGCCGCCGTGTCGGCGGCCCAGGTGTCGGCCATGTCGATCAGGTTGGGGATCTGGATGTTCGCGTCGACCAGCGTCTGCTGGGCGTCGGCGTCGGCCGACAGGTACGTCGCGAGCTGCACGGCCTCGTCCGGGTACTTCGAGGTGTTGGACACCCCGATGCCGAGCGAGCCGACCCACGTGGCGGACTCGTCACCCAGCGTCGGCCAGGGGATCAGGTCGTAGTCGAAGTCCAGGTCGTTGTAGGTCGAGACGTCCCACGGGCCGACCGGGAAGAAGCCGATCTCGCCGGCCATCCAGCGCTGGTAGGTGTCCAGCGTGGCGGCGTCGGCGGCCGACGGCGTCACGTTGTCGACGTTGGTGAGGTCGGCGAACGCCTGCAGCGCCTCGGCGAACTCGGGGGTGTCGACGGTGACCTCGGTGTGGTCCTCGTTGGTCCAGTCGCCGCCGTTGCCCCACACGAGGGACTGCAGGTTCCACTGGACGTTGAGGCCGGTGCCCCACTGGTCGACGACGCCGTCGCCGTCGGTGTCGACGGTCAGCTGCTTGCAGATGTCGACGAACTCCTCCCAGGTGAGGGGGGTGTCCTTGTCGGGCAGCGGGATGCCGGCGGCCTCGAACATCGTCTTGTTGTAGCCGAAGGAGAACGGGCCGACGTCCTTGGGCAGGCCGTACAGCGCGCCGTCGGAGGTGCCCTGGACCGTGCCGTTGAACCGGTAGGAGTTCACGCCGTAGGGCCAGATGTTGTCCAGGTCGATGCCGCTGGCGTCGACCGCGTCGGTGATGTCCATGAGCACGCCGGAGGCGACGTAGGACTGCAGGCTGGCCTGCTCGATGTAGAAGACGTCCGGCACGTTGTTGCCGGCGACGGCGGCCTGCAGCTTGGTGGCGTACTGGTCGGCGTCGGTGACGATGACGTTGACCTTCACGCCGGTGTCGGCCGTGTACTTGTCGATGGCGGCCTGGTAGGCGGCCTTCTCGTCGGTGCCGCCGCGGAACATGAAGGTGATCTCCTTGTTCCCGCCGTCCGCGCTGTCGGAGTCGCCTCCGCTGCACGCGGTGAGGGCGAGCGTCCCGACCAGCGCCGCGGTGAGCGTCGCGGTGAGGATCCTGCTCTTCTTCATCTGCCTGCCTCCCATATCCCGAGGATGTGCGAGGTCACGGTCGCGTCGGGACCGCTGCGCCGGTACGACATCTCTGTCGCGCCGGCTCGCACCGTGGTCTTCCAAGGCCTCCTGAAACTGCCTCCGAAGGGTCCCACGGCTCGTCCGTCCTGGTCGTCGTTGACCTCTGGCTTGTCTCAACGTCGTTCGTACAACGTTGTGCATCTACAACGTTGCACAAGATGGCACGCGATCTGCGCCGCGGTCAAGCCACGAACTGGTAACAGCGTGACAGGCGGTCGCCCCTGCAATAAAGGCGCAGGTCAGGGCGTCGCGCCAGGGCTCGCCGCGCGAGATGTCCGGTGACTCGACGGGTTCCGACGTCGCCCGCGGGTGCCGGTTGACGCTCGTCGACCGACCAGGCATGATGCGTGTACAACGATGTAGAGAACGGGCGGCCGCACGGCGCGTCCACGAGGCCGGCGGCAGAGAACGATGTCGAGGCCACGACGAGCACAGCGAAGGGGCTGGGCACATGGGACGGCTCGCGCAGACACCCCCGATGGGGTGGAACAGCTGGGACTGCTACGGCACGACCGTGACCGAGCAGGAGGTGCTCGCGAACGCCCAGGTCATGGCCGACCGCCTGCTGCCGCACGGCTGGGACACGGTGGTCGTCGACATCGACTGGTACGACCCCACCGCCCGCTCGCACGGCTACAACGACGGCGCACCCCTCGAGCTCGACGCGTTCGGACGCCAGCTGCCCGCCGAGAGCCGCTTCCCGTCCGCCGCGGGCGGGCGCGGCTTCGGCCCGCTCGCCGACCGGGTGCACGCGCTCGGCCTCAAGCTCGGCGTGCACGTCATGCGCGGCATCCCCCGCCGGGCGGTCGAGCTGGACCTGCCGATCGAGGGCACCGGGTGGACCGCGCGGGACGCGGCCTGCACCGACTCGGTCTGCACCTGGAACCCCGACAACTACGGGCTCGCGCACGATCACCCCGCCGCACAGGCCTACCTCGACGGGCTCGTCGCGCAGCTCGCCGGGTGGGGCATCGACTACCTCAAGGTCGACGACATGCTCGCGCCGTACCACCACGACGCCGTCGAGGCCTGGGCGACCGCGATCGACCGCACCGGCCGCGACATGGTGCTCTCGCTGTCCCCGGGCACCCACCTGTCCACCGAGCACGTCGAGCACCTGCGCGCGCACGCGCAGCTGTGGCGCATCTCCGACGACCTGTGGGACCGGTGGGAGGACGTGCACGCGCAGTTCGCCCGCCTGGCCCGTTGGGCCCCCTTCCAGCGCCCCGGTGGCTGGGCCGACGCGGACATGCTGCCGCTCGGACGCGTCGGCCTGCGCGCCGAGCGCGGCGAGCCCCGCGACTCCCGCCTCACCCTCGACGAGCAGCGCACGCTGCTCTCGCTGTGGGTCATGGGTCGATCTCCGCTCATGGTCGGCGGAGACCTGCCGACCAGCTCCGAGCAGACCCTCGACCTGCTCGCGACCCCGGCCGTCGGCCAGGTGCTGCGCACCGCGAGCGAGGGTCGTGAGGTCGTGCGCGAACCCCTCGACGGCGGCGAGCTCATCGTGTGGACCGCACGCAGCGACGTCGACTCCACCCGCTACGTCGCCGCCTTCTGGACCGGCGAGCAGCCGTACCGGGCCGCGCTGCCCGTCTCGGCGCTCGTCGGGCACCGTGACGCGCTCGCCCACGGCTGGACCACCCGCGACCTCTGGGCCGGCGGACCCGGCCCCGAGCCGCAGACCACGGTCGACGAGCCGGGCGGGCTGCTGGACGTCGACGTCCCCGCGCACGGCGTGGCCTGGCTCGCGCTCGACCCGCACTGAGCCGGGGACCCGCAGCACCCGCCTGCCTGCCCGCCTGCCTGCCCGCCTGCCTGCCGCCGCACGACCCGGACCTTCCTGGAGCCCCGCATGATCCCCGTGACCCTCACCGTCGACCCCGCGTTCCGTGTCGGCCCCGTGCGTCGGCGCACGTTCGGCTCGTTCGTCGAGCACCTGGGCCGCTGCGTCTACACCGGCATCCACGACCCGGCGCACCCCACGGCCGACGCCGACGGCTTCCGCAAGGACGTCATCGAGCTCACGCGCGAGCTCGCCGTGTCCACCGTGCGCTACCCGGGCGGCAACTTCGTCTCCGGCTACCGGTGGGAGGACGGCGTCGGCCCGGTCGGGCAGCGTCCCTCGCGCCTCGACCTCGCGTGGCACTCCACCGAGCCCAACACCGTCGGGCTCGACGAGTTCATGCGCTGGGCGGACCTCGCGGACGTCGAGCCGATGATGGCCGTGAACCTCGGCACGCGCGGCGTGCAGGAGGCCGTCGACCTGCTCGAGTACTGCAACGTGCCCGGCGGAACCGCGTTCTCCGACCTGCGTCGCGCCAACGGCCACGCCGACCCGTACAAGGTGCGGATGTGGTGCCTGGGCAACGAGATGGACGGCCCCTGGCAGATCGGGTCCAAGACCGCGTACGAGTACGGGCGCCTGGCCGCCGAGACCGGCCGGGCCATGCGGATGGTCGACAAGGACATCGAGCTCGTCGCGTGCGGCTCCTCCGGCGTCGTCATGCCGACCTTCGGCGAGTGGGAGCGCATCGTGCTCACCGAGGCCTACGAGCAGGTCGACCTGATCTCCGCCCACGCGTACTACTGGGAGGAGGACGGGGACCTCGGCTCGTTCCTCGCGTCGGCCACCGACATGGACCACTTCGTCGAGGCCGTCACCGCGACCGCCGACTCGGTGCGCGCGCACAAGAAGGTCGACAAGCGGATCCATATCTCGTTCGACGAGTGGAACGTCTGGTACCAGAAGCGCGCCGAGTCCCGGCCGCCGAGCGGGGACGACTGGCCGGTCGCGCCCGTGCTGCTCGAGGACCGCTACAACGTCGCCGACGCGGTCGTCGTGGGCAACCTGCTCATCTCGTTGCTGCGGCACACCGACCGCGTGCACTCGGCGTCCCTGGCCCAGCTCGTCAACGTCATCGCCCCGATCATGACCGAGCCGGGCGGGCGGATCTGGAAGCAGACCACGTTCCACCCGTTCGCCCAGGCGTCGCGGTACGCGAGCGGCGACGTGCTGCGCGTCGCGATCGACAGCCCGACGTACGAGACCAAGCAGTACGGCGACGCCGATCTGGTCGACGCCGTCGCGACCTGGGACGAGGAGACCGGCTCGCTGACGCTCTTCGCCGTGAATCGCTCGACCACCGAGCCCGTCCTGCTCGACATCGACCTGCGCTCGGTCCCGGGGCTGCGGCTCCTGGAGGCCTCGACGCTGTCGAACCCCGACCACACCTGGACCGCCACCGCCGACGACGACACGTCGGTCGCCCCGCACGCCAACGCCACCGCCCAGGTGCGCGACGGCCGCCTGCAGGTCGAGGTCCCGCCGGTGTCCTGGAACGTCGTCCGGCTGGGCCGCTGACGTGCGCGGTCGCCGGCTCGCCGCCGTCCTGGCCGTCGTCGTGCTCGTCGCGGGTGCGGCGGGTGCCGCGGTCGTCCTCACCTCGCGCACCGACCCGCCCGCAGCCACCGCGCTCGAGCTGTCCGGGGACATCCACACGCACGACCCGGCGCTCGTCGTCGGCGCGGCCGAGGGCGACCCCTGGTACGTGTTCTCCACCGGTGACATCAAGGAGGGCTTCGGTGCGCCGCAGATCCGCCGGTCCACCGACGGCGGGCACACCTGGGAGCTGCTCGGCACGGTCTGGGACGCCTCGACGCGCCCGGAGTGGGTCTACGAGTCCGTCACGGGCGTGCAGAACTTCTGGGCGCCCGAGGTCGTCGAGCACGACGGCACCTACTACCTGTACTACGCGGCCTCGACGTTCGGCTCGAACTCCTCGGTGATCGGCCTGACCACCAACACGACGCTCGACCCGGACGACCCCGACTACGCCTGGGTCGACCAGGGCGAGGTCTGGCGGTCGACCACCGGCGAGGACAACTACAACGCGATCGACCCCGGCGTCCTCACCGACGACGCGGGCACACCGTGGATGTCCTTCGGCTCGTTCTGGGGCGGCGTCCAGCTCGTCGAGCTGCAGTGGCCCTCGGGCAAGCCGGCCGACGGGGCGGCGCCGGTCACCATCGCCTCGCGCATCGGCTCGCCGAACGCGATCGAGGCGCCGTACCTGGTGCGGCACGGCGACTGGTACTTCCTGTTCGTCTCACGCGACTCCTGCTGCCAGGGCACCGACTCGACGTACAACATCGCCGTCGGGCGCTCGGCGGACATCACCGGGCCGTACGTCGGCCGGGACGGCGCCGAGCTCACCGCCGACGGTGCGACACCGCTGCTGTCCACGACGGGTGACATGGTCGGCCCGGGCGGTCAGTCGTACTCGCGCGGCTACCTCGCGTTCCACTACTACGACGCGTCGCTCGGCGGGGACTTCCAGCTCGCGATCCGCGAGCTGGCCTGGGACGAGGACGGCTGGCCGGTGGCCACCACCGCCGAGGAGCAGGATGCCGTCGGCTGAGTCGGGTCAGAGCGGGCGCTCGAGGACGTAGTCGTCCTCGAGCCGTCCGCCGACCTGGAAGTGCTTGGTGCCGACGACCGCGAACCCCGACCGGGTGTAGAAGGCCTGGGCGCGGGCGTTGAGCTGGTTGACGCCCAGCCACATGCCCAGCGCTCCCCGCTCGCGCGCGGCCTCGAGGCTGGCCGCCATGAGCGCGCCGGCGACACCGGAACCGTGGTGCCCGGGGTGCACGTAGCACTTCGACAGCTCGATCGTGGGGCGGATGGTCAGGGCGTCCCGCACGTCCTCGTCCGACGGCTCGCCCTCGACGAGCATGGTGTAGCCGACCGGACGGCCGGTGCGGTCCGCGCTCACGAGCACGTCCCGGGTCGGGTCGGCCAGGTACCCGGCGAAGCGCTCGGCCGACAGCACCGCGGCGATGAACGCCTGCTGGTCGGCCTCGGGGGAGTCGGGCGGGCACGCGAGCGGGAACGTCAGCGCAGCGAGCTCGGCGACCGCGGGCACGTCCGCGGCCGTCGCCGGACGCACGGTCACGGCGGCATCCCGGTCGCCCGCGGGCCCCGGGGCGTCGGCGGGCACGTTCGAGGTGCTCGGGTCGGTCGGCATCGCGCCAGTGTAGGTCGGGCCCCCGCAGGCGGGGGAGGAGTCCGCGACGGGCGTGCGACGCCCGCTCAGCGCTCGCGCAGCGAGCGCCGCAGGGCGCGGATCAGCAGGCCGGCGAACCAGGCGCCGCCCGCGACCGTGGCCACCGTGGTGCCGCGACGGGCGTTGCGGCGCCGGTTCCGGAACTCCCGCACGGGCCAGCCGACCTCGGCCGCGTGCCGCCGCAGCCGCGGGTCCGGGTTGATCGCGCACGGGTGCCCGACCGAGGACAGGATCGGCACGTCGTTCATCGAGTCGCCGTACGCGTAGGACGCGGCCAGGTCGACGCCGTCACGTGCGGCGAGGTCGAGCACCGCGGTGGCCTTGGCCTGCCCGTGCAGCATGTCGCCGATGAGGCGTCCGGTGTAGTGCCCGTCGGCATGCTCCGCGACGGTGCCGAGCGCACCGGTCGCACCGAGTCGACGAGCGATGACCTCACCGATCTCCTGCGGTGTGGCCGTGATCAGCCACACCGTGTGCCCGGCCGCCAGGTGGTCGTCGAGCAGCCGCTGCGTGCCGGGGAAGATGCGCAGGCTGAGCACCTCGTCGTAGACGTCCTCGGCGATGGCCTTGAGCTCGGCGACCGAGTGCCCGGCGATGATCGACAGCGCGCGCGAACGCACGTCGTCGATCTGCCGCCGGCTCTCGCCGAAGGCCAGGTAGCGGGCCTGGTGGAAGGCGAACCGCACGATGTCCCGCTTGGTCAGGAACCCGCGCCGGTAGAGCCCGACGCCCAGGTGGAACGACGAGGCGCCCCGGATGATCGTGTTGTCCACGTCGAAGAACGCACCCACGGATCGTGGGTCGGCGCCCTCGGCGGTCTGGGCGGGGGGCTCGGCACCTGCGGGGGCCGGGCCTGCGGACCGCTGGTTCGCCTGGCGCACCCGGCCACTGTAACGACGCCGCCGACACCGTGCGTCGCGCCGACCTACTCTGGGGCCGTGGACGAGGCGCGCGTGCTGCTGTTCGGTCGGTCGGGCTGCCACCTGTGCGTGGAGGGTCGGGTCGTGGTCGCGGCGGTGTGCGCGGAGACGGGCGACCGCTGGCTTGAGGTCGACGTCGACGGACCGGACCCGACCGGTGCCGGTCGCGACCTCGCCGAGGAGTACGGGGACCTCGTCCCCGTCGTCGAGGTGGACGGTGTGCGGCAGGGCTTCTGGCGCATCGACCCGGCACGCCTGCGGCGTGCGCTCGCGGCCTCCGCGGGGCCGCCCCTACGCTGATCGGTGGGTCTCGTCGTCCGCGTCGTGCCCGGGCGACGGCGCCCGGTGGCTGCGGTCCGGCCCGCGGGAGACAGCGGTGCGAGACATCCCTCCGGCCACGGTGGCGCGGCTCCCGGCGTACGTGCGGGCTCTCGAGGGGCTGCTGGCCGACGGGTGCGTGACGACGTCCTCCGAGGGGCTGGCCGCACGCTCGGGGGCGAGTCCGGCGCTGGTGCGCAAGGACCTGTCCTCGCTCGGTTCGTGGGGTACGCGCGGTGTCGGGTACGACACGGCGCACCTGCGCGACCAGGTGGTCGCCGTGCTCGGCCTGACGACGCAGCGCCGCGTCGTCGTGGTGGGCGCAGGGCACCTGGGCCACGCCCTGGCGCGCTACCCGGTCTTCGCCGATCGCGGGTTCGCGGTCGTGGGCCTGGTGGACGCCGACCCCGCGGTGGTCGGGACGACGGTGGGCGGGCTGGTGGTCCGGCCTGTCGACGCGCTGGCCGAGCTGGTGGCGAGCACGGGGGCGACGATCGGGATCATCGCGACCCCGGCCGGCCCTGCGCAGGAGGTCTGCGACGCGCTGGTCGCGGCGGGGGTCGGCGGGATCCTGACGTTCGCGCCCCGCACGCTGCACGTGCCGGACGACGTGGACCTGCGGGCGGTGGACGTGGCCTCCGAGCTGGCGATCCTGGCGTTCCACGACCGGCGGCGGCGCGCATGAGCCCAGGCCGGCCGCGCCGCGGGCGTCGAGGCGCGTGGGCCGGACGCACGACGCCCGCCGGGCCTGGGCGGCCGGGCGGGCGTCGTGGGGTGCCCGGGTGCCCGGGCGTGCGGTGCGTGGGGGCTCAGGCCTGCTTGATGGCCGAGACGTCCAGGCCGATGACGACCTTGTCGGCCACCAGGACGCCGCCGGCCTCGAGGGCCGCGTTCCAGACCAGGCCGAACTCCTTGCGGGAGATCGTCACGGAGGCCTCGAAGCCCGCGCGCTGGTTGCCGAACGGGTCGACCGCGGTGCCGTTGAACTCGGTGGCGAGCTCGACCTGCTTGGTCACGCCGTGGATCGTGAGGTCGCCGACGATGACGAACGCGTCGCCGGAGGCGCGGACCTCGGTCGAGGCGAACGTCCAGGCGCCGAAGGCCTCGACGTCGAAGAAGTCGCCGCTCTTGAGGTGGCCGTCGCGGTTCGCGTCGCCGGTGGAGACGGTGGAGGGGTCCAGGGTCACGACGACCGAGGTCGAGGCGAGGTCGTCGCCCACGGTGATGGTGCCCTCGGTGACGGCGATCGAGCCGCGCACCTTCGAGATGCCCGCGTGGCGCACCGTGAAGGAGGCCTCGGTGTGCGAGCCGTCGACGGTCCAGGTGCCCGTGGTGAGGTCGACGGGCAGGGCGGTGGTGGTCGTGGTGGTCATGCTGTCCTCCGTGGTTTGTTGAAGCGTCAACCAAGCTGTTAGTTGATAGTTGTACTACAGTGGTCGGACGGGTGCAACCCATCCGGGTCAGAAGGAGGACGTGATGAGCGCCACGGGCGTCGACGAGATGCAGCAGCAGACGCAGCCGGACGTGCAGCAGCACGTGCGGTGGCTCGACGACGAGCAGCAGCAGCACTGGCGCGCGTTCCGCGACGGCACCGCGCGCCTGATGGCCGTCCTCGCGCACGAGCTCGAGGCCGCCAGCGGGCTGTCCCTCAACGAGTACGAGGTGCTCGTCCGGCTCTCCGAGACGCCCGGACGCACCATGCGGATGTCCGAGATCGCCGAAGGGCTCGCGCACTCGCGCAGCAGGCTCACGCACACCGTGCGCCGCATGGAGGACGCCGGGCTGGTCAGCCGGCAGCCCTGCGCCGAGGACGCCCGCGGGGTCAACTGCACCATGACCGAGACCGGCTGGCAGGCCCTCGTCGCCGCCGCCCCCGGGCACGTGCACTCCGTGCGCGAGCACCTCGTCGACCGCCTCAGCGCCGAGCAGTTCCGCGCGCTCGGCGAGGCCATGGACGTCGTCCGGGACGCGCTGGTCGCCCCCGAGGGCGCCTGCGCGGCCGCCGAGGCGCTCGAGAGTGGCTCGACTCACGCCCTCTGACGTGCGCGGGCGCACGACGCACCCAGAACGGTTTGCGACACTGGGCCCATGGTCCCGACCACGATCCACCTGATGCGGCACGGCGAGGTGCACAACCCGGCGGGTGTGCTCTACGGACGCCTGCCCGGCTACCACCTGTCCGAGCGCGGCAGGGCCATGGCCGACATGGTCGCCGAGCACCTGTCCGGCGCGGCCTCCGCGCCCCGTCGCGACATCACGGTCGTCGTCGCCTCGCCGCTGCAGCGCGCCCAGGAGACCGCCACCCCGATCGCCGCCGCGTTCGGCGTCGAGCTGCGCACCGACCCCCGGCTCATCGAGGCCGGCAACCACTTCGAGGGCAAGACCTTCGGCGTCGGCGACGGGTCGCTGCGGCACCCCGAGCACTGGCCCTACCTGCGCAACCCGTTCCGCCCGTCATGGGGCGAGCCGTACCGCGAGCAGGCCGACCGGATGCTCGCAGCCGTCGACGCCGCGCGGGAGCTCGCCCGCGGGCACGAGGCCGTGCTCGTCAGCCACCAGCTGCCCGTCTGGGTCACCCGGCTCGCCGTCGAGAAGCGGCACCTGTGGCACGACCCGCGCCGTCGGCAGTGCTCGCTCGCCTCGCTCACCACCCTGCGCTTCGAGGACGACCGGCTCGTCGGCCTCGGCTACAGCGAACCGGCGGCCTCCCTGCTGCCCGGCGCGGCGACCGTCGCAGGAGCCTGACGTGCGGGTCGGGACACGGGCCGGGGGTCGGCGCGCGACGCTCCTCGGCACCGCCGCGCTCGTGCTCGGCCTGCTCGCCGGCTGCAGCAGCGCGGGCACCGGGACCGGCGCCTCGGACGTCGCCGACCAGGGCTACCAGTCGGGGGACGGCTCCACCACCACGTGGGCCGTCGACGAACGCCCCGGACCCGTCGCTGTCGCCGGCACCGATTTCGAGGGTGCCGCGCACGACGTCACGGACTGGCGGGGGGACGTCGTCGTGCTCAACACCTGGTACGCCGCATGCCCGCCCTGCCGTGCCGAGGCCCCCGACCTCGTCGCGCTCGCCACCGACTACGCCGAGCAGGACGTGCACGTGCTCGGCATCAACGGCACCGACGCCGCGGGCGCCGCGCAGGCGTTCCAGCGCCAGTTCGAGGTGCCCTACCCGAGCCTGGCCGACACCGACGGGACGGCCGTCGCCGCGCTGCAGGGCACCGTCCCGGTCAACGCCGTCCCGACGACCGTCGTCCTCGACCGCGAGGGCCGGGTCGCCGCACGCATCCTCGGGCTCGCCGACGCCTCCACGCTGCGCACCCTCGTCGACGACCTGCTCGCCGAGGACGCCCCGTGACACCTCTGGTGCTCGAGGTCGGCGACACGTTCGGGCAGGCGGCCGTCTCCGGGTCGCTGCTGCTCGCGATCCCCGTCGCCGTGCTCGCCGGTCTCGTGTCGTTCGCCTCGCCGTGCGTGCTGCCGCTCGTCCCGGGGTACCTGGGCTACCTCGGTGGGATGTCCGCCGGGATCCCCGGCGGGGCACCCGACCCGGGCTCACCCGCCGCCCGACGCGGGAGCAGGGGCGGTACCCGGACGCTGAGCCGCACCGCCGCGCAGACCGCCGCCGGCCGCCGCCTGCCGCTCGGCGTGGGCCTGTTCGTCGCCGGCTTCACCGCCGTGTTCGTCGCCTACGGTGCGCTCGCAGGCTCGCTCGGATCCCTGCTCGTGCGCTGGCAGGACCCGATCACCCGGGTGCTGGGCGTCGTCGTCATCCTCATGGGACTGGCGTTCCTCGGGTTCGTGCCGTTCCTCCAGCAGGACCGCCGCCTGCACCTCGCCCCGCGGGCCGGGCTGTGGGGTGCACCCCTGCTCGGCCTCACCTTCGGGCTCGGCTGGGCGCCCTGCATCGGACCCACCCTCGCCGCGATCCTCACGCTCTCGCTCACCGACGCCTCCGCAGGGCGCGGTGCGCTGCTCGCCGTCGCGTTCTGCGTCGGGCTCGGCCTGCCGTTCGTGCTCGTCGCCCTCGGTGTCGAGCGGTCCGCCCGCGTGCTCGGGTTCCTGCGGCGGCACCGGCTCGCAGTCATGCGTGCCGGCGGGGCGATGCTCGTCGTGCTCGGCCTCGCGCTCGTCACCGGGGTGTGGACGCAGTGGGCCTCCTGGCTGCAGGGGCTGCTCACCGGCGGCGACCCGTTCGTGCCGGTGGTGTGAGGGGCCGATGAGCGACTACCGACCCGCAGGCCTCGACGACGCGTTCTCCGTCGGCGAGGGCACGAGTGCACCCGGCACCCCGCCCACGCTCCCGCAGCTCGGGTTCGTCGGCTGGCTGCGGTGGACGTGGCGGCAGCTGACGAGCATGCGGGTCGCCCTGCTGCTGCTCATGCTGCTGGCCGTCGCCGCCGTGCCGGGCACCCTCTTCCCGCAGCGCGCGCAGGACCAGGCCAAGGTGGCCGACTACCTGAGCACGCACGCCGCGACGGGACCGTGGCTGGACCGGCTCGGCTTCTTCGACGTCTACGCCTCGGCCTGGTTCTCCGCGATCTACCTGCTGCTGTTCGTCTCGCTCGTCGGCTGCATCCTGCCGCGCACGCGCGTGCACTGGCGTGCCCTGCGCGGGCGCCCGCCGCGCACCCCGCGACGCCTCGACCGGTTCCCCGCCCAGACCGTCGCCGAGTCGGACGCGCCGGCTCGGCAGGTCGTCGAGGACGCCGCCGCGGTGCTGCGGCGAGGCCGACGGTGGCTGCCGTTCTGGCCGCTGTACCGCGCGGACGTGCGGGACGAGGGCGAGGGCACCTGGTCGGTGACCGCCGAGCGCGGGTACCTGCGCGAGACCGGCAACCTCGTCTTCCACCTCGCGCTCGTCGGGCTGCTGGTCTCGGTGGCGACCGGGCAGCTGCTGCACTACCGCGGTCAGGTGCTCGTCGTGCAGGGCCGCGGGTTCGCCAACGCCGTGACCGACTACGACACGTTCGAGCAGGGCACCGCGTTCGACCCGGCGAGCCTCGTGCCGTTCACCCTCCGGCTCGACGACTTCGAGTCCGTGTTCGACGCCGACACGCTGCAGTCGCGCGACTTCACCGCGCACGTCACGCTCACCGAGCCCGGCCAGGAGCCGCAGGCCGAGACCATCAAGGTCAACCACCCGCTCACCGCCGGCGGCGCCAAGGTCTACCTGCAGGGCAACGGGTACGCCCCCGACGTGACCGTCCGGGACGCCGCCGGCGAGGTCGCCTTCGCCGGGCCCGTGCCGTTCCTGCCGCAGGACGAGGTCTACACCTCGCGCGGCGTCGTCAAGGTGCCCGACGTCTCCGGCGACCAGGAGCAGATCGGCCTGGTCGGCTACCTGCTGCCGACCGCGCAGCAGATCGGCGACGGCATCTACCGTTCGAGGGATCCTCAGCCCACGGACCCGCTGCTCGTGCTCTCGGTGTGGTCGGGCAACCTCGGGCTGGACACCGGGGTCCCGCAGAACGTCTACGAGCTCGACGAGTCCCGGATGACCCAGGCTGTCGACGGCGAGGGGAAGGCGATCACCCTCTACGTGCGCCCGGGCGAGACCGTCGAGCTGCCCGACGGCCTCGGCACGGTCACGTTCGAGGACCTGCCCCGCTTCGTGGCGCTCGACCTGCGCTACGACCCGGCGCTCGCGTTCGTCCTCGTCTTCGCCCTCGCGGCGTTCGCCGGGGTCGCCGCCTCGCTCTTCGCGCCGCGCCGCCGCGTGTGGGTGCGGGCCACCCCTGCCGGCGGCGAGGGTGCCGGTCGTACAGTGGTCAGCGCCGCAGGCCTGGCGCGCGGCGACGACATCGGGCTCGGCGCCGAGGTCGACCGTGTGCTCGCGGCGACCCTGGGCACCGCAGCACCCACCGGGAGCAACGACGCTCCCGACGCCTCACCCGATCCCCACGGCCCTGTTCGGCCGCACAGCCCTGTTCCACCCGGCAGCCCTGTTCCACCCGCTGGTTCCGTACACCCCCACGCCACGGAAGAGACCACGCCATGACCACCGGTGACCTGAGCACGCTCCTCGTCTGGGGGGCCGCCACCGCGTTCACGATCGCCCTGCTGGCCTACACGGTCGCGCTGTCGGCCGTCGCCGAGCAGTCCGCGCGGCGCGCCCGCGGCGCGGCCGTCCCCGTCGGGGCCGCCGCCTCCGGACCGACGACCGTGCGCACGGGCTCGCCCGTCGTGACCATCGACCCCACGGACGGTCCGGGCGCCCCCGTGCGGGCGCCGCGGGCCGAGGGCATCGCCCGGTCGACGACCTGGCTCGGCATCGCCCTGCTGCTCGCCGGCATCGTGCTGCGCGGCGTCGCCTCAGGTCGCTGGCCCACCGCCAACATGTACGAGTTCACGCTCGTCGGCGTGCTCGTGGCCACCCTCGTGCTCGCGCTCGTGCAGCGCCGACGGACCGTCGCGTTCCTCGGGGTCGTCGTCATGGGGATCGGCGTGCTCGCGCTCGCGCTCGGCCTGCTGGTGTTCTTCGTGCAGGCCGACGCCGTGCAGCCGGCCCTGCAGTCGTACTGGCTCGTGCTGCACGTGGGCGTGGCCATCGCTGCGACCGGGGTGTTCACGGTCGCGTTCGCCGCCGCCGTCCTGCAGGTGCTCAGCGACGCCCGCGAGCAGGGGCGTTCGCACCTCGAGGAGCCCTGGGCGCGTGCCGACGGGCTGCGCCGCGGGCTGTCCCGCTGGCGGGTCACCGGGCCGGCGTTCGCCTGGCTGCGCCAGGTGCCCTCGGCGGTCCAGCTCGAGGCGCTCTCGTTCCGGCTGAACTCGATCGGCTTCGTGCTGTGGACCTTCACGCTCATCGGCGGGGCCATCTGGGCCGAGCACGCGTGGGGCCGGTACTGGGGATGGGACCCCAAGGAGGTCGGCACGTTCGTCGCCTGGGTGGTCTACGCGGCCTACCTGCACGCACGCACCACGCGCGGCTGGGCCGGTCGCCGGGCGGCGTACATCGTCTACGTCGGCTACGCGGTCGTGATCGCCAACTTCACGGTCATCAACCTGTTCGTCACCGGCAAGCACTCCTACTCGGGTCTCTGACCGGACTCACCGGCGCCTCCCTCGGCCGTGCCCTGCTCCCGGCGGCGGCGCTCGTCGTCGAGGCCGCGCAGGAAGTCGGGGTCGTCGTCCGGGGCGACCGGACCAGGGCGGCGTCGCCCCGGAGCCACCGACGGGCCGGGGGAGCCGGTCGTGCCGGTCGCCACGGCTGCTCGCCGTGACCTGCTGACGACCAGCCACACGATCCCGCCGACGAACGGCGCCACGACGACGAGGACCGTCCACACCACGCGTGGCAGACCCAGCCGCTCCTCCTCGGTGCTGCGGGCGACGTCGAGGGCGCAGTACACGGCGAGGCCGATCGCCAGGAGGAGCGGCAGGTAGCGCATACCCGCCAGCGTATGTCGTGCCGGCCGCAGGGCCACCGGTCGTACGCTGGTTCGCGTGCCTGTCGTGCGGTGGTCCGTGATCCGTCTCGCGCTGTTCCTGGCCTGCGTCGCAGGCCTGTGGTGGGCGGGGATGCAGTCCTGGCTCAACCCGATCGTCGCGGCGTTCCTCGCCTGGGGGTTCTCGTACGTGCTGCTCGCGGGGCCCCGCGACGACGCGGCCCGCTACCTCGCCGCCCGCGACGCGGCACGACGAGACGCGCGTGCCGCTCGCGGCGGCGGCACGCTGCTGCCGGCGCACGCACAGGAGGACGCCGACGTCGAGGACGCGGCCGTGGACGCTGCCGAGGCCTCGGCGGCACCGGGCGCCCGGAGCGACGAGCCGGTCGCACACCCGGAGGGCGGGACGCCGGCGGCCTGAGAGCCGGGCCGACGCCCGGTCACGGGTTCAGAGCGCGAGACCCGCGCCGAGCAGCACGCCGAAGGCCAGCTCGAGCATCCCGGTGCCACCGAGCACCGGCACCAGCGCGCGCCCGCGTGCGCCGGCCAGCACCGTCACGGCCAGCAGCACGGCCGGCGCGCTGAGCAGAAGCACCAGGAGCGACCACGGCGCGGCGAACGCGCACAGCGCACCCAGCACCACCGGGAGCAGCACCATCGCCGCGTACGCCTGGCGGGCCCGCGACTCGCCGATCCGCACCGCGAGGGTGCGCTTGCCCACCAGCGAGTCCGTCGGCACGTCGCGCAGGTTGTTGACCATGAGCAGCGCGCACGCGAGCAGACCGACCGCCACGGCGCCGAGCCACGCAGGCCAGGACAGTCGGCCCGCCTGCGTCCATGTGGTGCCGAGCACGGCGACGAGACCGAAGAACGTGAACACGCCCACCTCGCCCAGGCCCCGGTACCCGTAGGGGTTCTTCCCGCCCGTGTAGCCCCAGGCCGCGGCGATGGCCAGGGCACCGACCGCCAGCAGCCACCAGTCACCCGTGAGCAGGACCAGCGCGAGCCCGAACAGGCCCGCGACGCCGAACGAGGCGAACGCGGCCGCCTTGACCGCACCCGGGCTCGCGGTCCCCGAGGCGGTCAGGCGCAGGGGGCCGACCCGCTCGAGATCGGTGCCGCGCACGCCGTCGGAGTAGTCGTTGGCGTAGTTGACCCCGACCTGCAGCGCGAGCGCCACGCCCGCGGCCAGCACCGCACGGCCGGGGTGGGCCTGCCCGAGCTGGGCGGCCGCACCGGTGCCGACCAGCACGGGCGCCGCGGCGGCGGGCAGCGTGCGCGGGCGGGCGCCGGCCAGCCACTCGCGGGTCGTCGTCACAGGGTTCTCCTCGGGTTCGCACGGGGTCGCGCCCACCGTCTCATGCCGCACCGACCTGCGAGCCCGCGGTCGCGCGTGACGCCCGCCTCACGTGTGCGGCGAACCGAGCGGCGACAGGAGCGGTGACCGGTGCGCTGACGGGTGCGCTCACCGGTGTGCCGGGCGGATCGTGCGGGCCGCGAGGTCGGTGACCGCGCGGCGGTCCGTCTTCCCTGGCCCGCGGCCGGGCAGCGCGTCGACCGTGAGCACGTGCCGGGGTGCGGCAGCGGCACCGAGCCGGTCGCCGACCACCACCCGCACCTCGTCGAGCGCAGGGCCGTGGGTGCCCGGTCGCGGCACGACGACCGCGACCACGACCTGCCCCCACTCCGGGTCGGCGACCCCGACGACGCAGACCTCGGCCACGGTGGGCAGTCCGGCGACGACGTCCTCCACGGCGGCCGGGGCGACCTTGACGCCACCGGTCACGAGCACGTCGTCGAGACGGCCGAGCACCGTCAGGCGGCCCTCGTCCCACCGCCCGGCGTCCGACGTCCGTAGCGTGCGGACCCCGCCGTGCTGGACGAACGTCGTCGCGCCGAGATCGGGCCGGCCCAGGTACCCGGTCGCGAGCACCGGGCCGTCGAGCAGGATCCGGCCGTCGTCCGCGACCGTGACGTGCACGCCGTCGAGCGGGACGCCGTCGTACACGCAGCCGCCGCACGTCTCCGACATGCCGTACGTGGTGACCACGGCCACGCGGGCGTCGCGGGCGCGCTCCAGCAGGCGGCCCGACGCGGCCGCACCGCCGACGAGCACCGCGTCGAAGCCCCGCAGGGCATCCGTGCCTGCCGGGTCGTCGAGGAGCCGCACGAGCTGGGTCGGCACGAGCGAGACGTACCGCGGCCCGCCGTCGGTTCCTGGCCCGTGGAGGACGGCTGCCGCCTCGACGAACGCCGGTGCGCGGAACGGACCGGGCGGCAGCAGCACCGGCATGGTGCCGGCGAGCACCGAACGGACCAGCACCTGCAGTCCCGCCACGTGGTGCGCGGGAAGGGCGAGCAGCCACCGTCCCGGGCCGCCGAGCCGGGCCGCCGTGGCCTGCGCGGAGGCCCGCAGCGCGACCGCCCCGAGCATCACCCCGCGCGCCTCGCCCGTGGATCCCGAGGTCCGGACCACGAGCGCGACGTCGTCCGGGACGGTCGTCGTGCCCGGCGACGTCGGCCGACCCTCGCCCGATCGGGCGGAGGCGTCGACGGGAGCGACCGCCGGCCCCGTGCCGTCCATCGCCAGGACGAGTGCCGAGGTCAGGGTGCTCACGTCGGCCGAGGACGAGGACGTCGGGCACGGCACCTCGTGCAGCGGACGGCTCACCTCGCCAGCGTAGGCGCGGTCGGCCCGTAGAGTGTCGGCGGTCCGTCCCCCCAAGGAGCCTCTCGTGCCGACCGTCGCAACCGCCGCCCACCGTGCCCGTCCTGGTGCCCGGCTCTTCGCCACGCCCGCAGCCCGACGTGCACCCCGATCCGCAGCACGACCTGCAGCCCGGCCCCGGGCGCGGACGTCGCTGCTGAGGGTCGCCGCGACGCTCGGCTCCGTGGCGTCGCTCGCGCTCGCGGCGTGCGCAGGGCCCCCGGACGCGGCCTCGCTGCCCGACGTGACCAGCCCGGCGGTCGTGACGGCCGACAAGCAGCCGGCGCCGACGCCCGTCGTCCCTGCACGCTGGCCGCTCACCGGTGTCGCCTCGGACGCCGTCGTGGAACGGCCCGCGCTCGCGGTCAAGATCGAGAACCCGCGCGAGGTGCGTCCGCAGACCGGGATCGACCAGGCGGACATGGTCTGGGAGCAGGTGGTCGAGGGCGGCGTCACGCGCTTCGTCGCGGTCTTCCAGTCGCAGGTGCCCAAGGAGGTCGGGCCGATCAGGTCCGTGCGGCCCATGGATCCCGCGATCACCGCGCCCCTGCACGGGCTGGTGGCCTTCTCCGGCGGCCAGGCCGGCTTCGTCAAGGCGCTGAGCACGGCCGGGCTGCAGCTGCTCAGCAACGACGCCGGCAACGACGGCTTCTACCGCAAGTCCGGCGGCAAGCCGGCGCCGCACAACGTGTTCGGCACGCCCGAGACGTTCTGGGCGCAGGCCGACGCCGACCACAGCGCCTCGCCGCAGGCCCAGTTCACGATCGCACGCCGCGCGGAGCAGTCGACGGTCGTGCAGACCGGCACCCCGGCCACGACGATCGACACCGTGCTGTCGGGCTACGCGCACCCGTCCTGGACGTGGGACGCCGCGAGCAGCACGTGGCTGCGCACCGAGGGCACGACCCCGGCGACCGCGGCCTCCGGGGCTCGCCTCGCCGCGGCAAACGTGGTTGCGCTCAAGGTGCAGCTCGTCGACTCCGGCACGGTCGACCCGGCCGGGTCGCCGGTCCCGGAGACCAAGCTCGTGGGCTCGGGCGAGGGCGTGGTCGCCGTCGGCGGCCGCTCGCTCGCGATCACGTGGTCGAAGGCCTCGACCGATGCGCTCCTCGTGCTGACCGGGCCGGACGGGCAGCCCGTGTCGCTGGCTCCCGGAGCCACCTGGATCGAGCTCGTGCCGACCAGCTCGGGCAGCATCACCGTCAGCTGACGGGCCGCGCGTCGCGGTGCACGCCGTCGGGCCCGTCTGAGAGGCTGGAGCGTGCCGCCGGGCCTCAGCTGTGCCTGAGTCGGGCCTCAGCCGGGCCTCTCACGGAGCGTGTCCGGCACCCGTGCGGCACGGACGGGGGAGACGACGATGACCGCAGCGTTCGCACGACCGGGAGCACGGCACCGGCTGACGGCCCTGAGTGCGCTCGTCGGTGTGCTCGCCCTGACGGCGTGCAGCGGTGGAGCGGTCGACCCCGCGCCGGTCCCGGCGGTCACCATCGGCCCCACGGTCGTCGCCGCGAAGTCCGCCCCGCCCGCACCCGTGGTGCCGATCACCTGGCCGTTGACGGGTGTCGCCGTCGCCGAGGTCGCGCAGCGGCCCGCACTGGCCGTGAAGATCGAGAACACGGCCCTCGCCCGCCCGCAGACCGGCCTGGACCAGGCGGACGTCGTCTGGGAGACCATCGTCGAGTTCGACGTGTCACGGTTCGTCGCGGTCTTCCACTCCCAGGTGCCCGCCGAGGTCGGACCGATCCGTTCGGTGCGTCCGATGGACCCGCTGATCCTGCAGCCGCTGCACGGCCTGCTGGCCTTCTCCGGCGGGCAGCCGGGCATCCTGGCGCTCGTCGAGGCCAGCGGCGTGCAGATGATCAGCCACGACGCCGGCGCCCCCGGCATGTACCGGGTCAGCACCCGATCGGCCCCCCACAACGTGTACGGCACGCCCGAGACGTGGTGGGGCATCGCCGACGCCGACCACTCCGCACCACCCGCCGAGCAGTTCGCCATCGCCCGCTCGGCGGAGCGCGCGACCGCGGTCAGCACGGGCACACCGGCGACGACCCTCGCCTTCCGCCTGTCGGCCGCGTCCAGCCCGAGCTGGTCCTGGGACGGTGCGAGCGGCACCTGGCTGCGGTCGGAGGGCACGACGCCGGCGACGGCCGCGAGCGGCGCACGCCTGTCCGCGGTGAACGTCGTCTCGATCACGGCGAACCACCCCAACACGGGGTTCGGCGCCCAAGGGGGGACGCCCGTGC
The DNA here is from genome assembly GCF_013409305.1 of Cellulomonas soli. GTDB lineage: Bacteria > Actinomycetota > Actinomycetes > Actinomycetales > Cellulomonadaceae > Cellulomonas > Cellulomonas soli. The sequence continues at coordinate 888,037 of NZ_JACBZJ010000001.1, read as the reverse complement.
CCACGTACGACCTGGTCGGCTCGGGCGACGGCGTGCTCGCGACGGGCGGGAAGACCGTGCCGGTGCGCTGGGAGAAGACCGCGGCCGACGCCCCGATGCTCCTGTACACCTCCGACGGCGCCCCCGCGACGCTCGCGCCGGGCAACACCTGGGTCGAGCTCGTCCCGGCCGGCACCGGTTCGCTCACGGTCTCCTGACCGCTTCCCCCGCGGCACCCGGGGTCGCACTCAGGGTGCCCCTACGACCGCAGGTGGACACCGTGCCCGCCCGGGGTGGAGCGCGGCACGCCCAGGGCGATCCGTCGGGTGGACGCGCTCGCGCCCGCGAAGGCGTTGGCTGGTCCCATGACCACCTTCACGCCCCGCACCAGCGCCGTCGAGCACCCCGAGCGGGTCCGTGCGATCGGTGCCGTCGTGACGTCCGCCGTCGTGCTGGTCGGCCTGCTCGTCGCGGCGGGCGTCGTCCTGGCCCAGGTCGTCGACCTCGTCGGCTGGGCGTTCGCCGGCCGCTGAGCCGTCTGGCTGCTGACGCGTGCGCTGACCCGTCGGTCGCGTGTGTCCGTCAGTAGGCGTACGGGAAGCCCGACCAGTCCGGGTCGCGGCGCTGCAGGAACGCGTCGCGGCCCTCGACGGCCTCGTCGGTCATGTACGCCAGCCGGGTCGCCTCGCCGGCGAAGACCTGCTGGCCGGCAAGGCCGTCGTCGGCCAGGTTGAAGGCGAACTTGAGCATGCGGACCGCCTGCGGGGACTTCGTCGCGATGATCCGGGCGTACTCGAGCCCGGCCTCCTCCAGGAGTGCGTCGTCGACGACCTCGTTGACAGCGCCCCAGTCGTAGGCGTCCTGCGCGGTGTACTCGCGGGCGAGGAAGAAGATCTCGCGGGCACGCTTCTGGCCGACCTGACGGGCCAGCAGAGCGGAGCCGTAGCCGCCGTCGAACGAGCCCACGTTCGCGTCGGTCTGCTTGAACCGGGCGTGCTCGCGGCCGGCGATCGTCAGGTCTGCCACGACGTGCAGGGAGTGCCCGCCGCCGGCGGCCCACCCGTTGACGAGGGCGACGACGACCTTCGGCATCGTGCGGATGAGCCGCTGCACCTCGAGGATGTGCAGCCTGCCCGCCCGGGCCGGGTCGACGTCGTCGGCCGTGTCGCCCGAGGCGTACTGGTAACCGGACCTGCCGCGGATGCGCTGGTCGCCGCCGGAGCAGAACGCCCAGCCGCCGTCCTTCGGGCTCGGCCCGTTGCCGGTGAGCAGCACGGTGCCGACGTCGGAGGTCATCCGGGCGTGGTCGAGCACCCGGTAGAGCTCGTCGACGGTGTGCGGACGGAACGCGTTTCGCACCTCGGGCCGGTCGAACGCGACACGCACCACGGGCAGGTCCCGCTGGTGCGCACCGGCGGCGGACTGCTCGGCCGAAGGACGCGCGACACCCCGGTGGTACGTGATGTCGGTGAGGTCCTCGAAGCCCGCGACGGTGCGCCACCGCGTCGGGTCGAACGTGGCGGAGACGGGGTCGGGCAGCGCTGCGGCGGTCACGCCGCCACCCTAGCCGGGCGGCTCCGGGCCGTTCCGGACGGCCCCCGGCCGCGGCGGGGCGGCCGGGAACGCTCCGGTGAGATCGGTCACCAGCCGTGCCGGACGGCCCTGGGGCGTGCTTCCATGGAGGCTCCCGTGGGCGCGACGGCGGAACTTGCCACCCGGCGCGCACGGCATCGGCACCGACCGTGAGCGCCCTGCCGGGTGCGGCACCGCCCGAGGCGGAGGCCCCCGTGCACGAGCCTGTCGGTGCGGCGGAGGTGCAGTCCCGTGGCGTGGGTCGTCCTGATCGTGTCCGGCATGCTCGAGGCGGGCTGGGCGCTGAGCCTGAAGTACTCGGAGGGGTTCAGCCGGCTGTGGCCGAGCGTGTCGTTCCTCGTGCTCGCGGCGCTGTCGTTCGCCGGGCTGAGCTTCGCGCTGCGCACCCTGCCCGTCGGCGTCGCCTACGGCGTCTGGGTCGGTGTGGGCGCCTCGTTGACCGCGGTGCTCGCGGCCGTGCTGCTCGACGAGCGGATGTCCGTGGTCACGGTGGTCTCGCTGGTGCTCATCGTGGCCGGGGTCGTCGGCCTCAACCTCTCGACGCAGGCCCACTGACCGCCGCAGGCGCACGGGCCGACGCAGGCGCACTGATCGGGCCCACCCGGTCGACGCTGGCCCACCGGCGGCGCGCCTACCCTGGCACGGTGCCCGACGTCCTCGCCCCCGGCTCGTCCGACCTGCACGTCTGGTCGATCCCGCTGCGCACCCGCTTCCGCGGCCTGACCGTCCGCGACGGCCTCCTCGTGCGCGGCGACGCCGGCTGGGGCGAGTTCAGCCCGTTCTGGGACTACGACGTCGCCGAGTCGACGCCCTGGTGGCGCAGCGCCCGTGAGGCCGCGGACGAGGGGTGGCCGGCACCGGTGCGCGACCGCGTGCCGGTGAACGTCACCGTGCCCGCGGTCGGCCCGGAGGAGGCCCACCGGATCGTCACCGCGTCGGCCGGCTGCCGCACCGCGAAGGTCAAGGTGGCCGAGCGCGGGCAGGGGCTCGCGGACGAGATCGCCCGGCTCGAGGCCGTCCGCGACGCGCTCGGACCCGACGGCGCGATCCGCATCGACGCCAACGCCGCGTGGGACCTCGACACGGCCGTCGCCCGGCTCGTCGTCCTCGACCGTGCCGCGGGCGGCCTGGAGTACGCCGAGCAGCCGGTGCCCACGGTCGCCGACCTGGCCGCCCTGCGGCGACGCACGCACGTGCCGATCGCCGCGGACGAGTCGATCCGCCGGGCCGCCGACCCGCTCGCGGTGGCCCGGGCGCACGCGGCCGACGTCGTCGTGCTCAAGGTGCAGCCGCTGGGCGGGGTGCGGGCGTGCCTGCGTCTGGCCGAGCAGGTGGGGTTGCCCGTCGTGGTCTCCTCGGCTCTCGAGTCGTCGATCGGGCTGGCCGCCGGCGTGGCGCTCGCCGCGGCGCTGCCCGAGCTGCCGTACGCGTGCGGCCTGGCCACCGCGCAGCTGTTCACCGACGACGTCGTGACCGACCCGCTGCTGCCCGTCGACGGGGCGATCACGGTCCGCCGAACCGCCCCGGACCCGGCCGCGCTGGCGCGCACGGCGGCCGACCCTGCGGTGACCGCGCGCTGGCTCGCACGGCGCGACGCGGTGCTGGCCCGCACGTCGGGCGCCGGTGACGGTCCGGACGCTCGGGCATGATGGCCGACGTGACGCCGTCCGACCCCGCACCCCGGCCGTCCGACCCGTCCAGCGGGCACGGAGGCGCTCAGGAGCCGCAGGGCGAGCACCCCGCCGTGACCGCGGCCCGCGTGCTCGTGCAGGCGGTGGCGGCGCTCGGTGTCGAGGACGTCGTGCTGGCCCCGGGCTCGCGCAGCGCCCCGCTCGCCTACGCGCTCGCGGACGCGGCCCGACCCGAGGGCGTGCGCCCGGCCGGTGCCCCCGCCCTGCGCCTGCACGTGCGGATCGACGAGCGGGACGCCGGGTTCCTCGCCCTCGGGCTGGCGAAGGCCGCCCAGGCCGAGGGCGTGCTGCGCCCGGTCGTGGTCGTCACGACGTCGGGCACCGCGGTGGCGAACCTGCACCCGGCGGTCCTCGAGGCGCACCACAGCGGCGTGCCGCTCCTGCTCCTCACGGCCGACCGGCCGCACGAGCTGCGCGGCACGGGCGCGAACCAGACGACCGAGCAGGTCGGCATCTTCGGCTCGGCGGTGCGGCTCGCGATCGACGTCCCGGCGCCGACCGGCAGGCCGGGGGAGGACCGGGACCTGCGCCGCACCCTCGCCCGCGCGCTCGCAGCCGCGACGGGTGCCCGAACCGCACACCCGGGGCCCGTGCACGTCGACCTGGCGTACCGGGAGCCGCTGGCTCCTGCCGGGGACGCCTGGCCCGTGCCGTCGCGTGCCGGGCTGACGCACGTGCTCCCGCGCGGGACGAGCGAGGGCGGTGCACGGGTGGGCACGGCGACCTCGGCCCTGCCGACGGTGTCCACGACCGCCCTGGGCGGAGCCGTGGGCGGGCCCCTGACCGGCGCCGTGCCGGTGGTCCGCACGCGCGGTCGCGGGGCCGTGCCGACCGTGGTGGTCGCCGGGGACGGTGCGGGTCCCGAGGCGAGGACGCTCGCCGAGGCGAACGGCTGGCCGCTCCTGGCGGAACCGTCCTCGGGTGTGCGCGGCGGTCCGCACGCGATCGGCGCCTACCGCCTGCTGCTGGACGACCCGCGGCTGGGCGGTCGGGTGGGTCGGGCCGTCGTCCTGGGTCGCCCCACGCTGTCCCGGCCGGTGCAACGTCTGCTCGGCCGCGAGGACGTCGAGGTCCTGGTCGTCGCTCCGTCCGGTGCGGGGTGGCCCGACGCGTCGCGCAACGCGACCGACGTGCTGACCGAGGTGCCCGCCCGGATGCGGCTCGGCCGTGTGGGCGCCCCCGCGGGTTGGCTCGAGGCCTGGCGCACGGCCGGTTCGGCGGCACTGGCCGCGATCGACGAGGTCCTCGACTCGGGTGCGGACGCCCCGCCCTCGCGCAGCGGACCGCGTGTGACGGGCCCGCTCCTGGCGCGGGCGGTCGCGGCGGTGAGCAGGCCCGGGGACGCCCTGGTGGTCGGTTCGTCCAACCCGGTGCGGGACCTGGACCTGGTGGCCCGCTGGGACGTGCCTCCGCTCGTGCTCGCCAACCGGGGGCTGGCGGGGATCGACGGCACGGTCGCGACCGCGACCGGGGTCGCGCTCGGTCTGCCGCACCGCCGGGTGCGCGCCTACCTGGGCGACCTGACGTTCCTGCACGACGCGGGTGGGCTGCTTCGGGGGTCGCTCGAGGCGCGCGCCGACCTGCAGATCGTGGTGGCGCACGACGACGGCGGGTCGATCTTCGCGACGCTCGAGCACGGCGACCCGGCCCGCGCGGACGTGTTCGAGCGCGTCTTCGGCACGCCGCACGGCGTGGACCTCGCGGCCTTGTGCGCGGCGTACGGCGTGCGGCACGTGCACGTCGGTGACGTCGACGGCCTGCTGCCCGCGCTGGCGGCACCGGGTGTGGGTACGAGCGTCGTCGAGGTGCGCGTGGACCGGTCGGGGCGCCGTGCGCTGACGGCCCGGATCGGCGCTGCCGTGGCTGCCGCGGTGGACGCCGCCCTCGGCTGAGCGGGGCCCGTTGGCTCGGGCGTCGGACGTCCGAAGCCACCTGTGGAACTCCAAGCCGGCTCCCAGGTTTCGTGAAGGGTCCCTCCAGGCCCGGGGGGTCTGATGGTCCTCGACGAAGGAGGGCACATGTCCGAGACCCCCGACCAGGGAACCCCGCAGCAGGACCAGCCGCTCGGCGAGACGCAGCCGATCACCCCCGCAGGTGCGACGCAGCCGCTTCCCCGGATGGCCGACACGCAGCCGCTGACCCCGCCCCCGGCGACGCCGCCGACGGCGCAGCCGAGCGCACCGGTGCAGCCCGTCCAGCAGACCCAGCCCCTGCCGGCCGGGCCGGCTCCCGCACCGGTGGCGCCTGTCGTCCCGGCGCCGCCCGTGCAGCAGCCCACGGGGACGCACCCGACGAACCCCTTCCTGCCGCCGCACCCGGCGGCCCCGGCCGACCTGCGCGCGCAGCACGAGGCCCGGCTGGCGCAGGAGCGCGCGCACGCCGCGGCCTACGGCGCCGCACCGGCACCCGCACCGATGCCGCAGCAGGTGCCTCAGCAGCCCTCGTACGCGTACGCCCAGCCGGCCCAGCCCGGTGACGTGCCCCTGCAGTCGATCGAGCCGTCGGGTGCGCCCGCCAAGCGGCGCAGCATCTGGCTGCCGGTCACCTCGGTCGGCGTGATCGCCGCGCTGGCGTCCGCGTTCGGCGTGGCGGCCCTGACCGGGGCGTTCGGCGACGACGACACCACGCGCCCGTCGACGCTCGCCTCGATCGGCACGACCACGAACGAGTCGGTCCCGGTCTCCGGCTCGACCTCGGACAACCCCGACTGGGAGGCCGTGACGAGCGCCGTGCAGGCCTCGGTCGTGGCCATCCAGGTGACGACCAGCAGCGGCACCGCCGAGGGCTCGGGCGTGATCATCGACGCCGAGGGCCACATCATCACGAACAACCACGTCGTCGAGGGCGCCGAGGGCGACACGGTGCAGGTCACCCTCAGCGACGGTCGCCTGTACGACGCGACGATCGTGGGCACCGACTCGACGACCGACCTGGCCGTCGTGCAGCTGACGGACGCGCCCGACGACCTGAGCCCGGCCGCGCTGGGCGACTCGGACGCGGTGACGGTCGGCGAGGCGGTCATGGCGGTCGGCAACCCGCTCGGCCTGGCCAACACCGTGACGACCGGCATCGTCTCGGCGGTCGACCGCCCGGTGTCGACGTCCGAGACGGGCACCGCCTCGGACACCGTCGTGACCAACGCGATCCAGATCGACGCCGCGGTGAACCCCGGCAACTCCGGCGGTCCGCTGTTCAACGCGAAGGGCGAGGTCATCGGCATCACCTCGTCGATCGCGACGACCTCGAGCGACTCCGGCTCGATCGGCATCGGGTTCGCGATCCCGGTGAACCTCGTCTCGTCGGTCGCCTCGCAGCTGATCGACTCGGGCACCGCCGAGCACGCGTTCCTCGGGGTGACCCTGGCCGACGGCACGGCCACGGCCGACGGCGTGACCCGCCGCGGGGCCGTGGTGCAGTCCGTCAGCTCGGACTCGCCCGCCTCGACGGCCGGCCTGCAGGAGGGCGACACGATCGTCGCGATCGGCGGCAAGACCGTCGGCGGCGCCGAGTCGCTCACCGCCTACGTGCGGGCGCTGACCTCGGGCACGCAGGTGACGTTGACGGTCGTGCGCGACGGCAAGGCGATCGACGTCGACGTGACCCTCGCGGCGCGGGAGGAGACGACGGACACCTCGTCCGGTTCCGGCTCCGACAGCGGCAGCGGCAGCGTCGACCCGCAGGACATGACCCCCGAGCAGCTGTGGGAGTGGTTCCAGCAGCAGCAGGAGCAGCAGGGCTCCGGCCAGTAGGCCGGGCTCGCCGGCCGGGGCGCCGGGTGACCTCAGCGGTCGCCGGTGCCCCGGCCGAGCGCGTGCCGCATGGGGATGAGCTTGGCCTCGGACTCGGCGAGCTCGGCGGCCGGGTCGGAGGCGGCCACGATCCCGCAGCCGGCGAACAGGCGCACACGCCGGTCGTCGTCGGGGTCGACCTGCGCGGAGCGCAGCGCGATGCCCCACTCGCCGTCGCCGTCGGCGCCGAACCAGCCGACCGGGCCGGCGTACCGACCGCGGTCCATGCCCTCGATCCGGCGGATCAGCGCACGGGCCGCCTGGGTCGGCGTGCCGCACACGGCGGCCGTGGGGTGCAGCGCGGCGGCCAGCGCGAGCGACGAGGGGTGGGACTGCTCGCCGGTCGGTGCCGCGAGCACCCCGGTGACGTCGGAGGCGAGGTGCAGCACGTTCGGCAGGTGCAGCACGAACGGCACGTCGGGCACGTTGGTCGAGGAGCAGAACGGCTCGAGAGCACCGGCGACGGACGAGACGGCGTACTCGTGCTCCTCGAGGTCCTTGGAGGAGTGGGCGAGGATCGCGGCGCGCGCCACGTCGGCTGCGTCGTCGCCGGTGCGGCGGATGGTCCCGGCGAGCACGCGCGAGGTGACCAGGCCCTTCTCGGAGCGGACGAGCAGCTCGGGGGTGGCACCGATGAGGCCGTCGACGCTGAACGTCCAGCACGACTCGTAGTCGTCGGCCAGCCGCTGCAGCGCCCAGCGCACGTCGACGGGTCGTTGCGTGCGGGCGATGACGTCGCGGGCCAGCACGACCTTGTCGACCTCGCCGGCGCGGATGGCGGCCACGCCCCGGGCCACGACGTCCCGCCACCCGGCGGCGTCGACGGCGCCGTCGGTCGAGGTGACCTCGCCGGGGTCGTGCACGGGGGTGCGGTCGCCGACCACGTCGGCGAGCCGGGGTGCGCCGTGCAGCCGGGCGCCGGTCGTCAGCGTGGTCAGCCACGTGCGTCCGCCCCGTCGGCCGACGACGACGGACGGGACCACGACGACGCCGCCTGCGGGGGAGTCCTCGTCGAAGGCGAACGAGCCGAACGCGACCGCGCCGGTGCCGGGGAGGCGGACCTCGTCGCGCACGATCGCGTGGGCCAGCACCTCCTGCCAGACGCGTTCGGCCTGCGCGAAGCGGTCCGGGCCGTGCACCTCGACCCGTAGGGCCTCGCCCCAGGCCACGAGCCCGTCACCGCGTCGCACCCAGGCGAGCGGGGCGTCGGCGGGGAGCAGGCCGAGTAGGTCGGCGGGGTCGGGCGTGCCGGCGTCCGCGGCGCGTCGGCCGGCAGGACCTCGGGTGAAGGGGCTGCCCGCGAGGTCGCCGAGGCCGGTGAGGTCGTCGTCACCGAGGGCGACGGTGCGGACCACCAGGGGGTGCGGCACGCGGTCGGTCGGTGCGCTCGTCTGCGTGCTCATCGCCCTCCAGGGTATGCCTGCTGCACGGACCAGCCCGCCAGACCTGCGACGATGGGCCCATGTCTCGTGCCGGCCTGGAGAAGGACCCCCGCGACGTCGCCGCGATGTTCGACGGGATCGCCCGCAAGTACGACCTGACCAACGACGTGGTGTCGCTCGGCCAGGACCGGGCCTGGCGGCGCGAGACGTTGCGGGCGGTCGCGGCCGAGCCGGGGCAGACCGTGCTCGACCTCGCGGCGGGCACCGGCACGTCGAGCGAGCCGCTGGCGGACGCGGGCGTGCGCGTGGTCCCGTGCGACCTGTCGACGGGCATGCTCGCGGTCGGCAAGCGTCGGCGCCCGGACCTGTCCTTCGTGGCGGGGGACGCGCTGCACCTGCCGTTCGCGGACGCCTCGTTCGACGCGGTGACGATCTCGTTCGGCCTGCGCAACGTCACGGACGTGCCGGCGGCGCTGGCCGAGATGATGCGGGTGACACGCCCGGGCGGACGACTGGTCGTGTGCGAGTTCTCACGGCCGACGTGGGCGCCGTTCCGTACGGTCTACACCGAGTACCTCATGCGCGCGCTGCCGCCGGTGGCCCGCGCGGTGTCCAAGGAGCCGGACGCGTACGTCTACCTGGCCGAGACGATCCGGGAGTGGCCCGACCAGCAGGAGCTCGGCCGGATGCTCGTCCGGGCGGGCTGGTCACAGGTGGGGTTCCGGAACCTCTCAGGTGGCATCGTGGCCCTGCACAGGGCGGTTCGTCCCGAGTAAGGAAAGCCTTCCAAGACAGTGGGTTGACCGGTCGATAAACTCGGTCCAGCCGTAAGTGAACGCCGTCACAAATGGAGCGACCGGTGCTGGGAGCAACGCACGATGACGCGGACGTCATCGTCGTGGGCGCAGGTCCGGCGGGTGCGAGCGCGGCCTACCACTGCGCCGCCGCGGGCCTCCAGGTGCTCCTGCTCGACAAGGCCTCGTTCCCCCGCGACAAGATCTGCGGCGACGGCCTGACGCCCCGTGCGGTGGCCGAGCTGGTCCGCATGGGCGTGCCGATCGACGAGCAGGACGGCTGGATCCGCAACCGGGGTCTGCGCGTGATCGGCGGCGGGCACCGCATCGAGCTGCCGTGGCCGGAGATCTCGAGCTACCCGTCCTTCGGGCTGGCCAGGGCGCGCATGTCGTTCGACCACCTGCTCGCCACGCACGCGCAGGCCGCGGGCGCCAAGCTCCTCGAGCGCACCATGGTCACCGGCCCCGTGCGCGACGAGCGCACCGGCCGCGTCGTCGGCGTGACGGCCCGCCCGGTCGACGCCGACGGACGCAGGGACGGCGACGAGGTCGTCTACCGCGCCCCGGTGGTCGTCGCGGCGGACGGTGTCTCGGCCCGGCTGGCGACCGGCATGGGTCTGCAGAAGCGCGACGACCGTCCGATGGGCGTGGCCGTCCGTACCTACTTCCGCACGCCGCGCCACGAGGACCCCTGGATGGAGTCGCACCTCGAGCTGTGGGACGGCGAGCCGCACCGCTCGAACCTCATGCCGGGCTACGGCTGGATCTTCTCCCTCGGTGACGGCACCGCCAACGTCGGTCTCGGTTCGGTGAGCTCGACGGCGGCCGCGACCAAGGTCGACTACAAGGCCCTGTTCGCCGCCTGGATGGCCAACGCGCCCGCCGAGTGGGAGTTCACCCCCGAGAACCAGGTCGGCGAGGTCCGTGGGGCCGCGCTGCCGATGGGCTTCAACAGGGGTCCGCTGTACGGCCAGGGCCTGATGCTCGCCGGTGACGCCGCCGGCATGATCAGCCCGTTCAACGGCGAGGGCATCGCGTACGGCCTGCAGGCCGGCCGGGTCGCCGCCGACGCGATCGCGCAGGGGCTGGCCCGCGGCACGGCCGCCGGTCGCGAGCGCGCGTTCGCGACCTACGAGCGCAGGATGAAGGACGACCTGGGCGGGTACTACACGCTCGGCCGCGTCTTCGTCCGGCTCATCGAGCACCCTGAGGTCATGCGCATCTGCACCCGCTACGGCCTGCCCCGCCCGCTCGTGATGCGCTTCACCCTCAAGCTCCTGTCGGACTGCTACGAACCCCGCGGCGGCGACGTCGTCGACCGGGTCATCGCCGGGCTCGCACGGATCGCACCCGCAGCATGACCACCCGCACCTCAGCGCCGAGGAGGCCTGCGCGATGACCAACCCGTTCATTCCCGTCCTGGTGCTGATGGGCATCGCCGCGGTCCTCGCGCTCGGCGGCGTGGGTGCCAGCGCGATCCTGGGCCCCAAGCGGTACAACCGCGCCAAGCTCGAGGCGTACGAGTGCGGCATCCAGCCGACCCCGCACGCGATCGGTGGCGGCCGGTTCCCGGTGAAGTACTACCTGGTCGCCATGACCTTCATCGTGTTCGACATCGAGGTCGTCTTCCTCTACCCGTGGGCCGTGAGCTTCGCCGACCTGGCGATGTTCGGGCTCGTGGCGATGATGGCGTTCCTGGTGATCATCACGGTCCCGTTCGTGTACGAGTGGCGCCGGGGCGGTTTCGAGTGGGACTGATCCGACCGACGGCACCCGCACCTGCACACGCACGCACGCTCGTCCCGACCCGCAAGGAGGGCTGACATGGGCCTCGAAGAAGCACCCTCGGGATTCCTGCTCACGACGGTCGAGGACCTCGTCGGCTACTTCCGCAAGTCCTCGCTGTGGCCGGTGACGTTCGGTCTGGCCTGCTGCGCGATCGAGATGATGGCCACCGGCGGCAGCCGGTTCGACATCTCCCGGTTCGGCATGGAGGTCTTCCGTGCCTCGCCGCGCCAGTCCGACCTGATGATCGTGGCGGGGCGCGTGAGCCAGAAGATGGCGCCGATCGTCCGCCAGGTCTACGACCAGATGGCCGGGCCGAAGTGGGTCCTGTCGATGGGTGTGTGCGCGTCGTCCGGCGGGATGTTCAACAACTACGCCATCGTGCAGGGCGTGGACCACGTCGTGCCGGTGGACATCTACCTGCCGGGCTGCCCGCCGCGCCCGGAGATGCTGATCAACGCGATCCTCACGCTGCACGCGCAGATCCAGGACGAGCCGCTCGGCAAGAACCGCCGCGAGATCGCCGCCGCCGCCGAGGCCGCCGCGCTCGAGGCCACGCCGACCTCGCACATGACGGGCCTGCTGCGATGACCGACGAGAAGGGCAACGAGGTGGACGCGGTCGACGCCGCCGGTCGCACGACCTTCCCGGTGGTCGAGGTCCGTACCGGCATGTTCGGCGTGCAGGGCACGGGCGACACCTCCGGCTACGGCGGCCTGGTCACCACGGTCACGCTGCCCGGTCCGAGCGAGCGTCCGTACGGCGGCTGGTTCGACGAGGTCGTCGACGTGCTGACCGAGGTGCTCGACGAGTCGGGTACCGGTTTCGCGAACGCGGTCGAGGCCGTGGTCGTCGACCGCGAGGAGCTCACGCTGCACGTCGCGCGCGAGCACGTCGTCGAGGTCGCGCAGGCGCTGCGCGACGACCCGGACCTGCGGTTCGAGCTGAGCCTGGGCGTCTCGGGCGTGCACTACCCGAACGAGACCGGTCGTGAGCTGCACGCCGTCTACCACGTGGTCTCGGTGACGCACGGGCGCCGCCTACGGTTCGAGGTCGCGGCCCCCGACGGTGACGCGCACATCCCGTCGACGACGACCGTGTACCCGGCCAACGACTGGCACGAGCGCGAGACGTACGACTTCTTCGGCATCGTGTTCGACGGGCACCCCGCCCTGGCCCGCATCCAGATGCCCGACGACTGGCCCGGCCACCCGCAGCGCAAGGACTACCCGCTCGGTGGCATCCCGGTCGAGTACAAGGGCGCCACCGTGCCGCCCCCCGACCAGCGGAGGTCGTACAGCTGATGAGCACCCAGACCCCCCACGCGACAGGTCACGTCTCCGACGGCGACACGAACGCGGTCCCGTCCTTCGAGGCGTCCGGCGGCGACTGGTCGGAGATCGCCGAGGAGGCTGCGCGCCTCGGCGAGGAGCGCATCGTCGTCAACATGGGCCCCCAGCACCCGTCGACGCACGGCGTGCTGCGGCTCATGCTCGAGATCGACGGCGAGACCGTGACCGAGGCCCGTGCCGGTATCGGCTACCTGCACACGGGCATCGAGAAGAACATGGAGTTCCGCACCTGGACCCAGGGCGTGACCTTCTGCACCCGCATGGACTACGTGGCCCCGCTGTTCCAGGAGGCCGCGTACTGCCTGGCGATCGAGAAGCTGCTCGGCATCACCGACGACGTCCCGGAGCGGGCCACCGTCATCCGGGTGCTGATGATGGAGCTCAACCGGATCGCCTCGCACCTGGTGTGCCTGGCCACCGCGGGCAACGAGCTCGGTGCGACAACCGTCATGACGACCGGGTTCACCGCCCGCGAGGAGATCCTCAAGATCTTCGAGCTCGTCACCGGGCTGCGCATGAACCACGCGTACATCCGCCCCGGCGGCGTCGCGCAGGACATCCCCCCGGGTGCGGTCGACGCGGTGCGCGAGGCCCTCGTGACGGTGCGGCACTACCTCGGGCAGCTCGAGGACCTCATGATGGCCAACCCGATCCTGCACCTGCGGACCAAGGGCATCGCGAACCTGAGCCTGGCCGCCTGCATGGCGCTCGGCATGACCGGCCCGGTGCTGCGCTCGTCGGGCCTGCCCTACGACGTGCGCAAGGCCGACCCGTACTGCGGCTACGAGACGTACGACTTCGACGTGCCGACCTCGACCGACGCCGACGCGTGGGCGCGGATCGTGCTGCGGTTCGAGGAGTGCTACCAGTCGATGCGGATTGTCGAGCAGACCCTCGACCGCCTGCAGGCGATGGGTGCCGGACCGGTGATGGTCGCCGACAAGAAGGTGGCCTGGCCGGCACAGCTGGCCGTCGGCGCCGACGGCATGGGCAACTCGCTCGACCACATCAAGGAGATCATGGGCACCTCGATGGAGGCCCTGATCCACCACTTCAAGCTGGTCACCGAGGGCTTCCGGGTCCCGGCCGGGCAGGTGTTCCAGACCGTCGAGCACCCGCGCGGCGAGCTGGGCGTGCACCTGGTCTCCGACGGCGGCACCAAGCCGTACCGCGCGCACTTCCGTGACCCGTCGTTCAACAACCTGCAGGCCGTCTCGATGATGTGCGAGGGCGGCCAGGTGGCCGACGTCGTCGTCTCGGTGGCCTCGCTCGACCCCGTGCTGGGAGGGGTGGACCGCTGATGTCCGTCGAACAGGCTCCGGCCGGGCGCACGCCCGGCGCCCGGCACGCCACGGGCTACGACGAGGCCACGCGTGAGCGCCTCGCCGCCGACGCCGCGGCGATCGTCGCGCGCTACCCGCAGGAGCGTTCCGCGCTGCTGCCGATGCTGCACCTGGTGCAGGCCGAGGACGGCTACGTCTCGCCGCGCGGCATCGCGTTCTGCGCCGCGACGCTGGGCCTGACGACCGCCGAGGTGTCGGCGGTCGCGACGTTCTACACGCAGTACAAGCGCCACCCCAACGGCGAGTACACCGTGGGCGTGTGCACGAACACGCTGTGCGGCGTCATGGGCGGCGACGCCATCTGGGAGGAGCTGACCGACCACCTGGGCATCGGGCACGACGAGACGACCGAGGACGGCGCCGTCACGCTCGAGCGCGTCGAGTGCAACGCGGCGTGCGACTACGCGCCCGTGGTGATGGTCAACTGGGAGTTCTTCGACAACCAGACGCCGGACTCGGCGAAGGCCGTGGTCGACGACCTGCGGGCCGGCAAGCCGGTGCGGCCGACGCGTGGGCCGGACTCGGTGGCCTCCTTCAAGGAGGTCTCGCGGGTGCTGGCCGGGTTCACCGACGGACGGGCCGACGAGGGCCCCGGCGCCGGTGAGGCGACGCTGCGCGGTGCGCGGCTGGCCGCCGAGCACGGCTGGACGGCGCCGGTGCCCGGTGCACCCGCCGCCGCGGCGCCGGCTCAGGCGCCGGCCGCGGCTACCGCGCCGAAGACCGGCGGGAAGCAGTCCAGCGCGGAGCGCCCGGCCACGACACCGGCCGACAGCTCGCCCAAGGCTCGCCGCACCAAGAAGTCCACCGACGCCGCGAAGGAGTCGTGATGGCCACCACGCTCACCCCCGTCCTGTCGGCCGGCTGGGACACCGACCGGTCGTGGACCCTGGCCGCCTACGAGGCGTCCGGCGGCTACGCGGGCCTGCGCAAGGCCCTGACGATGGCGCCCGCCGACATCGTCACCACCGTGAAGGACTCCGGTCTGCGCGGTCGTGGCGGCGCCGGGTTCCCCACGGGCATGAAGTGGAGCTTCCTGCCGGCCCCCGACGGCGGCCCGCGGTACCTCGTGGTCAACGCGGACGAGTCCGAGCCGGGCACGTGCAAGGACATCCCGCTGATGATGGCCAGCCCGCAGCACCTCATCGAGGGGGTCGCGATCACGTCGTTCGCGATCGGCTGCCACCACGCGTTCATCTACCTGCGCGGCGAGGTCGTGCACGTGTACCGCCGCCTGCTGCGCGCGGTCGAGGAGGCCTACGCGGCCGGCTACCTGGGCAAGAACATCCTCGGGTCGGGCTACGACCTCGAGGTCACGGTGCACGCCGGTGCCGGTGCGTACATCTGCGGCGAGGAGACCGCGCTGCTCGACTCGCTCGAGGGCCTGCGTGGTCAGCCGCGCCTGAAGCCGCCGTTCCCGGCCGTCGCCGGTCTGTACGCGCGGCCGACGGTCGTCAACAACGTCGAGTCGATCGCGTCGGTGCCCAGCATCGTGAAGAACGGGTCCGACTGGTTCAAGCAGATGGGCACCGAGCGTTCGGCCGGCTTCGGGCTGTTCTCGCTGTCGGGGCACGTGACGCGTCCCGGCCAGTACGAGGCGCCGCTGGGCATCACGCTGCGCGAGCTGCTCGACATGGCCGGTGGCATCCGTGAGGGTCACGAGCTGAAGTTCTGGACGCCGGGCGGCTCGTCCACGCCGATCTTCACCGCGGAGCACCTCGACGTGCCGCTCGACTACGAGTCGGTCGGCGCCGCGGGGTCGATGCTCGGTACGCGTGCGCTGCAGATCTTCGACGAGACGACCTCGGTCGTGCGGGCCGTGTCGCGGTGGATCCAGTTCTACAAGCACGAGTCGTGCGGCAAGTGCACCCCGTGCCGCGAGGGCACGTTCTGGCTCGCCCAGGTGCTCGCCCGGCTCGAGCGGGGTCAGGGCACCTCGGACGACATCGACCTTCTGCTGGACCTGTGCGACAACATCCTCGGTCGCGCGTTCTGTGCGCTCGGCGACGGCGCCACCAGCCCGGTGACGTCGGCCATCAAGTACTTCCGGGACGAGTTCGAGGCGGGTACGCACACGCCGGCCGACGTGCTCTTCCCGCCCGAGCGCAGCTCGCTGTTCGCCTACACGCCCCGCAGCAGCGGGGCCCTCGCGGGGGTGCACGCATGACGATCACGTCCCCGCGTCCCGGCCGCGCCGCCGCCTCGACGCCGCTCGTGCCGGACGCCCCGGCGCCGGCAGCGGTCGAGCCGGCCGCGACCGTGACGCTGACGATCGACGACGTCGAGACGACCGTGGCCAAGGGCACGCTCGTCATCCGCGCCGCCGAGCAGCTCGGCATCTCGATCCCGCGGTTCTGCGACCACCCGCTGCTCGCCCCCGCGGGCGCGTGCCGGCAGTGCCTCGTCGAGGTCGCCGTGCCCGACCGCGAGGGCAACGTCCGCCCCATGCCCAAGCCGCAGGCCTCCTGCACGCTCGAGGCGACCCCGGGCATGGTCGTCCGCACGCAGCGCACGTCCGCCGTGGCCGACAAGGCCCAGCACGGCGTGATGGAGCTGCTGCTCATCAACCACCCGCTCGACTGCCCGGTCTGCGACAAGGGCGGCGAGTGCCCCCTGCAGAACCAGGCCATGTCGAACGGGCGCTCCAGCACCCGGTTCGTCGACATCAAGCGCACGTACCCCAAGCCGGTGGCGATCTCGACGCAGATCCTCATCGACCGGGAGCGCTGCGTGCTGTGCCAGCGGTGCACCCGGTTCTCCGAGGAGATCGCCGGCGACGTGTTCATCGACCTGCAGAAGCGCGGTGCGCAGCAGCAGATCGGCACGTTCGACACCGAGGTCCTGGGCTTCGCGGGCGACGTGCCCTCGGGTGCCTCCGCGATCGACGCCTCCGGGCGTCCGTTCGCCTCCTACTTCTCGGGCAACACCGTGCAGATCTGCCCGGTCGGCGCCCTCACGGGTGCGGCCTACCGGTTCCGCGCGCGGCCGTTCGACCTGGTCTCCACGCCGGGCGTCTCCGAGCACGACTCGTGCGGCTCGGCGATCCGTGTCGACCACCGCCGCGGCGTCGTGCTGCGCCGCCTGGCCGGCGACGACCCGGCGGTCAACCAGGAGTGGATCACCGACAAGGACCGCTTCGCGTTCGCCTGGCAGTCCGCACCGGACCGCATCACCACGCCGCTGGTGCGTGCGCGCAACGCCGACGGCACGCGCGGCGAGCTCGAACCGGCCAGCTGGGTCGAGGCGCTCGACGTCGCGGCCGAAGGCCTGCGCGCTGCGCTGGCCCCGGTGGACGCCGCCGAGCCGGCCGTCGGGGTCGGCGTGCTCCCGGGCGGTCGGCTCACGCTCGAGGACGCCTACGCGTACGGCAAGTTCGCCCGCGTCGCGCTCGGCACGAACGACGTCGACTTCCGTGCCCGCCCGCACTCGGACGAGGAGGAGGCGTTCCTCGCTCATGCCGTCGCCGGCCGCACGCTGCAGGTGACGTTCGGCGACCTGGAGCAGGCGCCCGCGGTGCTGCTCGTCGGCCTGGAGGCCGAGGAGGAGGCCGGCATCACGTTCCTGCGGCTGCGCAACGGCGTGCGTGCGGGGCGGACGACCGTGCTGTCGGTCGCCGCGCTGGCCAGCCGCGGCCTGGAGCGGCTCGACGGCGTGCTGCTGCCGGCCGCACCGGGCACCGAGGCGGAGGTCCTCGACGCGATCGGCACCGACGCCGACGACGAGCTGCTGACGGACGCCGCGACCGCGCTGGCGAAGCCCGGGGCCGTCGTGCTCGTGGGTGAGCGGCTGGCCGGCTCGGTCGGCGCCTACTCGGCCGCGCTGCGGCTCGCGGCACGCACCGGGGCCCGGATCGCCTGGGTCCCGCGCCGTGCGGGGGAGCGCGGGGCCGTCGAGGCCGGCGCGCTGCCGACGCTGCTGCCCGGCGGTCGTCCGGTGGCCGACTCGGCCGCCCGGGTCGACCTGGCTGCCGCGTGGGGGGTCGAGCACCTGCCCGACACGCCCGGACGCTCGGTCACGCAGATCCTGCAGGCCTCGGCCTCGGGTGGGCTCGGTGCCCTGGTCGTCGGTGGCGTCGAGATCGCCGACCTGCCCGACCCGGTGCTCGCCCGCGAGGCTCTGACCGTCGCTCCCTTCGTCGTCGCGCTCGAGGTGCGCCGCTCCGAGGTCACCGACGCAGCCGACGTGGTGCTGCCCGTCGCCCCGCCGGTCGAGAAGCCCGGCACGTTCGTCACGTGGGAGGGGCGTCCGCGCCCGTTCCCGCAGGCCCTGGCCACCACGGCGATGCCCGACCACCGGGTGCTCGACCTGCTCGCCGACGCCCTGGGCGCCGAGCTCGGGCTGCCCACGCTCACCGCGGTGCACGACGAGCTCGACCAGATCGGCGGCTGGGACGGCGCCCGCGTGGACGCGCCCGGCGTCGAGCCGGCCGAGCCGCCGGCCGTCGCCGCGGGCACGGCCGTCCTGGCCACCTGGCACCAGCTGCTCGACGCCGGGCGGCTGCAGACCGGTGAGCCGTTCCTCGCCGGAACCGCCAAGCGTCCGGTCGCCCGGGTCTCGGAGGTGACCGCGCAGCTCGCGGGCGTCGCCGACGGCGAGCCGCTCGCCGTGAGCACCGACGCCGGCACGATCACCCTGCCGGTGGCCGTCACCGCGATGCTCGACCACGTCGTGTGGTTGCCGACCAACGCGGTCGGCAGCGCGGTGCGCGACACCCTGCACGCCGACGCGGGCGACGTCGTCCGCATCGCCGCCGCGACCACCACGGTCGCCGTCGCCGAGGAGGTCGACGCGTGAGCGCATCCGCCGCGCTGCACGGGGCTGCCGTGACCCCGGTCGTGGCCGACTTCGGCCAGGACGTGTTCTGGGTCTGGTTGCTCAAGGCCGTCGCGATCATCGTGTTCCTGCTGACCAGCGTGCTCATCGCGATCTGGTTCGAGCGCCGCGTCGTCGCCCGCATGCAGGTGCGCCCCGGCCCGAACGTGCACGGACCCCTCGGCCTGCTGCAGTCCCTGGCCGACGCGATGAAGCTCCTGGTCAAGGAGGACATCACCGTCAAGGCGGCCGACAAGCTCGTCTACATCGTCGCGCCGATGATCGCGGTGTTCTGCTCGCTGCTGACGTTCGCGGTCATCCCGTTCGGGCCCGAGGTCAACATCTTCGGCGTGATCACGCCGCTGCAGCTGACCGACTTCCCGGTCGCGGTGCTGTACATCCTGGCGTGCGCGTCGGTGGGCGTGTACGGCATCGTGCTCGGCGGCTGGTCGTCCAACTCGACGTATCCGCTGCTCGGCGGGGTGCGGTCGACGGCCCAGGTGATCTCCTACGAGCTGGCCATGGGCCTCTCGCTCGTGTCGGTGTTCATCATGGCCGGCTCGATGTCGACCTCGCAGATCGTCGACTCCCAGACCCAGATCTGGTGGTTCCTGCCCCTGGCACCCGCGTTCGTCATCTACGTGATCTCGATGGTCGGTGAGACGAACCGCCTGCCGTTCGACCTCCCCGAGGCCGAGGGCGAGCTGGTCGGCGGGTACACCACCGAGTACTCCTCGATGAAGTTCGCGTGGTTCTTCCTGGCCGAGTACATCAACATGATCAACGTCTCGGCCGTCGCGACCACGTTGTTCTTCGGCGGGTGGCGCGCACCGTGGCCGCTGTCGGCGATCAACGACGGCATGTTCAACACCGGCTGGTGGCCCGTCCTGTGGTTCCTGGCCAAGCTGTGGCTGTTCATGTTCGTGTTCGTGTGGATCCGCGGCTCGGTCCTGCGCTTCCGCTACGACCAGTTCATGAAGCTCGGCTGGAAGGTGCTGATCCCCGCCGCGCTGACCTGGGTGTTCTGCGTGTCGATCGTGCAGGGAGTCCGGCAGTTCTCCGGCTGGGACCTGCGCACCGTGCTCTTCGTGCTCGCCGGCGTGGTGCTGGCCGCGCTGGTCGTCTCCTTCCTCGTGCCCGAGAAGAAGCCCGCACCGCCCGGCGGGACGGCCCCGCGCGAGCCCGTCGTCATCGACCCGTTCGCCGCCGGCTACCCGGTGCCGCCGCTGCCCGGCCAGGTGCTCCCGCCCTCGCCGCGCAAGGCTCGTCAGGCCGCCGCGGCGATGGCCGCCGCCTCCCCGTCGTCGGACGCCTCCGACGGCTCCGGACCGCAGACCCCGAAGGAGGTGCACGGTGACTGACGACGCGAAGGACGAGACGAGGTCCGTCGAACCGGCCCGTGACCCGAAGGACGCGAGCGGCCGCGAGGTCGGGCGCCCGGTCGAGGAGCCGTACCGCTCGCTCATCCCGCAGCGCACCGGCCTGGCCGGGATGCTCGCACCGGCAGGCGGGTTCGGGGTCACGATCTCGAACTTCTTCCGCCCGACGGTCACCGAGCAGTACCCGTCGGAGAGCGCGCGGACGAAGCCGCGCTACCACGGCCGTCACCAGCTCAACCGGTACGCCGACGGGCTGGAGAAGTGCATCGGCTGCGAGCTGTGCGCCTGGGCGTGCCCCGCGGACGCGATCTACGTCGAGGCGGCCGAGAACACCCCGGACGAGCAGTTCTCGCCGGGGGAGCGCTACGGGCGCGTCTACGAGATCAACTACCTGCGCTGCATCTTCTGCGGCCTGTGCATCGAGGCGTGCCCGACGCGGGCGCTGACGATGACCAACGAGTTCGAGCTCGCCGGGCCGACGCGTGCCGGGATGATCTGGGAGAAGGACGACCTGCTCGCGCCGATGCGCTCAGGCATGCTGGCCGCGCCGCACCCCATGGTCGAGGGCACCACGGACACCGAGTACTACCGCGGTGAGGTCACCGGGACCACCGACGACCAGGTCGCGTGGGTCACCGAGCACCGCCCCGACGACCCGACGCTGCCGGCCAACGCCGGGCCCGAACCCGTCCAGACCATCGGCGCCACGGCCGCCGCGCAGTACGCGCGCAACGCCGCCGCCACGAAGCAGGGGTCGAAGTGAGCGCGGTCCTCGTCACGTCCCTCACGGACGCGGGCACCACGACCACGGCCGAGGCCGTGCTGTTCTGGGTGCTCGGTCCGGTCATCGTGCTCGCCGCGCTGGGGCTGCTGTTCGCCCGGAAGGCGGTGCACGCGGCGCTCGCCGTCGTCGTGGTCATGATCAGCCTGGCGTTCCTCTACGTCGCGCAGGACGCGGTGTTCCTCGGCATCGTGCAGGTCGTCGTGTACACCGGCGCCGTCATGATGCTGTTCCTGTTCGTGCTCATGCTGGTCGGTGTCGACGCCTCCGACTCGCTCGTGGAGACCCTGCGCGGCCAGCGCTGGATCGGGCTGCTCGCGGGTGTGGGCCTCGGGGTCGTGCTGGCGGGTGTGGTCGGCAACGCGACGTACGGGCAGCCCAAGGGCCTGGCCGAGGCCGACGCGGCCTCGAACCCCGTCGGCATCGCCCACGTCGTCTTCGGCGACTACGTGTTCGCGTTCGAGGTCGTCGGTGCGCTGCTCGTCACCGCCGCGCTCGGGGCCCTCGTGCTCACCCACCGGCAGCGGCTCACCCGGCACCTCGGCCAGAAGGAGCGCGCCAACGCCCGGGTCGCCGCCGGTGCGGTGCTCACGCCCCTGCCGGCACCCGGCGTGTACGCCCGGCACAACGCGATGGACGTCCCCGCGCTCGGACCCGACGGGCAGCCGCTCGAGCACTCGGTGCCGCGCGTGCTGCGGGTCCGCGGCCAGGAGGCCGACGCGGCCGAGTTCTCCGCCCGCACCGAGCGGGTGCTCGCCGGTCACGCGGCGGACGAGCCGGTCGAGCTCGAGGGCGCGAGCCCGGGGCCGGGCGCGGCAGCCACAGACGGAGCGGTCGGACAGGAGGAGGGCCGGTGAGCCTCACGCACTACCTGGTGCTGTCGTCGATCCTGTTCACGATCGGCGCGACGACGGTGCTGCTGCGCCGCAACGCGATCATCGTGTTCATGGGCGTCGAGGTCATGCTCAACGCGACGAACCTCGCGCTCGTGACGTTCTCGCGGATCCAGGGGAACCTCACCGGGCAGACGCTCGCGTTCTTCGTCATGGTCGTGGCGGCCGCCGAGGTCGTCGTCGGCCTGGCGATCATCGTCGCGATCTTCCGGACCCGCCGCTCGGCCTCGGTCGACGACGTCAACCTGTTGAAGAGCTGAGGGGCGGCACGTGCACACCCTGACCTCCGTCCTCCCGTGGGAGGCCGCCGTCCCCGTTGCCCAGGACGCCGACGGCGTCGTGACGCTGGCGCCCTGGCTGGTGCTGCTGCCGCTGCTGTCCGCCGCGGTGCTGCTGCTGCTCGGCCGACGCAGCGACCGCTGGGGCCACTGGCTCGGCGTCCTCGCCTCGTCCGCGGCCTTCGTGCTCGGCGCGGTCCTGCTGCTCGACCTGCTCGGACGGCCCTCGGACGCGCGCATCCTCGACGTGCCGCTGGGCACCTGGATCGACGCGGGCACGTTCAGCCTCGACGCCGGTCTGCGGGTCGACCCGCTCTCGCTGACGTTCGTCCTGCTGGTGACGTTCGTCGGCTCGCTCATCCACGTGTACTCCGTGGCCTACATGGACCACGACACGGACCGGCGGCGGTTCTTCGCGTACCTCAACCTGTTCGTCGCCGCGATGCTCGTGCTCGTCCTGGCGAACTCCTACCTGCTGCTGTTCGTCGGCTGGGAGGGTGTCGGCCTGGCGTCCTACCTGCTCATCGGCTTCTGGAACCACCACCTGCCCTACGCGGTCGCCGCGAAGAAGGCGTTCGTGGCCAACCGCATCGGTGACCTGGGCCTGCTCACGGCGCTCGGTCTGATGTTCGCCCAGTTCGGCGGGGTCGACTTCGCGACCGTGCACGAGGGCGCGGCCGGTGCCAGCGAAGGCACGCTCACCGCGATCGGGCTCATGCTCCTGCTGGCCGCGTGCGGCAAGTCGGCGCAGTTCCCGCTGCAGTCCTGGCTCGGCGACGCGATGGCGGGCCCGACGCCCGTCTCCGCGCTCATCCACGCCGCGACCATGGTCACCGCGGGCGTCTACCTGGTGGTCCGCTCCGCACCCGTGTTCGACGGCACGCCGACCGCGCAGCTCGTCGTGGTCGTCGTCGGTGCGATCACCCTGCTCTTCGGGGCGATCGTCGGTTGCGCGAAGGACGACATCAAGAAGGCGCTGGCCGCCTCGACCATGTCGCAGATCGGCTACATGATGCTCGCCGCGGGCCTCGGCCCGATCGGTGCCGCGTTCGCGATCTTCCACCTGCTCACGCACGGCTTCTTCAAGGCCGGGATGTTCCTCGGTGCCGGGTCGGTCATGCACGGCATGGACGACCAGGTCGACATGCGCCGCTTCGGCGGGCTCGGCCGCTACATGAAGATCACGTGGGCCACGTTCGGCCTGGGCTGGCTCGCGATCCTGGGCATCCCGCCGTTCTCCGGCTTCTGGTCCAAGGACAAGATCATCGAGGCCGCGTTCGTCGGCGAGGGCTGGCGGCCGTGGGTCTTCGGCTCGGTCGCGCTCCTCGGCGCCGGCATCACCGCGTTCTACATGTCGCGCCTGTTCTTCATGACGTTCGAGGGGCAGCGGCGCTGGTCGCAGACCCGCGACGGGCACGAGCAGCACCCGCACGAGTCCCCGGCGCTCATGACGTGGCCGATGATCATCCTCGCGGTCGGCTCGGCCGGGCTCGGCCTGGTGCTCGCGACGGGCGACCGGTTCACCACGTGGCTCGCGCCCGTCACCGGGCACGTCGAGCACGAGGAGCCGGTGCTGCCGGTCTGGCTGCTGGTCACGCTGACCCTCGCGGTCGTCGTCGCCGGTCTGGTGATCGCCTGGCGTCGCTACGCGGTCGGCACCGTGCCGGTCACGCCGCCCGTCGGCACCGTGCTCACCCGGGCCGCCCGCGTCGACCTCTACCAGGACGCCGTCAACGACGCCCTGCTGGTCGAGCCCGGTCAGCACCTGACCCGGTCCCTCGTCTACGCCGACCGCACCCTCGTGGACGGCGCCGCCACCGGCGTCGGACGCGGTGCGGTCGGGCTCGGCGAGGTGGTCCGCAAGACGCAGACCGGCTTCGCACGCACGTACGCCGCGACGATGCTCCTGGGTCTCGTCGTCCTCGTGGCCGCCGTCCTGGTCGCCCAGAGCTGAGGAGAGCACCGAACGATGTCGTCCTCCTTCCCCTGGCTGACCGCCCTGGTCGTCCTGCCGCTGCTCGGAGCGGTGACGCTGTGGGTCCTGCCCGCCGGTGTGCGGTCCCGGGCGCGCGGTGTCGCGCTCGGCTTCGCCCTGGCCGAGCTGGCCCTCGCCGTCGCTGCGCTGAGCGCGTTCGACACCTCCGCGGCCGGCACCCACCAGCTCGCCGAGACCCACGAGTGGATCCCGCAGCTCGGCGTCTCCTACGCGGTCGCGGTCGACGGCGTGGGCCTCGCGCTCGTGCTCATGTCCGTGCTGCTCGTGCCGCTGGTGATCCTGGCCGCGTGGCGCGAGCAGGGCAGCGACGACGCCGCCTCCGACAAGCTGCGCCGGTACCTGGCCCTCGTGCTGCTGCTCGAGGTGTTCATCGTGCTGGTCTTCGCCGCGCGCGACCTGTTCCTCTTCTACGTCGTCTTCGAGGCGATGCTCATCCCGGTCTACTTCATGATCGGCGCGTACGGCGGGGCCCAGCGGCGGTACGCCGCGGTCAAGTTCCTGCTCTTCGGCCTCGCCGGCGGGCTCGTGATGCTCGTCGCGGTCATCGGCCTGTACCTGCAGGGGCCGGGGGGTTCGCAGGGCTTCCTCATCGACACCCTCGTCGGTCTGCCGCTCGACCCGACGCTGGAGAAGTGGCTGTTCGTCGGCTTCTTCGTCGCGTTCGCCGTCAAGGCTCCGATGTTCCCGGTGCACACCTGGCTGCCCGACGCGGCCGAGCAGGCACCGGCGGGCACCTCGACGCTGCTGGTCGGCGTGCTGGACAAGGTCGGCACGTTCGGGATGCTGACGCTGTGCCTGCCGCTGTTCCCCGCGGCCTCCCGCTGGGCGGCGCCGGTCGTCATCGTGCTGGCCGTCGTGTCGATCCTCTACGGGGCGCTGCTGGCCCTCGGGCAGAAGGACATGTTCCGGCTCGTCGCGTACACCTCGGTGTCGCACTTCGGCTTCATCGTCCTGGGCATCTTCGCGTTCACCTCGACGTCGATCGCCGGCTCGTCGTTCTACATGGTCAACCACGGGTTCTCCACGGGTGCGCTGTTCCTGCTGGTCGGGTTCCTGGTGGCACGGCGGGGCTCGGCGCAGATCGCCGACTTCGGCGGGCTGCAGAAGGTCGTCCCGGTCCTCGCGGGGACGTTCCTGGTCGCCGGTCTGTCGGCGCTCTCGCTGCCCGGCCTGTCGACGTTCGTCAGCGAGTTCCTCGTCCTGGTCGGCACGTTCGCCCGGCACCCCGCCGCGTCGATCGTCGCCAGCCTGGGCGTCGTGCTGGCCGCGATCTACGTGCTCTGGCTCTACCAGCGGGTCTTCACCGGTCCGGTCCGCCCGGGTCTCGAGGGCACGAGCGACCTGGCCTGGCGCGAGCGCTGGGCCGTCGGGCCGCTGATCGCCGTCATGCTCGTGCTCGGCTTCGTCCCGGGCCCTGCGCTCACCCTGGTGCGCGAACCCGCGCACCACACGCTCGAGCAGGTCGGCGTCGACGACGTCCCCGCCGTCGTGTCCGCCACCTCGGTCGAAGGGACTGACGAGTGAGCACCTTCACCGCGCCCACCATCGCGTGGGCCCAGCTCAGCCCGGTCGTGATCGTGCTGCTGGCCGCCGTCCTCGGCGTGCTCGTCGAGGCGTTCGTCCCCGCCGCGCGCCGCCGCGTCGTCCAGCTCGTCGTGGCCTTCCTCGCGCTGGCCGGCTCGCTCGTGGCCGTGGCCGCGCTGTGGAACGGCACGGTCGACTCGGGCGGCACCGAGGTGCTCGGCGGCTCGCTCGTGATCGACGGCCCGGCGCTCGCGCTGCAGGGCACGATCGCCCTGCTCGCCCTGATCGCCCTGCTGGTGATCGCCGACCGCACCGAGACCGGTGAGGACGCGTTCGCGCCGTCGGCGTCGGCCGTCCCCGGCTCGGCCTACGAGGAGCTCACCCGCCAGCACGGCCTGCAGCAGACCGAGGTCTTCCCGCTCGTCCTGTTCGCGACCGGCGGCATGCTGATCTTCCCGGCCACGGGCGACCTGCTCACGCTGTTCGTCGCACTCGAGGTCCTCTCGCTCCCGCTGTACCTGCTGACCGGCATGGCCCGTCGCCGTCGCCTGCTCTCGCAGGAGGCGTCGATGAAGTACTTCCTGCTGGGTGCGTTCGCCTCGGCGCTCATGCTCTTCGGCATCGCGCTGCTCTACGGGTACTCCGGCTCGCTGCGGTACTCCGAGATCGCCGCGGCCACCGCCGACCCGACCGGGCTCGACGCGCTGCTCGTCGTCGGCTCGCTGCTCGTGGTCTCGGGCCTGCTGTTCAAGATCGGTGCGGTCCCGTTCCACTCCTGGACGCCCGACGTCTACCAGGGTGCGCCGACGCCGATCACCGGCTTCATGGGTGCGTGCACCAAGGTCGCCGCGGCCGGCGCGCTGCTGCGGTTCGTGTACGTGGTCATCCCCGGGCTGCAGTGGGACCTGCAGGGCGTGCTGTCCGCCGTCGCGATCCTGACCATGCTCGTCGGGACCGTCGTCGCGCTCGTGCAGACCGACATCAAGCGGATGCTCGCGTACTCCTCGATCGCGCACGCCGGCTTCCTGCTCACCGGTGTCGTCGCGCTCGAGGAGTCCGGTGTGAGCGCGGTGATCTTCTACCTGCTGGCCTACGGCGCGGCGACCGTCGGCGCGTTCGGCATCGTCTCGGTGGTCCGCGAGAAGGTCGCCGGTGGCGGTGCGGACGACGAGGACGACGAGGGCACCGTCCTCGGCGAGGCCACGCACCTGTCGCAGTGGGCCGGGCTCGGGCGCACCCACCCGCTGGTCGCCCTGTCGTTCACGCTCTTCCTGCTCTCGTTCGCGGGTATCCCGCTCACGGCAGGGTTCATCGGGAAGTTCACGGTCTTCACCGCGGCCGTCGCCGGAGGCGCCTGGCCGTTGGCCGTCGTCGGTGTCGCAGCCTCGGCTGCCGCCGCGTTCTTCTACGTCCGCATCATCGTCCTGATGTTCTTCACCGCCCCCGCGACGCCGAGCCCGGCACCGGAGGAGGAGGTGCTCGAGGCCGCCGTCGAGCAGGAGGTCTCGCAGGCGCGGGCCCTCGAGGCCGCCGCGGCGGGCGTGGCCACGGTTGCGGTCACCCGGGTCGCACCGGCGACCACGACGACCGTCGTCGCGACCGAGGGCTTCACGGCCGTCGCGGTCACGGTGTGCGCGGCGCTGACGATCCTGCTGGGGGTCTTCCCCTCCCCGGTGCTCGAGCTCCTCGACCAGGCGGCACTGTTCCTGCCCTGACGAGGCTGCTCCTGCCCTGACGGACACCGTCGGAGCGGGACCGGGACGGGCGGCGCGCCGCCCGTGGTGTGACCCTCGGCACCCCCGTCGTCGGCGGGGCGAGGGCACCGGTGCCGTTGTCCGCCGCATGCGACAGATAGGTTCGTCCCGTGACCTCCGCACTCGCCCTGCCGCTCGCCGACCCCGAGCTCGCCGCCCGGTTGACGGACCGGCTCACGGTCGTCGAGGAGCGGCTGCGCGACGCCGTCACCCACACCGACCCGCTCGCCGACGACGCCTCGCGTCACCTGGTGAACGCGGGCGGCAAGCGTCTGCGACCGCTGCTCACCCTGCTGACCGCCGAGCTCGGCGACGGTGCGCGCCGCGAGGTGCTCGACGCGGCCGTGGTCGTCGAGCTCACGCACCTGGCCACGCTCTACCACGACGACGTCATGGACTCGGCGCCGCTGCGCCGCGGGGCTCCTTCCGCGCATGAGGTCTGGGGCAACTCGGTCGCCATCCTCACAGGCGACCTGCTGTTCGCCCGTGCGTCCACGACCGTCGCGGGCCTGGGCCCCGACGCGGTCCGGATCCAGGCGCAGACCTTCGAGCGCCTGTGCCTGGGCCAGCTGCACGAGACCGTGGGCCCGCGCCCCGACGAGGACCCGATCGTGCACTACCTGCAGGTGCTCGCCGACAAGACCGCCTCGCTCATCGCCACCTCGGCGCGGTTCGGCGCGATGTTCTCCGGCTGCCGGCCCGACGTCGTGGAGATCGTCACGGAGTTCGGCGAGAAGCTCGGCGTCGCCTTCCAGCTGGCCGACGACGTCATCGACCTCACCTCGGACGGTGCGGTGACCGGCAAGACGCCGGGCACCGACCTGCGCGAGCGCGTCCCCACGCTGCCGGCACTGCTGCTCCGTGCACGCGCAGCACGGCCCGACGCCGGCGCGGAGGACCTGCGGGTGCTCGCGCTGCTCGACGGTGACCTGTCGGGCGACGACCAGCTGGCCGAGGCCGTGGCCGCGCTGCGCACGCACCCGGTCGTCGAGGAGACGCGCCGTCGCGCCGTCGCGCTCGCCCGCGCGGCCGTCCTCGAGCTCGAGCCGCTGCCGGGCGGTCCCGTGAAGGACGCCCTGATGTCCTTCGCGCAGACGCTGGTCGACCGCACCGCGTGACCGGGCAGGAGGAGTCGTGACGTCACAACCGCAGCAACGGTGCGCGGCCTGCGGGCTGCCGCTGGACCCGGGCGCCGTGTTCTGCGCCGAGTGCGGGGCGCGGGCCGCGCTCGACCCGCCGCGTGCTGCCGAGACGCGCGACGACGGGCCCGCCCGGACAGCGCCCGGGGGCGCCCGGCCGCCACAACCGCCGACCTGGACACCCCCGCCGGAGCCCGGCCCGCAGGGCCGGCGCGCCGAGCCGGCGCAGTCCGGCCCGTTCCCGGTGGCACCCGGCGCCGTGGCACCCGTCGGGCGGCGGGTCCTGGCGTTCCTGCTCGACAGCGTCCTGCTGGCCGTCGTCGTCTGGGGCGCATCGCTCGTGGTGGGGCTGACGATGCCCGCGCCCTCCACCGATGCACCCGTCTCGCCCGTCGCTGCGATCCCGTCGGTGCTCGCGCTCGTCGTGCTGATCGGCCAGTGGGTCGCCGAGGCGACGACGGGCGCCACGGTCGGGTCCGCCGTGATGGGCATCCGCACGGTGTCCGCGCGCACCGGTCGGCCTGCCGGCCTGCTCGCGATCCTGCTGCGGGGCCTCGTCGTCGGTGCGGGGGCGCTGGTGTGCTTCGTCGGGCAGTGGGCCGTGGTGGCCTCCGGCGCCTGGGACCGTGGCCCGTCCCTGCGCGGCTGGCACGACAAGGCGGCCGGCACGCTCGTCCTGCAGGCGCACGCGCTCGTCGCCGGCACACCTCCGCGGGCGCCCCGGCAGAGCCGTTCCGTGCCCGCGGAAGCGGGCGGCGTGCCCGTCGTGGCCGCGGGGGAGCAGGGTGCCGTCACGGCGGTCCCGGCCTCGTTCGCGCCGGCGCGGGACGTGCCCGTCCTCACCTTCCCCTCGCAGCCGGCTCCGCGACGGCACACCGACGTGGCCGGCGATCCGGCCGTCTCGGTCGGTGGGCCGACGCCCCAGGTGCCCCCTGTCGACCCGCGCACCGCCGGGCCCGACGTGTCGTCGGCCGCCGAGCCGCAGGCTCCCGCAGCGTCCGTGGCGCCGGCCGTCGAGCCTCAGGGTGCCGCGGCGACCGTGCCCTCCGCCGCCCCGCCGGCACCGATCGCCCGTGTGCCGTTCGAGAGCATGCCCGGGCCCGGGCGTGCTCTCGTCGAGCCGGTCGCCCCTGCCCCGGACGGACCCGCCCCGACCCGACGGGCGCGCCGGGCCGCGACCGGGCCGACGCCGCTCGTCGACGTGCCGTGGGCGACCGCGCGGCCGCCCGCGACCGGTGCGGTGCCGGTCGTCGCCGATGCGCCGCCGCCCGCGTCGTCTGCGGCGGACGCGGCGCCCCCGGAGCAAGCCGTGGCCCCAGCGCCCGCTGTGCCCTCAGCACCCGCTGCGCCGTCAGCGCCACCCGTGCCGTCGCCGGTCACCGCCCCGACCGCCGCCATCGCAGGTCCTCCGCCGGGTGGCGAGGACCCCGCACCGCGCGGTCAGGTCCATGCGCCGGCGTTCGACGCGTTCGCCGAGCTCGAGCTCACGCGGTTGCGCCAGCTCGACGAGGTGACCGAGCTGCGCCTCGTCCTGGACACCGGCGAACGGGTCGACGTGGTCGGTGACGGGCTGATCGGCCGCCGGCCGGATCCGCAACCGGGCATCGTGCACGTCGTCTGCGTCGACGACCCGGCCAGGTCCGTGTCGAAGGTGCACCTCGCCTTCGGCCTCGACGGCAGCGGCCCCGGCATGTTGTGGGTGACGGACCGCGGCTCGACCAACGGGTCGGTCGTCGTCAGCCCGTCCGGCGCGGAGTCGGCGTTGCCGCCCGGCGCGCGGGCGGTCGTCGGGGTCGGGTGGACGGTCCGTTTCGGCGAGCGTCGACTCACCGTCGAGCGGGTCTGACCGCCGTCACGGAGCGGGCCCTCGGGGTCCTCAGAGCGTCGGTGGGCTCCAGGCGAGCTGGACGACCTGGTGACCGGCCGAGCGGCTGACCATGTGGGCACGGCCGGGGACGGACGGCGTCGGCCGGACACCGCCGACCAGGGCACCCTCCTCCGGGTCCCCGGAGAGCACGAGCCCGGGGGCGGCCAGGTCGCGCAGCGACTGCAGGACCGGCTCGTACATCGCCCGTCCGGCCCCGCCCGAGCGTCGGGTGAGGACCAGGTGCAGACCGACGTCGCGAGCCTGCGCGAGCAGCGGCGCGAGCGCCGCCAGGGGGTTGCCCGAGCTGGTGGCCACGAGGTCGTAGTCGTCGACCAGCACGAAGACCTCGGCACCGGACCACCAGGTCCGGTTGCGCAGCTGCTCGGGGGTCACATCAGGCCCGGGCAGCCGGCTGCGCAGGTAGTCGGCCAGCCCGGTGAGCTCGGTCGTGGCCTGCTGCTGCGTCGTCAGGTAGCCCGCGAGGTACTCGTCCGGGATCTCCCCGAGCAGGGAGCGCCGCAGGTCGACCGCGAAGACCTGCGCCTGTGCGGGGGTGTGCGTGCGGCGGATCTCCGCGGCCACCAGCCGCAGGAAGCTGGACTTGCCGGACCCGCCGTCGCCGAACGCGTACAGGTGCGGCTCCTCGGCCGCGTCGAACGCGACAGGGGCCAGGCGCGACTCGTCGATACCGAGGAGCAGGCGACGGTCGGTCGCGTCCGGTGCGGCGCCGGTGCGGACGACGTCGAGTCCGATCTGGTCCGGCAGCAGACGCAGGCGCGGTCCGGGTGCGCCGGTCCACGCGTCGGCGACCGCCTGCACGAGGTGCTCGACCCCGGCCCCGAGGGTGTCCGCGGCGCCGTCGCCGTCGATGCGCGGCAGGGCCGTCAGCGCATGGTGCTTCGAGGTGACGAGCGCACGCCCCGGTCGACCGGTCGGCACGTTCACGGCGACCTTGCGGTCGATCTCGGAGTCCATGGGGTCGCCGAGCCGCATCTCGATGCGGGTGCCGAACAGGTCCTTGACCTGCGAGCGGAAGTCCATCCACCGCGTGGCGGAGGCGATCAGGTGCACGCCGAAGGTGAGGCCGCGCCCCGCGATCGCCTGCACCCGCAGCTCGAGCTCGTCGTACTCGCTGCGCAGCGTCCCCCAGCCGTCGAGCACCAGGAACACGTCGCCGTAGCCGTCGTCGACCTGCCCTTGGGCGCGGCGCGTGCGGTAGGTCTCGATGGAGTCGATCCCGTAGTCGCGGAAGTACCGCTCGCGGCCGTCGATGATCCCCTCGACCTCGGCGACGACCCGTCGGACCACGTCGGCGTCGGACCGGGCGGCGACGCCCGCCACGTGCGGCAGGCGGGCCATCGGCGCGAACGTCCCGCCTCCGAAGTCGAGCACGTAGAACTGCACCTCGCGCGGGGTGTTCGTCAGGGACAGGCCCGTCACGACCGAGCGGACGAGCGTGCTCTTGCCGGTGCGCGGGCCGCCGACGACGGCCATGTGCCCGGAGGCCCCTGCGAGTTGCACCGCGAGGTGCTCGCGCCGCTGCTCGAGCGGTCGGTCGACGATGCCGAGCGGGATCGTCAACGTCCCTGCTCCGCGCCATGACGGCGACACCAGGCCCAGTGCCGGGTCGACGACGAGGTCGGGCATCAGCTGGTCGAACGTCGAGGGGACGATCAGGGGAGGCAACCACACCTGGTGCGCGGCCGGTCCGCGTCCGGACATGCGCTGGACGGCGATGTCGAAGGTCGCCCGGGTCTCGTCGGGCTCGGCGCCGGGCAGCGGCGCGACCGCCTCGTCGGTGGTGCGCAGCCCGAGCACGGGCGCGGCGGAGAACGTCTCCAGGCGCGCGCGGCCGGCGGGTGCGCCCGGAGCGTTGCCCGTCTGACGGCGCCGCGCCTTGGGCGGTCCGGACACGTACGAGGCGCGGAACTGGACCATCGTCGTCGGGTCCGGCTTGAGGTAGCCGACGCCGGGGATGCCGGGCAGCTCGTACGCGTCGGGCACACCGAGCACGGCCCGCGACTCCTGCGCGGAGAACGTGCGCAGGCCGATCCGGTAGGACAGGTGCGACTCCAGGCCGCGCAGACGGCCCTCCTCGAGCCGCTGGCTCGAGAGCAGCAGGTGCATCTGCAGGGACCGGCCCAGGCGGCCGATCGCGACGAACAGGTCGACGAACTCCGGCTTGGCGGACAGCAGCTCGGAGAACTCGTCGCACACGATGAGCAGCGCGGGCAGTGGGGCCAGGTCGGGGCGGTCGGTGTGCCGGGCCCGTTCGTAGTCGGCGACGTTCGCGAAGTTCCCTGCGGCGCGCAGCAGCTCCTGGCGGCGGACCATCTCGCCCTGCAGGGCGTCCTGCATGCGGTCGACGAGCGTGAGCTCCTCGCCGAGGTTGGTGATGACCGCCGAGACGTGCGGCATGCCCGCCATGCCGGCGAACGTCGCGCCGCCCTTGAAGTCGACGAGGACGAAGTTGAGGTCCTCGGGCGAGTGCGTGAGGGCCAGGGCGAGCACCAGCGTGCGCAGCACCTCGGACTTGCCGGAACCGGTCGCGCCGATGATGAGGCCGTGCGGGCCCATGCCCTGCTGCGCCGACTCCTTGAGGTCGAGGGCGACGGGCTGGCCCTGCGGCGTGAGGCCGATCGGCACCCGCAGCCGGTCACGGGGCAGCCGGGGGCGCCAGGCCACGTCCAGGTCGAGGTCGCGCACGTCGTCCAGCCCGAGCAGGTCGACGAGCTCGGACGAGACGGCGACCTCGGAGCCCTGCGTGCTGGCGTCGAGGTGCAGCGGGAGCAGACGGCGGGCGGCCGCCTCCGCCTCGGCGACGGACAGCTGGTCGACGTGCAGGCGGCTGGGTGCGACGCCGAGCCGGACGACCTCGGCAGGGACCTGCCCGGCGCGGGGGCCCGTCGTCGCCTTGGCGCCGACCGTGAAGCGCAGGGTCGAGGGGTCGTCGAGGTCGTCCCACCGCTCGGGGAGCTCGAGCACGGTGACGCCGAGGACGCCGTCGGAGGTGAGGATCGCGTTGCCCACCGGCACCTGGCCGCCGTCCACCACGACGAGGACGTGCGGGAGCGGTGCGTCCTGCACGTTCGCGGCGAAGCGAGGGCGTTCGCGCAGGCCCTCCGCCAGCAGCGACTCGATGTCGGCGAGGGCCTCGCCGATGAGCCGTGCGGGCCCGACGGCGTCCCGCGCGCGGGTGGAGTGCGCGTGCGGGAGCCACTTCACCCACTCCCACTCGGCTGCCGTGCGGGCGCCGGCGAGCACCGCCACCTGCAGGTTCTCCGGCGAGTGGAACGTCGTCAGCTGCGTGACGACCGCGCGGGCCAGCGCGCGAGCCTCGGCCTCCGGGCCGATCAGCTCGATGCGCGCGACGGACTGCACGTCGAGCGCGAGCGGGATGTCCTGCTGCACGCTGTGCGTCACGAGGAACCGGTGCGCGGCGGACGCGGCCACGGGGTCGAGCTGGGCCAGCGGCGGGGTCTCGGGGGCCTCCAGCTCGAGGGCCAGCGGCTGCTCGCCCACGCCGACACGGGTGCGCAGGAACTCGGGGTGCCCGGGTCGACGCTCCCAGACGCGGGAACGTTCCTCGGCGATCGCGGCGAGCGAGCGGGGGTCGGGCGAGGCCCACAGTGCTGCGTCGCGCTGCCGGCGGGCGGTGTGCCGGACCGTCCCTCGCAGGTCGGCCAGGTACGCCAGGTACTCGCGACGGGCGCCGACGACGGCCGCCTGGTGCTGCGAACGCTGCCGCCACCCGTTGACGCCGATGAACCCGACCGAGGCCAGCAGGAACATGCCGGCGGCGAGCGTGCCCCGGGGTCCGGGGTTGGCCATCGCCACGAACACGATCGAGCCGACGGAGCCGAGCATCGGGATCGCGTTGGCGAGCATCCCGGACACACCGTCGGACGGTTGGATCTCGGGGGGCGCCTGCAGCACGACCTTGCCGGACGGGACGGACGGGGGTGCGGGGCGTGCACCCTGCGGTGCCGTGAACGACATCGGCCGGACGTCTCCTCAGGAGCTGCGGTGGTGGGTGCGGGCCGCGCGCGCCGCGCGAGCCATGGTCACCGTACCGGCCCTGTCCGCACGCCCGTGCGCGCTGCCCCTAGCATGGGCGCGCACGCAAGCGGGACGGGACGACGGGTGGAGGTGGCGTGGCGCACGCGACGCTGACCCGTCTGGCGGTGCACGTGGGCGCCCGACGGCTCGACGTGGCGCTCGACCCGACCGCGGCTCTGGGTGACGTGCTCGACGCGGTCGCGCCGCAGACGTCCCACGCGCTGCTCGTCGACTCGGCCGGCCGTCTGCTCGACCGGTCCGCCACCGTGGGATCCCAGCTGGAGGACGGCGGCGCCGTGCATGCCGCCCTCCCGGCGCCGGCCCCACGAGGTCGCCGCGACGCGGGGGCGCACGCAGCGGTGCGTCGGCGTCCGCCCGTCGAGGCGGCGCTGCTGTCGGTCGGTGCGGTGGCGGCCCTGACGGTGGCGGCCGTCGTGCTGCTCCCGGCAGGCGTGGCGCCCTCGGGGGCGAGCGCCGTCCTCGGTGCGCTCGGTTGCGCGCTCGGTGCGTTCGGCTGCGCCCTCGGGCGCTCGGTGGCGCGCACCGCGGCGACCGTGTGCGGCCCGCTGCTCGGCCTGGCAACCGCGGTCCTGGTCGTCGCTCCGGTCGACGATCCCGGTCGTCGGCTCGCCGTCGTCGCAGGGCTTGCGGCCGCCGCGGTCGTCGCGGGTGTTCGCCACGTCGCCGTGCAGGCCGACCGCCGGGCGGGGGAGGCGACCGGCGACGACGTCTCGGGCGTCGTCCTCGTCGCGACGTCCGTGGCGTCCGCGCTCGCCCTCGTCTGCCTCCTGCTCGGGCTGCCCACGGTCGTCCTGGCCGCCGTGCTGGTCGGCGCGACGCCGTTGGCCCTGCGCGCCCTGCCGCAGAACGCGCTCTCCGTGCCCGACGACCAGCTCGTCGACCTCGCACGCGTGTCACGGACCGCGACCTCGGTCCGTGGCCCGGGTCCCCGCGGTCTCGGTCGGGTCAGTGCGACGCAGGTGGTCCGGACCGTCGCGTTCGCCGAGCGGCGCAAGGCTGCCGGGACGGTCGTCGCGTCCGCGCTCCCGGCGCTGCTCCTGCCCGTCGTGCTCGTCTCGACGCAGCCGGGCACGGTCGCCGGGTGGGGGGCGGTCGCCCTGACCGTCTGCGTCGTGCTGGCCCTCGCGCTCGGGCCGCGCACCGCACGGGGAGCCGTGGCCCGGTGGTGGCCGCGAGCCGGTGCGGGCGTGGTCGTGCTGGAGGCCGTGTCGTTCGCCCCTGCCGACAGCCGGGCCGTGG
Organism: Cellulomonas soli; assembly: GCF_013409305.1. GTDB lineage: Bacteria > Actinomycetota > Actinomycetes > Actinomycetales > Cellulomonadaceae > Cellulomonas > Cellulomonas soli. The sequence continues at coordinate 852,591 of NZ_JACBZJ010000001.1, read as the reverse complement.
TCGCCGCCGGGGTCGCCGTGGTGGCTCTCGCCGTGGCGGCTCTCGCGATCCCGTTGGCACGGGGGTGGTCCTCGGTCGTGGCCTCACGTGCCGCCGACGGGCTCGAGGGGCTGGGTATCGTCCTCGCCCTGCCGGCGGCCCTCGTCGCGGCCGGCGCCGTGGAGCTGCTCCGGCAGGTCACGTCATGAGGTCCGGGTCGTCGCGCAGGGCAGGGCTGGGCTCCCGATCCGCGGTCGCCGTCCGTCGCGTCCGGGGCCGGGTGGCAGGATGACCGACGTGCCAGCAGCCCCCGCGCCCGCCACCGGGTACGCCTGCTCGGCGTGCGGACGCCCGCTGCGGGCCGGGGCGAGGTTCTGCAGCACGTGCGGCGAGCCGGCCCCGGTCGCCCCTGCCGCGCCGATCGAGCTGCCCGTCGGGTTGCCGTCCGTCGGGCTGCGTGCCGAGCCGACGGCCCCGGTCGCAGCGGTCGAGCGGTCACGCCCCGAAGGACTGGGCCCCGCGTTCGACGGCACCGTCCCCGCCGGGACCGGTCGGCGGCTCGGAGCGTTCGCGCTCGACACGCTCGGCGTCCTCCTGCTCGCGCTCGTGGTCCTGCTCGGCACCCGCAGCGGATGGCTCGCGGCGGTGGCCGGGATCGAGCTGGCCGTCGGGTTCGTCGTGTGGGAGGCGCGCACCGGCCTCACCCCGGGCAACCTGGTGCTCGGCCTGCGCACCTCGCGCGAGGAGTCGCCGTACTCCCTCGGCACGCGCCGGGCCGCGCCTCGTGCACTCCTGCTCGCTGCCGGGCACCTCGTGCTCGGCCTGGGGCAGTGGGCGCTGGTGGCGACCACCGCAACCGACCCCGGCCGGCGGCAAGGGTGGCACGACCGGCTCGCCAAGGCCGTCGTCGTCGACGTCCGCGGCCTGCGGATCGACGACGAGCCGACCGGCGACCTCCCGGGCGCGGGCCTCGCTCTCCCCGCCCCGAGCGGCGCTCACCCCGTCGTGCGCGTCGGGAGCGCGGTGCCCGCGAGCCAGGTCCGGTCCGTGTCGGCCGGGGTGGACCCGCTCGGTGGTCCGCCCCCGCCCGGCGTGCCCGGGCCGCCGCCGCTCCCGGTGCCGGAGCAGCCCGCACCGTCAGGTCTCAGGCCGGTCCGTGGCGTGCAGAACCCGCACCCGGCGGTGGCCGTCTACGTCCTGACGCTCGACACCGGTGAGGCCTTGAGCGTCACCGGCACCGGGCTCATCGGCCGCAACCCGCGCGCGCTCGCGGGTGACCCGTGCGACCACCTCGTCACGATCGACGACCCTGGGAGAAGCCTGTCGCGCACCCACGCCCGGTTCGGGATCGACGCCGGTGGCTTCTGGGTTAGCGACGCCGGCTCAGGCAACGGCACGTCGCTCACCGCGCCCGGGCACGCTCGCATGGTGGTGCCCCCCGGGCAGCGCGTGCCCGTCCCGTCGGGGTCGACCGTGCACCTCGGCGAGCGCACCTTCACGGTGCACGCCGTCAGCTGACCGACCCACCGGGCTCCGATCCGGTTGGTGACGGCAGGGCTCACCGGCGGTTCTGCGGGCGAAGGCCCCGGTGAGCTGATCGAGGGTCCAGGTCTCGGTGCCGGTGGGCCGGGTGCGGCCCCAGGACGGCCTCGCTGCCGACCTGCGGGGGCCGGAGCGTCGATCGGGCCCCGCCGGTGGTTCACTCGCCGGGCTCGTCCTTGCGCAGGTAGGCGGGTGGCGGCTTTCCCATCTCGCGGTAGACGCGGAGGACTCGCTCGTCCTCGGTGAGTCTCGTCCAGCCTTCCTCCTCGAGGCGGTTCCTGCCGGCGTAGGGCCCGATGCCACGGGCGCCGGCGTGCCACCCGACCTGGGTGAGGAAGAGCTCACGTGCTGTCGTGAAGTCGTCCGTCCGCAGCATCTCGTGGGGGCGACCGTTGTCCTCCGACCAGATGATGTAGGTCCCACCCTCCCGCCGGATCGCGATCACGTCACCGTTGCTGCCTCCCGGCATGCCCCTGACGTCGAAGTCCTCGCTCGGCCAGTAGCCGAGCGCGACGCACTCGTCGTAGAGCGCTACCAGTTCTGGTGGCGCATGCCGGCCGAACTCCACCCTTGGTCCTCCCATTCTTCTGTCGGTCATCGGTAGATGCCGACTACTCCTCAGTAGGTCGCCGTCGACGAGTTGCGTCGTCGGAGTCGTCGAGCAGGTACGCGGGGATGGGGAGTCCCTTGTCGCGGTAGACGCGGATGGTGCGCTCGCGCAGCGTCATCGTGGTCCACCCCGCTTCTTCCAGGCGACTCCTACCGGCGTACGGGCCATGGCCGCGGAAGCCCGCGCCCCATCCGACCTCGGTGAGGAAGTGCTCGCGGGCCCGTTCGAAGTCGCTGGTGCGCAGCATGTCGTGGGGTCGACCGTTGTCCTCGGACACGACGATGTACGTCTGGCCCTCACGGCGGATCGTGATGCCGTCGCCGGCGTTGAACCCCGGTACGCCGACGACGAAGAAGTCCAGTCCGGGCAGGTAGCCCCGCGCGACGCACTCGTCGTGCAGCTCGGCCAGCTCCGGCGGTGCCGACCGGCGGGACGTCATCTCGACCTCCTCTGCGAGTCGTGCCTCCCGGCCGGCCTGCGCCGGGTACTCCTCGGCGGCAACCCGTCGACGCTCGGTCCGACCTGGGCATGGTGCGGGAAGCCCAGCGTCGCGGGCGGGAGTATCCCCATGAAGACTCGTCCGTCGTCGTCTCCGGTGGCGGCTCGCACGAAGGCGGGTCTGAACGCTGTGGTCACCTCACTCGCCACCCAGGACACGGAGGGCGTCGCTCGCGGCGAGCGTGCTCGCGACGAACGCCTGAATGGCGAGGAACGTCGTGCCGACAGCAGGCCGCCAACTGTGCGATGAGCCCGGATCGAGAACGAATCCACTCCCGCCGCAGCGTTCGACGAGGTCGACCGATGGTTCGGCGCGCAGCTCCGACCTCGGCGCCCTGGCTGCTGTGACCGTGCTGTACGCCGCGATCGGCTCGGCGTGAGGTCGTGGGTCGTCGAACGAGGTCGCTCGACCGGGGCCGCCCCTCTGCACTCGTCGTGGAGCGCCGGCAGCTCCGATGACGCCGAACCGTCAGGCCAGGCCGTCTGCATGTCCCCCCGCGATCGCTCACCGCCGCTGCGGGCGAGCGACGTCTGCCGTCACGCACCGCCGGCCGGCGGCTCGTCATCCGCATCGTCGAGGAGGTAGGCCGGCACCGGGCGTCCTTCCTCGCGGTACGCGCGGATGGTCCGTTCGCGCAGCGTCAGCTTCGTCCAGCCCTCCTCCTCCAGGCGGTTCCTGCCGGCGTAGGGCCCGGCGCCTCGAGCGCCGGCGTGCCATCCGACCTTCGTGAGGAAGAGCTCCCGTGCGCTGATGAGGTCGTCGGTGCGCAACAGCTCATGGGGGCGCCCGTTGTCCTCGGACCAGATGATGTAGGAGTCACCCTCGCGGCGGATCGCGATGACGTCACCGTTGCTGCCACCCGGCATGCCCGCGCCCCTGAAATCCTCGCCTGGCCAGTAGCCGAGCGCGGCGCACTCGTCGAAGAGTGCTGCCAGCTCCGGCGGGACCGATCGGCCTGCCATCACGTCTCCTTGCCTGGGGCTGCATGGCTGTAGCCGGCCGTCAGCGGTCGTGTGGCTCCGCCCAGCCGGCCGGGACCTCGGCCGGCCAGTCACCGCAGAACTTGCCGACGACATGGATCGGGACGGCGGGCGTGGTCAGTGCTTGCTGCACCAGATGCGCGGCGCGGTCGGTCACTTCCGCGACGGTGGCCCCCCACTCCGTGGGTGCGGGGGATCGACCCGACAGGTCCAGCTCCTCCAGCACGATGACCTTGCGGACGGGACCAGCGGTCTCGAACTCGGTCAGCCGCCGCCACGCCGTGGCGGGCATGAGCGCCAGCTCGGCGTCCTGGGGTGCTGGGCGATCCAGGACAGGTCGCGCGCGGTCAGGTTGAGCACGACGAGCAGTGTCGGGCTGGCGAAGTTCTCCGTGGCGACGCGCACGTCCCGGGAGGCGGCCCGAAGCTCGGTCAGGACCCCGAGCGCCGGTGGCTCGGTGGCGCCCGCTGACAGCCCGCGGAAGCCGATCCCGTTGAACGCGGGCAGCTTGGCGACGGCGTCGACAAGCCCGCCGGGGTCGTGACTCATCGGGAGTCCTCATCTCGGGATCGGCTGTGGGGTGGGCTGGTGCGGGTGTCCGGAGCGGGCGGGGGTGGCGGGAGCGGGTCGGTCGGCGGGTCGGGCAGGGGTGTCGCGAGCCAGGTCCCGCGGCCTGTGCGGCGCGTCAGCCAGGGTCGGCGAGGGTTGCGTGGTCGTGCCAGGTTGTCGACGACGCGAGCGGCGAGGTCGCACAGGACGGAGGCCTGGTACTGGTGGGGGTTCGCGGCGGTCTGCGGGGTGACCTGTTCGAGGACGATCAGGTCGGGTCGGGCATCGTCGAAGGTGATGGTCAGCAGTCGCAGCCAGAACGTGTCGACCACGAGTGTCGTGCTCGTGGTCGTGGCGGACGTGACGGTCGGGTCGAGAGGGATCAGGACCAGGACGGTTCCGCCGGTCGCGGCGATGGGTCCGGCTGCGCAGGTCGTCGCGGCGTTCAGGCGGGACAGGACCGGCAGCTGCACGGGGAGCTTGCCGAGCGGGAGATGGAGCATGGGTGCCGTCAGCAGGCGGGCGGCGCGGGGGGCTGTCGAGGGCAGGTTCGTCGTGTGCAGGCGTGAGTCGACGACTCGGGCGAAGGTGGACAGTGACTCTCGCGCGACATCGTGCCAGGCGGTGGTGATGACCATCGGCACGTCACTGCCCTTGGTCGTCGAGATGTCACCCGGTCGCAGCGGCCCGTCCTCGGCGAGCTCCTCCTCGATCGCGCGTTCGAGCATCGCGTTCCACCGTGCCGACTTCTCCTCGTCGGTCAGACCTGCGAGGGCGCGCACGTCCCAGGTTGCGGGGTCGGGGCGCGGATCGTTCTCACCGGACTGGTTCATGGCACCTGCTGTCTGAGAGTGATGTTCCAGAATCCGCGCGTGTTGAGGCTGCGGTCGACGACGTCGTAGAGGGTTCCTGGTGGTACGAGGATCTCGGGACTGCCCCGGGTCCGATTGACTCCGTCATCCCGTGGTGCCGACTCTCGTCAGCAACCCCACACCCCTCACTCAGGGGGTGCAGGCCGTTGTGGTGCCGACCCGAGGTCCGCTCGCATCTTCACTATGCCTTCCGGGGGCATCTCGAACCCCTCGGCGTGGCCGGGATTGACGACGAGCCCAACGCCTGGCGGCATGCGAGAGAGCACCTGTTCACCCGTCATCGTCATGGCGTAGCTCGCCACGGAGCCGACTCGTTGCCACGACGTGTACACGGCCAGCATGGGGACGCCGTCGCGATCGAAGAGTATCGGCGAGAGTCCCTCGAAGTCGGCGGCGACAGGGGATTGGCTCGGAACGATCAGCGTTGCTCCGGGGAGCATCCCCATGACGATTCGTCCGTCGTCGTCGCCCGAGGTGGCGCGCGCGATTGCCTGTTCGAACTCAGTGGCCATTTGGTTCACCCCCGAGCACTCGGATCGCGTCGCTCGCCGAGAGGGTACTTGCGGCAAGTGCCTGAATCGCGAGGAGGGTCGTGCCGACAGCGGGACTCCCCCACTGCGACGTGCCCGGATCGAGCCCGCGGGGTCATCGCCGAGTTCTGCGGGCGAAGGCGTCAGTGAGCTGATCGAGTGTCCAGGTCTCGGTGCCGGTGGGCCGGGTGCGGCCCGCGTAGGGGCCGCGGCCGCGCGAGGCCGCCAGCCAGGAGGCCTCCTCGAGGAAGGCGCGTGCCGCCTCGTCGAAGCCGGGCGAGCCGAACAGGGGTCGCACGTCGTCGCAGTCCTGGTAGAGCACGACGAACCCCTCGCGGGTGCCGGTGAACAGGATGGCCTCGCTGCCGACCTGCGCGGTCAGGAACGCCACGCCGAAGTCGACGCCGTCCTCCAGGCCCAGGCGCAGCGCCTCGGTGTGCAGGGCGGCGGCCTGTGGTGGGACGTTGCCGGGGGTGCTCATGCGGGGATCTCCTGCGCGGTGGTGTCGGTCAGCAGCCGGTAGGCGAGCAGCTCACGCACACTCAACGGCGTGCCGTCCTGGTCGAGGAACCGGTAGATCGGCGCACCTCCTGGCTGCCCGAACCAGGGTGCGCTCACAGCGGTCTCCAGCAGCAGGCCACCGGCGGCGATGACCGGGTGGTCGCCGACCAGCCGGTAGGTGCGTCGGGGGAGTGCGAGCCGGTCCGGGGGCAGGGAGCGCGTCGCGAACGGTGCCTCCGAGGGCCACAGGTCCGTGCCCTGCTCGGAGCCGATCCGGTCGAGAACGAGCGCCTCATCAGCGGTCACCGCACGCACATTCGTGCTGCCCGTCACCCTGCGCCCCTCCGGAGGCCACTGCCAACCGCCAAACCCAGCCATCGTGCTCCTTTGGATGCTCACGTTCATTCCCTCGATGCTCGAGCGCGCCGATCAGTCGTCGGCGTGCCCGGGTCGGTCCTCCGATGCTTCACTCAGCGCGGGAGGTAGCGGGAGTCCGAGCTCCTCGTAGAAGCGAATCGTCCTCTCGCGTGGAGTCATGGACGTCCACCCTTCCTCGTCCGCACGACTTCGTCCGGCGTACGGACCGTGGCCGCGCGAACCCGCGTGCCAACCCACTTCGGTGAGGAAGTACGCGCGTGCTCGGTCGAAGTCGTCGGTGCGCAGCAACTCGTGCGGGCGGCCGTTGTCTTCAGACCAGATGACATAGGAGTTCCCGTCAAGGCGGATGCCGATGACGTCGCCGCTCGATCCCCCCGGCATTCCGCGGACGTTGAACTCCTCGCCGGGCCAGTAGCCGAGCGTGACGCACTCGTCGAAGAGCTCTGCCAACTCCGGCGGCGCATGCCGACCGACCTCCACCTGTGGCCCTCCCGTGTCGTTGACGGTCATCCGGTCGTTCCCACCCTCGTCAGGAGACCGCCGTCGATGAGTTCCTTCTGCGTCAGCTCGCGTGTCCCGATGAAGAATCGGTGCTGCACGCCGCCGCCAGGCTGCCCGAACCAAGGTGCGATCTCGGACGTCTCGATGGTGAGGAGTCCATCCTTCACCGTCTCGTGGCCGGTGTTGAGCTCGAACTCTGTCCGCGTGTAGTTGAGGCGGTCCGGTGGGAGCGCCCGACCGTCCAGCGGGGTGTCGAGCGGTGAGAAGTAGGTTCCACCGTCGCCCCCGATCCGGTCGAGTCGGAACGTGTCCTCCGCCGTCACGGCGCGACGGACCTCGGAGCCGGGAACCGCGCCGTTGTTAGGTGGCCAGTCCCAGCTCCAGCCGTCCGGCGTGGTCGAGTCAGATCTGCGATAGGTAGCCAGGAACTCCTCGCGCGTCATCCCGCCGAACGGGTCGTAGCGGGCGTCAACGATCGACGCGTTCGAAGGGCTGATGTGCGGATCTCTCAGTTGGTCGTAGGCAGAGCGCGGCGCTCCGTCGCTCAAGGGCATCCCACTGGGGTGCCGTGGTGTGGGCGTTGCCGCTGCCGTCGCTCCGCGCCCGCCGGGCAGGTGGCTCTTGAGGTGGGTGCCCATGCGGCGCAGGGCGTCGGTGAGGGCTTCGATGAGGTTCTTCAGCGACTTGGCGCTGGTCAGGACGTCGGTGACGGACCGGCCGATGCGGGTGGCCAGGGACGAGACGCGGGTGGAGACCTGGCCGGCGATGACGGGGGTGGCCAGGCCGAGGGTGAGGACGGCCTCGGCGGCCCAGGAGATGATCGAGCCGACCAACTGGGCGAGGGTGTCGCGCACGAGGTCGTGGACGACCTGGACGACGGTCGCGCAGGTGCGCAGCGATCCGGCCATGGAGGTGGCGGAGTCCTTGGTCGCGCGGATGCGTTGGGCGAGGTCGTCGGCGTAGGTCGCATAGGAGGTGATCGCGGCGCCGGACATCGCCTCGAGGTCGGTACGCACGAGTCGGTCGAGCTCGGTCGAGGCGGAGTCCATGGCCCCGGCGACGTTGTCCCACGTGGCGGCGAACCCGAGCACCGCGCCCGCGTCGCCGGTGAGGTCGTCGAGCCAGCCCTTCAGGGGCTCGAGGTGCTCCATGAGCCAGCCGAGACCGGCGGCGATGAGCGAGCCGATCGGGTCGACGACGGCCGCGGCCACGTCGAGGGTGGCGCCGACGCCGGACAGGCCGATGGCGACCCACGAGCCGGACTGCAGGGACTGGCACAGGTCGGAGACGGACTCCACGACGCCGGTGCCGGACAACGAGGAGGAGGTGTCGACCGGGCCGGCGACCAGGGCGTTCGCGCTCATGGCATCAGCCCGCGCAGCACCTGCTCGACCCGGGCGTCGACGGCCTCGTATGCCCGGGCCATCGCACCGAGCTCCTCGACCGTGCCCGCGGTGGCCTGGTGGACCGCGTCGATCGCTTCGCGCGCCGCGGAGTCCACCCCCGAGACGATGGCGGGCAGGAACGCGCAGAGCACGCCGAACGCGCCGGAGTGCAGGTCCGTCGTCGCGGCAGCCTGCTGGGCCGTGCGGACGTCGGAGGCGACGTTCTGCACGCGTGAGGCGTGCCGGTTCAGCACCTCCGTGTCGACCACGAACTGCGACATGCTCACACCAGCCCCCGGGAGGCGACCTCGGCGCGCAGGTGGGCCGTGAGGGGCGAGTCCGTACCGAAGGCGTCCTCCGTGGTCGCGACCGCTCGGGCACCGGCGTCGCGGGTGGCCGCCTGCACGGTCTCCAGGACGAGCACGGCGAGACGGTCCGCCCCGAGGTTCAGCGCGTCGTCCTTCAGGTGCAGGTCGGTGAGGCGCCCGGAGGCGTCGGCCTGGGCCTGCACCTCCCCGCGGGGGCTCGTCGCGGAGCCCCGCACGCGGTCGATGGCCGCCTTCAGCTCTCCGGCGCGGGCCGCGCGCTCCTGGGCGGCCTCGATGTCGCGGGCGACCTTGGCGATCGCCTCGTCCGGGTCCATGAACGCTGCCATGGTCTGCCTCCTCGTCGGTTCGTTCGTCCTGCGTCGGGCGGGCTGCCGGTCACCAGGTGTCGTCGGGTTCGTCCACGTCCGCGAGCGCCGGCAGCTGATCCCTGGACCCGGCGCGTGCACCGGCGCTCAGCGGGACGGCCACCTGGGCGTCGTCCTCGTCGAAGGCCGGGGCGATGAGCCCGCCGCTGGTTCGACGCCGCTTCTCCGAAGCCTTCCCGCTCGTGCCACCGCCGGGCATCATGCCGGAGGAGCTGCCCCCGCGGGCCGTTCCGGCGGTGCCGGTGGACGTCGTGGCGGAGGAGGATCCCGCGGTCAGGGACGAGCCCGACGTGCCGCGCAGCGTGCTCGCTGCAGAGCCGGCCGTGCTGCCCGAGCCGCCGAGGACACCCGACCGACTGCTGCCCAACCCCGCGGCTGTGCCGCTCGGGAGGCTGCCGAAGGAGCCGGACGACGCGGCTCGGGCCAGTCCCGAGGTGCCCAATGCGGCACCGCCGACGGCCAAGCCGCCGGCCAGCGCGCCGCCGGCCGCCCCACCGAACCCCGAGGTCGCACCGAGCCCCGACCCGCTCGACGTCGACCATCCGGTGCTGCCGACCCCGCCGCTCGAGAGTCCGCCCGGCACGGTCCCGCCGGACAGGTGCCCGTCCGCCCAGGTGCCGCCGGTGGACGACGTCGTCCCGCCGGCGGCCGGCGTCACCCCGACGAGGGGTGACGGGCCCGATCCGCTCGTGACCCCGGTGGTCGGCGTCGTGATGGAGTTGGTGGGGGCATCGGTCCACGTGATGTGGTTGCCAGCGGTGGAGCCGTTCCCCGCCGTCCCGGATGAGCTCGATGCGCCCGCGCGGGTGGATTGGTCGGTTCCCGTAGGCGGAAGGGCCTCCCGGCTGGAGTCGTCAGACGACCTCGTGCCCGAACCCGCCACGAGCGCTGCATCCAGTTCCATTTGAAGAACGCTCAGTGCCTCGCCGGCTGCCTGCTCCCTGCCGTTCTCGCGCTCGTTGGACCAGAGTTGTGCGGCGACGGCCGCGGCGACGGCTCCCACCCCAGGCACGACGACTGCTCCGCCGGCGGTGAGCGCGGCCTTCTGCCAGACCGACAGCTCCCCGTCGGGCAGCTCGGCGTAGGCCGCCTGAGCCTTCTCGATCGCAGTGGTCGCAGCCTGGGCGGATGCCGACAGCGCGTCGAAGCGGTCGGCGACGGACAGGAACTGGGTGGTCAGGACCGAGATCTTGTCGGAGGCGGCATCTCCGGTGCTGCCGGTGATGCCCAGGTCGCCAACGATCGCGCGCAGGCCGTCGGCATACATCGTCGACGCCGAGCTCATCGCTGCGACCTGGCTCGCGTCCTGGCCCAGCGCTGCCAGGTCCGCGTCGAGCGTGCGGCCGAGGTCGTCTGCTTTGTCACCCATGGTGGCCTCCGGGTGGGGTGGTGGGGTTGGTGGTGCCGCGGCGGGTGAGCAGCACGATGGTGGTGATGCCAGCGGCGGCCAGGAGGGTCGCGGTGATGGCTGCGGGGAGGACCCAGCCGGGTAGGCCGGTGGTGTTGCTGGTGGGTGCGGCGGGGTCGTCGGTGCCCGGGTCGTCGGTGGTGCTGGTGGTGGGTGTTGTTTGTGTGGTGGCGTTGGCGATGTCTTGGGGGGAGGGGATGGCGTCGGTGGTGATGTAGGGGTTGGTGTCCGGGTAGCTGGTGGGGTCGTCGGCGACCAGGGTGTCGAGGTTGATGAGGCCGTCGGTTCCGGTGGTGTGGGCCAGGGTCTGCAGGATCTGGTTGCTGGTCGCGTCGGGGTGTGCCGACCACGCCAGTGCCAGGGCCGCCGACGTGAACGCCGTCGCACTCGACGAACCGTCCGTGAGCGCGTACGAGGTCCAGTCGTTCGCAGAGTCCGGCTTTCTGATGCGATCGCCGGGGGCGAGGACGTCGACGAAGTCGCCGGTCTCCACGAGGTCGGAGAGGACCCCGCCGGGGCCGTAGGACTCGACACCGACGACGCCGTTGTAGCTCACCGGGTAGGCCGAGATCGCCGAACTGCCTTCGTGGGGTGAGGAGGCCACCAAGATCACGCCGCGGCTCAGTGCATAGGCGACGTCCTCGGCGCTGACCGACATCTCCGTGCCCGTGTCGTGGAACGACATGTTGACGATGTCGGCGCCATCGGCGATTGCCTCGCGCAAGGCCTTGCCGGCCGTGTTCGGGGTGCCGCAGTCGGAGATCGTCACGGCGTAGGCGAGTAGCGATGCGTCCGGAGCGACCCCGCGTGTCCCGGCGGTGCCGTTCGATCCGACTCCGGTGCCGGCGATAAGGGCGGCCAAGCCAGTCGCGTGCAGGGCGCTGTCGTCCGTGGCGGTTGCCGGCAGCGCTGCCTGGCTGGCAGCGTCGACGCAGTAGGAGGGTTCGTGGACCGTGAGGTCGGTGCCCTGCAGGTCGGGCACGTCCGGGTTGATCGGGGTGTCGATGATGGCGATGGTGATGCCTTCGCCGGTGGTGTGCTGCTGGATGTCGGCCATGCCGGTCTGGGTGTAGTACCAGAGGCCGCCGTCGCTCGGGTCGTCGGCGGCGAGGGCGGATGCGGAGCACAGGGTCGCGGCCACGAGGAGGGCGCCGGCAGCGCCGGCGGTGCCGTGCGCTCGTCGGATCGCGGGTCCTCGGGTGCGGCCGAGGTCGTCTGCTTTGTCACCCATGGTGGCCTCCGGGTGGGGTGGTGGGGTTGGTGGTGCCGCGGCGGGTGAGCAGCACGATGGTGGTGATGCCGGCGGCGGCCAGGAGGGTCGCGGTGATGGCTGCGGGGAGGACCCAGCCGGGTAGGCCGGTGGTGTTGCTGGTGGGTGTGGCGGGGTCGTCGGTGCCCGGGTTGTCGGTGGTGCTGGTGGTAGGTGTTGTTTGTGTGGTGGCGTTGGCGATGTCTTGGGGGGAGGGGATGGCGTCGGTGGTGATGTAGGGGTTGGTGTCCGGGTAGCTGGTGGGGTCGTCGGCGACCAGGGTGTTGAGGTTGATGAGGCCGTCGGTTCCGGTGGTGTGGGCCAGGGTCTGCAGGATCTGGTTGCTGGTCGCGTCGGGGTGTGCCGACCACGCCAGTGCCAGGGCCGCGGACGTGAACGCCGTCGCACTCGACGAACCGTCCGTGAGCGCGTACGAGGTCCAGTCGCTGACGGAGTCCGGAGCAAGCATGTCGTCGCCTGGGGCGATGACATCGACGAAGTCAGCTGCCACGACGGAGTCGGAGAGGGATCCACCTGGGCCGTAGGAATCGACGCCCACGACGCCGTTGTAGCCGATCGGATATGCGCTGAGGCTGGCGCCGCCGTCATGGGGTGAGGACGCCACGAGGATCACACCGCGGCTGACCGCGTAGATGACGTCCTCCGCGTCGAGCGAGTTGAATGCTCCTTCGGACGTGAATGACATGTTGACGATGTCTGCGCCATCGTCGACCGCTTGCCGAAGTGCGCGTCCCGTCGAACCGGGTGCCCCGCATTCCAGTGAGACCGCGAAGTACGTGAGCACCGAGGAAGCCGGTGCTACTCCTCGGACGCCCGAGACACCGCCCGCGCCGACCCCGGTACCGACGATCAGCGCCGCCATTCCGGTGGCGTGGAACGCGCTGTCATCCGTGGCGGTAGCGGGCAGCGGCGTCTGGTTCGCGGGGTCGACGCAGTAGGCGGGTTCGTGGACCGTGAGGTTGGTTCCCTGGAGGTCGGGCACGTCGGGGTTGATGGCCGAGTCGATGATGGCGATGGTGATGCCTTCGCCGGTGGTGTGCTGCTGGATGTCGGCCAGGCCGGTCTGGGTGTAGTACCAGAGGCCGCCGTCGCTCGGGTCGTCGGCGGCGAGGGCGGATGCGGAGCACAGGGTCGCGGCCACGAGGAGGGCGCCGGCAGCGCCGGCGGTGCCGTGCGCTCGTCGGATCGCGGGTCCTCGGGTGCGGCCGAGGTCGTCTGCTTTGTCACCCATGGTGGCCTCCGGGTGGGGTGGTGGGGTTGGTGGTGCCGCGGCGGGTGAGCAGCACGATGGTGGTGATGCCGGCGGCGGCCAGGAGGGTCGCGGTGATGGCTGCGGGGAGGACCCAGCCGGGTAGGCCGGTGGTGTTGCTGGTGGGTGTGGCGGGGTCGTCGGTGCCCGGGTTGTCGGTGGTGCTGGTGGTGGGTGTTGTTTGTGTGGTGGCGTTGGCGATGTCTTGGGGGGAGGGGATGGCGTCGGTGGTGATGTAGGGGTTGGTGTCCGGGTAGCTGGTGGGGTCGTCGGCGACCAGGGTGTTGAGGTTGATGAGGCCGTCGGTTCCGGTGGTGTGGGCCAGGGTCTGCAGGATCTGGTTGCTGGTCGCGTCGGGGTGTGCCGACCACGCCAGTGCCAGGGCCGCGGACGTGAACGCCGTCGCACTCGACGAACCGCTGCTCAGTACATAGGTCGCCCACGCGGTCCGGGGGTCCTGTGCCAGGACGTTGTCGCCGGGGGCGAGGACGTCGACGAAGTCGCCGGTCTCCACGAGGTCGGAGAGGACCCCGCCGGGGCCGTAGGACTCGACACCGACGACGCCGTTGTAGCTCACGGGGTAGGCAGAGATCACCGAACTGCCTTCGTGGGGCGAGGAGGCCACCAAGATCACGCCGCGGCTCAGTGCGTAGGTGACATCCTCGGGGGCGACGGAGCCCGTCACGCCGGTGTCATGGAATGACATGTTGACGATGTCGGCACCGTCATCAACCGCCTGCCGAAGTGCTTCGCCGGCCGAGTTGCTGGTTCCGCAGTCCGAAGAGGTCGCCGAGTAGGCGATGACCGAGGCGCCCGGAGCGATGCCGCGCACTCCACCGGATCCGTTCACTCCGACTCCGGTGCCCACGATCAGTGCGGACATGCTGGTGTTGTGCCGGGCGGACTCGTCTGTCGCCGTCGCTGGAAGCGGTGCCTGGTTCGCGGGGTCGACGCAGTAGGAGGGTTCGTGGACCGTGAGGTTGGTTCCCTGGAGGTCGGGCACGTCGGGGTTGATGGCCGAGTCCAGGATGGCGATGGTGATGCCTTCGCCGGTGGTGTGCTGCTGGATGTCGGCCAGGCCGGTCTGGGTGTAGTACCAGAGGCCGCCGTCGCTCGGGTCGTCGGCGGCGAGGGCGGGCGCCGCGCCGATGGTCGCGGCGAGCGTGAGTGCCGCGCAGGCGAAGGTCGGACGGAGCAGGGTGGTGCGGAGATGCGGTCTCACTGGTAGCGCCACGCCCCGGAGAGACGTTCCTCGACCCGCTGGTCCTGCGCGGTCAGCCGTGCCGCGCTGGCGCGCAGCTCGGTCGCGTAGGTGTTGAGCGTCTTCGTGAGGGTGCCGAGGTCCAGGCGGAGCTTCTCGAGCTCGTCGGACAGGGACTCGACGTAGGCGGTCACGGGGCTCGCGGCGGACCACTGCGCGGACGTCTGCCGGTCGATCAGCTCGGCGAGCCCGCCCTCGACCTGCGCGACGTAGTCGGAGAGCTGCACCAGACGGGCGACTCGCGCGTTGACGACCTCTTGGTCGACCTGGAACTCGGCCACGTGTTCACTTCCAAGGCTCGGCGCCCGTGCTGGGCGTGGTGTGACGGGTGCGGCTGTCGCACCCGCAGGTGCGCGCCCCGCCCTCGCGGTCGGTCGGTGACCGGGGCGGGGCGGGGCGCGGGGTGGTTCACCAGCGGGCGGCGTTGGCCTTCTCGGTGGACTGGTAGTCCTCACCGGAGGACTGCACCGCGCGACCGATGTCGGAGAGCAGACCCTTCATGTCGCTCAGCGCCGCGGTCCACTTGGCCTTCGCCGCCTCGTAGGAGGAGGCAGCCTCACCCGACCAGTTCGCCCGCAACGGCGCCAACGACTGGTCCAGGTCACCCAGACGCGCCTCGATCTGGTTGGCACCACCAGCGATGTCCGAGGCAGCCGTGGCCAGCCCGGAGAAGTTGACCTTCAGATCACCCATCGTCATCTCTCCCTTGCTCAACCCAGCCGACCGGACAACCGCGAGAACGACGAGGACTGCGTGTCATCAGCAGCCGTGTACGTCGACTGCGAGGACAGCAGGTTCGCCTCGAACTCGTTGAGCGCCGCCACGATCTTCGAGGCGTCCTCACGCCAGCGCGTCATCAACGAGGTGAACGCGACCGCGCCCTGCCCCTGCCACTGCGCACCCAGACCCGACAGCTTGCCCTCCAACGAGGCCAGCTCACGCTGCAGGTCCGCACGACCCGCAGACACCGCATCCGCACCCGCCTTCAGCGCACCATCCGCCGCAGAAACCTCACCAGCCACGTCCACCTCCGAGACACCCGACCCGGGTACCTCCCAGGCGCTCAGCAGGCTAGCGGACCTTGTCACAGCCGACGACGGCCGATCGGATGCCTGTGGATGACTGAACGGGTGAGACATTCCAGCTGGTGCGACGTGGGTCCGGGCCGTGGCGGCGCCTGGCTATGCTGACCGGCGACCTGCCCCGCGGATCGACCGAAGGACGCCCGAAGACCCGATGAGCGCACCCACCGCGTCGTCGACGCCTGCCGGGACGCTCGTCCGGGTCACCGTGGCCGCCGGTGACCGACGAGCCGACCTGGGTATCCCGGGTCAGGTGTCCGTCGCCGAGGTGGTCCCCGGCCTCGCCCGCACGCTGGGCGTGCTCGACGTGCTCACCGCGCACGGCGGCTACTGGCTGGTCCGCACCGACGGCACCGCGCTCGACCCGGCCCGCTCGCTGCTCGCCGAGGGCGTCGTCGACGGCGACGTCCTGACCCTCGAGGTCGGGGCCGAACGCCCCGAGCCGCGCGTGTACGACGACGTCGTGGAGGCGGTCGCGGACGCGGTGGAGGGTCTCTACCAGCCGTGGTCGCCCCGGGACAGCGCACTCACGGCGGCGTGGGCGGCCGGGGCGCTGCTGCTCGCGGTCGCGGCGCTGCTGCTCGGCGGCGACCCCTCCTCGCCGGTCCCGCCCCTGGTCGCCGGCCTGAGCGCGGTCCTCGTCCTGGTCACCGGTGCGGTCGTCGCACGGGTCGGGGCCGTCCCCGAGGCGGCCCGGGTCCTGGTGCTGCTGGCCTCGGTGCTCGGCGGCGTCGCGGGTCTGACCGCCTCGTCGCAGCCGCCGTCCTGGGGCTGGCCCGCGGCCGGAGCCGGCATCGGCCTGCTGCTCACGGGCCTGCTCGGGGCCCTGGCCATGGCCGACCGGCGAGAGCTCGCTGCGGCGCCGAGCGCCGCGGGTCTGGCGATCGCGGTGAGCGGGTCCACGGTCGCGCTGACGGGGTCGGAGCCCTCGCACGTCCTCGCGGTCGTCGTCGCCGTGGTGGTCGCGGCCGGGATCGGCGTGCCGTGGCTCGCGCTCACCAGCACCCCGCTGCGTGTGGTTCCCGTGCGCAGCGACGCCGACGTGTTCGCCGACGTCTCTCCCGTCGACCCCGGGACGGTCCGCCGCGACCTCGCCCGTGGGCACCGCGTCCAGGTGGCGCTGCGCGTGGCCGTCGGGTTGGTCGCCCTCGTCGCCGCCTCGCAGGTCGTGGCCTCCGGGGTCGCCGGGACGCTGCTCCTGGTGGCCACGTTCGCCGGGATGCTGCTGAGCACACGCCAGACCTACTCGCGCGCCGAGGTGCTCGTGGTCGTCACGCTCGCCCTGCTCGGGCTCACCGCGACGGCGCTGCTGACCGCCGTGCACCACCCGGAGTGGCGGGCGGCGCTCGTGGGCGTGGCCGGGTTCGCCGCTGCGGTCGTCGTCGGGCTGGGCCTCGTCGCACCGCGTCACCGCGTGGGCCTCGCCCGCGCGGGCGACGCCCTCGAGCTGCTGCTCCTCGCCGCGCTGCTCCCGCTCGGGCTGGCCGCCGCGGGTCTGGTCTGAGGCCGGACGGGCGATGGCATCCAAGCGGGACCTCGTCGAGGCGCAGCAGTTCAGCCGTCGACGGCTGCTGACGGCCTTCCAGTCTGGTGCGCCGGGCGGTCAGGAGCTCGAGCCTGCCTCGCCGATGCGCGGGGTCGTCGCCGGTGTGGCGCTCGCCGTGCTGCTGGTCGTCGGCAGCCTGGCGTTCGGGCTGCTCAGCCCCACGCTGGCCGACGGGTGGGACGAGGCCTCGCTCGTCGTCGTCTCCGACGAGGGGACCCGCTACGTGGCGGTGGACGGCACCCTCTACCCGGTGCTCAACACCACGAGCGCCCGGCTCGTGCTCGACTCCGGTGCGTTCGACATCGTCGAGGTCGACGCGCAGGACATCGCCGACTCGCCCCGCGGACCGGCCCTCGGCATCGAGGGTGCGCCCGACGCACCGCCGGCGTCCGACTCGCTCATCGTCAGCGGCTGGCGCTCGTGCGTCGCGGACGACGGGACGGTTCGCACCTCGATCGGGCTCACCACGAACGCGGCCGGGTCGACGGGCACCGCGGTCGTGGTGCAGTCGGGGGACGAGCACTACCTGGTCGACGGCGGGCTGCGCTATCGCATCCCGGCACCCGACCTCGCCGCGGTGCAGCGGGCGCTCGACCTGGAGCAGGCCGAGGTCGTCACGGTCCCGGCCGCGTGGTTGATGCTGCTGCCGGCGGGCACGGACCTGGCGCCGCTCGTCGTCGAGGACGCGGGCGAGCCCGTGCCGTCGACCTCCACGCTGCCCGGCGGAGCCAGCATCGGGTCGCTCGTGGCCGTCACGGACGCGACGGGGGTGCGCAGCTACGTCGTGGACCCGTCCGGCGACCTCGCGCCGCTCAGCGACCTGGCCGTCCTGCTCTACGGGCTCGGGTCGGGCGCCGGTGCCGGCGATCCGCTGCAGGTCACGGCCGCGCAGGTCGCCTCCGTGCCCACCGCCGACGTCGCCGTGGCCCCGGCGGACTGGCCCACCGAGGTCCCGGAGCCGTTGCCCGCCGGCCAGGTGCCGTGCGTGGACCTGGTGGACGGGACCGCCGTCTCCTCCGGCGCGGCCGCGACCGAGGACGCCGCGGTCGCCGTGCGGCCGGGTGCCGGGGCGCTCGTGCGGGCGGCGTCGGAGGCGGGCTCGCTCGGCGAGGTCGTGCTGATCGACGAGAGCGGGACGGCCTTCCCGCTGCCGACGGCGGACGCGGACGTGCTGGGCCGCCTCGGATACACCGCGGACCAGGTCGTCGACGTCCCGCCCGCCTGGGTGGCGCTGCTCCCGACCGGGCCGGCACTGACCGTCGAGGCCGCCTCGACGCCGTGGACCGCGCAGGGCGGGACTGACTCGTGAGCACGCCCGTCCCGCGGCCGGGCCGACGGGCCGGGGTCGCGCTGCTCGTCGGCGCGCTGGCCGTGCTGTCGGGGCCGACGCTCGGCGCAGCGCCGGCCTCCGCGTCGGGTGGGACGACAGGTGCGGCCACCGGTGCGACCACCGCGGCCACGGCAGCCGCGACGTCGGACACCGCGACCGCGGAGTGCACCGTCGACGAGGCGCAGTACTCGACGGTCGCGCCCACCGCCCTCGCGCTCCTCTCGGCCGACACCGCGTGGCGCTGGGCGACCGGCGCGGGCGTGGTGGTCGCCGTCGTCGACTCCGGCGTCGACTCCAGCAACGCGCACCTGACGGGCTCCGTCGTCGCCGGGATCGACCTCGTGGCACCGGGCACGACGGACGGGACCGGGCGCACCGACGTGAGCGGGCACGGGACGGCCGTCGCCGGGCTGATCGCCGCTCGACAGGTCGACGGCTCGGCACTGGTCGGGCTCGCCCCCGGCGCGACGATCCTGCCCGTGCGGGTCTTCGTCGCCGAGGACGACGCAGCCCGGGCGGCCGGTACCGCACCCGACCCCGCCCGGATCGCCGCGGGGATCGAGTGGGCGGTCGCCGCCGGCGCGACCATCATCAACGTCTCGATGAGCACGACGATCGACGACCCTCGCCTGCGTGCGGCGGTCAGCGCCGCGGCCGCGGCCGGTGCACTCGTGGTGGCCAGTGCCGGCAACCGCACGACCAGCGACGACACGACCGACGGCCCCCGCTACCCGGCGGCCTACCCGGAAGCGCTCGCGGTCACCGCCGTGGACGCCGCGGGTGCGGCCACGGACGACGCGATCCACGGCGAGCACGTCGACATCGCGGCGCCGGGAACCGACGTCCTGACGACCTACCACGGTGCGGGCGACTGCCTGCTCGACGGGACCGAGGTCTCGACGTCGTTCGCCACGGGCTACGTGAGCGCGGCCGCGGCGCTCGTCGCCGAGCGGTACCCGCAGGAGACGCCGGAGCAGTGGCGGTTCCGCCTGATGTCGTCGGCGTCGCGGGTCGCACCGGACACCCGTGACGACCTCGTGGGCTGGGGTGTGGTCCGACCCGAGATGGCGCTCGCGCTCGTGGACGACGGGACGCTGCCCGGCCCGGTGAGCCCTGTGCACCCCCGTCCGACGGTCTCCCCTGAGGCAGGTGCCCTGGTCGACGGGTCGGTCGTCCCGTCGCCGTTGGCGGCCGTGCGGGCACCCGCAGCGGCCTGGGGCGCCGGGGCCGCTGCCGCCGTGGTGCTCGCGCTGCTCGGCTCGCGGCTGGTGGGTCGGACCCGCAGGCGACGCGGCGCCCGCTCGGCGCCCGCCCGCTGATCGGCTCGACGCGCCGGGCGCCAGGAGGGTCACGGAGCGGACGAGGCGGACCGCGTCGAGGTGGGATCGATATGCTGGCCCGCACCCAGCTCCACCCGTCCCCGTCGATCCCGACTGGAGCACCATGACCGCCGCACCCGTCCCGCCTTCCGGGGTGGGAGTGCCGCACGTGCGCGTGCGGTGCGGTGCGGCCACGGCGACGGCCCTGCGCGAGACCAACGAGGACTCCTACTTCGCCGCCGACGGGCTGTACGTCGTGGCGGACGGCATGGGCGGGCACGAGGCCGGTGAGGTCGCGAGCAGGACGGCCGTCGACGTGCTCTCGGCTTCGCTGGTCGGCCGGACGCCGCACCTCGCGGACGTCGTCGCGGTCGTGCGCGAGGCGAACGCCCGGGTCCGTGACCTGGCGACGGGGTGGCACCGACCTCCGGGCACGACCGTGACCGGTGTCGTCCTGACCGTGTGGCAGCGCATGCCCTGCTGGATCGTGCTGAACGTCGGTGACTCGCGCACGTACCGGATGATCGGCGGTGTCCTCGAGCAGGTCACCCAGGACCACTCCGAGGTGGCCGAGCTCGTGGCCAGCGGGGCGGTCGCGCCCGAGCAGGCGCTGCGGCACCCGCGGCGGAACATCGTCACCCGGGTCCTGGGCGGTGTCGACGACGAGGTGGAGCCGGACGTCCTGCTGTTCCCGGTGAGCTCGGGCGACCGCATGGTGGTGTGCTCCGACGGGCTGAGCGACGTGCTGACGGAGGCCCGGATCGAGGCCGAGCTGCGTCTCGAGGCCGACCCTCAACGAGCGGCCGATCGTCTGGTGGCCGCCGTGCTCGCGGCCGGCGGCTCCGACAACGTGACGGTGCTCGTGGTCGACGCGGCGATCGACCCCCTGCTCGTCGCCTGACGGTCGGCACCCGCGGTCCACGGTGTCCGCATCCTGACTCCCGGGTGAGGGCCGCCTCAGCCTGCGCCCTATGCTGGAACGCTGGACCTGTCACCGCCCGGAAGGCACCGCGCCCGTGAGCACCCCCACCCTTCGCGTCGCCGTCGTCGGCGCCGGCCCGGCCGGCATCTACGCGGCCGACATCCTGTCCAAGACCGACCTGGACGTGAGCATCGACCTGTTCGAGCGGCTGCCCGCACCGTTCGGCCTGGTGCGCTACGGCGTGGCGCCGGACCACCCGCGGATCAAGCAGATCATCGTGGCGCTGCACAAGGTCCTCGAGCGCGGTGACATCCGGCTGCTGGCGAACGTCGACTACGGCACGGACCTCAAGCTGGACGACCTGCGCCAGTTCTACGACGCGGTGATCTTCTCCACCGGCTCGTTCCGTGACGCGGGCCTGCCGATCCCGGGGATCGACCTGGACGGCTCCTACGGGGCGGCGGACTTCGTGTCCTGGTACGACGGTCACCCGGACGTGCCGCGCACGTGGCCGCTGCACGCGCAGCAGGTCGCGGTGCTCGGCGCCGGCAACGTGGCGCTCGACGTGGCCCGCATCCTGGCCAAGCACGCCGACGACCTGCTGCCCACCGAGATCCCGGGGAACGTCTACGAGATCCTCAAGGCCAGCCCGGTCACCGACGTGCACGTGTTCGCCCGTCGCGGCCCGGCTCAGGTGAAGTTCTCCCCGCTGGAGCTGCGCGAGCTGGGCCACGTGCCGGACGTCGACGTGATCGTGTACCCCGAGGACTTCGAGTTCGACGAGGGCTCGATGGCGCAGATCCACTCCTCGAACCAGACCAAGCAGGTCGTCAAGACCCTCACGGACTGGACGCTCAAGGAGCCCGAGGAGCTGACCGCGAGCCGGCGGATCCACCTGCACTTCCTGCACAAGCCCGTCGAGGTGCTCGGCGAGGACGGCAAGGTCGTCGGCCTGCGCACCGAGCGCACCGCGCTCAACGGCGACGGCAACGTCACGGGCACCGGGCAGACGCAGGACTGGCCCGTGCAGGCCCTGTACCGGGCGGTCGGGTACTTCGGCTCGCCGCTGGTCGACATCCCGTTCGACGACGTCGCCGGTGTCATCCCGAACCACGAGGGCCGGGTCGTCGACGTGGACGGCGAGCCGATCCCCGGCGTGTACGCCACGGGGTGGATCAAGCGTGGTCCGGTGGGCCTGATCGGGCACACCAAGTCCGACGCGTCCGAGACCATCCGGCACCTGGGTGAGGACGTCGCGGCCGGCGGCGAGGCGTTCTACTCGGCGACCGACCGTGACCCGCAGGCCGTGCTCGACTTCCTGACCCAGCGCGGTGTCGACGTGATCGACTGGTCCGGCTGGGAGCTGCTGGACGCGCACGAGCGTTCGCTCGGCGAGCCGCACGGGCGTGAGCGCATCAAGGTCGTGCCCCGCGAGGAGATGACGGCGGTCGCGCTGGGTCGTCTGCAGGGCTGAGCCGCTCGCACCTGGACGAGGGCCGCCGGACCGCACGGTCCTGGCGGCCCTTCGTCGTCCGGAGACCCGGCGCCCGGGGTCAGCCGGAGACGCGGCGCAGGAACTCCTGGGTGCGGCCCCGGCGGGGGGCGCCGAGCACCTGCTCCGGCGTGCCGCGCTCGTGCACGCGCCCGGCGTGCAGGAACACGACCTCGTCGGCGACCTCGCGGGCGAACGCCATCTCGTGCGTCGCGACCACCATGGTCAGACCCGTCTGCTTGAGCTCGGTGAGCAGCTCGAGCACCTCGCCGACCAGCTCGGGGTCGAGCGCGCTGGTGACCTCGTCGAGCAGCATGACCGCCGGCTTGCCGACCAGCGCCCGGGCGATGGCCACGCGCTGCTGCTGCCCGCCGGACAGCTCGTCGGGGAACGCGCGCGCCTTGTCCGCCAGGCCGATGCGCGCGAGCACGGCCAGCGCCTCCTCCTCGGCCTGCGCGCGCGGAACCTTGTGCACGAGCCGGGGCGCGAGCGTGACGTTGTCGAGCACGCGCAGGTGCGGGAACAGGTTGTACGCCTGGAACACCATGCCGATGCGCGCGCGGACCGCGTCGGCGTCGAGCCGGGGGTCCGTGATGTCCTGGCCCTCGAGCTCGATGACGCCGTCGTCGACGTCCTCGAGCAGGTCGATGCAGCGCAGCAGGGTCGACTTGCCCGAGCCGGACGCGCCGATGAGCACGACGACCTGGTGCGCGGTGACCTCGAGCGAGAGGTCGTCGAGCACGACGTGCTCGCCGAAGGCCTTGCGGACGTTCCGCACCGCGAGCACCGGCGTGCCGGGGCTCGGCGCCTGGTCGGCGCCGCCGGGCGGCGGGGGGAGCGGCCGGCCGGGCGGAGGGTTGCGCAGACGACCGGGGCTCATCGCATGGCCCCCGCCCCGGCGAGCGCGCCCTGCGAGCCGAGCCACCCCGAGCGTCGGGCCAGGGCGTCGGTGAACCGCGTCAGCGGGATCGTGAGGATGACGAACAGCACCCCCGCGACCACGTACGGCGTGAAGTTCGCGTACGTCGCGGTCTGGATCTGCGCGGCGCGGACCGCGTCGACCGCGCCGAGGATCGAGATGAGCCCGGAGTCCTTGGACAGGGCCACCAGGTCGTTCAGCAGCGGCGGCACGACCCGTCGGACGGCCTGGGGGAGCACGACGTGCCGCATGGCCTGCCCGCGGCTGAGCCCGAGCGAGCGGGCCGCGGCGACCTGCGAGGGGTGCACCGACTCGATGCCCGCGCGGAACACCTCGGCGACGTACGCGGAGTACGTGAGCACCAGCGCGAGCGCACCGAGCACCACGGCGTCGGTCGGCACGCCCTGCAACCGCAGGCCCGGCAGGCCGAAGCCGACGAGCAGCAGCACGAGGATCAGCGGCAGACCACGGAACACGTCGACGTACGCCGTCGCGGCGGCCCGGACCGGGAAGAACGCGGGTCCGCGCAACGTGCGCGCGAGGGCCAGCAGCAGGGCCAGGACCACGATGAGCACCGCGCACACGACCATGACGCGCACGTTGAGCCACAGCCCCTCGAGCACCGCCGGGAACGACGCCTTGGCCACCTCGGGGTCGAAGAACGACGCCTTGACCCGCGGCCAGCCGGGGGAGGACACCAGGCCGAGGACGGCGACGGCCGTGAGCGCGACCGTGGAGGCCAGGGCGACCCCCGTCGACCGACGCGCGCGACCCCGCCGGAAGGCGTCACGTTCCAGCTGACGCTCCGACGGGGTCCACGCGCGGGGCATGTCCCCGGGGCTGTCGTTCACTGCGGTCGGTGAGCTCCTCGGATCACTTCAGGACGGGTGCGCCGGCGGCGTCGGTCAGCCACTGCGACTCGAGGTCGGCGAGCGTGCCGTCCGCACGCAGGGCGTCGACGGCGGCGGTGACCGCGTCGGTCAGCGCGGAGTCCTTGTCGAGCACGAGACCGAACTCGTCGCCGCCCGCGCTGTCGGGCAGCTGGCCGAGCAGCAGCCCGCCGTCGAGCTCGGCCGCCGTGATGTACAGCGCGGTCGGCAGGTCCACGACGATCGCGTCGACGAGCCCGGAGGTGAGGGCCTGCTTGACCAGGTCGTTGTCGTTGAAGACCTGCACGTCGGTGGTCGGCGCGATGACCTCCTGCGCGGCGGTCAGGCTCGTGGTGCCGACCATGGCGCCGATGCGCAGACCCTGCAGGTCGGCGATGCTCGTCGCGTCGGCCGCGGCCGAGCCCTCGACCGTCACCACGGCCTGCGAGGTCGTGTAGTACGGGCTGGAGAAGTCCAGGTTCGCCTTGCGCTCGTCGCTGATCGAGACCTGGTTGATCGCGAAGTCGAACGACTTGGTGCCCGGGGCGATGATCTGGTCGAACGTCACCGGGACCCACTCGACGTGGTCGGCGTCGAAGCCGAGCTGGTCCGCGACGGCGTACGCCACGGCCGACTCGAAGCCCTCGCCGCTCGTCGGGTCGTTGTCGAGCACCCACGGGGAGTAGGCCGGGTCGGACGTCCCGACCGTCAGCACGCCGTCGGTCACGGTCGCCAGGCTCCCGTCGCTCGCCGTGGCGTCCGGGCTCGAGGCCTCGTCGACCGGGGCACAGCCCGCGAGCGCCAGGGCGGCGAGAGCGGCCAGGGCTGTCCAGCGGGGTGCGCGCATGGGTGTCTCCATCGGGTGCGGGGGGTCGACAGGGTTCGGGAGAGAGGGTCGAGCGGCCCTGCGCGGCCGTGCGGCTCGCTGCAGGTCGGCCCAGGATACGAGGGCCGGGACCTGGCAGGACACGTCCGTCCGCGCACCGAGAGGACCGCACGTCTGCGGGCCGTGCGCACCGGTGGCCGGGAACCTGCCCGCGCCCGGGAGCGTTCTGCAGGTGCGAGCGGTCCGCTGCCACGAGGCGCGGGCCGGGAGGGAGACGGACGACGATGGGTCGCCAGCACTTCAACGGCCTGAAGACGGCCGGGCTGTTCGGTGCGATGTGGGCGGTGCTGCTCGGCATCGGCTGGCTCCTGGGCGGGGGCACGCCGCAGTACCTGCTGATCTTCGCGGGCATCGGTCTGCTGACGACCGCGTACAGCTACTGGAACTCCGACAAGATCGCCATCCGCGCGATGCGTGCCCGGCCCGTCTCGGAGATCGAGCAGCCGGTGATGTACCGGATCGTGCGCGAGCTGTCGACGTCGGCCCGCCAGCCCATGCCCCGGCTGTACGTGTCGCCGACCGCGGCCCCGAACGCCTTCGCCACCGGCCGCAACCCGCAGAACGCCGCGGTGTGCTGCACCGAGGGGATCCTGGCGATCCTCGACGAGCGTGAGCTGCGCGGCGTGCTCGGGCACGAGCTCATGCACGTGTACAACCGCGACATCCTCACCTCCTCGGTCGCCGCCGCGGTCGCGGGGGTGATCACCTCGCTCGCGCAGTTCGCCCTGTTCTTCGGCGGAGGCAGCGACCGCGACCGGGGCGGCAACCCGATCGCCGGCCTGCTGCTGGCGCTGCTGGCACCGCTGGCCGCGACGACGATCCAGCTGGCGATCAGCCGCACGCGGGAGTTCGACGCGGACGAGGACGGCTCCCGGCTCACCGGTGACCCTCTCGCGCTGGCCTCCGCGCTGCGCAAGCTCGAGCGGGGCACCGCGGCACGTCCGCTGCCTCAGGACCGCGACCTGGTCGACGTCTCGCACCTGATGATCGCCAACCCGTTCCGGGGTGCCGGGATGGGTCGGCTCTTCGCGACGCACCCGCCGATGGCCGAGCGGATCGCCCGTCTCGAGGGCATGGCCGGCAACGGCGCAGGGGGTATCACCTACCGCTGAGCGCGGGTGGCCGGGCTCACGTCCGATTCACCCGTCCCGGCGGGTCGCGACGGCGGCTCCGGGACCGACGATGGGCGCTGAACAGGCAGTTCGGCACATCGCAGGACGGAGCGGGCACCGGTGGACCCCACACGCGAGCTGGTCGACGCCTTCGACGGCGTAGCTGACGGTGTGGTCGACGGTGTGGTCGACGGCCGGGTCGATGGCGCTGTCGGTGGTGACCTGTCCGCGCATGCCCGGCTGCACCGGGGTGTCCAGCTGCTGCTGCGTGGCGAGCTCGTCCGTGCGGTCGAGGATCTGCGGGCCGCGGCGCGCGTCGCCCGACTCTCCGGGGTCGAGCCCGTGCTCCGTGCCGCCTGCGGCCATCTCGCGCTCGCGCACGCGCTGCAGGGCGACCTGGTCGTCGCGCAGCACTGGCTCGACCAGCTCGACGGTGCGACACCTGCGGAGGGTCTCGAGGAGGTGTCGGGAACCGGCGCAGTCGTCGCGCGGGCGCTCGTCGCCCTCGGCAGGCTCGACCTCGAGGCCGCCGGCACGGCCCTGTCCGGGCTGGCATGGATCGGGGACCCGGTCCTGCGGGACGAGCTGTGGGGGTTCGTCGCGTACGCGCGCTGCGAGCTCGCGGTCCTGCGCGGAGACCGCACCGCGGCGCTGCACGCGCTCGACGCGGCGGTGGCCGCGCACGCCTCGACGTGCCGGCCCGGCGCGTTCGTCCCGGACCTGCTCCTGGGTGCCCGCGTCGACCTGCTCGCGGCGCTGGGGGACGGGAACCGGGCGCGCGCGGTGCTCGACGAGCAGCAGGGGCTGTCCCTCCTGCTGCGGGTACGGCGCGCCCGTGTGGACCTGCTCATCGGTGACGTCGTGGCTGCCCGCACGCATGCCGTCCGGGTGGGGGCGGTGTCCACGAGCACCCGGCACCGCGTGCAGGCGCTGCTCGTCGAGGCGGTCGCCGAGCAGCGGCTCGGGCAGGGCACGGACGCAGCGGTCGCGGCCACGCGGGCGGCGGAGCTTGCGCACGCCCAAGGGCTCCTGCAGCCCTTCGCCCACGTGCCGCTGGCCGAGCTGCGGCACGTCGCGGCCGGGGCACCTGTTCCTGGCGGGCCCACGTGGCACGCCGTCGGGCTGCTGCGGGAGGTGCTCGAGGAGCCGGTCCTCGGCGTCGTCGGCGAGGCGATGCCGACGACCCTGACGGTCGTCGAGCTCACCGAGCGGGAGCGGGCGGTGCTGGGCGAGCTGGCCTCGACGCCGTCGCTCGACGTGGTCGCGGCGCGCCTGTTCGTGTCGCCGAACACCGTCAAGACGCAGGTGCGCTCGCTCTACCGCAAGCTCGGCGTGCACAACCGCGACGACGCGGTCGTGGCCGCCTACCGGAGCGGTCTGCTCCGCGACTGAGCACCCCTGTCCGGGGCAGTGGCCCGGGGCGCCGCCGCGGTGCCCGGAGACCCGCTCGCGGGCGGCGAATGCGACGAACCAGGGCGAACGTCCTGGATGAATGTCCAGTTCACCCCGCGAATCACCTCGGTCTCACCCTGTCCGGCTGTGGGCGGGCTGGGTGACTTGTGCACGACCTCCCCGCTCGCCCGTTCTCGGGTGGCGTGACCGTTCCTGCAGCAGGGATCACCGCGTGCCTCGTCCGGCCTCCTCCTCGCCCCGTCGTGCCCGTCGCCCGCGCGCGCGGCTGACGGCGACGATCGCCTCGCTCGCCCTCGCGGCGACCTCGGTGCTCGCCGGGGCGGTCCCTGCCCTCGCCGCGGACGGCGACCCGGGCTGGAGCGACATGCACCTGACGAAGACCGCCTCGTCGGCGGTCGTGGATGCCGACGAGACGTTCTCGTTCCTGCTGTCCTTCGACTGCTTCTCCAACGTCGACAGCTGCCAGGACGCGGTCCTGACCGACACGCTGCCGGCCGGGCTCGAGCTCGTCTCCGTCGACCCGCTCTCGGCGAGCATCCCGGCGACGGTGCAGACGAGCGGGCGCACCGTCACGGTGACGTTCACCAAGGCGCTCGGCGACCCGCACCCGGTCGGTGCCGTCGGCCTGGCCGAGGGGTCCACGGGCTCGTTGCGCGTGTACGCGACCTTCGCCGACCGGGACGCGGCGGACGGCGACCTCACCGTGACGAACACCGCCACGATGACGGCGAGCAACCGGGCCACCGTCACCAGCTCGGCGGACGTGACCCTGCAGGTCGTCCCCACGCCGCTGGCCACCGCGGCCAAGACCTGGGCGGCGGCCGTCGGTGGACCCGGCCCGGCGCCGGTCGACGAGCTCGTGCAGCCCGGGGCAGCCAAGCGTGTGACGCTCACCGGCGGCAACGCGGCCAACTTCTCGGCCTCGTCCCTCACGCTGCGCGAACCGGCCGCCCCCACGACCGTCCCGACCGGCAGCGCGTTCGACCTGCTCGACCTGGCGACGCTCACCGGTGCGGACGTCACCTGGCCCGACGGGTCGAGCGACCTGCACCTGACGGCCCACGCCGGCGGCACCCCGTACGACCTGGGCACCGTCGCACGCGGCGCGGTGAGCGCCGGGACCGACCTGCTGGCCGGCCTGCCCGGCGGCGTGGACGCGGCCGACGTCACCGGGCTGGAGATCGAGTTCCTCGGGGCGATGCCCACCGGGGCGTCCGGTGCCGTCACGCTCGGCACCGTGCAGCGTGGCACCGCCCGCTCGGGCGGCGCGGTCGAGGGCACGGTCACCAACACGCTGGCCGTCGTCGCCGCCGGCCAGGTCGACGGGACGACCTACACCTCACCGGCAGCGACCGCCTCGGCCTCGTTCGTCCTCGTGCCCGCGCACCTGGCGGCCACGGCCACCAAGTCGACGTTCAGCCCCGCGACCCTGCCGCTGGCCGGCGGCACGTCGACGGTGACCGTGACGGGCACGAACACCTCGAACGTGCCCGCCGCGACGCTGACGCTCGTCGACCCGGCCACCGGCTCCTCCGGCATGTTCGTCGCCGACGGCGTCCAGCTCGCCGGTCTCGGCACGGACGAGGCCGGGTCCGGCGTCGTGTGGCCGAGCGGGGCGACGGCCGCGACGGTCCTCGTCACCACGGCAGGCGGCCCGGCGTCCGCGACCACGGCCGTGGCCGGCACGCTGCCGTCGGCGGCCGACCTCGGGCTGACCGCCTGGAGCGAGGTCACCGGGCTGCAGATCTCCTTCGACGGCGCGATCGCCGTCGGGGCCGTCGCCCGTGTCCCGTACCGCGTCGTCGCGGGGCCGACCGCGCACGTCACCGACGGCACCCACCCCGCCCCCGTGAACTGCGTGGCCGCCACCACGTCCGCCGCGGGCACCACGTCCGCCCCGAGCACCCCCGCGTGCTCGACCGTCACGCTCGTCGCCCCGACGCTCGCCGTCACCGCATCGAAGCGGCTGACGTCCTCCACGATCTCGACCGCCCCCGGCACCACGACGACCGCGGTGCTCGCGGCCACGGCCCGGGTCGGTGGCGCGAGCGGTGCGAACGCCCGTCCGACGACGCTCGTCCTGACCGAGCAGCGCCTGGCCGATGCCACGTCGCAGGCGTGGTGGGACACCTTCGAGCCGACCGCGCTGGTGGCCACCCCGGTCGCCGCAGGCGACACGCTCACCGTCCAGGTGCTCGCCGACGGCTCCTGGCAGACCGTGCGCACCCAGGCCGGGCCGGCCACGGTCGGGTTCGCGCTCGCCGACGCGCTGACCGACGCAGCCGTCACCGGGACAGTCACGGGCGTGCGGGTGCTGGTCGACCGCCCGGGCGGGTTCACCGACGGCGCCACGGTGCGCGCCCACGTGACGTTCGCCGTGCGGGCGGCTGCCGCGTTCGCCGGCGGGACGACCCTGACCAACTGCGCGGTGGCCACGGCGGAGCTCGCCGGGCACCCGTCCGCCTCGGGCACGTCCGCCGCGGCCTGCGACGACGTCACGGGTCTCGCCGCCGGCCCGGGCGGCGCCGCCCCGCTGACCAAGGACGCCGACCGTCTGGTCACCGAGGGTGCCACGGGCTCCGCCGGTCAGCTCACGTTGGGCCTGGCGTGGAGCACCAACGGTGCGGACGACCTCGCCCGGGTCGACGTGAGCGACCTCGCGCACGCCGACGGCACCGGGGTCGACGGCACGGACGCCTTCTTCGACGCCTTCGACCTCGAGCGCGTCCTGCCGATCACGTCGGGCCAGGCGGCGTCCGGCAGCGCCGCCTGGGACCCGTACCTCGTCTTCGACCGGGTCGTCGGCGTCGAGCTGTGGGACGGCACGCAGTGGCGAGCCCTCGCCAACAGCCCGTGCACCCTGGTCGCACCGTGCGCGGGCGCGTTCCCCGGCGTGACGCTCACCGCCCAGGACCGCGACGACGCGTGGGCGGTCCGTCTCGTCTACGCCCCGCGGCCGGCCGGTGAGCGCGCCGCGGTGCTCGACGCCCTGGTGGCCGCAGGGGACTGGCGTGCCGCGCTCGCGCCGACCGGTCCCGGTGTGGCCGCGACGCCCGCGGGCGACACCGCCCGGGGGATCCGGCTGCAGGTGCAGCTGCGTGACGTGCTGCGCTCGGACGCCGACCTGCCGGTCAACGACGCGCGCACCTACAACGCGTGCGGCACGGGCGCGAGCACGACGCCGCCGCTCGACGGGTGCGTCGGCCAGGTCGTCAACGACGGCCTCGTCCGTGGCGGCGCCGACGCGGCGTCGATGAACCCGCTCGGTGCCGGCACCGCGGGCAACCCGGCCGCCGAGCGCACCGTGACGATCCTGCCGATGGCCCTGGCGGTGACCGCCACCAAGTCGTGGCTGCGTGCCGACGCCTACGGCCAGTCGCCCCACGACCTCGCGCTGCCGACCGCCGGGACGCCCGAGGACGACTACCCGCACGCGACGGCGAGCCTCACCGCAACGAACGCGACCCCCGACGCCGCCGTGGACACCCTCGTCCTGACCGAGCCCTCGGCCCTCGGCGCCTCCGGCACGAACCCGTTCGACACGTTCACGATCACCGCGCTGAGCACGACGGCCCCCACGGGCGCGGACCCGGCACGCACGGTCGTCCGGCTCGACACGGGCAGCGGTCTGGTCGACGTCGGCTGGGCCGGCCTGACCGGTGCGCAGCGGACCGCGCTGCTCGCGGACGCCGTGCAGGTGCAGGTCGAGTTCGTCGGACGGATCGCGCCCGGTGCGACCGGTCGGCTGACCCTCGACACGCGTCTGCGGCCGACCGTGCGTGGCACGGGTGACCCCGTGACGGTCACCGCCGCTGGGTCGCCGGTGAGCAACGAGGCGCTCGCCACCGCGACCGACACCCGCGTGTGCGAGGACTCGACCGCGACCGGCTCACGGATGGAGGACGTCGACCCGTGCGTGCCCCAGCCGGCCACCGCCACCGCGACCGACTTCCTGACGGTGAGCGCGCCGTCCCTGGACGTGCTGGTGACCAAGGACATCTCCCGGGCGACCGTCGACCGTGACATCGCGGCCGACCAGCCGTTCGACGTGCGCCTGAGCGTGCAGAACGTGGGCAACTCCCCGGCGACCGCGATCACGCTGACCGACGCGGCCGTGATGCCGGCGGCCGACGCCGTGACGGGCGCCCAGCCGGCCGAGCACGCGTCCGCCGCGTTCTACGACGCGACCGACCTCACGGGCGCGACGATCACGCAGCTGCCCACCGGTGCCACCCAGGTCCGGCTCGACGTGCTGACGGGGGCCACGTTCACAGCCTCGGGCACGGACCTGACGGTCACGGGCGGGACCTGGACGACGGGCATCCCGACCGCCGCGGCGACCGGCGCGCTCCCGCTGCCCGCCGGGACCGCGTGGGCCGACGTCGTCGGCGTGCGCGTGGTGTTCCTCGGCGACGAGCTGGCCACGCCCGGGCAGGTCGCGCGCGTGACGCTGGCCGCGGTGCTGCGCGACACGTTGCGTTCGGGCGGCGCGCCGTCCGCGACGGGTGGCACGCCCTCGACGATGGACGACACCGTCGCCAACCCGGGCGCGAGCGCGGTCGGTCTGGTCTCGGACACGGTCACCGGGCGGGCCGACGGCGACGGGCTGCCCTCGGCGGTCCGCACGGCCTCCGACACGCTCGTGGTGCGCGCCGGCACGGTCGCGGTCCAGGTGACGAAGACCCCGACCGGGCAGGTGCTGCCCGGCGCGACCGTGTCCTTCACGCTCGGTGCGACGCACACGGGCACGGCCGACCTGGTCGATCCCGTCCTGATGGACGTGCTCCCCGTCGACGGCTCGGGTCAGGTGCTGCGTCTGGACACGACCGAGACCGGCCTGGTCGCCGGGACCGGTGGCTCGCCGTGGTCGGTGCAGCTGACCGGCGGCGGCGCGGACCTGCTGGGTGCGCCGCAGGCGCTGCGCTACAACGACTCGGCCGCCCCGACCATGATCGACGGGGTGCTCGTGCCCGCGCACGCGGTGATGGTGCGCTGGGAGCCGGGCGCGGTGCTGCTGCCGGGGCAGAGCGTCCGGGTGACCCTGCCGCTCGTCGTGCGCTCGAGCGCGCTGGGTGCGACGAGCAACACCGTGGCGTTCGGCTCGGCGTCCTCGACGCGTGCCGTTCTCGACGCGACGTGCTCCAGCGCGGGGACCGGCACGCGCGGCTACGACACCGCGGACGCCACCTGCCGACTGACGGTCCCCCTCACCGTCGCGAGCTCGGGGGCGTTCACGTCCCGCAAGGACGTGCGTGCCTGGCCCGTGGACCTGGGTGCGAGCGACACGCGTGCCGGGCACGCGGGGTCCACCTGCGCGGCCGACGCCGACGGCTACGTGGCCTATCCGTGCGCGGCCACCGTCCAGCCCGGCGGTCTGATGCGCTGGAGGACCGCGGTGACGTCGGGCAACGTGCCGGGCACGTCGCTGGTGCTGGTCGACGTGCTGCCCGCGCGCGGCGACGTCGGCGAGGTGACCGGCCTGGACCGGTACACCGACTGGCGTCCGACGTGGGACGGGACGACGCCGGTGCTCGACGCCGCGCCGACCGGCACCGCCCTGACCGTCCTGTACACGACCGTGGCTGATCCGGCCGTGAGCTACCCCTCGGGTCCGGACGCCACCTGGTCCGCCGCCCCGCCGCTCGACCCGACGACGGTCACCGGCTTCGCCTACCTGCTGGACTTCTCGGGTACCGCCGACGGCACGTTCCCCGCGGGTCAGACCGTGCGGGTCGCGTGGACGATGCAGGCCCCGCACGACCTGCACGCGGACGACTGGCAGGGCCTGCTCGCGTGGAACACGTTCGGCTTCCGGGGCACGTCGGACGCGACGTACACCTCGCAGCCGCGCAAGGCGGGCGTGCAGCTCGCCGAGGGCGTGGTGGGCGTGCGCAAGGTCGTCCAGGACGACACCGCCTACGCGGTCGGCGCGGGGTCGGTGGACCTGCAGGTCGCCTGCACGGTGCCGACCGATCCGACCGATCCCGCCGGGCCGCGCACGACCGTGACGCTGCCCGACGCCGGTCGGGTGACCCTGACGGACGCGGGCGGGTGGACCGGTCAGGTCGCGCACGTGCCCGCGGGCGCGACCTGTGTGGTGACCGAGCCCGACCCGCAGGGTGCGAGCAGCACGACCTTCGACCCGGCCGGCCCGGTCGCGGGCGAGTCCGCCCCGGTCGAGGTCCTCGCGGGGGAGTCGGCGGCGGACAACCAGGTCACCGTGACCAACGTGTACGAGTCGACGGACCTGACGGTGAGCAAGGCGGCCGGCGGGGCGACCGGCGGCCTGGCCGCGGCGCAGTTCTCGATGGAGCTCGGCTGCACGCTCGACGGGCTCGACCTGGCGCTCGCGCCCGAGGACTCGGCGTTCACCCTGGCCGACGGCGAGAGCCGCACCGTGACGGGCCTGCCGGTCGGCGCGGACTGCCGGGTCACCGAGACCGCGGCGCGCGGCGCCACGATCGGGTACCGGGTCGACGGGGTCGTGCAGAACGGCCACGGCGACCTCGCGCTCGCGGCCGGGGACAACCTGGTCGTGGTCGAGAACGCGTTCTCGGTGCTCGAGCTGACCAAGGACGCCGACGCGAGCGACGTGCAGGGCGGCGACACGGTCGACTACACGCTGGTCGTGCAGAACACGGGACCGGCGGCGACGTCGGACGTGCGGCTCGTCGACCCGGTGCCCGCCGAGCTCGAGGTCACGGGCGTGGACGCACCGGCCCCGTGGTCGTGCACGGTCGACCTGACGGACCCGACCAACCCGACGGTCGGCGAGACGGTGTCGTGCGCGTACCCGTCCGGCGCCTTGCTCGCGGCGGGCACGACCGCACCGACGGTGACCGTGCACGCACGGGTGCCCGACGGCATCGCGGTGGACCAGGTCGTCAACACCGCCACGGTCCGCTGGACCGACACGGGCTCACCGGACCCGGTGCCGACCGAGCGGTCCGACACCGACGACGCGACCGTGCGGGTGCGCTGGGTCGAGGCGACGCTCACGTCCGTCTGCCGGGCCGATGCGCCGTGGCTCGACTACACGATCGACGCCCACGACGTCGACACCTCGACGCTGCCCGTGACGCTGACCTGGTACGCCGACGCCGACGGCGACCAGGTGCCCGACGGTCCCGCGGTGCACGTCGACACGATCCGGGCCGGCGGCGCCCTGACGGGCTCGGTCCTGTGGCCGGGGGCTCAGGTCGACGCCGCAGGCGTCGGCATCGCGTGGCCCGGCTGGCGCGAGGTCCGCGCGGGGGAGACCCCGACGTGGGAGGACCAGGTCCTCGATCCTTCGTTGCCGGAGGCGGCGCTGCGCGCCGGGGCGCTGGTCACCATCCGGGTGAACCCCACGCTCACGCTCGCACAGGCCTACCCGCCCGCCACGATCGACTGCGCGGTCGCCCGCACGCCGGACCTGGGCGTCGAGAAGTCGGCCTCGACGACCGTGGTCCGTCCGGGCGGACCCGTCGACTGGACCCTGACGGTCACGAACCACGGCTTCGGCGCCACGAACCGGGCCGTGCTGCGCGACGAGGTCCCTGCGGGCCTGCGGGTCGTCTCGGTGGAACCGGCGTCGACCCCGGGCAGCAGCGCGGTCGCATGGTCGTGCGTGGTCACCGGCCGCGCGGCGGACGGCAGCGGGGGTGTGGTCGAGTGCACGCTCGACGGCTGGCTCGGTCGGGCGGACACCGCCCCGGGCGTGGTCGTCAGCACCGTGGCGACCGCGCGCGGCACCGTGCGCAACGTCGCCGAGGTGCTGTGGTCCGACCCCGACGGCACGACGCGGACCGAACGGTCGGCGACCGGCTCGGCCACGGTCGTCGTCGAGGTGCTCGCCCTGACCGGACCCGAGCGGGTCGGTCTGCTCGCCGCGCTGGCGGTCGGGCTGGTCCTCACCGGTGCGCTGGCGCTGCGCGCGCGACGTCGGGCGGCACCGCTGAGGCACTGACGCACCACCGTCGACCTCGTCGGCCACCTGACCAGGGGCCCTGCGCTTGCCGAGCGCGGGGCCCCTGCCGGTCGTCGGCGGTCGTCGTCAGCGGTAGTTGACGAACTGCAGCGCCGCGTCGACGTCGGCGCCCTTGAGCAGCGCGATGGCCGCCTGCAGGTCGTCGCGGCTCTTCGCGCTGACCCGCAGCTCCTCGCCCTGGATCTGCGTCTTGACGCCCTTGGGGCCCTCGTCGCGGACGATCTTGGCGAGCTTCTTGGCGACCTCGGTGCTCAGGCCCTCCTTGATGAGGCCCTCGAGCCGGTACTCCTTGCCCGACGGCTTCGGCTCGTCGTCGCCGGTGTCGAGGGACTTCAGCGAGATGCCGCGCTTGATGAGCTTGGACTGGAACACGTCGAGCACCGCGAGCACGCGCTCGGAGGAGTTGGCCACCATGAGGACCTTCTCGCCGCTCCACGTGATCGACGCGCCGACACCCTTGAAGTCGTACCGCTGGGCGATCTCCTTGGCGGCCTGGTTGAGCGCGTTGTCGACCTCCTGACGGTCGACCTTGCTGACGACGTCGAACGAGGACTCGCTCGCCATGTTCTCTCCTTGCCGCCCGGCCTCGCGCCGGGCTCGTCCGTGTGCAGCCGCGGGTCCGACCCCGGTCGGGGTGGTCCACGTGCGGGGGTCGATGCACGAGCAGCCCCCGGAAGTTGCTATCCTTCCACCCGCACGTTGCTCGCGCGGTCGCGGTGGTCAGCCACCTCGGCGCCGGGCGGCACGCACCCTGGCGGGTTACCCGAGTGGCCAAAGGGGGCTGACTGTAAATCAGCTGGCAACGCCTACGGGGGTTCGAATCCCTCACCCGCCACGGACAAGACCCCCGGACCTCGACGGTCCGGGGGTCTTCTCGTCCTCGGGGTCAGCCGCAGGTGTACGCGCCCTCGGTGACCGTCACGGTCGTCCCCTCGCACAGCGTGTCGAACGCGCCGGCGTCCTGAGCCGAGCTGAACGCCAGCCCGACCCCCACGGGGGCCTCGTAGCCCGTCAGGCCACCCAGGGCCTCCTGGGCGCTCTCCTGGCAGGTCGGCTCCCACGGGCTCGTCCTGTAGCCGAGCGCGTCCAGGTCCTCGACGGTGTCCGCGAGCTCGGCCCCGGCCACGGTCGCGTCCTGGGCGACGTCGGTCCACACGACCCACAGCGTGCCGTCGGTGCTCGCCGGGTCGACGGCCGTCGGCCAGGACAGCCCGGTGGGTGCGGCATCGGCCGCTGCGCCGTCGTCCGGGGAGCAGCCGGCCGTGCCGGCCAGCGCCGCCAGGACGCCGACGGCGGCGAGGATCCCGCGGACGGGCCGCGCAGGGCCCACGACGCGCGCTGTACCCACGAGGCGTGCTGCCCAGGGGCGGGGCGGGCGAGGCGGGCGAGACGGGAAGGAGTGTCGGTCAGGCTGCTGCTGCATGGCGGGGATGCTGGCACCGCGGGGCCGCGCAGGGCAGGGGCGAAACGCTTAGGCGGGGCTGTCGGACGACTGCCGGGAGGGCGTCCGGCGGCCCTCGGGAGGCGCTCGAGAGGCTCTCTGAGGGCCGTCCGGGGGCCGATTTCGCCGTGACGCCCTGGCCCGTGTAACCTTGCACGCGCTGCCCCGATAGCTCAGTCGGCAGAGCGTCTCCATGGTAAGGAGAAGGTCAAGGGTTCGATTCCCTTTCGGGGCTCTGTGGTGTGTCACGGGTCAAGGCGTAGGCCTTGGCCCGTGAGGCACCCGTGGCGGGGTAGCTCAGGTGGTTAGAGCACACGGCTCATAATCGTGGTGTCGCGGGTTCGAGTCCCGCTCCCGCTACCACTCAAGGAACACACCGCGCGTCGGCCGGCGCGCGTCGACGAGATCGTAAGCACCGTGCGGTGCGAGAGGTGGCAAGACCATGGCCAGCAAGAGCTCGGACGTCCGTCCGAAGATCACGCTCGCGTGCACGGAGTGCAAGGAGCGGAACTACATCACGAAGAAGAACCGTCGGAACGACCCCGACCGTCTCGAGATGAAGAAGTTCTGCCCGCGCGAGAACCGCCACACCATCCACCGCGAGACCCGCTGACCCTGCCCTCGGGCAGCAGTCAGGGCTGATCGCATGGGCGTCGACACCGGCTACGCGGGGCGTGAGTACCCCGCGAACGCCGTCTACGAGGTCGCCCGCGAGAAGCTCCGCGAGTTCGCGTCCGCCGTCGGGTCCACGCACCCGGCGCACACGGACCCCGAGGCGGCACGGTCCCTCGGGTACCCGGACGTCATCGCGCCGGCGACCTTCGCGGTCGTCATCGCGCAGCGGGCCGAGGCCCAGCTGTTCGAGGACCCGGCCGCCGGGATCGACTTCAGTCGGGTCGTGCACGCCGACGAGCGGTTCACGCACCACCGGCCCATCCACGCGGGCGATCGTCTTGTCACGGTGCTGCACGTCGACCAGATCGTCGAGCGCGCGGGTCTGGCCATGATCACCACGCGGGCCGAGATCGCCACCGAGGCCGGTGAGGCGGTCGCCACGGTCGTCTCGACGCTCGCGGTCCGACCGGAGGACGCCGCATGAGCGACCGTCCCGGCCTTCCAGCGGCGACCGACCTCAGCGTCGGTCAGCAGGTCGTCTCCGGCCAGGTCACCGTCGACCGGGCCAGGCTCGTCCGCTACGCCGGGGCGAGCGGCGACTTCAACCCGATCCACTGGAACGAACGCGTGGCCACCTCGGTCGGCCTGCCCGGTGTGATCGCGCACGGCATGTGGACGATGGGCGCGGCCGTCACGGTCGTGACCGACTGGCTGGGCGACCCGGGTGCGGTGCTCGACTACCAGGTGCGCTTCACGCGCCCCGTGCCCGTGCCAGACCCGGGCGAGGTCGCCGTCGACGTCGTCGCGACGGTCGGAGCGCTGGACCTCGAGGCCCGGACCGCACGGATCGACCTGACGGTCTCCGTCGACGGGACGCGCGTGCTCGGCAAGGCCCAGGCGGTCGTCCGGCTCGGTTGATCCCCCGGGCATCGCCCTCGTGGTGGCGGCCGGAGCCGGTCGGCGCTCGGAGTGGTCGCCGGTCGGAACGCAGCGGGAGCCGGTCAGGCCGGGGCTGGGCCCGTGGTGGTGCCGATGCGCAGCGTGACGGGCAGCTCGACGTTGGCGGGCTGCTCACCGGCGAGCAGGGCCTCGACGGCGTGCCCGGCGGCGGCGCCCTTCTCGGCCAGCGGCTGGACGACCGAGGTCAGCACGTCGGGGGCCAGCCAGGGCAGGTCGAGCCCGTCGAACCCCGCCACCGACACGTCCTGCGGCACGCGCAGGCCCAGCTCGCGGGCGGCCAGCACCACGCCGGAGGCCAGCAGGTCGGACTGGCACAGGATCGCGGTCGGGGGCTCCGGGGCGGTCAGCAGGGCTCGGCCGGCGACTGCGCCGTGCTCGACGAGCGAGGCGGGCGTCTCCCAGACGGAGTGCGGCACGACCCCGGCGTCCAGGACGCCGGCCAGCCGGCGGCCGGTGATGACCCAGGCGGGTTCGTGCCGGTCGGCCTCGTCGACGAGTCCTTCGTGCCGCTCGCGGGAGAACGGCAGCGTGACGACGCTGATCCGTCGGTGCCCGAGATCGGTGAGGTGCCTCGCGAGGCGGGCCATGCCCCCGCGGTCGTCGATGCCGACGACGGGGACGTCCGCGGTGCGGCTGCCCTCGACGAGCACGGTGGGCACGCCGCGGCGGCGCAGCGCGCCGAGCACCTCGGCATCGGTCGTGCCGCCCCACAGCAGGACGGCGACGTCCATCGCGGCGGACTCGAGGAGCGGGTCGACGGCCGGTGCGCCGGCGTCGCAGGAGTTGGGGATGAGCAGCACCCCGAGGTCGAGCGCGCCGAGGGTGCCGACCAGGCCGTCGAGCACCTGGACGGAGACCGGGTCGCGGAAGGATCGCCGCAGCGCGTCGCCGACGACCACGCCGACGATGCCGGAGCGTCCGCGCCGCAGCTGGCGGCCGAGCGGGTTCGGGCCCGCGTAGTCGAGCGCGGTCGCGGCGTCGAGCACCCGCTGCCGCGTCGCGGCCGCGATGGGGCCCGCGCCGGAGAACGCGAGGGACGCCGTCGAGACGGAGACGCCGGCGGCGGCGGCGACGTCGGCGAGGGTCGGGCGCTGGCTCGACAGGGGGCCACCTCCGGTCGGTCTGCGGCGTCCTGCGGGTCGCGGCGGACGTGGTTGACGCAGCGGCCAGCGTACCCGCAGAATGGTCGGAATCCTCAAATCGATTCGATACCTCGCGCGACGCGGCCTCGAATCGATTCGATCTCTCTCGCCCGTCGCCCGTGCGTCCCCGGACGTGGCGGGCTGCCCGACCGTTCGTGGAGCCTTCGTGAGCCTGCCCTCCCGCCCCGGGAGCCCCGGTGCCGGACCGGTCCGTCCGGCACGCCCGCCGCGCGTCTCGCGCGCCGCGCGCGCCGGCGTCGACCCGACCGTGCAGCGCGCGCGCGTGCTGCTGCTCGGGCTGTTCGGCCTGCTCGGCGTCGCCGTGTCCAGCTGGCTCGCGCGCATCCCGACGATCCGGGACCTGCTCGACCTGTCCACCGGAGACCTCGGCGTCATCCTGCTGATCGGTTCGGTCGGCGCCCTCCTGTGCGTGACGTTCGCCGGCGTGGTCGTCACCCGGTACGGCAGCCGGGCGGGGCTCGCGTCGTCGACGATCGTGTTCGCGGTCGGGTACGTGCTCATGGGTGTCGGACCGGCCGTCGGATCGTTGCCGCTGCTCGCCGTCGGCGTCTTCCTGCAGGGCTGCTCGATGCCGCTGGGCAACGTCCCGCTCAACGTGGAGGCCGCACGCATCGAGCGGGCCATGGGTCGCACCGTCCTCCCGCAGTTCCACGCGATGTTCTCCATCGGCGCCGTGCTCGGCTCGTCGCTCGGGGCCGTGGCCTCGCACGCGGGCGTGCCCGTGCAGCTGCAGTTCGGCACTGTCGCCGCGGTGTTCGTCCTCTGGCGGTTCTCGGCGCTGCGCGGCGTGGTCCTGGCCGACGCGCCCGGTGACGCCTCGCGCGCCGTGCCCGTCGAGGACGTCGTGCGTGACCCCCAGGCGGGCCCGGCGCCGACCACGGAGCGGCGCCCCACCGGGCGGCGGATCGGCACCGCTCTCGGCGCCTGGCGCGAGCCGCGGACCTTGCTCATCGGGGTCGTCATCATGGCCGCCTCGCTGTCCGAGGGCGCCGCCAACGACTGGCTCTCGCTCGCCGTCGTCGACGGGTTCGACAAGCCCGAGGCCGTCGGCGGGGTCGTCCTCGGCGTGTTCGTCGGGGCGATGACCCTCGTGCGGCTGCTCGGCAC
This sequence comes from Cellulomonas soli, assembly GCF_013409305.1. Taxonomy (GTDB): domain Bacteria; phylum Actinomycetota; class Actinomycetes; order Actinomycetales; family Cellulomonadaceae; genus Cellulomonas; species Cellulomonas soli. The sequence goes on along the minus strand of NZ_JACBZJ010000001.1, from coordinate 812,238 downwards.
CCGGCTCATCGACCGGTTCGGTCGCGTCGTCGTGCTGCGCACCTCGGGGCTCGTGTCGATCGCCGGGCTGCTGCTGTTCGGTCTCGCCCCGTCCTTCGCGCTGGCCGGCATCGGCGTGGCCGCCTGGGGGTTCGGCGCGGCGCTCGCCGTGCCCATCGGCATCGCGGCCGCCTCGGACGACCCGGTGCGGGCCGCCGGGCGCGTCGCCGTGGTGTCCTCCTTCGCCTCGGTCGCGTCGATCGCCGCCCCACCGCTGCTCGGGCTCGCCGCCGAGGCGACGGGCGCACGCCACTCCCTGCTGCTCATCACGGCCGCCATGGTGGCCAGCGTGGTCTTCTCCGGACGGGTCGCCGGCCCGGCACCGGCTGCGCGGTCCGACGCGGTCGCCGTCCCGTCGGCACCGGACGGACAGGAGCCGGTCGGTGTGCGGTCCGCCGAGCGGCACCGCGCGCCGGAACCGCTCGAACCCGCCGGCGCGGTGCGACCCTGAGCCCGCACGGATCGGACGCGGCCGGGCCTCCCGGGCCCGTGACCTGCCGCGCGACCCCGACCCCGACCATCCCCACCCCGGAGGGACGATGACGACTCCCCGCGACCCCGACGCCCGCACGAGCCCGGGACCGACGCCGACACACCTGGACGGCCCGCCGGCCGACCCCACGAGCGGGACGAGCGCACCGCGCGTCGCCCCCGAAGCCGTCGGCCGTGCCGTGCGCCACGCGTCGACGGCCGTGTTCGTCGTCTTCGTGCTCAACGGCTTCAACTTCGCCAGCTGGGCCTCGCGCATGCCCGCCATCCGCGACGGCCTCGGCTTCTCGCCGCAGAAGATGGGCCTGCTGCTGCTCGTCGCGTCCGTGGGGTCGCTGCTCGCGCTGCCGCTGTCCGGACTCGTCGTCGAACGGCTGGGTGCGCGGCGCACGGTCATGTCGTTCGCGGTGCTCAACGCCGGCGGTCTCGTCGTCGCCTCCGTCGGGGTGGCGGTCGACCAGGTGGCCGTGGTCGCGCTCGGCCTGGGGCTCTTCGGCGTCGGCACAGGGGTCTGGGACGCCGCGATGAACCTCGAGGGCGCCGCCGTCGAGCAGCGCCTCGGTCGGACCGTCATGCCGAGGTACCACGCCGGCTTCTCGTTCGGCACGATGGCGGCGGCCGGCATCGCCGCCCTGGTCGCGGCCGCGCACGTGCCCGTGGTCGTGCACCTGCCCGTCGCGGTGACGCTGTCCACGATCGGGGTGTTCCTCGCCGTGCGCGCCTTCCTGCCCGCAGGCGACGAGCACGCGGCGTCGGGCGCGGGGGTCGCGGCCGAGGGCACCGACACGTCCGCGGACCCCTCGACGGCCGCGCCGCGGGGTGCACGGGGTGCCCTGGCGGCCTGGCGCGAGTCGCGCACCCTGCTGATCGGCCTCGTGGTGCTGGCCGCGGCGCTCACCGAGGGCGCTGCCAACGACTGGGTGAGCCTGGCCGTGGTCGACGGCTTCGGCACCTCGCACGCCGTCGGCGCGATCGGCTTCGGTGTGTTCGTCACCGCGATGACGGCCATGCGCCTGTTCGGCACGGTGCTGCTCGACCGCTTCGGGCGGGTCACCGTGCTGCGCCTGACGGCCGGGCTCGCGCTCGTCGGGCTGCTGGTGTTCTGCCTCGTCGGCCCGCTGTGGGTCGCGCTCGTCGGCGTCGTGCTGTGGGGTGCGGGTGCGGCACTCGGGTTCCCGGTCGGCATGAGCGCCGCGGCGGACGACCCCCTGCGTGCGGCTGCCCGGGTGTCGGTGGTCTCGACGATCGGCTACTCCGCGTTCCTGGCCGGCCCGCCGCTGCTCGGCCTGCTCGCGGACAAGATCGGGTACCGCAACGCGCTGCTGGCCATCGCGGTGCCGATCGTGCTGGGGCTGCTCGTGACGAACGCCGCGGCGCCCCTGCGACGCCCCGACCCGGCACCCGAGGCCGGTTAGCCTGTGCGGGTGGAGCTCGACGCCTGCGACCTGCCCGCCCCGAGCCCGCTGCCCGGGGTGCCGCCCCGCGCCCTGCAGCCACCCGGCACCGTGCCGACCCTGGCCGAGCTGACGACCCTGCGGGTCGGTGGTCCCGCCCGGCGGTACGTCGAGACGTCGACCGAGCAGGACCTCATCGACGTCGTCCGTGACGCCGACGCCGCCGCCGAACCCGTGCTCGTGCTGGGCGGCGGGTCGAACGTGGTCGTGGCGGACACCGGGTTCGAGGGCGTGGTGGTCCGTGACGTGCGCGGGGGCATCGCCGTGCCCGACGCGTCGGCCTGCGCGGGCGTCACGCTCACCGTGCCTGCCGGCACGCCGTGGGACCAGGTGGTCGCGTACGCGGTCGAGCAGGGTCTGCACGGCGTCGAGGCGTTGTCCGGGATCCCCGGGTCCACCGGTGCGGCGCCCGTGCAGAACGTCGGCGCGTACGGCCAGGAGGTCTCCCAGTCGATCGCGCACGTGCGGGTCTGGGACCGTGCGCGTGGCCGCGTGCGCACGTTGCCGCTTGTCACGCTCGCGTTCGGGTACCGCAGCTCGCTGCTCAAGCGGTCGATGCGCGCCGCCGACCCGTCCGATCCCGCCGCGCCCTGGGCGCCCACGCCCCGCTACGTCGTGCTCGACGTGACGTTCCAGCTGCGGCCCGGGACGCTCTCGTCACCGATCGCCTACGCCGAGCTCGCCCGCACGCTCGGGACGAGCATCGGTGGGCGCGCACCCCTGGCCGAGGTCCGTGCGGCCGTGCTCGCGCTGCGGGCGGGCAAGGGCATGGTGCTCGACCCGGCCGACCCGGACACGGCGAGCGCCGGGTCGTTCTTCACGAACCCGCTGCTGGAGCAGGCCGCGGCCGACGCCCTGCCGGCCGACGCGCCGCGGTTCCCCGCCGCCGACGGCAGGGTCAAGTCGAGCGCGGCGTGGCTGATCGAGCACGCGGGGTTCAGCAAGGGCTTCGGGGCGCCCGGGCCCGCGACCCTGTCCACGAAGCACACGCTCGCCCTGACGAACCGGGGTGCGGCGACCACGGCGGACGTGCTGGCCCTGGCCCGTCAGGTGCGCGACGGAGTGCGTGATCGCTTCGGCGTCGAGCTCGAGCCGGAGCCGGTGCTCGTCGGCGTCAGCCTCTGAGCCGCCGCCCGCGTCGGGCTCAGGTCGGACCGATCGATCCCGACCGGTCGGCTGTCGTCGGCTCGGCGGCGCCGAGCAGGGCACCGCGCACGAGGGTGAGCGCGTCCTCATCGGTCAGCCCGGCCTCGCGGGCGGCGCGGACGTAGGCCTGCGCGGCGAGCAGCGGGCCGACGTCCGCGCCGCGCGCGGCGACCACCGTGCCGGTCCGCCGCCGTGTCGCGACGACACCCGCCTGCTCGAGCTCGCGGAACGCGCGCGCGACGGTGCCGGGGGCGACGCCCAGGTCGGCCGCGAGCGCGCGGATGGTCGGGAGCCGGTCGCCCACGGCGAGTCGTCCGGCCGCGACGTGGGCGACGACCTGCGTGCGGATCTGCTCGTAGACGGGCACGCCCGAGTCGAGCGCCACCTCGAGCGAGACGCTCATGCGGCGGTGGTGGGGGTCGGGCGCGAGTCGGCGCGGTCGGTCGGCGTGGGCGTCGTGGGCGCCGGCACGGTGCTGCGCACCAGGGTCCACGCGGTCAGGACGAGGCTGGCCGGTACGAGGACGGTGCCGAGGACGACGCCGGCCGTGCCGAGCGCAGCGACGGCCTGGAGCGCGGGTGTGAACGGGTCCGGCGCGGACCCGGCGAGGCCGGGCTGCGCGGCGGTGCGTGCGGCATGGCCTGCCGTCGTCAGGACCCCGGCCAGCGTGAGGCCGAGCACGACCTGCGACCCGGCGAGCACGCGTGCCGACGAGGCCCGCCGCAGCCGGTGGTCGTCGGAGGTCGAGGTGTCGGCGACGGCGGGTCGGCGCGCGACGAGCCGCAGCACGGCCTCGGTGCCGGCGAGGACGACGAGCGTGGCGGCCGCGAGCGGCAGCCCGTAGAACGCACCGGGGTACGGACCGGCCGAGCTCGTGATCGCGTCGCCGTGCACGACGGTGAGCGAGCGCCCGTCGCCGTCAGCGGTGGCGGCGGCGACCGCGAGCAGCACGAGGATCGCGCCGGCGATCACCCAGGTGAGCGTGCGCAGCCCGTGCGGGGCGAGGTCCCGTACCCGTCGTGGCGACAGCAGTGCCCGACGGACCGTCCCGGTGGGGCGCGGCCAGGTCAGCTCTCCGGCGGCGTGCACGGCGAGGTGCGCCGCCCCGGCGACGGCGGGGGTCAGGCCGATCAGCACCCCTGCCTGCAGCCCGCCGGTGCTCCGGGCGAGCGGGAGCAGCAGCCAGGGGGCGAGCAGCAGCGCTGCCCAGGCGAGTGTGGTGGTCGCGGCGGCGTGGCGGCGCGCGGCGGCGAACGCGGCGGGCACGCTCACCGGTGGCGGGGTCCAGGCGGCGCTCGCCGGGGCGGGTCCCTGGCGCCCGCCGGCCACGAGCACGACCAGTGCCACGGTGCCGCCGACTGCCAGCGCGAGGACGGCGAGCCCGACGAGCAGGACGAGGACGTGCATGAGGCACCCTTCGATCAATGAGTCAGTACATTGATACAAACGGTGTCGGGCCGACCTGTCAAGCCGTGGGCACCCGCTCCGGCGTCGCCAACCAGGCGTCGACACCGGCCAGCAGTCGTGCCCGCACGTCCGCCGACGCCCGTGACGCCCGGATCGACGCCCGCGCAAGCCCGGCCAGCTCGTCGTCCGAGAAGCCGTGCACCGTCCGCGCCGTCTCGTACTGCGCGAGCAGACGCGACCGGAACAGCAACGGGTCGTCCGCCCCCAGCGCCACGGTCGCCCCCGCGGCCACCAGCGCCCGCAACGGCACGTGCCGTGCGTCGTCGTACACGCCCAGCGACACGTTCGAGGCCGGGCAGACCTCCAGTGCGACGCCCGAGGCGACCACCCGCTCGAGCACGCGGGGGTCCTCGCCGGCACGCACCCCGTGCCCGAGCCGGTCCGGGTGCAGGTGCCCCAGCACGTCCTCGACGTGCCCCGGGCCGAGCAGCTCACCACCGTGCGGCACGGACGCGAGCCCCGCCCGCCGGGCGATCGCGAACGCCGGCGCGAACGCGGCGGTCTCGCCCCGGCGCTCGTCGTTCGACAGCCCGAAGCCGACGACCTCGCCCTGGCCGTCGCCGGCATACCGCGCGGCCAGCCGGGCCAAGGTCCGCGCCTCGAGCGGGTGCCGCATGCGCGAGGCCGCCACGACGACCCCGACGCTCACCCCGTGCCGCGCGCCGGCCTCACGGGCCGCGTCGAGCACGATCTCCAGAGCCGGCGTGATGCCCCCGACGAACGGGGCGTACGAGGTCGGGTCCACCTGCATCTCGAGCCGGCCCGAACCCTCCGCGGCGTCGTCCGCCACGGCCTCCGCGACGATCCGGCGCATGTCCGCCTCGCCCCGCACGCACGCCCGGGCCGCGTCGTACAGGCGCTGGAACCGGAACCAGCCGCGCTCGTCCGCCGGGACGTGCAGCGGGTCGTCGTCGAGCAGCGCCGACGGCAGGCGGACCCGGTGGGCCGCGGCCAGCTCGGCCAGCGTGCCCGGGCGCATCGACCCCGTGAAGTGCAGGTGCAGGTGGGCCTTGGGGAGCAGGGCCAGGTCGCGCACGGGCGTCAGTCTGCCAGGCAGGGTCGCATGCCCCGACCGTGCGCTCGCGCGGAGCTCGCTCAGACCCGGACAGCGCCGGCAGCGCCGGCAGCGCCGGCGGTGCCGCGGTCGCGGGCCTCGGCGTCGACCAGGCGGTAGCCGAGCCCGCGCACCGTCTCGAAGTGCTCGGCCCCGAGCTTGCGGCGCAGGTAGCGCACGTACACGTCCACGACGTTCGAGCCCGGGTCGAAGTCGTACCCCCACACGAGCGAGAGGAGCTGCTCGCGCGTCAGCACGTGCCCAGGGTGGCGCAGGAACGTCTCGGCCAGTGCGAACTCCCGGGCCGACAGGTCCACCTCGCGATCACGCACCCGCATCCGTCGGGCGTGCAGGTCCAGCTGCAACGGGCCGTGCGTGAGCACGGCGACCTCGCCGGTCGATCCCTGCGCCCGCAGCCGGAGCCGCACCCGCGCGAGCAGCTCCTCGAACCGGAACGGCTTGGGGACGTAGTCGTCGGCGCCGTGCTCGAGCCCCGCCACGGTGTCGCTGACCGACGTGCGGGCCGTGAGCACCACGACCGGCACGGGGTTCTGGTCGTCGCGGATGCGCCGGAGCACCTCGAAGCCGTCCACGTCGACGAGCCCGAGGTCGAGGATCACCAGGTGCACCCCGCCCTTGCGGACCAGGGCCAGGGCCTCGCGGCCGCTCGTCACAGCGGTCGTGGTGTAGCCGGCCGCGCGCAGCCCCTTGGCGACGAACGCGGCGATGCGTTCCTCGTCCTCGACGATCAGGATGTGCGTCATGCGTTCTCCACGAGCTCGGCGTCGACGAAGGATCCCTGGTCAGCGCCCCCTGTGTCCAGGTCGCCCCCGTGCGTCCCGTCCCGCCCGTCGTGCTCGTCCTGTCCGTCCCGCACCCCTGGTGCAGCACCGTCCACGCGGTCGCGTGCCGGCAGGTCCAGGACGAACACGGCACCGGGTCCGCGCCCTGGGGGCGGCTGCTCGACCAGGACCCTGCCCTGGTGAGCGGCGGCGATGGCGGCCACGATCGGCAGCCCCAGGCCCGCGCCGTGCGCCGTGCGGTCGGCCTGCCCCCGGTGGAACCGCTCGAAGATCAGCGGCACCTGGTCCGGCGGGACGCCGCGCCCCTCGTCGCGCGCCCACAGCAGCAGGCGGTCCCCGGCGACCTCGCTGCCGATGCGCACCGTGCTGCCGTCCGACGAGAACCGCACGGCGTTCGCCAGGAGCTGCAGCCACGCCTGCGTGACCCGCTGCTCGTCGAGCAGCACCGTCACGTCCGCGCGCGCCCCGACGACCCACCGTCGGTCACCGAGGCCGCGCGCCTTGTCGTGCACGTCGTCGGTGAGCCGACCCACGTCGGTCGGTGCGAACCGCACGAAGTCCGGTCGGTCGGCCGTGGCGAGCGTGACCAGGTCGTCCACCAGCCGGTGCATGCGGTCGAGCTCGTCGAGCGCGAGGGCCTGCGTGGCCTGCACGTCCTCCGGGTCGTGCGGGTCCAGCAGCTCGAGATGACCGCGCACGATGGTCAGCGGGGTGCGCAGCTCGTGGCCGACGTCGTCGAGGAGCTCGCGCTGGGAGCCGAAGGCGCGCTGCAGCCGGTCGAGCATCGCGTTGACCGTGCGGGCCAGGTCCGACAGGTCGTCGTGCCCGGTGACCTCGATGCGCTCGGACAGGTCCGACTCGGTGACCCTCCGGGCCGTGTCCCGCAGCAACCGGATCGGCGCGAGCAGTCGGCCGACGACGTGCCACGACACCGCGCCGACCAGGACGAGGGTGAACATGCCGACGACGGAGTACAGCGCGTAGGTGCGGGTCAGCCCGCCGAGCTCGGCCGACCTGTCGGTCGCGACGACGAACATCCCCGCGGTGTCCTCGCCGACCTGTACGCGCACGGCCACGAGCCGGTACTCGGTCGCGGAGGTGCGCACGGTCCGGGGGACGGCCGGCGCGTCGGGGCCGAGCGCGTCGAGCGCGGCGACGAGCTCGGGGTCCTGCTCGAGCCGTACGCCGCGTGTCTCGGGGGCCGGCAGCCACAGCGGGATGCCGCCCTGCAGCGTCAGCACCCCTTCGTGCTCGCCGGGCACCCGGCTGCGCACGGCCTCGTTCAGCAGCCGTGACACGGACGTGAACGGCTCGTGGGTCTGCGGGTCGTCCTGCGCGGCGAGCGACTCGAACGCGGTGACGGCGCGGCGCAGCGAGTCGTCGATCCTGTCGTCGGTCTGCTGCGTCTGCAGCCCGTAGGCCGTGGTCCCGGCCACGAGGACCGTGATCGCCGCGATCGCGATGGACGCCGCCATGACGCGCGCCCGCACCGTGAGCCGGGCGCTCCACGAACCCGCGGGCCGGGCCTCGGCGCGCGGCGGCTCACCGGACGCGACGCGCTGGGGCATCCGCCCAGTATGGGGGAGCGTGGACGCGCTCCGACAGGCCCGCGATCAGGAGGTCGGCAGGATCCCGCGCTCGATCGCGATCGTCACGGCCCTGGTCCGGTCGTCGACCCCGAGCTTGGCGAAGACCCGCAGCAGGTGGGTCTTCACGGTCGCCTCGGTGATGAACAGCTCGCGTCCGATCGCGGCGTTCGACAGCCCGCGCGCGACCCCGGCCAGCACCTCGCGCTCGCGGGGCGTCACCCGCTCGATGTCTCCGCCCCGGACCTGCTGCACGAGCCGGAGTGCGACCGAGGGGGACAGCGCGGCCTCGCCCCGGGCCGCGGCCCGCACCCCGGCGACCAGCTGGTCGCGCGGGGTGTCCTTGAGCAGGTAGCCGGTTGCCCCGGCCTCGACGGCCCGCAGGATGTCGGTGTCGGTCTCGTAGGTCGTCAGCACCAGGACGTGCACCCCGGGGAGCTCGGCGACGATGCGCCCGGTCGCGGTGGCTCCGTCCGTGCCCGGCATCCGCAGGTCCATGAGCACGAGGTCGGGACGCAGCGCGGTGGCGAGCGTGACGGCCTCGTCGCCGTCGGCGGCCTCGCCGACGACCTCGATGTCGGGCTCCACGCCGAGCATGCCGACCAGACCCGACCGGACCACCGGGTGGTCGTCGACCACGAGCACGCGGATCCGGGTCACGGGTGGCCTCCAGGGGTCGGGGTCGGTGAGGGCGGTCGGGGGGCATCGGGCCCGGGCACGGCTCCAGATCCGGAGCCGGCAGCGGAGCCAGCCCCGGAGTCAGGTCCAGGTCGGCTACCGGTGCGGGGCCCGTCGACCGGAAGCCGCAGCAGCACCCGCGCCCCGCCGCCGGGTGCGTCGCCGACCTCGACGGACCCGCCCCCGGCGTGCACCCGGTCGCGCATGCCGCGCAGGCCCACGCCCTCGACCGTGCCTGCGGGCAGGCCCCGCCCGTCGTCGACGACCTCGAGCCGCACCTGCGGCCCGTCGCCCGCATCGACCGCGTCGGCCGCCCCGGCAGGGTCGAGTGCGAGGTGCAGGACGACCCGGCGTGCGTGCGCGTGCTTGCGCACGTTGGCCAGCGCCTCCTGCGCGGCACGCAGGAGGACCACCTCGGTGTCCTTCCCGAGCCGTTCGCCCGTGCCCGTCACGTGCCCCACGACCTGCACCTCGACCTGCACGCCCGTCTCCGCCTCGAACCGCCGCGCGAGCCGCCCGAGCGCCTCCACCAGTCCGCCGTCCTGCAAGGCCGCCGGCCCGAAGGCTGCGACGAGCGCACGAGCCTCGGCGAGGTTCTCCCGGGCCACCTGCTCGATCTGCGCGACCCGGTCCAGCGCCTCGGCGGTGCGGTCGGCCTCGAGCTCGGCGGTGACGGTCTGGGCGAGCATCACGACGCTCGTGAAGCCCTGCGCGAGCGTGTCGTGGATCTCCTGGGCGACGCGTGCCCGTTCGGCGAGCACGCCCGCCCCGTGGTGGGTCGCCGCCAGCTCGGCCTGCGCCGCCTCGAGCTGCTCGAGCAGGATCGCCCGCTCCTCGCCGCGCTCGGCGACCTGGGTGAGCCACAGGCCGAGCACGATGCTGAACGCGAGCGCGAGCGCGAGCTGGGCGACGGTCGTCAGCAGCGCGGCGGGTCCGCCGTCGGTCTGCACGAGCACGGGCACGGCGACGCCCGCCGTGAGCAGGGTGACCAGCCAGACCCCGATCCGACGGTTCTCCGCGAGGTACCAGATCTGGGAGTACGCGACGAACAGCAGCACCTGCCCCTGGTCGGCCAGCGCGACGACAGTGACGGTCACGACGATGAGCACCGCGAGGTACGCGTCGGCGAGCCGACGATCGCCGCGTCGCGCGCCGCGGCGGCCGAGCAGCGTGTAGGCCGCGACGAGCACCGCGAACGCGAGGGCCAGCGGCACCGGTGGAACACCACGCGGGTCGGCGAACGCCGCGACCGCCGCGAGGGCGGTCATCGCGTAGAACGCGACGTCCCACCCTTGCAGCGACCGCTCCCAGAAGTCGGCGCGTGCCGAGGGGGTCTCAGCCGTCGTCACGGCGCTGCCACCGGAACGTCTTGACGCCCACCACGAGCCCGACGACGAGCCACACGGTCAGCACGATCGCGGTCTGCGGGTGCTGCCACGAGCCCGAGACCTCCCACGCCTCGGCCTGCTCGGGCAGGAACACCGAGCGCATGCCCTGCGCCATCCACTTGAGCGGGAACAGCGACGCCACCTGCTGCATCCACGTCGGCAGCTGGTCGTACTGGAAGAAGACCCCGGAGATGAATTGCAGCACGAGGACCACCGGGGTGACGACCGCGCTCGCGGCCCGGCCGGACCGGGGTACGGAGGAGAAGGCGACGCCGCACACCGACCCGGTCGCCGTGCCCAGGGCGAACACCCAGGCGAACGTCGCCCACGCCTGCGTGGTCGACGGCATCGGCACGCCGAACACGACGGCCGCGACCACGAGCAGCAGCGCTGTCTGGACGAGCGAGCTGACGAGCACCTGCCCGACCTTGCCCAGGAAGTAGGCGGCAGGGGGCATCGGCGTGCCGCGCAACCGCTTGAGCGAACCCTCGTCCCGTTCGACGGCGATCGAGATCGCGAGGTTCTGGAAGCTGGACAGCATGACGCCGGTGGCGACCATGCCCGGCAGGAAGTACTGCGAGAACGGGATCGCCGGGTCGCCGACCGTCGCCCCGTCCCTGCCGAACACCGTCGCGAAGATCGCGAGCATGATGACCGGGTACGCGAAGATGAACACGACGGCGTCGCGCTCGCGGAAGTAGAGCCGCAGCTCGTGCACGGTGCGGGCGGCAGCGAGCCGCAGCACCCCGGGCAGCCGGTTCGGGCCGCCGGTACCCGCCCCGCCGTGGCGGGCCGGTGTGAGCGTCGTGGTCATCGGACCGCCTCCGTCGTGTCGACCCGTCCGGAGGCGGGGTCGGTCGGACCGGGGGATCCGGTGGGGCTGCCCTCGGTCGCAGGGTCGTGCCGACCGGCCGGGTGCTCCCCGTCGGCGTCGGCGATCAGCCCGAGGTACACGTCCTCGAGGGTCGGCCGCAGCACCTGCAGCCCCGGCACCTCACCGTCGAAGGTCGCGGCCAGCGCGGCCACCGCGCGGGTCGGGCTGCTCGTGCGCTCCTCGCGCACCTGCCCGTCCTGGGTCCAGCGCACCACGGTGAGCCGGGCGTCGCGCCCACCGAGCTCCTGCGGGCTGCCCAGGGCGACGACCTGCCCGTCGCGCACCACGGCGACGCGGTCGGCCAGCCGCTCGGCCTCGTCCAGGTAGTGCGTGGTCAGCAGGATCGACGTCCCCTCGTCGCGGAGCGCCTCGATGAGGTCCCAGAACGAGCGTCGTGCCTGCGGGTCGAACCCGGTGGTCGGTTCGTCGAGGAACAGCAGCTCGGGGCCGCCGATGATGCCGAGGGCCACGTCGAGGCGCCGCCGCTGCCCGCCGGACAGCTGCCGCACCCGGGTGCCGGTCTTCTCCCGCAGACCGACCGCGTCGATCACCTGCTCGGGGTCGCGCGGGCGGGGGTAGTACAGGGCGAAGTGGTGGACAAGCTCGGCGACGGTGGCCTCGGCCAGGTCGTTCGCACTCTGCAGCACGACGCCGATCCGGGACCGCCAGGCGCGATCCGCGGTCTGCGGGTCCTGGCCGAGCACCCGCACGTGCCCCTCGTCGCGGTGCCGGTACCCCTCGAGGATCTCGACCGTCGTGGTCTTGCCGGCGCCGTTGGGACCCAGGATCGAGAAGATCTCGCCCCGGTGGACCGTCAGGTCGAGACCGTCGACGGCCTGCTTGGTGCCGTAGCGCTTGCGCAGGCCGCGGACGTCGACCGCGGGTGCGTCAGCCTGGGTGGTGGTCATGCCCCCAGCCTGGCCCTGTCGCCCGCACCCGCGCGAGGGCCGACCGACGGCTACGGCCGTCCACCGATCGGTGGACGGCCGCGTCGGTCCTCACGGGCGTGCGAGGCGGTCGGGGTGCCCTGACCTCACTCGGCCTCGGCCAGCAGGCGCTGGATGCGGGCCACGCCCTCGACCAGGTCCTCGTCGCCCAGCGCGTACGACAGGCGCAGGTACCCGCTGGGCCCGAAGGCCTCGCCGGGCACGACCGCCACCTCGGCCTGCTCGAGGATGAGCGCGGCGAGCTCGGCCGACGTGGTCGGGGTGACGCCTCGGATCGTCCGCCCCAGCACGCCCTCGACCGACGGGTAGGCGTAGAACGCGCCCTGCGGCGCAGGGCAGACGACCCCGTCGATCGCCGAGAGCATCTCGACCATGGTGCGCCGACGACGGTCGAACGCGGTGCGCATCTCGTGCACCGCGGCCAGGTCGCCGCTCAGCGCGGCGATCGCGGCCCGCTGCGAGACGTTGGCGACGTTCGAGGTCAGGTGCGACTGGAAGTTCGTCGCCGCCTTGATGACGTCGCTCGGCCCGATCATCCAGCCCACGCGCCAGCCGGTCATCGCGTAGGTCTTGGCGACGCCGTTGAGCACGATCGTCGTGTCGGCCAGCTCGGGCACGGCGCGCACGATCGGCGTGAACACGGCGTCGTCGTAGGTGAGGTGCTCGTAGATCTCGTCGGTGATGACCCAGATGCCGTGCTCGAGCGCCCAGCGGCCGATCTGCTCGGTCTGCTCGGGGGAGTACACCGCACCGGTCGGGTTGGACGGGGAGTTGAACAGCAGCACCTTGGTCCGGGGGGTCCGTGCGGCCTCGAGCTGCTCGACCGTGACCAGGTAGCCCTGGTCGACGCCGGCGAAGACCTCGACGGGCACGCCGCCGGCCAGCCGGATCGCCTCGGGGTAGGTCGTCCAGTACGGCGCGGGCAGCAGCACCTCGTCGCCGGGGTCGACGAGTGCGGCGAACGCCTGGAACACGGCCTGCTTGCCGCCGTTGGTGACGAGCACGGACGCCGGGTCGACCGCGTAGCCGGAGTCCCGCAGCGTCTTGGCGGCGATGGCCTCCTTGAGCGCGGGCAGCCCGGCGGCCGGTGTGTACCGGTGGTTCGCCGGGTCCTGCGCGGCGGCGACCGCGGCGGCGACGATCGGGGCGGGCGTCGGGAAGTCCGGCTCGCCGGCGCCGAAGCCGATGACCGGCCGGCCGGCGGCCTTCAGCGCCTTCGCCTTCGCGTCGACGGCCAGCGTCGCCGACGGGGCGATCGCGGCCAGGCGCGCCGAGACGCGGGGGCGGACGGAGGACGAGGTCGATGCGTGCTCGCTCACCGGTCCATACTGGCAGAGGTGCACCACGGGTCGCGGGGCGTGTCCGTCGTCCGTCCGGCACAGGTCTGGCGTCGTCCCGTCGTAGGTCTGTCGTCCGGTTCGACCTCGGTCCTCGTGTCGCGTACAGTGGGCGCCCGGCGGTTGACGTCCGCCATGATCGGTCGTGCCCCGGCGCGTCCGGCATGGTGGTGGAGCCGTCGTAGGGCAGTGGCGCAATTGGTAGCGCAGCGGTCTCCAAAACCGCAGGTTGCAGGTTCGAGTCCTGTCTGCCCTGCGCACGCGACCCCGTTCCGGTGACCGGAGCGGGGTGTGTGAGCAGGACCGCCGGCCGGTCCGGCGCCTCGCGTCGGTCCAGACGGTGTCATGGCACACCACTGAGGACACACGACGAGACGTAGGGGCCAGACGTGAGCGATACCGCAGCGGCGGCAGCGTCCGACGCCGAGGGTTCGGCGGCTGGCGCCCTCGCGCCCAAGGGCGCCGGCAAGGACGAGAAGAAGCGCGGCCTCGGCGGGCGCATCGCCCTGTTCGTGCGTCAGGTCGTCGCCGAGCTGAAGAAGGTCGTCCGCCCGACGCGTTCGGAGCTGGTGACCTACACCTCGGTGGTGCTCGTGTTCGTCGCGGTGGTCATGGCGTTCGTCACCGTGGTGGACCTCGGCATCGGCCAGCTGACGCTCTGGGCGTTCGGCGGCTGATCCGTCGCCACCGGCGGCCGGGGTCGACCCCGCCACGCCACCGCCGCTGACCGCGGTCCGCACAGCACGCCAAACGAGGAAGCAGGTTCGCCCGTGTCGCAGGAGTCGCAGGAGCCCACCGTGGGCGCCGAGATCGAGCTCGAGGACGCCGTCGCGTCGGTCGAGGCCGTCGAGGCACCCGTCGTCGAGGGCACCGACGCCGATGTCGACGAGGTCGGCGCGGAGCCGGCGGACGAGTCGTCCGTGGACGAGGACGCCGAGACCGGCGACGAGGACGGCTCCGACGAGGAGGGCACCGACGAGGAGCCCGAGACCGACGAGGACGGCGCGGTCGAGACCGCCGACGTCCTGGACGACCCCGACGAGGACCCGGTCGCCGCGTTCAAGGCCCAGCTGCGTCGTCAGCCCGGCGACTGGTACGTCATCCACTCGTACGCCGGCTACGAGAACCGCGTGAAGGCGAACCTCGAGAACCGCACGCAGAGCCTCAACATGGAGGACTTCATCTACCAGGTGGAGGTCCCCATGGAGGAGGTCGTGGAGATCAAGAACGCGCAGCGCAAGGTCGTCAAGCGCGTCCGTATCCCCGGCTACGTCCTCGTGCGCATGGACCTGACCGACGAGTCGTGGGGCGCCGTCCGGCACACGCCGGGCGTCACCGGCTTCGTCGGCCACACCCACCAGCCGGTGCCGCTCACGCTCGACGAGGTCTTCTCGATGCTCGCCTCGTCGCTGCAGCCGAAGGCCGCGGCCGCCGCGGCCGGTGGGGCCTCCAAGTCCGCCCCGGCCGTCGAGGTCGACTTCACGGTCGGCGAGTCGGTCACCGTCACCGACGGCCCCTTCGACACCCTGCCGGCGACGATCTCGGAGATCAACGCCGAGAGCCAGAAGCTCAAGGTGCTCGTCTCGATCTTCGGCCGGGAGACCCCGGTCGAGCTCTCGTTCAGCCAGGTCGCCAAGATCTGATCCCACGCCGGACGGCAGCACTGCAACCGGGTCATCGCCCACGGCGTCGGCCCACGACACGAACGGAAGGCACATGCCCCCGAAGAAGAAGGTCACCGGCCTGATCAAGCTCCAGATCAAGGCCGGCGCGGCCACCCCCGCGCCGCCGATCGGTCCGGCGCTCGGTCAGCACGGCGTCAACATCATGGAGTTCTGCAAGGCCTACAACGCGGCGACGGAAGCCCAGCGCGGCAACGTCATCCCCGTCGAGATCACGGTGTACGAGGACCGCTCGTTCACCTTCATCACGAAGACGCCGCCGGCCGCCGAGCTCATCAAGAAGGCCGCCGGTGTGGCCAAGGGCTCCCCGACGCCGCACACGGTGAAGGTCGCCAAGCTCACCGCCGCGCAGGTCACCGAGATCGCGAGCACCAAGCTCGAGGACCTCAACGCGAACGACATCGCGGCCGCCGAGAAGATCATCGCCGGCACCGCCCGGTCGATGGGCATCACCGTCGAGGGCTGACCCAGCCGCACGACACCGCCGCGGCACGTCACCCGACGTGCCGCGGCTCCGCAAGGAACCACCAGTGGCAGGGCCCGCGTGCGGCCCGACGACCACGACTGCTGATCAAGGAGAACGAGCAGATGGCACAGCACAGCAAGGCGTACCGCACCGCCGCCGAGAAGATCGAGGCCGGCCGGCTGTACTCGCCCCTCGAGGCCGTCCGCCTGGCCCAGGCGACGTCCACGACCACGTACGACGCGACCGTCGAGGTGGCCTTCCGCCTCGGTGTCGACCCGCGCAAGTCGGACCAGATGGTCCGTGGCACGGTCAACCTGCCTCACGGCACCGGCAAGACCGCCCGCGTCATCGTCTTCGCGACGGGTGAGCGCGCCGAGCAGGCCCGCGCCGCGGGTGCCGACGAGGTCGGTGGCGACGAGCTCATCGAGAAGGTCGCGGCCGGCTACACCGACTTCGACTCCGCCGTCGCGACGCCGGACCTCATGGGCAAGGTCGGTCGACTGGGCAAGGTCCTGGGCCCGCGCGGTCTCATGCCGAACCCGAAGACCGGCACCGTGACGATGGACGTGGCCAAGGCCGTCGCCGACATCAAGGGTGGCAAGATCGAGTTCCGCGTCGACAAGCACGCGAACCTGCACTTCATCATCGGCAAGACCTCCTTCTCGGACACCTCGCTGGTGGAGAACTACGCCGCCGCGCTCGACGAGGTCCTGCGTCTGAAGCCGTCCGCCTCGAAGGGTCGCTACATCACCAAGGCGACGTTCTCGACGACGAACGGCCCCGGCATCCTCGTCGACCAGAACAAGACGCGGAACCTGACGGAGGACGAGGCCTGACGGTGACCGTCGACCTCGCCGCCTGAGCGGCACGCTGGACGACGAAGGCCCGGACCCCCGAGGGGGTCCGGGCCTTCGTCCGTGCCGTACGCCATGCGTACCGGGCCCAGGGTCAGCCGGTCACCACGGCAGCCACTGGGTCACGCACGTGCCGTCGATGCTGTCGCACACGAGCCGCAGCGGCCCCTGGGGACGCACGTCGATCCGGAAGTAGCCGACGGCGTCGGTCTCCAGGGTCGTGACCACGGCGTCGGGGGACTGCAGGCTGATCCGGCCGGGTCGCGGCGGGATCAGCTGCCCCTCGATGGAGGTCGCCTCGACCTCCACCTCGACGCCCAGGTCGTTGCCCTGGAAGGCCAGGACCCGCGAGCTGCCGCCCGTGCGGTCCCGGACGCCGGAAGCCTGCGGACTCTCGCTCGAGTCGTACACGAGCGAGAGCAGCAGGAGGTCCAGGTCGAGGTCCTCCCGTGCGGCGAGCATGCCGCGGTGCGCCCGGAAGGCCGTCTGCGCGCTGCCGACCACCCGCTCGTACAGCGGGCCGTCCGCCAGCGCCGCAGCGAGGTCCTCGCCGAGGTGGTCGTCGTCCGCCCAGCGGACGCCGGTGCTCCGATCGGTGCCGTCGGCTCCGTCAGTCGAGTGCCAGGACACTGTCGCCCCCTTCCCCGAACGCGGCGTGGGCGTTCGCCGCGAGGTAGTTCTTGATGGCTGGGGTCTGTCGAAGGCGGGCGAGCCCGCGACCCCGGGTCGGTCCGATCGAGCCGATGGGGATCCCCAGTCGTGCGGAGATCTCCTGGTAGCTGAGCGGTGGATCGGTGGCGAGCATGAGCAGCAGCTCGCGTTGGTGGTCGGGCAGCTGGGCGAGCCCCTCGCGCAGCGCGCGGTAGCGCTCGACCTGGTCCATGCCCTCGTCGAGGTCCTGGTGCACGCCGACGTCCAGGCTGCCCGTCTGCGGGTCCACCGGGACCGACCGCTTGTTGCGGTTGGTCATCCGGATGCACTCGTGGCGGGCGGTCGTCGAGATCCAGCCGGGCAGTGCCGCCGGGTCCCGGAGCCGGTCCAGGTTCTCCAGCAGGTTCAGCCAGACCGTCTGCGCGACGTCCTCCGCGTGCTCCGGCGCGAGCCGGAACTGGCGGATCTGCGCGAGCACCGCCGGCACGTGCCGGCGGACGATCTCGTTCCACGCGCCTTCGTCCCCTGTGAGCGCCCCCGCGACCAGGGCGGTGGTGCCCCAGCCCCGGTAGGGGTCGTCGACATCGGTGACGTCCACGACCCACCCCCTCTCGCTCGTCGTGACGTGCCCGTGGCGGCCATCATCCCGCCCCACGAGCACGGTGTCAGCCATGATCACAGCCCAGGGAGGATGCTCATGGCCTGCCCGAAGTCGGGAACGGGCACACCCGCGGCGAGCAGCCGCGTGTAGGCCTCCCGCGGCGACAGGCCGTGCTCCTGCACGAGTCGTGCGACACCGCCGGCGATCTGCGGGGCTGCGAACGAGGTGCCGCTCCACCGGGCGAAGGCGTCCTCCCCGAACGTGTCGGGCTCGGACGTGTACTCGTACGACTCGCTGCCCTCGACGAACGTGGACAGGACGCCCTCGCCGACGGTCGAGCAGTCGACCCAGAACCCGCGGCTCGACCACGTGGTCGGCTTGAGGTTCGCGGAGACCGCACCGACGGAGACGACGCGGCGGAAGGCCGCGGGCCACGTGGGTGTCGTGTCGCCGTAGTTGCCGGCGGCGCACACGACGAGCACCTCCTCGCCTCGCTCGGCCTCGATCTCGCCGACCACCTCGAGCGCGGCCGCGATCGCCAGCGAGGGCTGGTCGTACCGGGTGTGCGACCCGAGCGACAGGTTGACGATCTGCGCGCCCTCCCGGACGGCTCGCACGAGTGCGCATGCGACCTCGAGCTCACTGCCCGCACCGCCGCCGCGCAACGCGCGGAAGACGGAGATGTCGGCGCCTGGGGCGACCTGCGCGACGATCCCTGCCGCGAACGTGCCGTGCCCGGCGGCGAAGTCGAGGAACCCGTCCGGCGGGTCGTTGTCGAGCAGGTCGATGTTCGACTCGTTGGCGTGCGTGGCCGGGTCGTCCCGGTAGCGCACGACGCCGTTCAGCCAGCCGTCGCCGCGGAGCTTGCCGTCGATCCCGGTGTCGATGACGGCGACCTTGGCGGCCTGGCCGCTGCCGTCCCGCCCGAACGCGGGGTAGTCGGCGAAGGCGCCGAGCGGTTCGCCGAGGGCCGGCCCGCCGAGGTTCTTGATGATGGGGGACATCGGGGTGACGTGCGTGAGGGAGGCCGCGAACCCACGGGCGCGCAGCTCGGCCACGGTGTCGTCGAGCCGCTCGAGCTCGACGGGGTTGTCGGGGTCGTCGGTGACCAGCCTGGTCAGGCGCGACTCGAGCTCGGGGCACCCCAGCTCGGCCTCCCGCAGCCCGCGTCGCAGCAGGTACTCGCGGGCGCCGCGGTGCGCCCACGTGCGGTCGGTGATGAGCACCTCGCCGTCGACGAGCAGCACGTCGACGCCGCCGGTCCCGGCGATCCAGCCGAGCTGGCGGTCGCGCCGCTCCTGGTACCGGCTGGAGATGGCCCTGCTCAGCTCGCGCTGCACGCCCGGGTTCGACCTGCTGACCCGCAGGTCGGTCACCTGCTGCTGCACGCGTTGATAGGTGCGCGAGCTCGGGCGCCCCTCGGCCAGGTCGCGGTAGTCGTCCCCGAAGGGTGCTCCCTCGCGCCCGACGTCGCCGGTTGTCGTCACGTCTGCTCCTGTTCGTCGGCCTAAGATCCGCTGTGTGTCGGACGGGTCCCCACCCGACCGACCCCTGGCGGGGGGCCGGTCCACCTCTTCAGAGCGCCCAGAGTCGCTCCTGATACACGCGCGCCTACTTTTCGACACGGTCGGAGCCGATCCGCGTCGGGGGGAGCAGCTCGCCCAGGAGGCCGTCGTGGCCAGCCGGGCTGCGGGGGACCTGCGCGCGCTGGCTTGGTCGCTGCGTGCGCTCGCCTGGGCGCACCGGTCCCGCTGGGACCACGGCACGGCCGATCGGCTGCTGGCGGAGGCGCTGCGCCTGGGTCGGCGCTCGGGCGACGGGCTCCTCGTGGTGCACGTGCGCATGACCCGGCATGCCGTCCGGCAGGAGATGGGTCGTGCGGCCGCCGCCCGCCGGGACCTCGACGCGGCCCTCGAGGCGCTCGTGGACGCCCCCGAGGGCGAGGAGCGCAGCCTCGCGGCGGCCCGCATCCGCATGCAGCAGGCGACGTCGGACGCCAATGCCGGCCGTATGGAGAGGGCCGAGCCGCGGCTGCGCGAGCTCGCGCGCGACCCGTGGCTCACCGACACCGACCGGTACAAGCTGTTGAACAACCTCGGGTTCGTCATCGCGCACCGCGGCGCGTACGACGAGGCCCTGGAGTGGGTCGAGCAGGCCGTGGAGGTCGCGGCACGGCTGGGGCCGGCGGCGCTGGCCCCGGTGCTGCAGAGCCGCGCGTGGATCCGGGTGCAGTCCGGTCGGCTCGCGCTCGGGCTGCGCGACTTCGACGAGGCGGCCCGCGTGTACGCCGACGCCGGCCTGCCGCTGGGGGAGTACTACGCGGAGTACGCCGACACGATGGCCGACCTGCGCCTGCTCCCGGAGGCGTCCACGGCGGCGCGGCGTGCCGTCGAGGAGTTCGAGGCCGCGCACGTGCCGTTCATGGGGGCCGAGGCACGGCTGCGCCTCGCGCAGATCTCGCTGCTCGAGGGTGACCTGGAGGCCGCGCGAGTGACGGCCGAGACGGCCGTCGCCGCGCTCGACCGGCAACGTCGGGGGGCGTGGCGCGACCGGGCTCTGCTCGTGGGCGTCGAGGCCCGGCGGCTGGCGGGGGAGGCCACGGCGACGGAGCTCGCGGCGGTCCGTCGCGCGGCGGCCCGGCTCGAGCGCGGCGGGAACCTGCCGGGCGCCGTGCAGGCCCACCTGGTGGCCGGTCGGCTCGCCATGGCGGAGGACCGTCGCGAGGTCGCGCTCACCGAGCTCGGCCGGGCGGGTCGGCTGGCCTCGGGCGGGGCCGTGCTCGTGCGGGTGCGCGGGCGACTGGCCGTCGCCCTGGCCGCCCGGGTGGCCGACCGCCACACCGACGTGCTCGCGGCCTGCCGGGCAGGGCTGCGCGATCTGGCGGGCCACCGGGCGAGCCTGCCGACGATGGAGCTGCGCGCCCTGGCCTCCGGGCACGGTGCCGAGCTCGGCGAGCTCGGTCTGGGCGTCGTGCTGCGGCAGAGCTCGCCCGCCCGGGTGCTGGAGTGGATGGAGCGCACGCGCGCCGCAGCCCTGCTCACCCGGGTCCCTGCCGAGCCGACCACGAGCCCGCGGGCCCGGGATCGACGCCAGCGGCTCGCGAGCGGGTTCGACACGACCACCCGTGCCGGCGCGACGGCGGAGGTCGTGGCGGACGTCGAGGAGCAGGTCCGGGAGAGGGCGTCGTCCTGGACGAGGGATGTCGTCCAGGACGAGCGCGGCGTCGAGCGTGCGCAGGTCTTCGGCCTGGGCCCGCTGCGCGACGCGCTGGGCGACCGCGTGCTCGTCGAGTACGGACGGCACGGGGGACGCCTCGTGGCGGTGGTCGTGCGGCGCTCGCGCAGCCGGGTCGTCGAGCTCGGGCAGGAGGCCGAGGTCGACGACCAGCTCCGTGCCCTGTTCTTCGCCCTGCGTCGGTTGGCCAACCCGCGGGCGTCGGCCTCGTCGGACGCGGCACGCGCGAGCGCCGACCTGCGTGTCGACGAGCTGCACCGCATGCTGGTCGCGCCGCTCGGGCTGCGGCCGGACGACGAGCTCGTGGTGGTGCCCGCCGGGCTGCTGCACGGTGTGCCGTGGTCGGCCCTGCACGAGGGGCCGGTGGCGATGGCGCCGTCGGCGACGCTGTGGGCGCGTACGGCCGAGGCCGCGACGGTCCGGGATGGCGGCACGGTCCTGGTCGCGGGCCCGGAGCTGGACGGTGCGCGGGAGGAGGTCGACGCGCTCGCGGCCCTGCACCCCGCCGCGACGGTGCTGGGGCCGCAGGAGAGCACCGCCGAGGTCGTCCTCGGGGCGCTCGCCGAGGCCGACCTGGGGCACCTGGCGTGCCACGGCGCCCTGCGCGCGGACAACCCGATGTTCTCCTCGCTGGCGCTCGCGGACGGCCCGGTCACCGTGCAGGAGCTGCACGCGGCGGGCGCGGCCCCGCGGCGCCTCGTGCTGGCGTCGTGCCACGGCGGGGCGGACGTCGCGTACGCGGGTGGCGAGGTGCTGGGCCTGGTGAGCGCGATGCTGGCCCAGGGCACGCAGGGCGTCGTGGCGAGCATCGCCGCGATCCCGGACGTCGAGGCGGTGGACCTCATGGTGGGTCTGCACCGCCGGTTGCGGTCGGGGGACACGCTGGCCCACGCCCTGCACGCGGCTCGCGCGGGCATCGACCGGCAGACGCCGGGCGGCTACGTCAACTGGTGCACCTTCGGCGCCCACGGGGCTGCCTGACCGCCGTCGCCCGCTCCGGCGTGCTCGGGACGGGTGCGCCCCTGGATTTGGCCGCCCGGGGCCCGTGCCGTAGCCTTGTCCCGCCCAAGACCGCCGGTCGTCGACATGGTTCCGGACGCGCAGCGCCCAGGACCCGTCGCCCGAAGTCCCGCAGCAGCGGAGGCCAGCGCAGGCGAGAGTTCACGTACGGCCGTCCGTTCCTCACGAACGGTGTGTCACCGAGAGCCCCGCGCCTGCGCCGGGGCTCTTTCTGCGTCCGGGACCAGGGATGACCGGTGGCACCACCATCGGAAGGATTGCCATGGCGAGGCCGGACAAGGCAGCCGCTGTCGCAGAGCTCACGGACCTGTTCCGTGGGTCGAACGCGGCCGTGCTGACCGAGTACCGCGGGCTCACCGTCGCGCAGCTGAAGTCGCTGCGCAAGGCGCTCGGCGGGAACGCAACCTACGCCGTGGTGAAGAACACGCTGACCGCGATCGCGGCCAAGGAAGCCGGCCTCGAGGGCCTCGACGACGCGCTTGCAGGCCCGTCGGCGATCGCCTTCGTCTCTGGTGACCCGGTCGAGGCCGCCAAGGGTCTGCGTGACTTCGCCAAGGCGAACCCCGCACTGGTCATCAAGGGCGGTGTCCTCGAAGGACGCGCCCTGACCGCTGCGGACATCACCAAGCTCGCGGACCTCGAGTCCCGTGAGGTCCTCCTGGCCAAGGCGGCCGGTGCGATGAAGGCCAAGCTCTACCAGGCTGCCTACGTCTTCACCGCGAACACCGCTCAGGCTGCTCGTGTCATCGATGCCCTGCGCCTGAAGCAGGAATCGGAAGTCGCTGCTGCCTGACCCGGTGCGGCCCCCCGGGCCGTCCTGGTCGCGCGACGCGACACCCCCCACACCCTGCTTCGGCGGACCCGCTGACCGGGCCGACCGAGCACCGAAGAAAGGAACGCCATCATGGCGAAGCTCAGCACCGAAGAGCTCATCGAGCAGTTCAAGGGCCTCACCCTCATCGAGCTCTCCGAGTTCGTGAAGGCGTTCGAGGACGTCTTCGAGGTCACCGCCGCCGCCCCCGTCGCCGTGGCCGCCCCGGCCGGTGCCGGTGCCGGTGCCGAGGCCGAGGTCGAGGAGGAGAAGGACTCGTTCGACGTCGTTCTCGAGGCCGCCGGCGAGAAGAAGATCCAGGTCATCAAGGAGGTGCGCGCCCTCACCTCCCTCGGTCTGAAGGAGGCCAAGGACCTCGTCGACGCCGCCCCCAAGGCCGTCCTGGAGGGTGTCAACAAGGACGCCGCCGAGAAGGCCAAGGCCGCTCTCGAGGGCGCTGGCGCCACGGTCACCCTCAAGTGATCTCACCGGTCCCGTCCTGACGGGGCCGGCGGCTGTGCACGAAGGCCCGTACCCCCTCCGGGGTGCGGGCCTTCGTCGTGGTCTGTGGACCCGACTTCCTCGGTGTCGGTGGCGTGTGCCACCATGTGCGCGGCGACGAGGTAGTCGTCCGGACGGGAGGGCAGCCCGTCAGAACACATCGGCACCACCCGGCGGGGTCCGCGGGGTGTCGGTGCTGAGTACGTGTGCTGGACTTTGCTGCGCGCCTCGACTACGCTAGCGCTTTGCGCTGGCCTGTGCCCGCGATCCCGTATAACCCGAGCCCCCCGTAGTCGACCGTGCGCGACGCCTGGGGACTGTGCGGCCGGGGGATCGCACCCCGCCGGGACCTGCGCAGAGTGCACTCGATCCGCAGGGAAGGACCCCTCTTGGCTGCCTCGCGCACCCCTTCTGCACCGTCCGCCGACGCCATCGCGAACCGCACCGCATCCCGCCGCATCTCCTTCGCACAGATCCACGAGCCGCTCGAGGTCCCCGACCTCCTCGGTCTGCAGACCGAGAGCTTCGACTGGCTGCTGGGCAACGAGCGCTGGCAGGCACGTGTCGCCGCCGCCCTCGAGAACGGCCGTCAGGACGTCCCCGAGACCGCCGGTCTCGAGGAGATCTTCGAGGAGATCTCGCCGATCGAGGACTTCGGCGGCTCCATGTCGCTGTCGTTCCGCGAGCACCGCTTCGAGCCGCCGAAGTACACCGCCGAGGAGTGCAAGGAGAAGGACTTCACCTTCGCCGCCCCGCTGTTCGTCACGGCCGAGTTCGTCAACTACACGACCGGCGAGATCAAGTCGCAGACCGTCTTCATGGGCGACTTCCCGCTCATGACCGAGCGCGGCACGTTCATCATCAACGGGACCGAGCGCGTCGTCGTCTCGCAGCTGGTCCGTTCGCCGGGCGTGTACTTCGAGCGTGTCGCCGACAAGACGTCCGACAAGGACATCCTCACGGCCAAGGTCATCCCGAGCCGTGGTGCCTGGCTCGAGTTCGAGATCGACAAGCGCGACAACGTCGGCGTCCGCGTGGACCGCAAGCGCAAGCAGAACGCCACGGTCCTGCTCAAGGCGCTCGGTATGACGGAGTCGGAGATCCGCGAGGAGTTCGCCAACTACCCGGCCGTCATCGACACGCTCGAGAAGGACCACGTCCAGACCCAGGACGAGGCACTGCTCGACCTGTACCGCAAGATCCGCCCGGGCGAGCCGCCGACCGTCGAGGCCGGACGCGCCCTGCTGGAGAACTTCTACTTCAACCCCAAGCGCTACGACCTGGCGAAGGTCGGCCGCTACAAGGTGAACAAGAAGCTCGGCCTGGACGTGCCGCTCGCCGACTCGGTCCTCTCGCTGGCCGACGTCGTCGCGACGATCAAGTACCTCGCGTCGCTGCACATCGACCTGCCCGCCCTCCCGGGCGTGCGTGGCGGTCAGGCTGTCGAGATCCGCGTCGAGCCGGACGACATCGACCACTTCGGCAACCGTCGCATCCGCGCGGTCGGCGAGCTCATCCAGAACCAGGTCCGCACGGGCCTGTCCCGGATGGAGCGCGTCGTGCGCGAGCGCATGACGACGCAGGACGTCGAGGCCATCACGCCGCAGACCCTGATCAACATCCGCCCCGTCGTGGCCTCCATCAAGGAGTTCTTCGGGACGAGCCAGCTGTCGCAGTTCATGGACCAGAACAACCCGCTCGCCGGCCTGACGCACAAGCGTCGTCTGTCCGCGCTGGGCCCCGGTGGTCTGTCCCGTGACCGTGCCGGCATGGAGGTCCGTGACGTCCACCCCTCGCACTATGGCCGCATGTGCCCCATCGAGACCCCTGAAGGCCCGAACATCGGTCTGATCGGCTCGCTGGCCACCTACGGGCGCATCAACCCGTTCGGCTTCGTCGAGACCCCGTACCGCAAGGTTGACGACGGCCGCGTCACGGACGAGGTGCACTACCTCACCGCCGACGACGAGGACCGTCACGTCATCGCCCAGGCCAACGCGCTGCTGAACGCCGACAACGTGTTCGCCGAGGACCGCGTCCTCGTGCGCACCAAGGGCGGCGAGATCGACTACGTCACCGGCACCGCCGTCGACTACATGGACGTCTCCCCGCGCCAGATGGTGTCGGTCGCGACCGCGCTCATCCCGTTCCTCGAGCACGACGACGCGAACCGTGCCCTCATGGGCGCGAACATGCAGCGCCAGGCCGTTCCGCTGGTCCGCTCCGAGGCCCCGTTCGTCGGGACCGGCATGGAGCGTCGTGCCGCCGTCGACGCCGGTGACGTCATCGTCGCCACGAAGCCCGGTGTGGTCACCGAGGTCTCGGCCGACCTCATCACCATCGCCAACGACGACGCGACGACGACGACCCACCGGGTCGCCAAGTTCCGCCGCTCGAACCAGGGCACGTCCTACAACCAGCGCGTGCTGGTCGACACCGGCGCGCGCGTCGAGGTCGGCTCGGTGCTCGCCGACGGCCCCGCGACGGACGAGGGCGAGCTCGCGCTCGGCCGCAACCTGCTCGTGGCGTTCATGTCGTGGGAGGGCCACAACTACGAGGACGCGATCATCCTGTCGCAGCGCCTCGTGCAGGACGACGTGCTCTCCTCGATCCACATCGAGGAGCACGAGGTCGACGCGCGCGACACCAAGCTCGGCCCCGAGGAGATCACGCGGGACATCCCGAACGTCTCCGAGGAGGTCCTGGCCGACCTGGACGAGCGCGGCATCATCCGCATCGGTGCCGAGGTCAACGCGGGCGACATCCTGGTCGGCAAGGTCACGCCCAAGGGCGAGACCGAGCTCACCCCGGAGGAGCGCCTGCTGCGCGCCATCTTCGGCGAGAAGGCCCGTGAGGTCCGCGACACCTCGCTCAAGGTGCCGCACGGCGAGTCCGGCACGGTCATCGAGGTCCGCACGTTCAGCCGTGAGGACGGCGACGAGCTGCCCGCCGGCGTGAACGAGCTGGTCCGGGTGTACATCGCCCAGCGCCGCAAGATCACCGCGGGTGACAAGCTCGCCGGCCGTCACGGCAACAAGGGCGTCATCTCGACGATCCTGCCCGTCGAGGACATGCCGTTCCTCGAGGACGGCACCCCGGTCGACATCATCCTCAACCCGATGGGTGTCCCCGGCCGTATGAACGTCGGCCAGGTGCTCGAGGTCCACCTCGGGTGGATCGCGTCGCAGGGTTGGGACATCTCGCTGGCGACCGAGGGCGACCTGTCCTGGAAGGACCACGTGCCGGCCCCCGCGTCGACCAGCGATCCCCGCAACCCTGTGGCGACGCCGGTCTTCGACGGCCTGCAGGAGGACGCCCTGTCGGGTCTGCTGCAGTCGACGCTGCCGAACCGCGACGGCGACCGCATGGTCCAGCCCGACGGCAAGGCGCGCCTGTTCGACGGGCGTTCCGGCGAGCCGTTCCCGGACCCGGTGGCCGTCGGCTACATGTACATCCTCAAGCTGCACCACCTGGTCGACGACAAGATCCACGCCCGTTCGACCGGCCCGTACTCGATGATCACGCAGCAGCCGCTGGGTGGTAAGGCGCAGTTCGGTGGTCAGCGCTTCGGTGAGATGGAGGTGTGGGCCCTCGAGGCGTACGGCGCTGCGTACACCCTGCAGGAGCTGCTCACCATCAAGTCCGACGACGTCCCCGGCCGCGTGAAGGTGTACGAGGCCATCGTCAAGGGCGAGAACATCCCCGACTCGGGCATCCCGGAGTCCTTCAAGGTCCTCCTCAAGGAGATGCAGTCGCTCTGCCTGAACGTCGAGGTGCTGTCCGCGGACGGCGTCTCCATCGACATGAAGGAGAACGACGACGAGGTCTACCGCGCGGCGGAGGAGCTCGGCATCGACCTGAGCCGCCGCCCGAACGCGAGCAGCATCGAAGAGATCTGACGCCGAGCAACGGTGCGGTCCTCCCCGTGAGGACCGCACCGGCGCCGACACCCTTGTGACACTCCATCCCGCCGGCAGGTCTGCCGCCGCCGGCAAGCGAAGGAAGTAGGACCCCCCTTGCTCGACGTCAACGTCTTCGACGAGCTGCGCATCGGTCTGGCCACGGCCGACGACATCCGTGCCTGGTCGCACGGTGAGGTGAAGAAGCCCGAGACCATCAACTACCGGACCCTGAAGCCGGAGAAGGATGGCCTGTTCTGCGAGAAGATCTTCGGTCCCACCCGGGACTGGGAGTGCTACTGCGGCAAGTACAAGCGCGTGCGCTTCAAGGGCATCATCTGCGAGCGCTGCGGTGTCGAGGTCACGCGCTCCAAGGTGCGCCGTGAGCGCATGGGCCACATCGAGCTCGCCGCTCCGGTCACCCACATCTGGTTCTTCAAGGGTGTGCCCTCGCGTCTGGGCTACCTGCTGGACCTGGCCCCCAAGGACCTCGAGAAGGTCATCTACTTCGCGGCCTACATGATCACGTGGGTCGACGTCGACGGCCGGCACGAGGACCTCCCGAACCTCCAGAACGAGATCGACCTGGAGAAGAAGGAGATCGCGGACCGTCGCGACAACGACATCAACACCCGCGCCGCCAAGCTCGAGGCCGACCTGGCCGAGCTCGAGGCCGAGGGTGCCAAGGCCGACGCGCGCCGCAAGGTCCGCGACTCGGCCGAGCGTGAGATGGCGCAGATCCGCAAGCGCTCGGACCTCGAGCTCGAGCGCCTCGACACGGTCTGGGACCGCTTCAAGAACCTCAAGGTCGCCGACCTCGAGGGCGACGAGATGCTGTACCGCCAGCTGCAGGACCGCTACGGCAACTACTTCGAGGGTTCGATGGGTGCCGCCGCGATCCAGAAGCGGCTGCAGGCGTTCGACCTGGAGGCCGAGTCGGACTCGCTGCGCGAGATCATCCGCAGCGGCAAGGGCCAGCGCAAGACGCGTGCCCTCAAGCGCCTCAAGGTCGTCAACGCGTTCCTCACGACGAGCAACTCGCCCACGGGCATGGTCCTGGACGCCGTCCCGGTCATCCCGCCGGACCTGCGTCCGATGGTCCAGCTCGACGGTGGCCGTTTCGCCACCTCGGACCTGAACGACCTGTACCGCCGTGTGATCAACCGGAACAACCGGCTCAAGCGCCTGCTCGACCTGGGTGCGCCGGAGATCATCGTCAACAACGAGAAGCGGATGCTCCAGGAGGCCGTCGACTCGCTGTTCGACAACGGCCGCCGCGGTCGTCCCGTCACGGGCCCGGGCAACCGCCCGCTGAAGTCCATCTCGGACATGCTCAAGGGCAAGCAGGGTCGTTTCCGTCAGAACCTGCTGGGCAAGCGTGTCGACTACTCGGGCCGTTCGGTCATCGTGGTCGGCCCGCAGCTCAAGCTGCACCAGTGCGGTCTGCCCAAGCAGATGGCGCTCGAGCTGTTCAAGCCGTTCGTGATGAAGCGCCTGGTCGACCTGAACCACGCGCAGAACATCAAGTCGGCCAAGCGCATGGTCGAGCGTGCCCGCCCGGTCGTGTGGGACGTGCTCGAGGAGGTCATCACCGAGCACCCGGTGCTGCTGAACCGTGCACCCACGCTGCACCGTCTGGGCATCCAGGCGTTCGAGCCCCAGCTGGTCGAGGGCAAGGCGATCCACCTGCACCCGCTCGTCTGCGCCGCGTTCAACGCGGACTTCGACGGTGACCAGATGGCCGTCCACCTGCCCCTGAGCGCGGAGGCGCAGGCCGAGGCCCGCATCCTCATGCTCTCGAGCAACAACATCCTCAAGCCGTCGGACGGCCGTCCGGTGACCATGCCCTCGCAGGACATGATCATCGGTCTGTACCACCTGACGATGGACAAGGACGAGCCGCTCGGCGCAGGCCGGGCGTTCAGCTCGGTCTCCGAGGCGATCATGGCGTTCGACCAGGGCAGCCTGGACCTCAACGCCGTGGTGAAGATCCGCTTCGACGACCTGGTCCTCGCCGAGGACGACGCCCCCGAGGGCTGGTCCGAGGGTCAGACGCTGCTGTTCGAGACGACGCTCGGCCGTGCGCTCTTCAACGAGCTGCTCCCGGTCGACTACCCGTACGAGAACGGCGTCGTCGACAAGAAGCGCCTGTCGGTCATCGTCAACGACCTGGCCGAGCGCTACCCGAAGGTCGCCGTCGCGGCGTCCCTCGACGCCCTGAAGGAGGCCGGCTTCCGCTGGGCCACCCGCTCGGGCGTGACGATCTCCATCTCCGACGTCGCGACGCCGGCGGCGAAGAAGGGGATCCTCGAGGAGCACGAGGCGCGGGCCGCCAAGGTCCAGGGCCAGTACGAGAAGGGTCTGATCACCGACGACGAGCGCCGCCAGGAGCTCATCGAGATCTGGACGCAGGCCACCGACAAGGTCGCCGAGTCGATGCGCGCGAACTTCCCGAAGCAGAACACCGTCTACAAGATGGTCGGCTCCGGTGCGCGTGGTAACTGGATGCAGGTCCGGCAGATCGCCGGTATGCGTGGCCTGGTGGCGAACCCGAAGGGCGAGATCATCCCTCGCCCGATCAAGGCGAACTACCGCGAGGGCCTGTCGGTCCTGGAGTACTTCATCGCGACGCACGGTGCCCGTAAGGGTCTGGCGGACACCGCTCTGCGGACCGCCGACTCGGGCTACCTGACCCGTCGTCTGGTGGACGTCTCGCAGGACGTCATCGTCCGCGAGGAGGACTGCGGCACCGAGCGTGGTCTGACCATGCCGATCGGGGTCCCCGGCGCCGACGGCGCCCTGCGTCGCCACGACAAGGTCGAGACGAGCGTCTACTCGCGCACGCTGGCCTCCGACGTGGAGATCGACGGCGAGGTCGTCGGCAACGCCGGTGACGACGTCGGCGACGTGCTGCTCGACGCGCTGCTCGCCGCGGGTGTCACGCAGCTGAAGATCCGTTCGGTCCTCACCTGCGAGTCCCGCGTCGGCACGTGCGCCAAGTGCTACGGCCGTTCGCTGGCCACCGGCAAGCTCGTCGACATCGGCGAGGCCGTCGGCATCATCGCGGCCCAGTCGATCGGTGAGCCCGGTACGCAGCTGACGATGCGTACCTTCCACACCGGTGGTGTGGCGTCGGCCGACGACATCACGCAGGGTCTGCCGCGTGTCCAGGAGCTCTTCGAGGCCCGTACCCCCAAGGGTGAGGCGCCGATCGCGGAGTTCTCGGGTCGCATCGCGATCGAGGAGGGTGACCGTTCGCGGCGCATCGTCCTGACGCCGGACGACGGCTCCGAGGAGATCGCCTACCCGATCACCAAGCGTTCGCGCCTGCTGATCGCGGACGGCGACCACGTCGAGGTCGGCACCCAGCTGGTCCAGGGTGCTGTCGACCCGAAGAAGGTGCTGCGCATCCTCGGCCCGCGTGCCACGCAGAAGCACCTGGTCGACGAGGTGCAGGACGTCTACCGCTCGCAGGGCGTGGACATCCACGACAAGCACATCGAGGTCATCGTGCGGCAGATGCTGCGTCGTGTGACCGTGCTCGACTCCGGTGAGACGGGCCTGCTTCCGGGCGAGCTCGCCGAGCGTGGCCGCTTCGAGGACGCGAACCGCAAGGCCGTGTCCGAGGGCGCCCAGCCGGCCGCCGGTCGTCCCGAGCTGATGGGCATCACGAAGGCGTCGCTCGCGACGGACTCGTGGCTGTCGGCCGCCTCCTTCCAGGAGACGACGCGCGTGCTCACCGAGGCCGCCATGTCGGGTCGGTCCGACCCGCTGCTCGGCCTCAAGGAGAACGTCATCCTCGGCAAGCTCATCCCCGCCGGCACGGGCCTGCCCCGCTACCGCAACATCGCGGTGGAGCCGACGGAGGAGGCGAAGTCGGAGCTGTACCCGACGTTCGGCTACGACGAGATCGACTTCCCCGCCCTGGGCCTCGGCTCGGGCGAGGCGATCCCGCTCGAGGACATCGACTTCGGCGACTTCCGCTGACGTCTGCTCCTCCCTGCACGAACGACCCGAGGGGGTCCACCGTCCCGGTGGGCCCCCTCGGCCGTTCCTGGAGCTTTGTTCGGCACTCCGGTCAGGTTCGTGGGCCGCCGCAGGTCTTTCCGGCGCAGGAGCCGCACTGGGCGTCGCGGCGAGCGTTGTCGACCTGCTCGGATCGCTGTTCGCCGCCGGTCTGGGCTGGCTGTTGGAGCACCTGGAACCGCTCAAGGGTTGGTTGGACGACGCCACAGGTGACGCGGCGGCGGTGCTCCGGTTCGCCGGGACGTGGGCCAACGTGGCGGATCGAGGTGCCCGCACCGGGCCCGGCTCGTGCATCAGCCGGGACGGGCTTCGGGCGTGACGTCCAGCTGGGCGCCGAGTACGGGGAACCCGGGGTAGGGCGCTTCGATGCCGACCCCAACATGGCGGAGGCGCTGCTGCGCCTGAGGTCGGGGGAGGGAGACGACGTCCACGGGCTGCTCCTGCGGCACGAGGTCGCCGAATCGAGGTACACGGATGGATCATCCAGACGCGACGTATGCGGCGGCGCACGAGGCGGCGAAGCGGGTCGCCGACTGGGAGTCCGCGATCGCACCGCGAGGAGGAGGGGTGTAGTGGCTGGCGCGGCTTATGGGCGGAAGATCGCGGAGACCATGGCGGCTGTCCGATACACCTACGGACGTGAGCCTGACACGGTAGAGGGCACGCTGGTCATCCCCACCGAGGACCCCGACGCGTGGTACATCGAAGACTCAGACGAGAGGCCGATGCACGCGTCATGGGTGTTCATCAAGGCGTACAGGGCGTGGCGTGCCAGCGGAGAATGGCCCGAGCGCTCTTCGTTCTATGCCTGATCTGCGCCGGAGCGCACTGGTGCGGAGGCGTCGATCCGTCAGCGAGGCGTTGCCGCTGCAGCAGGGGGACGGTGCCCGGAGGTTGGTGTGATGGCGATTGTCGCGTTTGGGCATCGACTGTCGATCTCGACCGACGCGGTCCGTTACGAGTTCGGGCTGACGGCGGACGACCCTGACCGAGGTGTCGTCGTGATCCCGCTCGACGACGCCGAGGCCTGGTTCGTCGAGGACCGGGCCGACCGACCGGTGTCTGCGAAGAAGGTGGTCGGGCGGGCCTGGCTTCAGCACGAACGGACCGGGGAGTGGCCGGAGTGGGCGTCGGTCGCCTCCTGATGGCAGCACGGCGACGGCCGGAGGGATCGACGGCGAGACAGAAGTCTCTTTGACGGTCCCGAAGGCGCCAGGTAACGTTGGATACCGTGCCCGCGCCGTCGGGCCCTCATGCGTGCACCCGGGCACGCCCCTCGCCGAGGCGGGAGGCTGGTCGGGGAGCACCGGGTGGTTCCCCCTCCACCGCACAGCCTCCGTCACGGAACTCCGTGACGGGACGCGCCGCGGAAGGCCGGGGCGACACGCCCGGGTGCGGGGGTCGGTGCGGGAGGAAAGACCCTCGGGGTAGTCGCGCGACGGGCGACGATCCGGACCATGCCGGCCGTCCTGGGTGACGGATCCGGTCGACCAGAGATCACCAACAGACGGAGACGTAGTGCCTACGATCCAGCAGCTGGTCCGCAAGGGCCGGCAGGCGAAGACGAACAAGTCGAAGACGCCTGCCCTCAAGGGCTCCCCCCAGCGACGCGGTGTGTGCACCCGCGTCTACACCACGACCCCCAAGAAGCCGAACTCGGCCCTCCGCAAGGTGGCCCGTGTCCGTCTCTCCTCGCAGGTCGAGGTCACCGCGTACATCCCGGGTGTCGGTCACAACCTGCAGGAGCACTCGATCGTGCTCGTGCGCGGTGGCCGTGTGAAGGACCTGCCCGGTGTCCGCTACAAGATCGTCCGTGGCGCGCTCGACACGCAGGGCGTCAAGAACCGCAAGCAGGCGCGTAGCCGCTACGGCGCGAAGAAGGTGGGCTGATGCCTCGCAAGGGTCCGGCCCCGAAGCGGCCGCTCATCGTCGACCCGGTCTACGGGTCCCCGGTCGTCACGCAGCTGATCAACAAGGTCCTGCTCGACGGCAAGAAGTCGGTCGCCGAGTCGATCGTCTACGGCGCCCTCGAGGGCGTGCGTGAGAAGACGCAGGGCGACCCGGTCGTCGTGCTCAAGCGCGCGCTCGACAACGTGCGTCCCTCGCTCGAGGTGCGTTCGCGCCGCGTCGGTGGCGCCACCTACCAGGTGCCCGTCGAGGTCCGTCCGGTCCGCCAGACGACCCTCGCCCTGCGCTGGCTCACCGACTACTCGCGCGCCCGTCGCGAGAAGACCATGACCGAGCGCCTGATGAACGAGATCCTCGACGCCTCCAACGGCCTGGGTGCCGCTGTGAAGCGCCGTGAGGACATGCACAAGATGGCCGAGTCGAACAAGGCCTTCGCGCACTACCGCTGGTAACACCGGCACCAAGGGCGTCTGCGCCGCCGGTCCGCGATCCCAGGAGCCCCTCGGGGCCCTGCGCGGACCGGACCGGCGGCGCCACCCGAACCGCCAACCGACAAGGGGCAACACTCGTGGCACTGGACGTGCTCACGGACCTCACGAAGGTCCGCAACATCGGCATCATGGCCCACATCGATGCCGGCAAGACGACGACCACCGAGCGGATCCTGTTCTACACCGGGGTCAACTACAAGATCGGTGAGACGCACGACGGTGCCTCGACGATGGACTGGATGGAGCAGGAGCAGGAGCGCGGCATCACGATCACGTCGGCCGCGACGACCTGTTACTGGAAGAACAACCAGATCAACATCATCGACACCCCCGGGCACGTGGACTTCACGGTCGAGGTCGAGCGCTCGCTGCGCGTCCTCGACGGTGCCGTCGCGGTGTTCGACGGCAAGGAGGGCGTGGAGCCCCAGTCGGAGACCGTCTGGCGCCAGGCCGACAAGTACGACGTCCCCCGCATCTGCTTCGTCAACAAGATGGACAAGCTCGGCGCGGACTTCTACTTCACGGTCGACACGATCGTGAACCGCCTCAAGGCCAAGCCGCTGGTCATCCAGCTGCCCATCGGTTCCGAGAACGACTTCATCGGCGTCGTGGACCTCGTCGAGCAGCGTGCACTGGTCTGGCGCGGCGAGACCGCGCTGGGCGAGAAGTACGAGATCGAGGACATCCCGGCCGACCTGGCCGAGAAGGCCGCGCAGTACCGCGCGGAGCTCATCGAGGCCGTCGCCGAGACGGACGAGGCGCTGCTCGAGAAGTACCTCGCCGGCGAGGAGCTGACGGTCGCCGAGATCAAGGGCGGCATCCGCAAGCTGACGGTCTCCTCGGAGGCCTACCCGGTGCTGTGCGGCTCGGCGTTCAAGAACAAGGGCGTGCAGCCCATGCTCGACGCCGTCATCGACTACCTGCCGACCCCGCTCGACGTCCCGGCCGTTCAGGGCCACGACGTCAAGGACGAGGAGATCGTCGTCGAGCGTCACCCCGACGCGACGGAGCCGTTCTCGGCGCTGGCGTTCAAGGTTGCCTCGCACCCGTTCTTCGGCAAGCTCACCTACGTCCGGGTGTACTCGGGCAAGGTGGCGCAGGGCGCCCAGGTGCTCAACTCGACCAAGGGCAAGAAGGAGCGCATCGGGAAGCTCTTCCAGATGCACTCCAACAAGGAGAACCCGGTCGAGGACGCCACCGCCGGCCACATCTACGCGTTCATCGGCCTCAAGGACGTCACCACCGGTGACACCCTGTGCGCCCTGGACGCCCCGGTGGTCCTCGAGTCGATGACCTTCCCGGAGCCCGTCATCGACGTGGCGATCGAGCCGAAGACGAAGGGCGACCAGGAGAAGCTCTCCCTGGCCATCCAGAAGCTCGCCGAGGAGGACCCGACGTTCCGGGTCAAGCTCGACGAGGAGACCGGCCAGACCGTCATCGGCGGCATGGGCGAGCTCCACCTCGACATCCTCGTGGACCGCATGCGCCGCGAGTTCAAGGTCGAGGCGAACGTCGGCAAGCCGCAGGTGGCCTACCGCGAGACGATCCGTCGTGCGGTCGAGAAGATCGACTACACGCACAAGAAGCAGACCGGTGGTTCGGGTCAGTACGCGAAGGTCCAGATGACCTTCCAGCCGCTGGACCCGGCCGAGGGCGAGCTGTACGAGTTCGAGAACAAGGTCACCGGTGGCCGCATCCCGCGCGAGTACATCCCGTCGGTCGACGCCGGTATCCAGAGCGCGATGCAGCTCGGCGTCCTGGCGGGCTTCCCGCTGGTGGGCGTCAAGGCGATCCTGCTCGACGGCGCGGCGCACGACGTCGACTCCTCGGAGATGGCGTTCAAGATCGCCGGTTCGATGATCCTCAAGGAAGCGGTCCGCAAGGCCGACCCGGCTCTTCTCGAGCCGATCATGGCGGTCGAGGTCCGTACCCCTGAGGACTACATGGGTGAAGTCATCGGCGACTTGAACTCGCGCCGAGGCATGATCCAGTCCATGGAGGACGCCACGGGCGTGAAGGTGATCCGCGCCCAGGTTCCTCTCTCCGAGATGTTCGGGTACGTCGGCGACCTGCGGTCCAAGACCCAGGGTCGTGCGGTGTACTCGATGCAGTTCGACAGCTACGCCGAGGTTCCTCGGAACGTTGCCGACGAGATCATCAAGAAGACCCGGGGCGAGTAGTCCCACAGGTCGAACCCTGTAGTTCCACGCAACAACCCGACCCGTAGGACCGCACGTCCGGCAGGTACCCTCACGGCACCTGCAGTCGTCCGGCAATCTCTACCAGTCCTGAGGAGGACACCCAGTGGGCAAGGCGAAGTTCGAGCGGACGAAGCCGCACGTCAACATCGGGACCATCGGCCACGTCGACCACGGCAAGACGACGCTGACCGCCGCGATCTCGAAGGTGCTGCACGACAAGTACCCGGATCTGAACCCCTTCACGCCGTTCGACGAGATCGACAAGGCGCCTGAGGAGAAGCAGCGCGGTATCACGATCAACATCGCGCACGTCGAGTACCAGACCGAGAAGCGTCACTACGCGCACGTCGACGCCCCCGGTCACGCCGACTACATCAAGAACATGATCACGGGTGCGGCGCAGATGGACGGCGCCATCCTCGTGGTCGCGGCCACCGACGGCCCGATGGCCCAGACGCGTGAGCACGTCCTGCTCGCCCGTCAGGTCGGCGTCCCGTACCTGCTCGTGGCGCTGAACAAGACCGACATGGTCGACGACGAGGAGATCCTGGACCTCGTCGAGATGGAGGTGCGCGAGCTCCTCTCCGCGCAGGGCTTCGCGGGCGACGACGTGCCGGTCGTGCGCGTCTCCGGCCTCAAGGCGCTCGAGGGCGACCCGGTCTGGGTCAAGTCCGTCGAGGACCTGCTGCAGGCTGTCGACGACAACGTGCCGGACCCGGTGCGCGACATCGACAAGCCGTTCCTCATGCCGATCGAGGACGTCTTCACGATCACCGGTCGTGGCACGGTCGTCACCGGTCGTGTCGAGCGCGGCTCGCTCAAGGTGAACGAGGAGGTGGAGATCGTCGGTATCAAGGAGAAGGCGATCAAGACCACGGTCACCGGCGTCGAGATGTTCCGCAAGCTGCTCGACTACGCCGAGGCCGGCGAGAACGTCGGTCTGCTCCTGCGTGGCACGAAGCGCGAGGAGGTCGAGCGCGGCCAGGTCGTCGTCAAGCCCGGCTCGATCACGCCGCACACCGAGTTCGAGGGCCAGGTCTACATCCTGGCCAAGGACGAGGGTGGCCGTCACAACCCGTTCTACGGGAACTACCGCCCCCAGTTCTACTTCCGCACCACCGACGTCACCGGCGTCATCACGCTGCCCGAGGGCACCGAGATGGTCATGCCCGGCGACAACACCGAGATCCACGTGAACCTCATCCAGCCCATCGCGATGGAGGAGGGCCTCGGCTTCGCCATCCGCGAGGGTGGCCGCACCGTCGGCTCGGGTCGGGTCATCAAGATCCTCAAGTGACGTTCGCCCCTCGGGGCAGCTGATCGACGAAAGGCTCGGGAGCTCAGGCTCCCGGGCCTTTCGTGCGTCAGGGGGCCGTCCCGTGCTGCAGGAGCTGGACGACGCCTCCTGCCGTCCGGCGCTCGACCGGGCCTCCAGCAGGAGCGGTTCACCGGAACCGCGGGTGGTAGATTCTCGCGACCGTGCCGGCCGCGGCCTCTCTTCCCGAGTCCGCCGGCTCGTGTCCCGGACGGACGATGCGTGAGGGGCGTGCGGATGAGCGAGGGCTTCGCGGCCAGCGCGGACTCGATGGACACGTCGGCGAGCGCGCTGCTCCAGGTGGTCGGCACGCTGCGCCCCGCTGACCCGGGAAGCTGGTCCACGGACGAGGGCACGTACGGGTTCGTGTCGCTCGCGAACGCCATGGGCGAGGCGCGCTCCGCGATGACCACGCGGGTGGGCGACCTGCAGAGCGTCGTCGTCGGCGCCGGGGCGCAGCTGCAGGCGTGCGCGGAGGCCTACCGGGAGGTCGACGAGCGCGTGAACGAGGGCCTTCGCCGTCTCCAGGGCCTGCTGCTGGGCCCCGGCTGATGAGCGTGCTCCCCGGTGATGCGACGGCGGTGGCGGGGACGGCGACGTCGGTGGAGCGTGCCGCCGCGGCGGTGGAGGCCGCTCGGATGCTCGTGCACCGCGAACGCGGGGCGATGGACTGGACCGGTGCGGCAGCCGACGCGTGCGACGCCAGGCTGGGCGCGGTCGAGGGCGGCGCCGATGCCGTGACCCAGAGCATGACCGCGATCGCGCAGGCGCTGTCACGGTACGCAGCCGACCTGGCGGTGGCGCAGTCGGACGCGCAGAACGCGGATGACGACCGACGCCGGGCCAAGACCAAGGTCGACGCGAGCCCGCTCGACCTTCCCGCGTGGCTCGACTACCTCCGGGCACGCAGTCGCGTGTGGTCGGCGGTGCAGGGCGCGGAGGCAGCGGCAGGACGCGCCGCAGCGGCCGTGCGCGCGGCGCTCGGCACCGGGGCCGAGGCGATCGCCGGTCTGACCGACGCCGCGCGCCGCGACACGGCAGTGCCCGACGACATCCTCGACAGCGGGTCGATGTCGCAGCAGGACGTCCAGCAGCAGGGCATCGGGTCGTGCTACCTCCTGTCGTCACTCATGGGCTACCTGCGGACCGACGCGGGCGATGCGCTGCTGCGCAAGAACGTGCGTTGGGACGAGCAGGAGCAGGGGTACTGGGTGACCCTCTACGTCGACGGCAAGCCCAAGCAGGTGTTCGTCGACGGCGTGTACGACGGGGGCGTCCGTCAGCCGGCGAGCGTCGTCGGGGTCGCGTCGGTCTACGAGGCCGCCGTCGGCATCCAGCTCGGTTACGCCGACCTCAACGACGGGGGGTACTCCAAGGACGCGATGCAGCTGATCACGGGCAAGGCGGGGGAGGAGTACACGACATCCCACTCGTGGTGGCCCTTCGACGACGAGTTCGGTGAGGAACGGGACGACATCGCCGACCGGCTTGCGCGCGGAGCCTCCGTCACCGCCGACACCGGCGGCCGCCCGAACGTCGACGATCTGGCCGTGCAGGTCGAGCGTGGTGGCTCGCGGGTCGACACCACGGTCGATGTCGTCGGTCGCCATGCCTACATGGTCGAGCGGATCGACGACGACGGCGGTGTGTGGGTGCGCAACCCGTGGGGCCAGGGCAACGGGGCCGATGGCGGCCAGGTGTTTCGCCTGGCCCCGGACGAGTTCCAGCGGGTGTTCGGCCGCGTGACGGTCTCGGAGGTGCCGTGAGCGAGTCATTCGAGCTGCAGCGGGGTACGCAGCGAGAGGTGGGCGGCGCGCTCGTCGGGGTCGTCGGGCTGGATGTCATGGACGGCGCGTTCCGGGCACGTCTCGCGGTCGGTGTGCGCGGGGACCAGCATCGCGCCTGGGTCGACCGGGGGAGGGCCCTCGCGGTGCCGGGATGGGGGACGCTCACGCTGCGCGACGTCGTGGCCGCCGGACCGGGACTGGCCGTGCTCGAGTTCGCCCCGGCGGGCGAGGACGGTGCGGCGTGAGCGCGCCGGGGACGGGCGTGCCGAGGCGCCGCCGATCCCGGGCCGGTCTGGCGGTGGGGCTCGCTGTGGTCGTCGCGCTCGTGGTCGCGGGTGTGTTCGGTCTGACTCGGTTCGGTCGCTCGTCGGTCGCGACGTGTGGGCGCACCGCCGCTGCGCCGGTGGGCGGCGTGGTCCGGACGGTCGCGCAGGGCGCTCAGCTCGTCGCGGGGGACGTGACCCTCGGTGTGGGCAGCGACCTGTCCGAGGACGGCTGCGCCGTGAGCGTCTTCGGCGCCGTCGAGCAGCTCGAGGTCGGCGCGCTCACCGACGTGGGAGGCACGCCGGTCATGCTGCTGAGCGTCGAGCCCCGA
Source organism: Cellulomonas soli (assembly GCF_013409305.1). GTDB lineage: Bacteria > Actinomycetota > Actinomycetes > Actinomycetales > Cellulomonadaceae > Cellulomonas > Cellulomonas soli. The sequence continues at coordinate 772,934 of NZ_JACBZJ010000001.1, read as the reverse complement.
CGTGCCGGCTCCGAGGCCGTCGGCGGGGCGTTCGAGGCCACGTTCTGGGTCGGGACGCAGGGCTGACCCGCGACCGACGACGCCGGAGCGGGGTGCTCCGGCGTCGTCGGCGCGGACGCCCAGCCCGGGCGGATTGGAGTATCCCGGCCAGGTCTGGCACACTGTTCAGGTTGCCCGTCGCGGGCGGGTGCCGTCGTGCGCTCGCCGGGACGAAGGGCAGGGAAAACGTGGAGGGCTCCACGAACCCGCGGAGTGATCCGCGGGGCGGGGTCCCGCTGCAGCCAACCACCCCGTGCCGGGAACGGCACACAGCGCAAGAGTGCGTCGTGCAAAGCGACACGCCCGAGTGCGGGGGTCGGATGGACCGGTTCGAGAAGAAGGAAGTAGACGACGCCATGGCGGGACAGAAGATCCGCATCCGGCTCAAGTCCTACGACCACGAGGTCATCGACAGCTCGGCGCGCAAGATCGTCGACACGGTGACTCGCGCTGGTGCGTCGGTCGTGGGTCCGGTGCCGTTGCCGACGGAGAAGAACGTCTTCTGCGTCATCCGGTCGCCCCACAAGTACAAGGACAGCCGTGAGCACTTCGAGATGCGCACGCACAAGCGGCTGATCGACATCATCGACCCCACGCCGAAGGCAGTCGACTCGCTCATGCGTCTCGACCTGCCCGCGGACGTGAACATCGAGATCAAGCTCTGACGCTGGGAAGGAACTGATCTTCATGGTTACCCAGCAGAACGCGCGCCCCGTCACGGCGGTGCTCGGCACGAAGCTCGGCATGACCCAGGTGTGGGACGACAACGGTCGTCTCGTCCCGGTCACGGTCGTCTCGGTCGGCACGAACGTCGTCACCCAGGTGCGCTCCGCTGAGGCTGACGGCTACGCCGCGGTGCAGCTGGCCTACGGCCAGATCGATCCGCGCAAGGTCACCAAGCCGCTCAAGGGCCACTTCGAGAAGGCCGGGGTCACCCCCCGCCGGCACGTGGCCGAGATCCGTACGTCCGACGCTGCCGAGTACACGCTCGGGCAGGAGATCACGGCGGCGGCCTTCGAGGCCGGCACCGTCGTCGACGTCATCGGTACGACCAAGGGCAAGGGCACCGCAGGTGTCATGAAGCGTCACGGCTTCAAGGGCGTCTCGGCCTCCCACGGTTCGCACCGCAACCACCGCAAGCCCGGCTCGATCGGTGGGGCCTCCACCCCGTCGCGCGTCTTCAAGGGCCTGCGCATGGCCGGTCGCATGGGTGTCGACCGCCAGACCACTCAGAACCTGACCGTGCACGCGGTCGACGCCGAGAAGGGTCTGCTGCTCGTCAAGGGCGCGGTCCCGGGCCCCAAGGGTGGCGTCGTGGTCGTGCGTTCCGCAGCGAAGGGGGCGTGAACCGCATGAGCGACACGCTGACCGTCGACGTCCTGGACTCCGAGGGCAAGAAGGCCGGTACGGCCGACCTGCCCGGTGACGTCTTCGACGTGCAGACGAACGTCCCGCTGATCCACCAGGTCGTCGTCGCCCAGCTCGCCGCGGCGCGCCAGGGAACCCACGACACGAAGTCCCGTGGTGAGGTCTCCGGTGGCGGCAAGAAGCCGTACAAGCAGAAGGGCACCGGCCGCGCCCGTCAGGGCTCGACCCGTGCGCCGCAGTTCGCCGGTGGTGGCGTCGTCCACGGCCCGACCCCGCGCGACTACAGCCAGCGGACCCCGAAGAAGATGAAGGCCGCGGCGCTCCGCGGTGCTCTCTCGGACCGCGCCCGCGCCGGCCGCGTGCACGTCGTCTCCGGGTTCGCCCCGGGCGCCGCGCCGTCGACCAAGTCCGCTCTGGCGGTTCTCGACAACCTGTCGGGTCGCAAGAACGTCCTGGTCGTGGTCGAGCGCTCCGACGAGATCACGTGGAAGTCGCTGCGCAACGTCGAGCGGGTCCACCTGCTCGTCGCCGACCAGCTCAACACGTACGACGTGCTGATCTCGGACGACGTGGTCTTCACGCAGGGCGCGCTCGACGCGTTCCTCGCCGGCCCGACCAAGGGTCGCGGTGCTACTGCTGTCGCCACCGAGTCCGAGGCGCAGGAGGAGACCAAGTGACCGCCGTCGGTAAGGACCCGCGCGACATCCTGATCGCGCCGGTCGTCTCGGAGAAGAGCTACGGCCTGCTCGACGAGGGGAAGTACACCTTCCTCGTCGACCCGCGGGCGAACAAGACCGAGATCAAGATCGCCGTCGAGCAGGTCTTCGGCGTCAAGGTCGACTCGGTCAACACCGCGAACCGTCAGGGCAAGGCCCGACGGACCCGGTTCGGAATCGGCCGCCGCAAGGACACGAAGCGTGCGATCGTCACCCTCCGCGAGGGAACGATCGACATCTTCGGCGGACCGGTCGGCTGAGCGGCCCGAGAGCAGAAGAGGACTAGTCCCCATGGGAATCCGTAAGTACAAGCCGACGACGCCGGGCCGTCGTGGCTCGTCGGTCGCCGACTTCGTCGAGATCACGCGCTCGCAGCCGGAGAAGTCGCTCGTCCGTCCGCTGCACAAGACGGGTGGCCGCAACTCCACCGGTCGTGTGACGACCCGCCACCAGGGTGGCGGTCACAAGCGTGCGTACCGCGTCATCGACTTCCGTCGCCACGACAAGGACGGCGTGCCCGCCAAGGTCGCGCACATCGAGTACGACCCGAACCGCACGGCGCGCATCGCGCTCCTGCACTACGCGGACGGCGAGAAGCGCTACATCATCGCGCCCAACAAGCTGTCGCAGGGCGATGTCGTCGAGGCCGGTGCCGGTGCCGACATCAAGCCGGGCAACAACCTGCCCCTGCGCAACATCCCGACCGGTACGGTCATCCACGCCATCGAGCTCAAGCCCGGCGGCGGCGCGAAGATCGCACGTTCGGCCGGGACGTCGGTGCAGCTCGTCGCCAAGGACGGCCCGTACGCGCAGCTGCGCATGCCGTCCGGCGAGATCCGCAACGTCGACCTGCGCTGCCGCGCGACGATCGGCGAGGTCGGCAACGCCGAGCAGTCGAACATCAACTGGGGCAAGGCCGGCCGCATGCGCTGGAAGGGCAAGCGCCCGACCGTCCGTGGTGTCGCCATGAACCCGATCGACCACCCGCACGGTGGTGGTGAGGGCAAGACCTCCGGTGGTCGCCACCCGGTCAGCCCGTGGGGTCAGCCCGAGGGCCGTACCCGTCGTCCGAACAAGCCGAGCGACAAGCTCATCGTGCGCCGTCGGCGTACCGGCAAGAAGCGCTGATAGGAGCCCGAGATGCCACGCAGCCTGAAGAAGGGCCCGTTCGTCGACGGACACCTCCAGAAGAAGGTCGACGTCCAGAACGAGGCCGGGACCAAGAACGTCATCAAGACGTGGTCGCGTCGTTCGGTCATCACGCCGGACTTCCTCGGTCACACGTTCGCCGTGCATGACGGTCGCAAGCACGCCCCGGTGTTCGTCACCGAGTCGATGGTCGGCCACAAGCTCGGCGAGTTCGCCCCCACGCGGACCTTCCGCGGCCACGAGAAGGACGACCGGAAGGGTCGTCGCCGCTGACCTCGGTCAGCTGGTGACGCCCTGACGGCACAAGACAGAAGGCAGGACAGCAATGGAAGCCAAGGCGAAGGCGCGGTTCGTCCGCGTCACGCCCCAGAAGGCCCGGCGCGTCGTGGACCTCATCCGTGGCAAGCAGGCCGGCGAGGCCGTGGCGGTGCTGAAGTTCGCACCGCAGGCCGCGGGGGAGACCGTCCTCAAGGTCGTCGAGTCGGCGATCGCGAACGCTCGTGAAGCTGCCAAGCGCAGCAACGAGCGTCTGGACGAGAAGGACCTCTACATCTCTGAGGTCTTCGTCGACGAGGGCCCGACGATGAAGCGGTTCCGTCCGCGCGCGCAGGGTCGCGCCGGCCGGATCCTCAAGCGTACGAGCCACATCACGGTCGTCGTCGCCGAGCGCGAGAAGGCCACAACCAAGGGAGGGAACCGCTAGTGGGACAGAAGGTCAACCCGCTCGGGTACCGCCTGGGCATCACGACCGACCACCGTTCGCGTTGGTTCGCCGACTCGACCAAGCCGGGTCAGCGGTACCGCGACTACGTCCGCGAGGACGTGCAGATCCGCAAGCTCATGGGCACGGGTCTGGAGCGCGCGGGCATCGCCAAGGTCGAGATCGAGCGCACGCGTGACCGCGTCCGCGTCGACATCCACACCGCCCGCCCGGGCATCGTCATCGGGCGTCGTGGCGCGGAGGCCGACCGCATCCGCGGCGAGCTCGAGAAGCTCACGGGCAAGCAGGTCCAGCTGAACATCCTCGAGGTCAAGAACGCCGAGATCGAGGCTCAGCTGGTCGCCCAGGGCATCGCCGAGCAGCTCGCGAGCCGTGTGTCGTTCCGTCGTGCCATGCGCAAGGGCATCCAGTCGGCGCAGCGCGCCGGCGCCAAGGGCATCCGCGTGCAGGTCTCCGGTCGCCTCGGCGGCGCGGAGATGAGCCGCACGGAGTTCTACCGCGAGGGTCGCGTGCCGCTGCACACGCTCCGCGCGAACATCGACTACGGCTTCTTCGAGGCCCGCACGACCTTCGGGCGCATCGGCGTCAAGGTGTGGGTCTACAAGGGCGACATGACCGAGAAGGAGTTCGCCCGCGAGCAGGCGAGCCAGGCCCCGCGCCCGGCTCGTGGTCCGCGCAGCGACCGTCCTGAGCGCGGTGGCGACCGCGGCCCGCGTACTGCGGGTCGTCGCCCCGAGCGGTCCGACGCCCCGGCTGAGGCCACCGCGACCGAGTCGGCTCCGGCCGCCGAGGCCGCGACCGAGACCGGAACGGAGGCCTGAGCCGTGCTGATCCCGCGCAGGCTGAAGCACCGCAAGCAGCACCACCCCGGGCGCTCCGGCGCCGCCACGGGTGGCACGTCGATCACGTTCGGTGAGTTCGGCATCCAGGCCCTCGAGCCTGCGTATGTCACGAACCGGCAGATCGAGGCTGCGCGTATCGCCATGACCCGCCACATCAAGCGTGGAGGGAAGGTCTGGATCAACATCTACCCGGACCGCCCCCTCACGAAGAAGCCTGCCGAGACCCGCATGGGTTCCGGTAAGGGTTCGCCCGAGTGGTGGATCGCCAACGTCAAGCCCGGCCGAGTGATGTTCGAGCTCGCCGGCGTCCCGGAGCCGCTGGCTCGCGAGGCCATGCGCCGCGCGCAGCACAAGCTCCCGATGAAGACCCGTTTCGTGGTTCGCGAGGGTGGTAACTGATGGCTATCGGAACCAAGGATCTGGCTCCCAGCGAGCTGGACGCCTTCGACGACGAGAAGCTGGTCGCCGAGCTGAAGAAGGCCAAGGAGGAGCTGTTCAACCTCCGCTTCCAGTCGGCGACGGGCCAGCTCGAGAGCCACGGGCGTCTGAAGGCCGTCCGCAAGGACATCGCCCGGATCTACACGATCCTGCGAGAGCGCGAGCTCGGCATCCGTACCGCCCCGAGCGCGAGCGAGTGAGGTCACGATGAGCGCGAACGAGAAGAACGCGGAGACCACCACCGCGGTCAGCGAGGCACGTCCGCACCGCAAGACGCGGCGTGGCTACGTGGTCAGCGACAAGATGGACAAGACCGTCGTGGTCGAGGTCGAGGACCGGGTCAAGCACCCGCTCTACGGCAAGGTCATCCGTCGCAGCAGCAAGATCAAGGCCCACGACGAGCAGAACAGCGCCGGCATCGGCGACCTGGTCGTCATCATGGAGACCCGGCCCCTGTCGTCCACCAAGCGGTGGCGTCTGGTCGAGATCCTCGAGAAGGCCAAGTAAGCAGCACCACCCCCAGTTGCCCACGGGCGTGGGTGCCGGTCCGGTCCGTCCGGAACGAGCCGGCACCCACGCGACGTGTGCATCACGGCAACTATCCGTTCGGCCAGGCTCACGCCTCGGTGTGAGAACCCGCCAGACGACAGGAGCAACAGATGATTCAGCAGGAGTCGCGACTTCGTGTCGCCGACAACACGGGTGCCAAGGAGATCCTCTGCATCCGTGTCCTCGGCGGCTCCGGCCGCCGCTACGCCGGGATCGGTGACGTCATCGTCGCCACCGTGAAGGACGCCATCCCCGGTGGCAACGTGAAGAAGGGCGACGTCGTCAAGGCGGTCATCGTGCGCACCCGCAAGGAGCGCCGGCGTCCGGACGGCTCGTACATCAAGTTCGACGAGAACGCCGCGGTCATCCTCAAGAACGACGGTGAGCCCCGCGGGACCCGCATCTTCGGTCCGGTCGGTCGCGAGCTGCGCGACAAGAAGTTCATGAAGATCATCTCGCTGGCACCGGAGGTGCTCTGACCATGGCGAAGATCAAGAAGGGCGACCTCGTCGTCGTCATCTCGGGCCGGGACAAGGGCCAGCAGGGCCGCGTCCTCGAGGTGCTCGTCGAGTCCCAGCGTGTCGTGGTGGAGGGCGTCCAGCGCGTGCAGAAGCACGTGAAGGCCGGCCAGACCGCCCGCGGCACCCGGACCGGCGGCATCGAGACCATCGAGGCCCCCATCCACATCAGCAACGTGATGCTCGTGGACCCGGAGACCAAGAAGGGCACCCGGGTCGGCTACCGCACCGAGCAGGTCGAGCGTGACGGCCGCACCCGGACGGTTCGCGTCCGCGTCGCCAAGCGCTCCGGTAAGGACATCTGATGAGCGACACGATCACCGCACCGGCGCTGCCGCGCCTGAAGTCCAAGTACAACGACGAGATCCGTGCCGCGCTCCGCGAGGAGTTCGGTCACGAGAACATCAACCAGGTCGCGCGCCTGGTCAAGGTCGTCGTCAACATGGGTGTCGGAGAGGCCGCGAAGGACTCCAAGCTCATCGAGGGCGCGATCCGCGACCTGACCCAGATCACGGGTCAGAAGCCGCAGGTCACCAAGGCCCGCAAGTCGATCGCACAGTTCAAGCTCCGTGAGGGCATGCCGATCGGTGCGCACGTCACGCTGCGTGGCGACCGTGCCTGGGAGTTCCTGGACCGTCTGCTCTCGACGGCCCTGCCCCGCATCCGTGACTTCCGTGGCCTCTCGCCGCAGCAGTTCGACGGGAACGGGAACTACACCTTCGGCCTCGTGGAGCAGTCCGTCTTCCACGAGATCGACCAGGACAAGATCGACCGGGTCCGCGGCATGGACATCACCGTCGTGACCACGGCCGGCACCGACGCTGAGGGACGCGCGTTCCTCAAGCTCCTCGGCTTCCCGTTCAAGGAGAACTGACATGGCGAAGACCGCCCTGATCAACAAGGCCGCGGCCAAGCCGAAGTTCGGTGTCCGCGCGTACACGCGGTGCCAGCGGTGCGGTCGTCCGCACTCGGTGTACCGCAAGTTCGGCCTGTGCCGTATCTGCGTGCGCGAGATGGCTCACCGCGGTGAGCTGCCCGGCGTGACCAAGAGCAGCTGGTAAGAACCACACGACCGTCGGTAGGTCCCTCCCTGCACTGCGCGGGGAGGGATACCCCGGCGAGGAAGGGCTGAAGCCCGATGACCATGACCGACCCGATCGCAGACTTCCTGACACGTCTGCGCAACGCGAACTCGGCGCACCACGACCAGGTGACGATCCCGTTCTCGAAGCTCAAGTCGCACATCGCGGAGATCCTCCAGGCAGAGGGTTACATCGCGGGCTGGACGGTGGAGGACGCCCCTGTGGGCAAGAACCTCATCGTCACGCTGAAGTACGGCCCCAACCGCGAGCGTTCGCTCGCCGGCATCAAGCGCGTGTCCAAGCCGGGCCTGCGCGTGTACGCCAAGTCGACCAACCTGCCGAAGGTTCTCGGCGGCCTGGGTGTGGCGATCCTGTCCACGTCCTCCGGCCTCCTGACCGACAAGCAGGCCGCCAAGAAGGGCGTGGGTGGGGAAGTCCTCGCCTACGTCTGGTAATCCCGAGACGAGAGGAGAACAGCCATGTCCCGAATCGGCAGGATCCCCGTCCCGGTGCCGGCGGGCGTCGACGTCACCATCGACGGCGCGCTCGTGACGGTCAAGGGCCCCAAGGGCACTCTGACGCACACGATCCCCACGCCCATCGCGGTCACCCGTGACGAGTCGGGTGCCCTCGCGGTCACCCGTCCCGACGACGAGCGCGCCTCGCGTTCGCTGCACGGCCTGACCCGCACGCTCCTGGCCAACCTGGTCACGGGCGTCACGGAGGGCTACACCAAGAAGCTCGAGATCGTCGGAACCGGTTACCGCGTGACGGCGAAGGGCACGGACCTCGAGTTCGCGCTCGGCTTCAGCCACCCGGTGCTCGTCGCCGCACCCGAGGGCATCACGTTCGCCGTCGAGGGCCCGACCAAGTTCTCGGTCCAGGGCATCGACAAGCAGCAGGTCGGCGAGGTCGCAGCGAACATCCGCAAGATCCGCAAGCCCGAGCCCTACAAGGGCAAGGGCGTGCGGTACGCGGGCGAGAACGTGCGCCGCAAGGTCGGAAAGGCTGGGAAGTAAGCCATGGCGATCAGCATCAAGGGCAAGGGCAAGTCCATCGCCCGCAAGCGTCGTCACCTGCGCCTGCGCAAGAAGGTCCAGGGTTCGCCGGTTCGTCCGCGCCTGGTCGTGACCCGGTCCGCCCGGCACATCACGGCTCAGGTCGTCGACGACAGCATCGGGCAGACCGTGGCGTCGGCGTCGACGCTCGAGGCGGACCTGCGGGCGCTCGACGGCGACAAGTCGGCGAAGGCCCGCAAGGTCGGCGAGCTCGTCGCCGCGCGTGCTAAGGCTGCCGGCATCGACTCGGTCGTCTTCGACCGCGGCGGCAACAAGTACCACGGCCGTGTGGCCGCGGTGGCCGACGGTGCCCGCGAGGGTGGTCTGGCGCTGTGACGACGACGAACTCCGCACTGAAGAAGAGGACTCACTGATGGCTGCTCCTCAGCGCAGCAACACCGGTGCCGCCCAGGGCGGCACCGGCGGCGACCGCCGCGACGGCGGCCGTCGTGACGGCGGTCGCCGCGGCGACGCCGCCGAGAAGAGCGCGTTCGTCGAGCGCGTCGTGACGATCAACCGCGTGGCCAAGGTCGTCAAGGGTGGTCGTCGGTTCAGCTTCACCGCGCTCGTCGTGGTGGGCGACGCCGACGGCACCGTGGGTGTCGGCTACGGCAAGGCCAAGGAGGTGCCCGCGGCGATCGCCAAGGGTGTCGAGGAGGCGAAGAAGAACTTCTTCCGCGTCCCGCGCATCCAGGGCACCATCCCTCACCCCATCCAGGGTGAGGCCGCTGCCGGTGTCGTCTTCCTGCGTCCGGCCTCGCCGGGTACCGGTGTGATCGCCGGTGGTCCGGTCCGCGCCGTGCTCGAGTGCGCCGGTATCCACGACGTGCTGAGCAAGTCGCTCGGCTCCTCGAACGCGATCAACATCGTGCACGCGACCGTCGCGGCCCTGCGTGGCCTCGAGCAGCCGGAAGCCGTGGCCGCGCGCCGCGGTCTGCCGGTCGAGCACGTCGTCCCGGCCGCGCTGCTGCGCGCCCAGGCGGCGGGCCAGGCAGCGGCCGCTGCGGCGAAGGTGGGTGCGTGATGGCCCGTCTGAAGGTGACCCAGACCAAGTCCGCCATCGGCGGCAAGCAGAACCAGCGCGACACGCTGCGCACCCTGGGCCTCAAGCGGATCGGCGACGTCGTCGTCAAGGAGGACCGTCCTGAGATCCGCGGCATGGTCAAGACGGTGACGCACCTCGTCGCGGTCGAGGAGGTCGAGTGACCATGGCCGACGAGAAGAACGTCGAGGAGGTCGCCGAGGTCAAGGCCCCGGCGAAGAAGGCTCCCGCCAAGAAGGCCGCCGCCACGGCGGAGGCCGCCGAGGCTGCGCCCGCCAAGAAGGCTCCGGCCAAGAAGGCGGCTGCGGCGAAGGCCGAGGCCGCCCCCACGAAGGCGGTCAAGTCCGAGGCTGCGCAGAAGGCGGCCGAGGCCGCTGCGGCCCCGGGTGCCGGTGGCACCCTCAAGGTGCACCACCTGCGTCCGGCCCCCGGCGCCAAGACCGCCAAGACCCGCGTGGGTCGTGGTGAGGCGTCGAAGGGCAAGACGGCCGGCCGTGGTACCAAGGGCACCAAGGCCCGCTACCAGGTGCCGGACCGCTTCGAGGGCGGGCAGATGCCGCTGCACATGCGGCTGCCCAAGCTCCGTGGCTTCAAGAACCCGTTCCGTGTCGAGTACCAGGTCGTCAACCTGGACAAGCTCTCGGCGCTGTACCCGGACGGTGGCGACGTGACGGTCGCCGACCTGGTCGCGAAGGGCGCCGTCCGCAAGGGCGAGCCCGTCAAGGTGCTCGGCACCGGCGAGATCACGGTCAAGGTCTCCGTCGCGGTGGACGCGTACTCCGCGTCCGCGAAGGAGAAGATCGTGGCTGCCGGCGGGAGCGTCGCGCAGGACTGATCCATGGACGGGGCCGGTGGGGCACAGTTCCCACCGGCCCCTTTCCGTACCTCACCGACGATCCGTTATGGTTCGGCGGTGCCCGCCTGAGTGCGGGACGAACCGACCGGGACGTGCCGGTCGCACGAGATGCCGCTGCGGCGGCCCAGGAGGACAGGTGCTCAGCGCATTCGTGCGGGCGTTCCGGACGCCCGACCTGCGGCGCAAGCTGCTCTTCACGATCGGCATCATGGTCGTGTTCCGCTTCGGCTCCTTCCTGCCGACGCCGGGCGTCTCCTACCCGAACGTGCAGACGTGTATCGACCAGTCGGCGAACAACGACCTGCTCGGGCTGGTGAACCTGTTCAGCGGCGGGGCCATGCTCAAGCTCTCCGTCTTCGCGCTGGGGATCATGCCGTACATCACGGCGAGCATCATCATCCAGCTGCTCCGTGTGGTCATCCCCAAGTTCGAGGAGCTGCACAAGGAGGGTCAGTCCGGCACGGCCCGCCTGACGCAGTACACGCGGTACCTGACGATCGCCCTGGCGATCCTGCAGTCGACCACGATCATCACGGTCGCCCGCTCCGGTCAGCTCTTCACCGGCTGCACCGTCGACGTGATCCCTGACGACAGCTGGATCACGCTGGTCATCATGGTGATCACCATGACCGCCGGCACGGGCCTGATCATGTGGCTCGGCGAGCTCATCACGGAGCGCGGTGTCGGCAACGGCATGTCGCTGCTGATCTTCACGTCGATCGCGGCCTCGTTCCCGACGGCGATGTGGTCGATCGCCGGTGGCGCCAACGGCATCTCGAAGTTCATCGTGGTGCTCGCGATCATCGTGCTGGTCATCGCCCTGGTGGTCTTCGTCGAGCAGTCTCAGCGGCGCATCCCGGTGCAGTACGCCAAGCGCATGGTCGGCCGCAAGATGTACGGCGGGTCGAGCACGTACATCCCGATCAAGATCAACATGGCCGGCGTCATCCCGGTCATCTTCGCCTCGTCGCTGCTCGCGGTGCCCGGTCTGGTCGCGCAGTTCGCCGACCAGACGGCGGGCTGGGTGCAGTGGGTCCAGCAGTACGTGGTGAGCACGAGCTCGCCGCTGCACATCGCCCTGTACGTGCTGCTGATCATCTTCTTCTGCTACTTCTACACGGCGATCACGTTCAACCCGGACGAGGTCGCGGACAACATGAAGAAGTACGGCGGCTTCATCCCGGGCATCCGGGCCGGCCGTCCGACGGCGGAGTACCTCGACTACGTCATCTCGCGGATCACGGCGCCGGGCTCGATCTACCTGGCCCTCGTCGCACTGATCCCGACCATCACGTTCCTGGTGCTGGGTGTCGGTCAGAACATCCCGTTCGGCGGTTCGTCGATCCTCATCGTCGTCGGTGTGGGCCTGGAGACCGTCAAGCAGATCGAGTCCCAGCTGCAGCAGCGGCACTACGAAGGGTTCTTGCGTTGAGCGCACGTCTCGTCCTCCTCGGTCCTCCCGGAGCCGGCAAAGGCACCCAGGCGGTCCGGCTGGCCGAACGGCTGGTCGTTCCCGCCATCTCGACGGGTGACATCTTCCGCGCGAACATCAAGGGCGGCACCGAGCTCGGTCGGACCGTGCAGGCCTACACGGCCCGCGGAGAGCTCGTCCCGGACTCGGTGACGAACGCGATGGTGCAGGACCGGCTCGCCCAGGCGGACACGGTCGAGGGCTTCCTGCTCGACGGCTACCCGCGCAACGTCGCCCAGGTCGTCGAGCTCGACACGATCCTGGCGGCGGCGGGCCTTGCGCTCGACCTCGCCGTGGAGATCACGGCCGACCCTGCGGCGGTCATCGACCGGCTGCTCAATCGCGCGCAGATCGAGGGCCGCGAGGACGACACGGAAGACGTGATCCGGCACCGGCTCGACGTCTACGCCGAGCAGACCGCTCCGATCTCGCAGGTGTACGCGGACCGCGGCCTGCTCGTGCAGGTCGACGGCATCGGTGCGGTGGACGAGGTCACGGAGCGTCTGCTCGCGGCGATCGCCCGCCCCGCCGTCTGATCGGTCAGCGGGCAGACGTGGTGTTCGGGCGCGAGCGCATCGAGTACAAGACTCCGGACCAGGTGCTGCGGATGCGAGCCGCGGGCCTGGTGGTCGCGGACGCGCTGGCCGCCGTGCGGTCGGCCGTGGAGCCGGGCCTGACGACGGCCGATCTCGACCGGGTCGCGGCCGACGTGATCGCCGAGGCCGGGGCGACACCGTCGTTCCTGGGCTACCACGGCTACCCGGCGACGCTGTGCGTGTCGGTGAACGACGAGGTGGTGCACGGCATCCCGGGCGCCCGGACCCTCGAGGCCGGCGACGTGGTGTCCATCGACTGCGGGGCGATCGTCGACGGGTGGCACGGCGACTCGGCCATCACCGTCGTTCTCGACGCGGACGGCGGTGCCGACCCGCTGGACCTGGAGCTCGCGGCGACGACCGAGGACGCCATGTGGGCGGGGATCGCGGCGCTCGCGCTCGGGACGCGCCTCGGCGACGTCGGTGAGGCGGTCGAGGACGTCGTCGACACAGCGCTCGAGACCGGGCGCAACGGTGGTCAGCGGTACGGGATCGTCGAGGAGTACGTGGGCCACGGCATCGGCACGGCGATGCACCAGCCGCCGGACGTGCTCAACTACCGGACCAGGGACCGCGGCGCACGGCTGCGCCCGGGGCTGTGCGTGGCCGTCGAGCCGATGCTGGTCCGCGGCTCCCGGTTCACCCAGGTCCTCGAGGACGACTGGACGGTCGTCACCGACGACGGCGCGCGGGCCTCCCACTGGGAGCACACGGTCGCGATCGGTGAGCACGGCATCTGGGTCCTCACCTCGCAGGACGGTGGGGCCGGACGGCTCGCCGATCACGGGGTGATCGTCGCGCCGGTCGGCTGACCGGGCGGGTACGTCTCCCCGCACCACTCGTGCGGCCATTCGGGTGATCTCGGGATCTCCGCAGGTCAGCACCGCGAAGTCCTGGCCTGATGCCAGAAATGTCCGATATGGTCGATCCTGGCGGGAACGATCCCGCCGCGGGTCGGGGGGACGGGCGCTCGTGCGGCGACGCGTGGGCGGGACGTCGGGGCCTGCGTCCTCCGGCAGGTGCTCGATCGCTCGCGCCTGCCCGCATCCGATGGGTGGACCATGCAGCGAGGTATTCCTGGAGTCTCTGTCCTGCGCCGCAGCGTCGCGGTCGTCACGGCTGTCGCTACCGGCGCCGCGTTGGCCGTGATCGGGCTGGGAACGGCGGCGTCCGCCACGGACCACGACGGCGCCCAGCAAGGGGGCGGGGGTCAGGGCTCGGGGCAGGCGTCCGCTGCGGTGAAGTCCGGCGGAAGCTCGGTCGGTCTTTACGTCTACCTCAAGCGCGACCCCTCGATCCGCGGCTCCTGGCCGAACTCGACCCAGCAGTACTTCGTCACCGCCTGGGAAGGCACCACCTTCGACTTCGTCCCGGTGACGCTCGAGAGCGCCCAGGCGGCCGTCGATGCGGCGGGACTGGTGGTGTGCGGCCCGGGCATGTGGGGCATCCAGGAGGACATCGTCCACGGCGGGGTCGAGATCTTCACCGACAACCCTGCCCCCAGCTACCCCGACTCCTGGATCGGCTGGTACACGGCGGGCGGCCCGATCTACGACGCGTGGCACGGGAACCTCGACGAGTTCGTCACCGTGCCCGAGTGCGACGCGGCGACACCGGCGCCGACGGCTACCCCGGAGGCGCCCGCTGCCGCCCCGACGCCGGTCGTCTCCGTGGCGCCGGCTACTCCCTCGGCGACCCCGACGCCGACGGCCTCCCCGTCGACCGGTGTGACCGAGGTGCTCGCCGCGCCCTCGCCGAGCGCGACGGCGACCTCGTCCGTCGTGACGCAGGTGCTCGCGGACGAAACGGCAGGCAAGGCGGCCGGTGCGCAGCTCGCGTCGACCGGTGCCGCGCCCCTCGCAGGGGCCGTCGCGGCCGTGCTGCTGCTCGCCGCGGGTGGCGTGCTGCTCGTCCTGCGCCGCCGTGGAGCGGCTCGCTGACCCTCACCTGACGAGCTCGGCGGGTCGCTCCGCCGAGCTCGAGAGTCACCCGACGGCGCCCTGGGAGCTGCTCCCACGGGCGCCGTCGTGCGTGCCGCCGGCCCCGGTTTCGCAGCGTGTGGTCCATAGCGTAGAATCGTCCGTTGGGTGTGTGCGCCCGCATCGATCCTCGCCGTCTGTCTGACCTCGTTCTGAGGTCGGGGGAGCGTCGGGCCGATGAGGCGCCTCGTCCTCCATGGAATGTCGCGACCGCGCGGTCGGGTCCTTCCGTGGGCAGATCGTCCCGGACAACAGTTAGCGGAGGACATGGCGAAGAAGGACGGTGTCATCGAGATCGAGGGCAGCGTGGTCGAGGCACTGCCGAACGCGATGTTCCGCGTGGAGCTGACGAACGGCCACAGGGTGCTCGCCCACATCTCGGGCAAGATGCGGCAGCACTACATCCGGATCCTTCCGGAGGACCGTGTCGTCGTCGAGCTGAGCCCGTACGACCTGTCCCGCGGTCGGATCGTCTACCGCTACAAGTAACCACCACTCGAACACGCCGTCGGATTCCGGTCTCCCGGAGAGTGCGGCGGCGGAGGAACACGCGATGAAGGTCAAGCCCAGCGTCAAGAAGATCTGCGACAAGTGCAAGGTGATCCGCCGGCACGGTCGCGTCCAGGTGATCTGCGAGAACCTGCGCCACAAGCAGCGCCAGGGCTGATGCCCTGACGCCGTGCACGTGGGTGCACGGGTCGAACCAGCACCACCCGCCCTCCGGCGACGCAGGAGGGCAGCAAGCGCACCACCACTCCGGACGGAGTGGGCCTTCGGGCCCGAACCGGACGGCGAACCCCCGGTCGGAGGCCGGGGCCCGCGAGGACACGCGGGAGGGCGGTGCGGAAGACCTCCGACGCAGTACAGGAGCCACCAGGCACATGGCACGTCTTATCGGCGTCGACCTCCCCCGCGAGAAGCGGCTCGAGATCGCGCTCACCTACATCTACGGGGTCGGTCGCACGCGCGCCCAGGCGACCTTGGCCGCCACCGGCATCAGCCCGGACGTCCGCGTGAAGGACCTCGGCGACGCCGAGCTCGTCGCGCTGCGCGACTACCTCGAGGGCAACTACAAGCTCGAGGGTGACCTCCGCCGCGAGGTTGCCGCGGACATCCGCCGCAAGGTCGAGATCGGCTGCTACGAGGGCCTGCGTCACCGCCGCGGCCTTCCCGTGCGCGGTCAGCGCACGAAGACCAACGCGCGTACCCGCAAGGGCCCCAAGCGCACCGTCGCCGGCAAGAAGAAGGCCGGGCGCAAGTAGCCCTCCGCCCGGTGACGCCACGCGCCCTCGCGCGAACCCGTCCCGGACGCCTCGCCCCGTAGACCACGAGAGAAGAAGCAGATGCCTCCGAAGTCCCGCACCGCCGTGCGCAAGCCGCGTCGCAAGGAGAAGAAGAACGTCTCCCACGGCCAGGCGCACATCAAGAGCACGTTCAACAACACGATCATCTCGATCACCGACCCGTCCGGCGCCGTGATCGCGTCGGCGTCGTCCGGCCAGGTCGGCTTCAAGGGTTCGCGCAAGTCGACCCCGTTCGCCGCGCAGCTCGCCGCCGAGGCCGCCGCGCGTCGTGCGCAGGAGCACGGCATGAAGAAGGTCGACGTCTTCGTCAAGGGCCCGGGTTCGGGTCGTGAGACGGCCATCCGTTCGCTGCAGGCGACGGGCCTCGAGGTCGGCTCGATCCAGGACGTCACGCCCCAGGCGCACAACGGCTGCCGTCCGCCGAAGCGTCGCCGCGTCTGACGACCGTCTTCCGGGACCGGTGCGGGCTCTGACCCGCACCGGTCCCGCACCCGCTCCCCGACCAGGTGGACCGAGACCGGGTCGGACCGCAGTACCTGCGGAGCGTCATATGGCGGACGCCCGCTGAGAGGAAACACACCGTGCTGATCGCACAGCGCCCCACCCTGACCGAAGAGGTCATCTCGGAGAACCGCTCGCGGTTCTCCATCGAGCCGCTCGAGCCCGGCTTCGGCTACACGCTCGGCAACTCGCTGCGCCGGACGCTGCTGTCCTCCATCCCCGGTGCCGCCGTCACGTCCATCCGGATCGACGGCGTGCTGCACGAGTTCTCCACCGTGCCGGGTGTCAAGGAGGACGTCACCGAGATCATCCTCAACATCAAGAACCTCGTCGTCTCCTCGGAGAACGACGAGCCGGTCGTGATGTACCTGCGCAAGCAGGGTGCGGGCGAGATCTCCGCCGCCGACATCGTGCCGCCGGCCGGTGTCGAGGTGCACAACCCCGACCTGCACCTGGCCACGCTCAACGACAAGGGCAAGCTCGAGATCGAGCTCACCGTCGAGCGTGGGCGCGGCTACGTGTCCGCCAACCAGAACAAGTCGTTCGACGCCGAGATCGGCCGGATCCCGGTCGACTCGATCTACTCGCCGGTCCTCAAGGTGACCTACAAGGTCGAGGCGACGCGTGTCGAGCAGCGCACGGACTTCGACAAGCTCATCGTCGACGTCGAGACCAAGGCCGCGATCAGCCCGCGCGACGCACTCGCGTCGGCCGGAAAGACGCTCGTCGAGCTGTTCGGGCTCGCCCGCGAGCTCAACGTCGAGGCCGAGGGCATCGAGATCGGCCCGTCCCCGACGGACGCCGCTCTCGCCGCCGACCTCGCGCTGCCGATCGAGGACCTGCAGCTGACGATCCGGTCCTACAACTGCCTCAAGCGCGAGGGCATCCACTCCGTGGGTGAGCTCGTGGCGCGGTCCGAGGCGGACCTGCTGGACATCCGGAACTTCGGCCAGAAGTCGATCACCGAGGTCAAGGAGAAGCTCGCCGAGCTCGGCCTGACGCTCAAGGACAGCCCGCTCGACTTCGACCCGACCGCCGCCGCGTACTACAGCGACGACGAGGGTGACTTCACCGAGGACGAGCAGTACTGACGCCGGGGAACGCGCCGACCCAGGTCTGACCGACCGGGGCCGGCGCGGCGCCCATCACTGGAACTCAAGGAGTACGAATCATGCCTACGCCCACCAAGGGTCCCCGGCTCGGTGGCGGACCGGCGCACGAGCGGCTGATCCTCGCGAACCTCGCGACGTCGCTGTTCGAGCACAAGCGGATCACGACGACCGAGGCCAAGGCCAAGCGCCTTCGCCCGCTCGCCGAGCGCCTCATCACGTTCGCCAAGCGCGGTGACCTGCACGCCCGCCGCCGCGTCCTGACCGTCGTCAGGGACAAGGGTGTCGTGCACGTGCTGTTCACCGAGATCGCCCCGGCCATGGCCGAGCGTCAGGGTGGCTACACGCGCATCACCAAGATCGGTGCCCGCAAGGGCGACAACGCGCCCATGGCCGTGATCGAGCTCGTTCTCGAGCCCGTCTCGCCCAAGCAGGCCGTCGTCAAGGAGGCCACGAAGGCCGCCGCCAAGGCTGCCAAGGCCGCTCCGGTCGAGGCGCCCGTCGAGGACGTCGTCGAGGAGACCGCGGCGCCCGCCGACGAGGTCGTCGAGGACACCACCGAGGGCGACGCCGACAAGGCCTGATCCCTCACCCGCAGCACGCTTCGAAGGCCCGGTTTCCCGCGAGGGGACCGGGCCTTCGGCGTCCCGACCCACCCGCCGGCGCCGGTACGTCCGCCCTGCCGGCTCGTGGGCCTGCCGTCCTGTCCGCGCCGCCACCACGTCCGCCCTGCCGTCCTGTCCGCGCCGCCACCACGTCCGCCCTGCCGTCCTGTCCGCGCCGCCACGTCGCCCTGCGCGCGTGGTCGTGCTCGCCACGGCAGACGGGCTCGGCTGCGGCTCGCAGGCCTGGGCGTCCGGGTGGTGACCCGCGGAGGGCGCCCCTACGGTCGGGGGATGGGGACACCCGTGGTGCTCGTGCACGGGCTTCGCTCGTCGCGGACCATGTGGCGCGCGCAGGTCGAGGCGCTGGAACGCGCGGGGCGGACCGCGCTCGCGATCGACCTGCCGGGGCACGGGCTGCGCCGTGGCGAGGCGTTCACGCAGGAGGACGCGATCGACGCCGTCCGCCAAGGCGTCGACGAGCTCGGCGGGCGGGCGCTGGTGGTCGGTCTCTCGCTCGGCGGCTACACGGGCATCGCGCATGCGGCGCGTCACCCCGAGCAGGTCAGCGGGCTCGTCGCAGCGGCGTGCTCGACCGTGCCGTGGGGGCCCGTGCTGCAGGGCTGGTCCGTCGCGGCCCGAGGGATCGGTCGGCTGCCGGACGCCGGAGCGGCGCTGAACGAACGACTGGCGCACCGGATGCTCCCGCCCGCGGGTGCTGCTGACGTGGCGGCCGGCGGCTACGCGCTGGACGTGGTGCCCGGCGTGCTGAAGGAAGCCCGCGGCGTCGACCCGCTCGGCGACCTGGCCCGCGTGCAGGTGCCGGTCTGGCTCGTCAACGGTCGCTACGACCACTTCAGGACCCAGGAGCGTCGGTTCCTTCGTGCGTGCCAGGACGGGCGGCTGGTGGTCGTCCCCGGGGCGACGCACCTGGTGAGCCTCGTCGCGCCCGAGCGTTTCACCAGGGTCGTGCTCGAGGCGGCGGACGTGGTCGATGCCGCCGAGCGGACGCGCGTGTCCTGATCGTGGTCGGCGTTCCGCGCCCTCGGTGACGGGTGCACCGGGACGGGTGCAGCGGTGCGAGGTCCGGCTCGGGCACCCGGCAGCCGGCCCAGGGCCTACGACACGGGTGTGCGGGGGCCACGGGCCGAGGGCGTGGGCGTCAGGTCGCCTCGAGCGTCCAGGCGCGGGCCCCGCCGACGATGCCGGCCTGGTTGGGGACGACGACCACGTCGTCGCCGAGCCGGGCGAGCACCTGGGGCGTGATCTTCCGCGCGTTGCCCCCTCCGAGGTAGAGGCGGTCCCAGTGCACGACGGGTCGCAGCCCCTCGACGACCCGCCGGACCCGGCGGGACCACAGCCCGTCACCGAGGCGTGCGCGCTCGGGCTGGCCGATGTACGCGTCGTAGGTGACACCCCACCGGACCGGGTGGTGGGACCACTCCAGGTGCGGTGCCAGTCGCGAGCCGTCGAACAGCGCGGAGCCGAGCCCGGTGCCGAACGTCAGGACCAGCTCGACCCCGGTGCCCGAGATGACGCCCGCGCCGTGCACCTCGGCGTCGTTGAGCACGAGCGTGGGGAGACCGAGCCGCGCCTCGACGGCGGCGCGCACGTCGCAGCCGGCCCAGGCGGCCACGAGCATCGGGTCGACGGCGCTGCGGGGGCCCGAGCGGGTCACGTAGTGCGGGGTCGCGACCACGACGCCGTGCCGGATCATGCCCGGCATGCCGACGGTGACGCGGTCGGCCGTCGGCAGGTCTGCGGCGATCGCGGCGATGGTCTCGACCAGGCGTGACGGCGGCAGAGGGTAGGGGGTCGGTACGCGGACCGCCGGTGCGTGCAGCGTGCCCGCGGCGTCGAGCACGGACGCCTTGATGCCGCCGCCGCCGCAGTCGACGGAGAGCGTGAACGGGTCGGGTGCGGGGGTCGGCACGCCGCCACGGTATCGCCGGGCGGCTACCGTGGTCGCCCGTGAGCACGCCGTCGGACCACGAACCGCCCTTCCCGTCGCCCTCCGCCCCCGTGGCGGTCGCCGCGGCCGAGCTCGCCGCATCGGGAGTGACCGTCCGCCTCCGGCTCGATCTGGCCTACGACGGCACCGCCTTCGCGGGCTGGGCGCGTCAGCCGACGCTGCGCTCCGTGCAGGGTGAGCTCGAGGACGCCCTGGGTGTCGTGCTGCGCTCGGCGCACCGGGGGGACCGCGCGCCGCGCGTGACCGTCGCGGGCCGGACCGACGCGGGTGTGCACGCGCGCGGGCAGGTCGCCCACGTCGACGTGGTCCGGGAGGCATTGCTCGCCACGCCCGGCCGCTCCGACCGGGAGCCGACCGGCGCCCTCCTGACCCGCCTGGCCGGGGTCCTGCCTGCCGACGTGGTGGTGCACCGCGTCACGTACGCGCCGGTCGGCTTCGACGCGCGGTTCTCGGCGCTGCGTCGCCGGTACGCGTACCGGGTCTGCGACGACCCGGTCCTGCGCGACCCCCTGACGCGCGGGCACGTGCTGTGGCACCGCAGCGCGCTGGACGTGGCGGCGATGGACGAGGCCGCCCGGATGCTCGTGGGGCGCCACGACTTCGCCGCGTACTGCAAGCAGCGCGAGGGCGCGACCACGATCCGGACCCTCGAGGAGCTGACGTGGACCCGCCCGGAGGGCGGGCCGGACGCGGGCCTGGTCGTCGCCCACGTCCAGGCGGACGCCTTCTGCCACTCGATGGTCCGTGCCCTGGTCGGCGCGAGCCTCGCTGTGGGGGAGGGGCGCCGCCCTGTGGACTGGCCCGCGCGGGTGCTGGTCGCCGGGCGCCGTGACCCGGCGGGTGCCGTCGTGGCGGCGCACGGGCTCACGCTCGAGCAGGTCACGTACCCGGCGGACGCCGAGCTCGCGGCACGGGCCGAGCAGACCCGTGCTCGACGGGCGGCCGACGACGTCCACCCGTCGGCGGTGCCGGCGGAGGGCTGAGCGACCTCCTGCGCAGCCTGGGGCCTCAGCCTGGGGCCTCAGACGCGGGCCTCAGGCCTGCTCGTCGTCCTCGACGTAGCGGGTGTCGTCCACGTACTCCTCCTCGACGAGGTGCACCGCGGCCTCCTCGGCGCTGGCGCCACCGCCCGAGACGCCGGCGTCGACGGCGAACGTGTCGGTCGTCCCGGCCCGGACGGCGGCCTCGTCCTGCACGAGGCGCCCGGCACGTCCCACCTCGCGGTCGCCCGAGACGTGCGGGCGGACGTCCCAGACCTCGGGCTCCTCCTGCAGCACGCGCTGGTCGATCGTCTCGCGGTGCGCCTCCTCCCACGGCGTCTCGCCGTAATGGGTGGGGCGCGGGCGCTCGGGAAGCGTGTAGCCCTCGTCGAGCAGGTCGTCGACGCCGCGCTCGAGCAGGCTGTCCTCACGGGGGATCTGGTCGGTGTCGCCCTCGCCGCCCACGTCCGGTGTCAGGCCCTGGAAGCCCTCGGTCTGCTCGCTCATGCTCTGACCCTCGCACCCGCCGCCGTCCGGCGCCAGCCATTGCGACCGCGGTGAATGTCGTCGCCGGACTGCCCGCGCGGACGGCAGACTGGCCCGATGGGTCATCTCGACATCGGCGGCATCGGCTACGTGCTGCCCGACGGACGTCCGCTGCTCGAGGACGTGTCGTTCCGCGTCGCCGAGGGCTCGCGGGTCGCGCTCGTGGGTCCGAACGGCACGGGCAAGTCCACGCTGCTGCGCATCGTGGCGGGCGACGAGCAGCCGCACGCGGGCTCGGTGGTCCGCAGCGGCGGCCTCGGCGTCATGCGGCAGGACGTCGGTCGGATCGACGACGACCGGTCGGTCCGGGACCTGCTGGCCTCGTTGGCCTCGCCGGCGGTCCGGGACGCGGCGACCGAGCTGACGGTGGCCGAGCTCGGGATCATGGAGGTCGACGACGAGGCCGCCCAGATGCGCTACGCGCACGCCCTGGTCGACTGGGCCGACGTCGGCGGCTACGAGGCGGAGGCCGGCTGGGACCGCATCACGCAGGCGGTGCTGTCGATCCCGTTCGAGCGCGTCCAGGACCGGCAGGTGCGCACGATGTCCGGCGGCGAGCAGAAGCGGCTCGTGCTCGAGGCGCTGCTCACGGGGCCGGACGAGGTGCTGCTGCTCGACGAGCCGGACAACGCCCTGGACGTGCCGACCAAGCGCTGGCTCGAGGAGCGGCTGGTCGCCTCGTCGAAGACCGTGCTGTTCGTCAGCCACGACCGCGAGCTGCTCTCGCGCGTGGCGACGGCGGTGGCCACCCTCGAGCCGACGGTGCTCGGGGCGCAGGTGTGGGTGCACGGCGGAGGGTTCGGCACCTACGCGCAGGCCCGCCAGGACCGCCTCGACCGCCTCGAGGAGCTGCTGCGCCGGTGGGAGGAGGAGCACGCCAAGCTCAAGGAGCTCGTGCTGACCCTCAAGACGAAGGCGGCGTTCAACGACGGGCTGGCGTCGCGGTACCAGGCGGCGCAGACCCGCCTGCGCAAGTTCGAGGAGGCCGGGCCCCCGACCGTGCGGACCCGGGAGCAGCAGGTGCGGGTGCGGCTGCGTGGCGGTCGCACGGCCAAGCGGGCCGTGGTGGCCGCGGGCCTGGAGCTGACCGGGCTGATGCGGCCGTTCGACCTCGAGGTGTGGTTCGGGGAGCGGGTCGCGGTGCTCGGGTCGAACGGGTCGGGCAAGTCGCACTTCCTGCGGCTGCTCGCCGGTGGTGGCTCCGACCCGGGTCCTGAGCACCTGCCGGCGGACGACGCGCCGGTCGTGCCGGTGCCGCACACCGGGACGGTGGTGCTCGGCTCGCGGGTCCGCCCGGGCTGGTTCGCGCAGAACGCCGGCGCCGGTCAGCGTGACCTCGCCGGCCGCACGCTGCTGGAGATCCTGCACCGGGGTGACGAGCACCGGTCGGGGCTGGGTCGGGAGCAGGCCAGCAAGGCGCTCGACCGGTACGACCTGGTCGCGGCCGCGGAGCAACGCTTCGAGACGTTGTCGGGGGGTCAGCAGGCGCGGTTCCAGATCCTGCTGCTGGAGCTGGGCGGTGCGACGCTGCTGCTGCTCGACGAGCCGACGGACAACCTGGACCTGCACTCGGCGGAGGCGCTCGAGGAGGGGCTCGCGGGGTTCGAGGGGACGGTCCTGGCCGTCACCCACGACCGGTGGTTCACGCGGACGTTCGACCGCTATCTGGTCTTCGGCGCGGACGGCGAGGTCGTCGAGACGCCGGAACCCGTCTGGGACGTGGCCCGCGTGGACCGCGTGCGCTGAGCGGTCGGGCTCCGGCCGAGGTCACAGCACGAGCGAGACCGCGAGCCCGACCATGAGGACGGCGACGGTGCCGTCGAGGACCCGCCACGCCGCCGGCCTGGCGAACACCCCGGCGAGCCGCGCGGCGCCGAAGCCCAGCGCGCCGAACCAGAGCACGCTCGCGGTCACCGCGCCCGCCCCGAACGCCACGGTGCCGCCGCCCGGCCCGTGCTGCTGCGCGAGCGATCCGAGCAGCACGACGGTGTCGAGGTACACGTGCGGGTTCAGGAAGGTGAACCCGAGGGCGGCGGCGAGCACGGCACGCAGGCTCGCCGGGCCGGCGTCGGCGGGTTCCAGGGTGGCCGGCCGTCCCGCACGCAGGGCGGCGAGCACGCCGTAGGCGAGCAGGAACGCCGCACCGCCCCACCGGGCAGCCGCCAGCACGTCCGGGTGCTCGGAGACGAGCCTGCCCAGCCCGGCGACGCCTGCGGTGACCAGCAGGGCGTCGGCGCCCGCGCACACGAGGACGACGGGCAGGACGTGCTCGCGCCGGATGCCCTGACGCAGCACGAACGCGTTCTGCGCGCCGATCGCGACGATGAGGGACAGGCCGGTGAGCAGCCCGGCGACGGCTGCGGGCACGAGCGGTTCGGTCACGTCCACCGACGCTAGGGACGCCACGATGCTGCGTCCAGTTCAGGTTTCTGCAGGTCCGTTAGCATCGCTCAGGTGACTGTCCCGTTCGACCTCGCCCAGCTCGAGGCCCTCGCCGCCGTGGTCGGCGAGGGCAGCTTCGATGCGGCCGCGCGCAGGCTGCACGTGACACCCTCGGCCGTCAGTCAGCGCATCAAGGCGCTCGAGCAGCAGGCCGGGCACGTCCTGGTGCGCCGCAGCCGACCGTGCCGGGCGACCGCGGCGGGCGAGGCGCTGGTCCGCCTCGCCGGGCAGGTCGACCTGCTCGCCCAGGACGCGCTCGATGCTCTCGAGGTGCTCGGCGGCCCGACCCGCCTCGCCGTGGCCGTCAACGCCGACTCGTTGTCCACGTGGTTCCCCGCTGCGCTCGTCGACCTGCCCGCAGGCGTCCTCGTCGAGCTGCACCGGGAGGACCAGGACCACTCGGCGCGGCTCCTGCGGGACGGCACGGCGATGGCGGCCGTCACCGCCGACGCCGAGCCGGTGCAGGGCTGCCGGAGCCGTCCGTTGGGCGCCATGCGCTACGTCGCGGTGGCCGCGCCGTCCTACCTGGGCAGGCACCTTCCCGACGGACCCACCCGCGAGGCGCTCGCGGTCGCGCCGGTCGTGGCCTTCAACCGGCAGGACGCGCTGCAGGACCGGTTCGTCGAGCAGCTGGTCGGCCCCGGGCTGCGACCTCCCGCGCACCACGTGCCCGAGCAGCAGGCGTTCGTCGACCTGGTCCGGGCCGGGCTCGGCTGGGGCATGGTGCCCGAGCGTGCTGCCGCGCAGGCGCTCGCGGCCGGCGGGCTGGTGCCGTTCGCACCGGGGCAGTGGCTCGAGGTGCCGCTGCACTGGCAGCACTGGTCGCTGCGCACGCCGACGCTCGACCTGCTGACGTCGCGGGTGGTCTCGGCGGCGCGGTCAGGGCTGCGTCCGGCGTCCGGTCGGCGGTCGCCGACGGGGGCCGGTTCTCCCGCGTTTTGACCCCCTCCCGCGGGGGCCGCTACTCTGTTGTGTCGTTGTGCGTCCCCTGTCGAGCGCGGCTGGCTTCTCACCAGCTGAACCGATGGCGGTCCGGTGCGAGCCCACTCGCCGGATGGGATGCCTCGACAGCCATCCTCGGACGGCCGCCCTGCGGCCGCACGAACACGACGCAACACGAAACGAAGGCTACGACCCGTGCGTACGTACACCCCGAAGCCCGGCGACGTCGAGCGGAACTGGTACGTCATCGACGCGACCGATGTCGTCCTGGGCCGCCTGGCCACTCACGTGGCCACGCTGCTGCGCGGCAAGCACAAGGCCACCTTCGCCCCCCACGTCGACGGCGGTGACTTCGTCATCGTCATCAACGCGGAGAAGGTCGCCCTCACCGGCAACAAGCGCGAGACCAAGCTCGCGTACCGACACTCGGGCTACCCGGGCGGTCTGCGCGCGACGGCGTACTCGGACCTGCTCGAGAAGCACCCCGAGCGCGCGATCGAGAAGGCTGTCCGCGGGATGCTCCCCAAGACGTCCCTCGCCCGTCAGCAGATCGGCAAGCTGAAGGTCTACGCGGGTGCCGCGCACCCGCACGCCGCTCAGCAGCCCAAGCCCTTCGAGATCACCCAGGTCTCCCAGCAGGCGTGAGCCCGCTGAGAGACGCGACGACACAGGACGCGAGGACACCAGTGGCCGAGACCACGGTCGACATCGACCTCGAGGGCGACGACACGCCCACGAGCTACACCTCCGAGACGGTGGCCCCCACGGGTCGCGGTCAGAGCATCACGGCACCGGGGCAGGCCCTCGGTCGCCGCAAGGAAGCCGTCGCCCGCGTGCGCCTGGTGCCCGGCACCGGCCAGTGGAAGATCAACGGCCGCACCCTCGAGGACTACTTCCCGAACAAGGTGCACCAGCAGCTGGTCAACTCCCCGCTGAAGCTGGTCGACGTCGAGGGTCGCTTCGACGTCGTCGCCCGCATCACGGGTGGTGGCGTCTCCGGCCAGGCCGGTGCGCTCCGCCTGGGCATCGCCCGCGCGCTCAACGCCATCGACGCCGAGCACAACCGTGCGGTGCTCAAGAAGGCCGGCTTCCTCACGCGTGACGCACGCGTGGTCGAGCGCAAGAAGGCCGGTCTCAAGAAGGCCCGCAAGGCACCTCAGTACTCCAAGCGCTGATCCCTGGCGTGGCGGCCCGATGGCCCCGCGGGTCGACAGACCTGCGGGGCCATCGGCGTACCTGCGGGTGGTCGACGGCACGAGGGCACGACAGCACGGCGGAAGGAAGCACAGGATGGCTCGACTGTTCGGGACCGATGGAGTCCGGGGGCTCGCGAACCGCGACGTGACGGCCGAGCTCGCGCTCGACGTGTCCGTGGCGGCGGCGCACGTGCTCGGCTCGCAAGGTGAGTTCGCCGGCCACCGGCCGCGGGCCGTCGTCGGGCGGGACTCGCGTGCCTCCGGCGAGTTCCTGTCCGCCGCGGTGACCGCCGGACTGGCCTCCGCCGGGGTCGACGTCGTCAACGTCGGCGTGCTGCCCACCCCTGCGGTGGCATACCTGACGGCGGCCATGGGCGTCGACCTGGGCGTCGTGCTCTCCGCGTCGCACAACCCCATGCCGGACAACGGCATCAAGTTCCTCGCCCGTGGCGGCAACAAGCTCGACGACGAGCTCGAGGCGGCCATCGAGGCGCGCATCGGCGAGACCTGGGAACGGCCGCTCGGTGCCGAGGTGGGCCGGATCCGCATCGACACCGGCAGCGCCGGGGACCAGTACGTCCAGCACCTCGTGGGGACGATCGACGCCCCCCTGGCGGGCCTGCGCATCGCCGTCGACTGCGCGAACGGCGCGGCAAGCGAGGTCGGTCCTGCGGCGCTGCGTGCGGCCGGCGCGGACGTGGTGGTCATCAACGCCTCGCCCGACGGGCGGAACATCAACGAGCAGTGCGGGTCGACCCACCCGGAGCAGCTGCAGGCCGTCGTGGTCGCCTCGGGGGCCGCACTCGGCGTCGCGTTCGACGGCGACGCGGACCGCTGCCTCGCAGTGGACCGCCACGGGGTGCTCGTCGACGGCGACCAGATCATGGGCGTGCTCGCCGTGGCGCTGCACGAGGCGGGCGTCCTGCCGCACGACACCCTGGTCACCACCGTGATGAGCAACCTCGGGCTGCGCCTGGCGATGCGGGACGCGGGCATCCGCACGGTCGAGACCGGTGTCGGTGACCGCTACGTGCTCGAGGCGATGCGGGCCGGTGGCTTCGGTCTCGGTGGCGAGCAGTCCGGGCACATCATCCTCGCCGAGCACGCGACGACCGGTGACGGCGTGCTGACCGCGCTGCAGCTCGCGGCACGGGTCGCCACGACCGGTCGTCCCCTCGACGCGCTCGCCGGGATCGTGCGTCGCCTGCCGCAGACGCTGGTCAACGTGCCCGGCGTCGACAAGGGACGTGCCGGGACGGACGAGTCGCTGGCCGACGCGGTGCGTGAGGCCGAGGACGGTCTCGGGGAGACGGGCCGGGTCCTGCTGCGCCCCTCGGGCACCGAGCCGCTCGTGCGGGTCATGGTCGAGGCGGCCACCCAGGCGGACGCCGACCGCGTCGCGCACACGCTGGCGGACGTCGTGCGGACTCGGCTGGCGCTGTGACCACCGCAGGTGCGCGGGAGCGTGACGTCGCCCTGCGCGACCTGGCGCTCCGGCTGCTCGATGCGGCCGACGAGCGAGGGATCGCGCCGATCGTGCAGGTCGGGCACCCGGCGCTCCGGGCCGTCGCGGCACCGTTCGACGGGCAGCTCGCGGACGAGGAGCTCGCGCGCCTGCTCGCCGTGATGCACCGCACGATGCGCGCGGCACCCGGAGTGGGCCTGGCGGCGCCCCAGATCGGGCTGCCGCTCGCGATCGCGGTGGTCGAGGACCCGGGCACTGTCGACGCCGAGGCTGCGCGGGTGCGCGAGCGTGAGGCAGTGCCGTTCCGGGTGCTCGTCAACCCCTCCTACACCCAGGTCGGGGACGAGCGGGTCGGGTTCTACGAGGGCTGCCTCAGCGTGATCGGTTACCAGGCGGTCGTGCCCCGCGCCCGGCAGGTGCGGCTCACCGGGTTCGACGAGCGCGGCACGGTGCTCGACGAGCACGTGCACGGGTGGGCGGCGCGCATCGTGCAGCACGAGACGGACCATCTCGGCGGCACGCTCTACGTCGACAGGGCGCTCCTGCGGTCGTTGGCGGCGTCCGACGAGCAGGGTGCGCGCTGGCTGCTCGAGCCGCGTCCGACGACCGCCGCGCAGGTCCTGGGCTTCCCGCTGGACTGACGTCGACCGGGCCGGCGCCATGCCGCCCCGGGCCCGTCGCGGCGTGAGCCGTCGTCGGGGTGTCCCCCCGGACGGCCGTCGGGGACTCCGGGGTGGACTCGGGGGGATCCCCGATGTCGGAACGCGCGGGCGCGACCTACCGTTGTGCTCTGGGGGCGCACCACCGACGAACGTGGTCGGCCATCTCGTCACACCTGTCCGCGTGCGACGAACGAGACGACCGCAGGAGCTGATGGACGTTGATCGAGGCGTGGGCGCTGGCCCTGGCAGGGTCACCATGGGTGTTCCTCGTGGTGTACCTGTTCGCGACCATCGACGGGTTCTTCCCGCCGATCCCGAGCGAGTCCGTCATCATCGCCTTCGCCGCGCTCGCCATGTCGTCGGGCGAGCCGAACCTGTGGCTCGTCATGCTCGTGGCTTCGGCCGGGGCGTTCACCGGTGACCAGATCGCGTACCAGATCGGCAGCAAGGTCGACGTGCGCAGGGTGCGGTTCCTGCAGCGCCCTGCGGCGCAGCGCACGATCGACTGGGCCGAACGGGCGCTCGCCCGGCGGGGCGCGTCGTTCATCATCGCGGCGCGGTACATCCCGATCGGCCGGGTCGCCGTCAACATGACGGCCGGCGCGCTGGGTTTCCGCCGGCGACGGTTCATGCTCCTGACCGGTCTCGCCGCCGTGACCTGGGCCGCGTACAGCACCGCGATCGGCATCGGCGCGGGCATCTGGCTGCACGACCACCCGCTGATCGCCATCGCGGCGGGCGTCGTGGGCGGCATCCTCATCGGACTCGTCGTCGACTGGCTCCTGCGCCGGTGGATGCCCATGACCCCGGTGATCGAGACCCGGGCGGACGGCGACGCGACGCCTGTCTCGGGCCCGGTGACGGACCCCTCGACGACCCCTCCGGTCACGGGTCGCTCACGATCCGCCCCGGCACGCTAACGATCTGGTCTCACCCGCGGGCCTCACCCGATCGGGTGCTTACGCTCGGTCGTGGGTCGACGCCGTGGTCGGTCCTGCCGCTCCACGGGTAGCCCTCCGGGGCTGCTGGTCGTGCGGTGACGACTGTCGACGAGCGACAGGTGCGCGCGGGCCCCGCCCGCGGCGTACCCGAGGGTGGGACCGGGGGTGGGCGATGGCGACGTCGGGTGCACCCGTGTCCCGGTCCGGTGGCGCCAGGTCACGTCGCAGGACGCGGTCGGCGTGGGCCGGCACCCCTCTCGTGATGGCGACGCTCGTGCTCGCGGTGACCAGCGGGTGCTCGAGCTCCCAGGCGCAGGGTGTCGAGACCCCGGTCGCCGAGGTCGCGACAGCGGCGGACTGCCTGGCCCCGCAGGTCCTGACCGCCCTGGGCGTCCCGCAGGAGGTGGTCGCCACCCGTTCGCCGCACGCGGACGCGCCGGTCGCGGGCCAGGTGCCGGGCGGGTTCGTGCCGGTCAGCGTGCTGTCGTGCGAGCTCGACGGCACGCTGCGCGACAGCGACGGCGTGTGGAGTGCGATCACCGCGACACGCCTCGAGGGTGATCTCGACGCGCTGGTCTCCGCCCTGGCCCTGCCCTCGGCGTCGCGGACAGGGACGTGCACCGGGCCGCAGCCGCTGGTCCCCGTGCTCTGGCTCGTCGACGCGATGGGTCGGGCCGTGCGCCCGCTGTGGCCCACCGACCGGTGCGGGCGGCCGCAGCCCGGGGTCAGCGAGGCGCTCGAGGTGCTCGAGGCGACGGGCTCGGACACCTATCGGGCGGCGTTGGAGCGTGCGGCCTCACCGACCGGCTGACGGCCGCCTCACAGCTTGCGCAACCGCACCCGCTCCACGGAGTGGTCGAACCCCTTCGTGAGCACGAGCGTGGCCCGGCTGCGGGTGGGGAGGATGTTCTGCTCGAGGTTGGGCGCGTTGATCGAGTCCCAGATGCTCTCCGCCTTCGCGACGGCCTCGTCGTCGGTGAGTGCCGCGTACCGGTGGAAGTACGACTCCGGCCGGGAGAAGGCCGTGCGGCGCAGGCTGAGGAACCGGTCCACGTACCACTGGCGCACGTCGGAGGTGCGCGCGTCGACGTAGATCGAGAAGTCGAAGAAGTCGCTGACCGCCAGGTTGGAGGTGCGGTCCGAGGTCGGGCGGGCCGGCTGGAGGACGTTGAGGCCCTCGATGATGAGCACGTCCGGCCGACGGATGACGTGCTCCGCGCCGGGGACGATGTCGTAGGTCAGGTGGTCGTACACGGGCACCCGCACCTCGGGCCGCCCGGCCTTGACCTTGGAGACGAAGCGCACCAGCTCGCGGCGGTCGTACGACTCCGGGAACCCCTTGCGGTCCATCAGACCGCGGCGCTCGAGCTCGGCGTTCGGGTAGAGGAAGCCGTCCGTGGTGACGAGCTCGACGCGTGGGGTCGCGGGCCAGCGGGCCAGCAGCTCGCGCAGGAGTCGTGCGGTGGTCGACTTGCCGACCGCGACCGAACCCGCGACTCCGATGACGAACGGGGTGCCGCCGACGTCCTCGCGCAGGAACGTGCTCGACGCCGCGTGCAACCCGCGGGTGGCCTCGATGTACAGGTCGAGGAGCCGTGAGATCGGCCGGTAGATCGCGTCGACCTCCGCGAGGTCGATCGGGTCGCCGATGCCGGCGAGACGCTCGACGTCCGCGTTGGTCAGCGGCAGCGGCGTCGAGGCGGACAGGCGCGTCCATGCGTCGCGGTCCAGGTCGACGTACGGGGTGGCCGGGGTGAGCGACGGTGGCACGCCCCGATTGTGCCGGACGCGGAGCAGTTCCGGGGGCGGCACCGTCGTCGGGCGCCCTGGGTAGACTCCCCGGCATGTGCGGGATCGTCGGATACGTCGGTAGCCAGGTGCCCAGCGCGCGCCCCCTGGACGTGGTGCTGGAGGGTCTGCGCAGGCTCGAGTACCGCGGCTACGACTCGGCCGGGGTCGCCGTCGTCGAGCCCGACGGGGCGCTGGTGACGGCCAAGAAGGCCGGAAAGCTCGCCAACCTCGTCGAGCTGCTCGAGCACGAGCCGCTGCCGAGCGGGACTGCGGCGATCGGCCACACACGCTGGGCGACGCACGGTGGTCCCACCGACGTCAACGCGCACCCGCACGTCGCGGGCAAGCTTGCCCTGATCCACAACGGCATCGTCGAGAACTTCGCGACGCTCAAGGCCGAGCTGCTGGCCGACGGAGTCGAGTTCCGTTCGGAGACCGACACCGAGGTCGCCGCCCACCTGGTCTCGCGCGCCTACGAGCAGACCGGTGACCTGACGGTCGCGCTGACCCAGGTGGCGCGCCGGCTGGAGGGCACCTTCACCCTGCTGGCGGTGCACGCCGACGTGCCCGACGTCGTCGTCGGCGCACGGCACGACTCGCCGCTGGTCGTCGGGCTGGGCGAGGGGGAGAACTTCCTCGGCTCGGACGTCGCCGCGTTCATCGCGCACACCCGCGAGGCCCTCGAGCTCGGTCAGGACCAGGTCGTCACGATCTCGCCGTCCTCGGTCACCGTCACCGACTTCGACGGCGCACCCGTCGAGGCGCGCCGGTTCACGGTGGACTGGGACGCTGCGGCGGCCGAGAAGGGCGGATTCCGCTCCTTCATGGACAAGGAGATCCACGACCAGCCGCATGCGGTCGCCGACACGCTGCTGGGCCGCACGGACGTCGGCGGACGGCTCGTGCTCGACGAGATCCACATCGAGGAGTCCGTGCTGCGCGCGGTCGACAAGATCGTGGTGATCGCCTGCGGCACGGCCGCCTACGCGGGCCACGTCGCCAAGTACGCGATCGAGCACTGGTGCCGGATCCCGGTCGAGGTCGAGCTCGCGCACGAGTTCCGGTACCGCGACCCGGTCGTCAATGAGCGCACGCTCGTCGTCGCCGTGTCGCAGTCCGGCGAGACGATGGACACGCTCATGGCCGTGCGGCACGCCCGTGAGCAGGGCGCGAAGGTGCTCGCCATCGTGAACACGCACGGGTCGACCATCCCGCGCGAGGCCGACGCGGTCCTCTACACGCACGCCGGCCCGGAGATCGCGGTGGCCTCCACCAAGGCGTTCCTCTCGCAGATCACGGCCGCCTACCTCCTCGGCCTGTACCTCGCCCAGCTGCGCGGCAACATGTACGCCGACGAGGTCGGGGCGATCCTCGCCGAGCTGCGGGCGATGCCGGACAAGATCCAGCAGGTGCTCGACCGGGCCGGTCGCGTGCGCGAGATCGCCCGGTGGATGGTCGACACGCAGTCGGTGCTGTTCCTCGGCCGTCACGTCGGCTTCCCGGTCGCGATGGAGGGCGCGCTCAAGCTCAAGGAGCTCGCGTACATCCACGCCGAAGGATTCGCGGCGGGTGAGCTCAAGCACGGGCCGATCGCGCTCATCGAGCCCGGCCAGCCGGTGTTCGTCATCGTGCCGTCCCCGCGCGGACGGCACTCGCTGCACTCGAAGGTGATCTCGAACATCCAGGAGATCCGTGCCCGCGGTGCCCGGACCCTCGTGATCGCCGAGGACGGGGACGAGGCCGTGCGCCCGTACGCGGACGAGGTGTTCTGGGTGCCGCAGGCGCCGACCCTGCTCGCACCGCTGCTGAGCGTCGTCCCGCTGCAGATCTTCGCGTGCGAGCTCGCGACGGCCAAGGGCCTGGACGTGGACCAGCCGCGCAACCTGGCGAAGTCCGTCACCGTCGAGTGAGCGTGACCGCCGGGCACCGCAGGCCCGGGCCGATGCCCGCGCGGGCGCCCAGGTGATCGTCGGCGTCGGGATCGACGTCGTCGACGTCGCCCGGTTCGTGGCGACCCTGCAGCGGGCACCGGGCCTGCGGGTCCGGCTGTTCACGCCCGAGGAGCGGGCCATGCCCGACACCTCGCTGGCGGCGCGGTTCGCCGCCAAGGAGGCCATCGCCAAGGCGCTGGGTGCGCCCGCCGGGATGAGCTGGCAGGACGCGACGGTGCGCCGCGTCGTCGGCGCCCAGCCGGTCGTCGAGGTGACCGGCACCGTGCAGGCGGTGGCGGACTCCCTCGGCGTGAGCCGGTTCCACCTGTCGATCTCGCACGACGCCGGGATCGCCTCGGCGGTCGTGGTCGCCGAACGGGACTGAACGGGCAGCACCCGCGACCGACCCCGGGTCGGGGTTGCGGGTGCTGCCCGGCAGGTCAGCCTCAGCGCAGCGCGGGGACGACCTCGCGCTCGAACAGCTCGATGCCGGAGCGGTCGTAGGCCGCCTCGGCGAAGTTGGCGATCGCGTACGTCATGCCGAGCGCCTCGAGCGAGCGCAGCGTGTCGACGACCTGCTCGGGCGTGCCGACGAGCGGCCCCCGGCGCAGGTCGTCGACCATGCCCGCCGCGCGCTCGGGGACCGTGCGGGCGTAGTGCGCCTCGAGCCAGGCGAGGCGGTCGTCCACCTCCCCCTGGTCCGCGCCGATGACCACGTTGTAGTTGGCCGAGCGGGTGATCTCCTCGAACGGTCGACCCAGCTCCTCGCAGTGGGTGCGGAGCACCTGCGACTTGTGGGCGAAGCCCTCGGGCGTGCCGTCGAAGTTGGTGAACGCCGCGTGCTCCGCCGCGATGCGCAGGGTCTTGCGCTCGCCGCCGCCGGCGATCCACAGCGGAGGGCCGCCGACCTGCAACGGCAGGGGCGCGAGCTGGGCGCCCTCCACCTGGTAGTGCTCGCCGTGGAACGTGGCGACCCCGTCCCGCCACAGGTGCTCGAGGATCTGCACGCCCTCGTCGAGCATCGCGAGGCGTTCGCCGGCCCGCGGGAACCCGTAGCCGTAGGCGCGCCACTCGTGCTCGTACCAGCCGGCACCGATGCCCATCTGCACGCGGCCGCCCGAGATGATGTCCGCGGTCGCGGCCACCTTCGCCAGGTACGCCGGGTTCCGGTAGGCCATGCAGGTGCACATCTGGCCCAGCTTCACGCGGCGGGTGCTGGCCGCGTACGCGTTGATGAGGCTCCACGCCTCGTGCGTGGCCTCACCGTTCGGCTCGGGCACGGCATGGAAGTGGTCGTACACCCAGATCGAGTCGAAGGCGTCGCCGTCGTCGGCGTGGGCGGCGAGGCCGTGCATGACCGACCAGTGGTCGCGGGGTTCGATGCCGGTGAGGTCCTGCCGCCACCCCTGAGGGATGAAGAGTCCGAAGCGCATGCCCGGCACGCTACCCCCGGCCCGTGCAGGTGCCGACGGAACCGTCGGGTGCCGGTGCACCCGTCGGCGCGCTCTGCCCGGCCGGCGTCCGCCAGGATGGTGGGGTGCTGCTGTCGTGGACGTCCGCCGTCGTGCGGTCCGCCGAGGAACCCCTGCTCGCCGCGGGTGTGCCGCTCATGGAGCGTGCCGCCTTCGCCCTGCACGGGCAGGTGCTGCGGGTGCTGCGTGCCCGCCGCGGACGGGTCCGGGGCGCGCGCGTGGTCGTGCTCGTCGGGTCGGGGAACAACGGCGGTGATGCGCTGCACGCCGGAGCCCTGCTGGCGCGGCGCGGGGTGCAGGTCACGGCCGTGACCTGCGCAGCACGCGCGCACGCCGGAGGGCTGGCCGCTGCGCGCTCGGCCGGTGCCCGTGTCGTCTCGCTGGTGGCGGGCGGCGGTGATGGTGGGCGAGGCGTGCCGACGACGACCGTCGAGGCGGCCGCCGGTGCGGCCGCAGGTGCGGACGTCGTGCTGGACGGGCTGCTCGGCATCGGCGCGTCGGGCACGGGTGCGCGTGGTCCGGCCGGCGCCCTCGTCGAGGCCCTGCGGCAGACGCCACGGTCGCCGCACGGCCCGGTCGTGGTGGCGGTCGACGTGCCGTCCGGCATCGGGGTGGACGACGGCACGTGCGGCGGTGCCGTGCTGCCCGCCGACCTCACCGTGACGTTCGGGGGGGCGAAGCCGGGCCTGCTCCTGCCACCTGCGGACGCGTGCGCGGGCGACGTCGTGGTCGTCGACATCGGCCTCGACCTCGCCGCGGCGCGCCCGGCGGTCGCCCGGCTCGCGCCGGAGGACGTCGCTGCGCTCTGGCCGGTGCCGGACCGTCACTCGCACAAGTACGCGCGCGGGGTGCTCGGTGTCGTCGCGGGCACCCCGCGGTACCCGGGGGCGGCGGTCCTGTGCGCCGGTGCCGCGGTGCTGGCGGGCGTCGGCATGGTGCGCTTCGTCCCCGACGCACCGACGGGTCGGGTTGACCCGGGCGACGAGCTGCCGCCGCACGGTGACGGCGGGCCGCTGGCGGCGGCGGTCCTGGCCGCGCGGCCCGAGGTGGTCGTGGGCCAGGGCAGGGTCCAGGCGTGGGTCCTCGGGCCCGGGGTCGACCCGCACGACCACGCACGACGGCGCACGCTCACCGACGCGCTGGACGCGGC
Source organism: Cellulomonas soli (assembly GCF_013409305.1). Lineage (GTDB taxonomy): Bacteria > Actinomycetota > Actinomycetes > Actinomycetales > Cellulomonadaceae > Cellulomonas > Cellulomonas soli. Next base: position 737,504 of record NZ_JACBZJ010000001.1, on the reverse strand, counting down.
CGTCAGCGACGGGCTGCCCGCGGTCGTCGATGCCGGTGCGCTCGACCAGCTGCCGCCCCGGGTCGGGCCGCAGGTGGTGCTGACACCGCACGCGGGTGAGCTGGCCCGGCTGCTGCGGGCCCGGGGCGAGCCGGTCGAGCGGGCGCAGGTCGAGGCGGAGCCGCTGCGGCACGCCCGCCGCGCTCACGAGCTCACCGGAGCGACCGTGCTGCTCAAGGGCCCCACGACGGTCGTCGTCGGGGCGGGCGGTGCCGTCTACGCCCAGGCCGACGGGCCGGCGTGGCTCGCGACGGCCGGTTCCGGTGATGTGCTCGCGGGCATCCTGGGCGCACTGCTCGCGGGTCGTTCCCAGGAGGTCGCGGACGACCCTGGACTCGTGGCGGCGCTCGCGGCCGCGGCGGCACTCGTGCACGGCCGGGCCGCCCACCTGGCCAACCCGGGCGGCCCGGTCACCGCGTCGGCGGTCGCCGAGGCGCTGCCCGCGACCGTCGCGGCCGTCCTGGGGGCGAACGGTGGAGCCCGCGCTGCCGTCGCGGAGCGGCGGGGCCGGCGATGACCCTCGACGATCACCTGGGGGCACGCGTCGACGCGCTCCTGCAGGCCGCCCGCGGTGACGGGCGCCGACGCCTCCTCGGCCTGGTCGGTGCGCCCGGCGCCGGCAAGTCCACGCTCGCGGCCCAGATCGCGCGGTACCGACCGCTCGACGTCGTGGTCGTCCCGATGGACGGGTTCCATCTCGCGCAGACCGAGCTCGAGCGGCTCGGTCGGGCCGACCGCAAGGGGGCGCCCGACACGTTCGACGCGGCCGGGTACGTGGCACTGCTGCGCCGGCTGCGCGCAGCCGACCCGGGCGAGACGGTGTACGCGCCCGAGTACCGCCGCGACCTGCGCAACGGTGTCGCCGGGGCCATCGCCGTACCGCCGGACGTGCCGCTCGTCGTGACCGAGGGCAACTACCTGCTGCTCGACCGCGACGGGTTCACCCCGGTGGCGGGCCTGCTCGACGAGTCCTGGTTCGTCGCGCCCGACGACCGGGTTCGCCTGGCCCGGTTGGTGGCACGGCACGTGGAGTTCGGCAAGGAGCCGCACACCGCGCACGCGTGGGCGCACGGGCCCGACGAGGACAACGCCCGGCTGGTCGTCGCGACCGCTGCGCGCGCGGACGTCGTCGTCCACCGGACCTGACGCGACCGAGCGGCTGCCCGGCCGGTCGCAGAGCCACCGGGCGGAGCGCGACGGGCCGTCCCGTGGCGGTGAGAGACTGTCGCGCGTGAGCATGTACCCGGCGCGCGCGGTCGTGGACCTGACCGCGATCCGTGACAACGTCCGCAGCCTCGCCACCCATGCGCCGACCGCGCAGGTCATGGCCGTCGTGAAGGCCGACGCCTACGGGCACGGCCTGGTGTCGGCCGCCCGTGCGGCGATCGCCGGCGGGGCGACGTGGTTGGGCACCGCCCAGGTCAGCGAGGCGCTCGCACTGCGGGCGGCCGGCGTGCACGACGTGCGCGTGCTCACCTGGCTCTACGCGCCAGGCGCACCGCTGCGCGAGGTGGTCGAGGCCGACATCGACGTGTCGGTCGCGGCCGGGTGGGCCCTCGAGGAGGTCGCCGCCGCCGCCCGTGCCGCCGGTCGCACCGCCCGTGTGCACCTCAAGGTCGACACCGGGCTCGGGCGCAACGGGCTGACGCCGCCGCAGCTGGTCGAGCTGCTCGCCCCGGCGCTGCGTGCCGAGGCCGAGGGTGCCGTGCAGGTCGTCGGGCTCTGGTCGCACCTGGCGTTCGCGGACGAGCCCGAGCACCCCGCGGTCCGGGCGCAGGCCGAGGTCTTCGCGGACGCGGTCCGCACGGTCGAGTCGGCGGGCATCCGCCTCGAGGTGCGTCATCTGGCCAACTCGGCGGCCACGCTCACGACACCGGCCGTGCACTACGACCTGGTTCGGCCCGGGCTGGCGGTCTACGGGTTGTCGCCGGTGCCACAGCTGGGCGGGCCCGAGGCATTCGGGCTCACGCCGGCGATGACGCTCGAGGCCGAGCTGGCGACGGTCAAGGCGGTCCCTGCCGGGCACGGCGTCTCGTACGCGCACCAGTACGTCGTCCCCCAGGACACCGTGCTCGGGGTCGTGCCGCTCGGCTACTCCGACGGCATCCCACGGCACGCGTCCGGTGACGCGGTGCGGGTGGGCGGGCCGGTGCAGGTCGGCGGCCGACGGCTGGGCGTGGCGGGGCGCGTGTGCATGGACCAGGTCGTCGTCGACCTCGGCCCTGGTGCCACGGAGCAGGCCGGCGACCGCGTCGTGCTGTTCGGCACCGGCGCCGACGGCGGGCCCACCGCGCAGGACTGGGCCCTCGCGGCCGACACCATCAGCTACGAGATCGTCACCCGGCTCGGCTCGCGCGTGCCGCGCGTGCACGTCGGCGACCTCGGGGGCCAGGAGTCGGCCGTTGACGCGGTCGGCGGCGCGGGTCGGCCGTCCGAGGTCGGCGCCGCACAGGTCGCCGGGTGAGCGCGCCCCTGCAGGTCCGTCTGCCCGATGCGGAGGCGACCCGCGCCTACGGGCGGGCGCTCGCCGGTGTGCTGCGTGCGGGCGACCTCGTCGTGCTCACCGGTGACCTGGGTGCCGGGAAGACGACCCTCACCCAGGGGCTCGGCGAGGGGCTGCAGGTCCGCGGCCAGGTCGCCTCCCCGACGTTCATCATCGCCCGGGAGCACCCGCCGCTGACCCGTGCCGACGGCACCCGCGGTCCGGCGCTCGTGCACGTCGACGCGTACCGGCTCGGCTCGCTCGACGAGGTCGACGCGCTCGACCTGGACTCGAGCCTGGACGAGTCGGTCACGGTCGTCGAGTGGGGCGAGGGCTGGGTGGAGGGGTTGGCGGCCGACCGTCTCGAGCTGGCGCTGCGGCGCCCGCGCGGCGCCTCCGACGGCATCGGCGTCGACGAGGCGTTCGCCGCAGGTGAGGACCCCTCGGCGGGCGAGCGGGTGCTGGTCGTGACGCCGGTCGGTGCGCGCTGGGCGGGCGTCGGGCTGCCCGGCCAGGACGAGGTGGCAGGCTGAGCGTCGTGCACCTCGCCCTCGACACCTCCTCCGCGGTCGCCGTCAGCCTGGTCGACGACGCCGGCACGGTGCTCGCAGCCCGCTCCGACGAGCAGCAGCGGCACCACGCCGAGCTGCTCGCCCCGATGGTCGCCGCCGTTCTGGTCGACGCGGGCGTGAGCCGGACGGACCTCGCGTCGGTCGTCGTCGGTACGGGGCCCGCCCCGTTCACGGGGTTGCGCGTGGGCCTGGTGACGGCGCGCACGCTCGCGCTGTCCCTGGGCATCCCGGTTCGGGGCGTGCCGAGCCTGGACGCGTTGGCCATGGCCGCCTCGCGTGTCGTGCCCGCCGGGACGGACCTGCTCGTCGTGACGGACGCGCGCCGCCGCGAGGTCTACACCGCCGGGTACCGCGCCGAGGGGCCCGGGGTCGTGCGGGTGACCCGCGCCCCGGCGGTGGGCGCGCCGGCCGACGTGGACCAGGACGGCGCGGTGGTCGTCGGACCCGGTGCCGGGCTCTACCCGGACGTGTTCGACCTCGGTTCGGTCGTCCCCGCGGCCGTCGACCCGGCCGAGCTGGCGCGGCTCGCCCTGCTGCGGGTCGCGGCCGGCGAACCCCTCGGCACCGAGCCCCTGTACCTGCGTCGACCCGACGCCGTGCCGTCGGCGGCCCGCAAGCGCGTGCTCGGGTGACCCCCGCCGACGGCGCCTACCCGCAGGACGTGGTGCTGCGCGCGCTGCGCGTCGAGGACGTGCCCGTGCTCGACGTCCTTGAGCGTGAGCTGTTCGGCCCGGCAGCCTGGTCGACGCAGTCGCTGGCCGAGGAGATCGTCGGCCCCGGCCGCTGGTACGTGGGCGCCGAGCTGGGCGGCACGCTCGTCGGCTACGCGGGGCTGTGGTTCGACGGCGAGGACGCGCAGGTCATGACCGTGGGCACGAGCGAGCAGCATCAGGGCCGCGGCATCGGACGCCTGCTGCTCGACGCGCTCGTCGGCCGGGCGCGGACCGTCGGTGCCCGGGTCGTCCTGCTCGAGGTGCGGGTCGACAACGAGCCGGCCCTGCGCCTGTACACCGGGGCCGGGTTCGAGCGGCTGGGTCGCCGTCGTGCCTACTACCAGCCCGGGAACGTGGACGCCTGGACGATGCGGCTGGACCTGCAGCAGGCTGACGTCTGACCCGTGCGCGGCCTCGCGGCCCGACCCCGGACCCACGACCCCCGACCACGACCCCCGAGGGAGCACCCGATGACCGACCCGCGCGGAACCGTCCTGGTCGATGCGACCACGCTCGCGGCGTTGCTCGCCGACGAGGAGCCGCCCGTCGTCCTCGACGTGCGCTGGGTGCTGGGCCGCACCGACGGGCATGAGCAGTACCTGTCCGGCCACGTGCCCGGGGCCTTGTACGTCGACCTGGACACCGAGCTGGCAGCCCCGCCGAGCCCGCAGGAGGGACGGCACCCGATGCCGGCGCTCGCGGACCTGGAGGCGGCCGCCCGGCGGTGGGGCGTGCGCGAGGGGCGTGCCGTGGTGGCCTACGACGGGATCGGCGGCATGTCCGCAGCGCGCGCGTGGTGGCTGCTGCGCTGGGCCGGGGTGCGCGACGTGCGCCTGCTCGACGGCGGCCTGCCCGCCTGGCAGTCCGCCGGGTTCTCGCTCGAGGCGGGGGAGGTGACCGCCGACCCGGGTGATGTGGTGCTCGCCGCCGGTGCCATGCCGACGCTCGATGCGGACGGCGCCGCACAGCTGGTCGGTGCGGGCACCCTGCTGGACGCGCGTGCGGGTGAGCGGTACGCGGGGGAGGTCGAGCCGGTCGACCCGAAGGCCGGGCACATCCCGGGCGCCCTGTCGGCGCCGACCACGGCGAACCTCGACGCGGACGGCCGGTTCCTGCCCGGCGAGGCGTTGCGCGACCGCTTCCGGGCGCTGCGCGCCGAGGCGGGTGCGCCGGTCGCGGTGTACTGCGGGTCGGGCGTCACGGCGGCGCACGAGGTCGCTGCGCTCGCCTCGATCGGTGTGGAGGCCTCGCTGTACCCGGGGTCCTGGTCGCAGTGGTCGAACGACGAGACCCGCCCGGTCGCCACGGGTCCCGCCGACGGCGGGGGTGCGTGACCGGACGGGTCGGGTGTCGTTCCCTCAGACCGTGAGCGCGGCCTGCTGGTAGGTGAGGCGCTCACCGCGGGGGTGCGGCGTGGTCGAGCCCTCGGTGCGGCCGACGTTGAACACCATGAGGGCCTTCCAGCCGTTCTCCGTGAAGAACTCCGCGTCGATGCCGGCGGCGTCCATCCCGCTCATCGGTCCGACGGACAGGCCTGCGGCGCGCAGCCCGACGAGCAGGTACCCGGCCTGCAGGGTGGCGTTGGTGCGGGCCATCTGCTCGCGGGTGGGCTCGTTGTCCTCGAGGGACTCGGCCATCGCGGCGTAGGGCGGCATGAGCACGGGGATGTGGGTGTGGAAGCGGGTGTCTGCCGCGACGACGATCGACAGGGGTGCGGCCAGGACGCGCTCGCGGTTGCCCTCGCCCATGTGCGCGGCGAGCCGGGCGCGGGCCTCAGGGGTGCGCACGAGGAGCAGGCGCAGCGGCACGATGTTGATGGCCGTGGGGCCCCACTTGACGAGGTCGTAGACGGCGGCGATCTCCTGGTCCGTGACCTCCTCGTCCGTGAAGTGGTGCACGCTGCGCGCTTCACGGAACAGCAGGTCGGCGACGTCGTCGGCGACGGCGAGCGCAGGGGCGGGGAAGTCGAGTCCGTCGAGGACGGTGGTGTCGGTGCTCATACCCTGATTGAACTCTCAATTACTGTGGAATCGTCCCATGAAAGGGGTGACGTCGCTCACGCCTACCATGGTGGGCATGGCTGACCCCCTCGTCCTCGGGATCGAGACCTCCTGCGACGAGACGGGTGTCGCCCTCGTCCGGGGCCACGACCTGCTCGTCGACGCCGTCGCCAGCTCGGTCGACGAGCACGCGCGGTTCGGGGGGATCATCCCCGAGATCGCCTCGCGTGCCCACCTCGAGGCCATGGTGCCGACCATCGAGCGCGCGCTCGCCACGGCCGACGTCACGCTGAGCCAGGTCGACGCGATCGCGGTGACCGCCGGACCCGGCCTGGTCGGTCCGCTGACCGTGGGTGCGTCGGCGGCCAAGGCGCTCGCGATCGGCCTGGACAAGCCCCTGTACGGCGTCAACCACGTCATCGGTCACGCCGTGGTCGACGAGCTCGTCGACGGGCCGTTCCCCGAGCGGGTGATGGCGCTCGTCGTCTCCGGCGGCCACTCCTCGCTGCTGCTCATCGACGACACCGTGCACGTCACCGAGCTCGGCTCCACGCTCGACGACGCCGCGGGGGAGGCCTTCGACAAGGTCGGTCGGCTGCTCGGCCTGCCGTACCCCGGCGGCCCGCACATCGACAGGCTCGCACGCGAGGGGAACCCCGAGGCGATCCGGTTCCCGCGCGGCCTGACCGCGGCCAAGGACCAGGCCGCGCACGCCGCGGACTTCTCGTTCTCGGGCCTGAAGACCGCGGTGGCCCGCTGGGTCGAGGCCCGGCAGGACGCCGGGCAGGAGATCCCGCTGCCGGACGTCGCGGCCTCGTTCGCCGAGGCGGTCGCCGACGTACTCACGGCCAAGACCATCGCGGCCTGCCGTGCGCACGGCGTCGACACCCTCGTCGTCGGCGGCGGGTTCTCCGCGAACTCCCAGCTGCGCGACATGGCCGCGGTCCGCTGCGCGCAGGCCGGCATCACCCTGCGCATCCCACCGATCCGGTACTGCACCGACAACGGCGCGATGATCGCCGCGCTCGGCTCGGCCGTCGTGCGGCGGGGCATGGCGCCCTCGGCCCTCGACCTGCCGGTGGACTCCTCGATGCCGCTCACCCGCGTCCTCGTCTGAGCCCTCCTGCGAGTTGGCCGTCAGTGCCGACGTAGGCGCCACACCCGCGCGCCGAGCGCGAACGCGAGGGCGAAGAGGCCCGCGCTGACCGCCGTGCCCTGCCACGACAGCACGAGGTCGACGGACATCCCGCCGGCGTCGGACGTGGCCGTGACCGGGGCGCCGAGCCAGCTCAGCCGCACGCTCCCGCCACCGGCGGCGTCGAGGGTGTCGATCGCGCCCAGGGCGTAGGCGAGGAACATGTAGGCGGGGAACCCGATCCCGATGATCGCGCCGAGCACGGCACCGTCGGTCCATCGCGGACGGTCCCGGTCCAGCTCGTCGAGGTAGGCGAGGGCGAGGCGTCGGGGCGCACCAAGATCCTCGAGCGCGCGGCGCATGCCCACGTCCGCGGCTGCGGCGTCGACCGAGGCGCGTACCTCGGCGCGGATCCTGCGGTACTGCCGGTACGGGTGGTCCTGCATGGCCGCGCCGAACCGCAGCAGGTACACGTCCCGGCGCCAGCGGTCGCGCGCACCCGGGCGGGCCGGGGTGGCAGGTGAGCTCATCGGGGGTCTCCTTCGTGGTCGGTGAGGCGAAGGTCGCCGGTCGGCACGCGTCCGAGGACGGTGCGTGCGGCACTGACCAGCTGGGTCCAGGCCGCGGAGCGGTCGGTCAGGGCGGTGCGGCCCTCGTCGGTCGGCAGGTAGTACTTGCGTGCGGGGCCGGACGGGGAGGCGACGAGCCGGGAGCTGATCAGCCTGTCGCGTTCGAGTCGGGTGAGCACGGGGTAGAGCGTGCCGGTGGACAGGTCGGTCAGGCCGTCCTCGCGCAGGCGCACGACCAGCTCGTACCCGTACGACTCGGCGTGCGCGAGCGAGGCGAGCACGAGCAGGGGGAGGACCCCCTTGAGCATCTGCGGGTCGTGATCGGCGGGCATGGAAGATGGTCTCGCCGACTAGCTGGCAATGTCAACTAGTCGCCAACGTCAACTAGTGGAGTCCGGCGCACGATCGTCGGATCGGCAGCCGGCTACAACGGACGCCCGGCCCGCATCTCGGCGACGAGCGAGCGCACCACCGCGTCGAGCTCGCCCGCGTGCCGGCGGGCCGCCGCGCGCTGCCGCTGGTACGAGGCCCCGCGGCGCAGGATGACCCGGACCTGCTCGAGCTCGACGGAGCAGCCCAGCCGCTCGGCGACGGGGGCCAGCTCGGTCAGCCAGTGCGCGACCGAGTCGGTGACCAGCTCCTCGGCGCCGTCGGCATCCGTGATGACGATCGCGTCCATGCCGTAGCGCGCCGAACGCCACTTGTTCTCCTGCGCGTACCAGGTCGGCAGGGTCGGCAACGTCTCGCCGCGGTCGAGCAGCGTGGAGAAGTGCTCGACGAAGCAGTGCGTCAGCGCCGAGATGGCGGTGACCTCGAGGAGGTTCGTCGCGCCGTCCGCGATGCGCATCTCGAGCGTGCCGAACCGGGGCGAGGGGCGGATGTCCCAGCGGACCTCGTCGAACTGGTCGATCACGCCGGTGTGCATCATGTCGCCGACGTACTGCTCGAGCTGCTCCCACCGGTCGAACGTGAACGGGAGGCCGGCGGTCGGCAGCTGCTGGAAGATCAGGGCTCGGTTGGACGCGTACCCGGTGTCCTTGCCCGCCCAGAACGGCGAGGACGCCGACAACGACTGGATGTGCGGGAAGACCGTGAGCATCGCCCGCGAGATCGGCAGCACCTTGGCGCGGTTCTCGATGCCCACGTGCACGTGCACGCCGTAGATGAGCATCTGCCGGCCCCACCACTGCGTGCGGTCGATCAGGGTGGCGTACCGCTGCTTGTCGGTGACCTTCTGGCGGGCCCAGTGCGCGAACGGGTGCGTGCCGCCGCCCATGACGTCGATCCGCAGGGGCGTCGCCGCCGCCTGGACCTGCTCGACCGCGCGGCGCAGGTCCTCGCCGGCCTCCCCGACGGTCGTGCACTTGCCGGAGGCGACCTCGACCGTGTTGAGCAGCAGCTCCTGCTTGATGTTCGGGTGGTCGAGCCCGTCGTCGGTGCGTACCGCCTCGAGGATCGTCGGGGCGGCCTGCCGCAGGTCGCCGGAGTCGACGTCGACGAGCGCGAGCTCCCACTCGATGCCGACCGTCGACCGCTCGGAACGCGCGAACGGGAGCCGGACGGGCGCGGCCATCAGACGCTCTCCACGACGAGCACCTGCTGGGTGCCGCCGACGCGCGTGAGCACGATCGTCGCCTCCGTCGTCCCGCGCAGGTCGAGCTGGCTGCGCAGCTGTTCGGGCACGACGGCCGTGCCGCGCTTCTTGATGGTGATCCGGCCGACGTCCCGGCCGCGCAGGTAGGTCCGAAGACGCTTCAGGCCGAACGGCAGGGTGTCGAGCACGCGGTAGGCCGTCGCGGTCGGCAGGTCGTGCAGCGTGTCGGAGGTCACGTAGGCGATCGTGGGGTCCAGCAGGCGACCGTGCACCTCGTGGGCGACCGTGCCGACCAGCCCGGCGCGGATCACCGCGCCGTCCGGCTCGTACAAGTAGGCGCCGACCGGGCCGACCGGTGGGTGCGGGTCGTCCTCGGGCGTGGAACGCAGCACGTGCGAGGTGCCGTGGTGCAGCACGAGCGCACTGCGCCCCGGCCCGTCGGGCGCGAGCGGGCCGAACCACAGACCGACCTCGACGACGTCGCCGTCGACGGACACCCACTGGGCCTCGGCGTCGGCGGGTACGGCGGCGCGCGGGATCCCGGGTCCGAGCTTGAGGCCGAGCGCGGGCACCTGCGCCCGGACGGCGAGCACGGCGTCGAGCGGCGGGGAGTAGGCGGCCGGGTCGAACACGCGGCTCCCGGACGACGTGCGTCGCGCCGGGTCGGCGTAGACCGCGTCGACGCCCTCCGCGGCGAGGTCCAGGTCGAGCCCGTCGGCGTGCCGGACCTCCGCCTCGGGGAAGTGCCGCAGGTTGACGGTGGCGACCGACGCGGTGATCTCGTCGACATCGGTGGCCAGCACGCGCAGCCCGACCCCGGCGAACGTCATCGAGTCCGCACCGATGCCGCAGGTCAGGTCGGCGACGTGCGTCGAGCCCGCAGAGAGGTAGCGGCGGGCGTGCTGGGCGGCGACGGTCAGCCGGGTGGCCTGCTCGAGGCCCGCGGGGGTGAAGAGCATCCCGTCGGCGAAGTCACCGAACTTGGCGTGCCCCTTCGCGCGCAGCCGCGACTGGGTGAGGGCGGCGGCGACGAGCGCCGGGTCCAGTCCCTCGTGCCGCAGGCGTTCGGACAGGGCCATGGTGCGGGCCTCGTCGTAGGGCGGCAGCGCCGACAGCAGCGCCCATCCGGTCGGGCTGAGCAGCTGGGCGAGCCCCTGGGCGTCCATGCGGCCGATCCTCGCACGCGGCGCCCGCCAGGGGCACCGTCTCGCGGCACAGCACGCCTCCCGGTGTTCGCCAGGCGCGGACGGCTGGCACTCGCCTTGACCGAGTGCTAACCCGTTCCTAGAGTGAGTTGCTGGCACTCCTCCGGGAGCGCCGCCCGCACCGACAGGCCCCGGCACCCGCGACGACGGTGGCCCGCACGTGCGGCACAGACAACTCACGCACGCACTCACACGCGAAGGGGAGGTCCGCTGTGTCGGTCTCCATCAAGCCGCTCGAGGACCGCATCGTCGTCAAGACGCTCGAGGCGGAGCAGACGACCGCCTCCGGTCTCGTCATCCCGGACAGCGCCAAGGAGAAGCCCCAGGAGGGCGAGGTCCTGGCTGTCGGCCCCGGTCGCATCGACGACAAGGGCAATCGCGTCCCGCTCGACGTGGCCGTCGGCGACAAGGTCATCTACTCCAAGTACGGCGGCACCGAGGTGAAGTACTCCGGCGAGGAGTACCTGATCCTGTCCGCTCGCGACATCCTGGCGGTCGTGGTCAAGTGACCCGCTGCTGAGGCCTCGCGGCCCGGTACGACGAGAGCCCCCACCCGATCGGGTGGGGGCTCTCGTCGTCTGGCGCAGACTCAGGTGCCGGGTGTGGTTCGGCCGGGTGTGGTTCGGCGCAGGGTTCGAGTTCAGGACGGTCTGGGTCAGGAGGCGCTGCGCCGTCCGGCGCGCTCGAGCAGCACGGCGGTGCGCTCGTCCTCCGACAGGCCGCCCCAGACGCCGTACGGCTCGCGCACGGTCAGGGACTGCTCGCGGCACTCGCGCAGCACGGGGCACGTGCTGCAGATGGCCTTGGCCGCCTCGGCCCGCCGTCGCCTCGCCGCACCGCGCTCGCCCTCGGGGTGGAAGAACAGGTCGTGGTCGGCCTCGCGGCAGGCACCGTCGAACTGCCATTCCCACAGGTCCATCACCGGTCCGGGCAGTCGCGAGATCTCGGCCATGTGCACGCTCCTCGGTCGCTCCGAGCGGTCGCCGGCCCTGAGGGCCCACACCGCTCCGTGGTGGTCCGGATGTACGGATGAACCGTACGGATTGCCACGCTACAACCGCGCCAAGAGTTGTTCAAGGCCCGTTCGCGCGTTCTTCTGCTGACGCGCTTCGGTCCTGTTCGCGCAGGTGGACGGCCCCCTGCGGCGCCCTGGCACAATCGTCGGATGGCCCCGGACGAGGACGTGCTGCACGTCGAGTCGTCCGCCCCCGCCCTCACGGTCGCCGCCCTCGCCCGTCGGCTCGGAGTCGCACCGGCCACCCTGCGCACCTGGGACCGCCGCTACGGGCTCGGGCCCTCCGCGCACGCACCCGGGCAGCACCGCCGGTACACGCCGCAGGACGTCGACCGCCTCCTCGTCATGCGCCGTCTCACCGTCGACGGCGTCGCGCCCGCCGACGCGGCCCGGCTCGCCCAGACGGGTGACCTGGGCGCCGTGGGAGACCCCGGACCGGCGTCGATCACACCGTCGGACGTCGTCGACGCCGCCGTGGCCGGGGACGCCGACCGGTGCGCCCGCCTGCTCGCTCTGCGCGACGGTGCCGATGTCGCCTCGTGGTGGACGCAGCTGGTCGAGCCGTCGGTGCACGCGCTCGCGCGGCTGACCGTCGTCGACCGGCCCGGCGTCGACGCCACCCTCACCCTCGCCGCAGCCGCGCTCGCCGCGCTGCGCACGCGCACGCAGGTGCCCCCACCTGCGGGATCACCCGTGGTGCTGCTCGTGGTGCCGGCGGGCGAACCCCGGCCGTTGTCCGTGCACGCGCTCGCGGCCGCCCTGGCCGCGGCCGGCGCCGACGCGCGCATCGTGGGCGGCCCGGTCGGCCCGCACCGGGTGCACGAGCTCGTGCTGATGAGCCGTCCGGGTGCCCTCGTGCATCTGAGCGAACGCCCCGACCTCGATCCCGGCCTCGTCCAGCGGCTTGTCGACACCCATCCGGACCTGCCGCAGTTCCTCGTGGTGCCCGACGCGGCGGCCGAGCGCATGCCGTTCACCCGATCGGTGCATCGGGCGCGGACGTTCACCGGTCTGCTGCACGAGGTCGTGGCCGTCGTGCTGCGCGATGACACGATCGGGTGAAATCCTTCGCCCACGAGGGTCAAAACGGGCGTTGACATTCGTGTGTCCCTCGCATCGGGGGAGGAATCGACCGTCGCGGGCGTGGACCCGTGATCGACGTGCCCGTGCCGTGGCTAACCTGACGCGCCGAGCAGGCCGATAGGAACCTAGATACGCACGGGTAACACACAAGGGGGACGACATGGCTGGAGTCGTGATCTGCCACGGCTCGGCACTGGTGAGGGAGCGCCTGGTCGTCACCTCGATCGGTGTCCCGGCGCTCACACCGGTCCGGGCGGCAGCCACGGTCGACGAGCTGCTCACGCACGCCCGGCGGATCCCGCCGACGGTCGTCCTGCTCGACGCGAACCTGCCTGCGCCCGGGATGCCCGAGGCCGTGCGCCGTCTGCGATCCGTCGCCCCGGCCGCCGCGATCGTGCTGCTGGCCACGCCGGACGACGCCGTCGCCCTCGACCGCGCGCTCAGCCTCGGCGCCCGCGGGTTCCTCGCCCCCGAGGTCGGTCGGGCCGAGCTCGCCGCCGTCGCCGCCCACGTGCTCGCCGCCCCCGTGCTGCCGCAGCCGGGTCACCAGGGCGCCTCGTTGCGCGCGGTCGCCGCTGCTCGTTCGGTCGACGTGCTCGTCGAGGACGTCGACGTCCTGGCGCACGCGCTCGCGACGGAGCTGCACCCGACGGTGCCGGTGCAGTCCTCGGGTCTGCCCGTCGACGGGCTGGACGGCGGACCGGCACGCCGTGAGCGCGGCCCCGAGGCGGTCGCGCTCACCAAGCGGGAGATCGAGGTGCTCGTCGGCATGAGCAACGGCCGGTCGAACGCCCAGATCGGCGCGCAGCTGTTCCTCTCCGAGGACACCGTCAAGACCCATGCCCGCCGCCTCTTCCGCAAGCTGGGCGCCGCCGACCGCGCCCAGGCGGTCGCGATCGGCCTGCGCCGGGGTCTGATCCGCTGACCCGTCGGGGCGGTCAGAGCCGTCCGGGGCCGTCCGGGGTCGCCCGCCGCCCGACGTATCCTGAGCGGATGACGGAGCCGGGAACCGCCGCCCACGATCCCTTCGCCCGCATCGGGCTCACCTACGACGACGTCCTCCTGCTGCCGGGGGAGACCGACGTCATCCCCAGCGAGGTGGACACGACCTCGCGGTTGACCCGCGAGATCTCCGTGCGCGTGCCGCTGCTGTCGGCCGCGATGGACACCGTGACCGAGTCCCGCATGGCGATCGCCATGGCTCGTCAGGGCGGTGTCGGCATCCTGCACCGCAACCTGTCGATCGCCGACCAGGCGCACCAGGTCGACCTGGTCAAGCGCTCCGAGTCGGGCATGGTCTCCGACCCCGTGACGGTCGGGCCGGACGCGACGCTCACCGAGCTGGACCGCGTGTGCGGGCAGTACCGCGTCTCCGGCCTGCCGGTCGTCGACGGCGCCGGGCACCTGCTGGGCATCATCACGAACCGCGACCTGCGGTTCGTCCCGAGCGGTGTCTGGGACACCCGCCGGGTGCACGAGGTCATGACGCCGATGCCGCTGGTCACCGGGCCCGAGGGCATCGCGCGCGAGGACGCCGCGGCGCTGCTGGCCAAGCACAAGATCGAGAAGCTGCCGCTGGTGGACGCCGAGGGCGTGCTGTGCGGGCTCATCACCGTCAAGGACTTCGTCAAGTCCGAGCAGTACCCCGACGCGACGAAGGACGCCGAGGGCCGGCTGGTCGTCGGTGCCGCGATCGGGTTCTTCGGCGACGCGTGGGAGCGGGCCACGGCTCTGGCCGAGGCGGGTGCGGACGTGCTCGTCGTCGACACCGCCAACGGGCACGCGCGCCTCATGCTCGACATGGTGCGCCGGCTCAAGTCGGACCCGGCGACGCGGCGCGTGCAGGTCATCGGCGGGAACGTCGCCACGCGCGAGGGTGCCCTGGCGCTCGTCGAGGCGGGTGTCGACGCGGTCAAGGTCGGTGTCGGCCCGGGCTCGATCTGCACGACGCGTGTCGTCGCGGGCGTCGGCGTGCCGCAGGTCACCGCGATCTACGACGCGGCGACCGTCTGCAAGCCGGCCGGCGTGCCGGTGATCGGTGACGGCGGCCTGCAGTACTCGGGCGACATCGCCAAGGCGCTCGTCGCCGGTGCGGACACCGTGATGCTCGGCTCGCTCCTGGCGGGCTGCGACGAGTCGCCCGGCGACCTGGTGTTCGTCAACGGCAAGCAGTTCAAGCACTACCGCGGCATGGGCTCGCTGGGCGCGATGGCCTCGCGCGGGCGCGTGTCCTACTCCAAGGACCGCTACTTCCAGGCGGACGTGGTCTCGGACGAGAAGATCGTGCCCGAGGGCATCGAGGGTCAGGTGCCGTACCGCGGCCCGCTGTCGGCCGTGGCGCACCAGCTCGTCGGCGGGCTGCACCAGTCGATGTTCTACGTCGGCGCGCACACCATCCCGCAGCTGCAGGAGCGCGGGAAGTTCATCCGGATCACGCCCGCGGGCCTCAAGGAGTCGCACCCGCACGACATCCAGATGACGGTCGAGGCGCCGAACTACACCGGTCGCTGACGGCGCGTCCGGCGAGCGTCCGGAGGCAGGTCGGCACTCCTACCAGAGCGTGCCGACCGGCTCCCGGACGGGCCACACGGTCTCGGCCCCGGGGCCCTCGAGGCCCTTGCCGGCCCGCCAGGCGTTGAAGTTCTCCGCCCAGGTGCGGTGCGCGCCGACCTGGTGCTCGTGCAGCGCGTCGTGGTCGAGCGCGCTCAGGTGCGGGAACCGGGCGACGATCCGCTCGAGCACGTCGAGGGTGGCCACGACGTCGACGTCGGCGCTGTGCAGCGAACCCTGCTCGACGACGCCGTAGAGGCCGCACAGGTCGACGAGCTTGCGCGGGCCCTTGCGGTACGGGTCTTCCGCGCGGTCCAGGACGAGGGGGTCGACGACCGGGCGCGGCTCGCCGCCGAGCCGGTCGGGGAGGGTCGGCAGGCCGTGCCGGCGCAGCTCGGCGTCGAGCAGCCGCAGGTCGAACACCGCGTTGTAGGCGACGACCGGTGTGAGCGACCGGAAGGCCTCGGCGAGGGTGGCGGCGATCTCCTCGAGCGCCGGAGCCGGCGCGAGCCCGTGCTCGCGGGCGTGCTCGGTGCTGATCCCGTGGATCGCGGAGGCGCCCGCGGGGATCTCCACGCCGGGGTCGATCAACCAGGTGCGCACGTGCGTGCCCGCGGCGTCGCGACGGACGAGGGCGGCGGTGACGATCCGGTCGGTGTCGACGTCGACGCCGGTCGTCTCGGTGTCGAACCCGAGCAGCGGCCCGTCGTTCCAGCTCATCGGTGACTCGTCCTCCGTCGCTGCCGTGATCGTCTGCGCACCCGGAACGGGCGACCCGTGTCCGTGATGTCCGACGTCAGCATCGCATCGCCGTCCGACACGACCGGGCAGGTCGGCCCGCGTGGCGCACGGGCGCGCCCCGGTAGCCTGGGGCGGTGAGCAACGAGATCGAGATCGGCCGCGGCAAGCGCGGACGGCGGGCCTACTCCTTCGACGACATCGCGGTGGTGCCCTCGCGGCGCACGCGTGACCCCGAGGAGGTCTCGGTCGGCTGGCAGATCGACGCCTACCACTTCGACCTGCCGGTGCTGTCCGCGCCGATGGACTCGGTGGTCAGCCCCGAGACGGCCGTCGCGCTGGGTCGTGCGGGCGGTCTGGGCGTGCTGGACCTCGAGGGTCTGTGGACGCGGTACGAGGACCCGACGCCGCTGCTCGCGGAGATCTCCGCGCTCGACCCGGCCCGGGCGACCGCCCGGATGCAGGAGATCTACGCGGCACCGATCCAGCCCGAGCTCATCACGGCGCGTCTGCAGGAGGTCCGTGCCGCGGGCGTGACGGTCGCCGGGGCGCTCTCGCCCCAGCGCACGCAGGAGCTGTGGCGCACGGTTGTCGACGCCGGTGTCGACCTCTTCGTGATCCGCGGCACCACGGTGTCGGCCGAGCACGTCTCGGGCCGGGCGGAGCCGCTCAACCTCAAGCGCTTCATCTACGAGCTCGACGTGCCCGTGATCGTCGGCGGCGCCTCGACGTACACCGCGGCGCTGCACCTGATGCGCACGGGGGCCGCCGGCGTGCTCGTCGGTTTCGGCGGCGGGGCGGCGCACACGACGCGCACCTCGCTGGGCATCCACGCGCCCATGGCGACCGCCGTCGCGGACGTCGCGGCGGCCCGTCGGGACTACCTGGACGAGTCGGGCGGGCGGTACGTGCACGTCATCGCCGACGGCGGCGTCGGCCGCTCGGGCGACCTCGTCAAGGCCGTCGCGTGCGGGGCCGACGCGGTCATGCTCGGCGCCGCCCTGGCGCGTGCGGCCGAGGCGCCGGGCCGCGGCTGGCACTGGGGCCCGGAGGCCCACCACCCGAAGCTGCCGCGCGGCGAGCGGGTCGAGGTCGGGACGGCGGGGACGCTCGAGCAGATCCTGTTCGGCCCCGGGCACACCGCGGACGGCACGCTCAACCTGGTCGGTGCGCTGCGCCGGGCGATGGCGACGACCGGCTACTCGGACCTCAAGGAGTTCCAGCGGGTCGAGGTCGTGGTCTCTCCGTACCAGCCGCACTGAGCTCGAACGCCTCCTGCCGTGCCCGGGGTCTCCCCGCGCGCGACGGCTGGTCCTGACGCCCGGGTGTCTCCGCTTCGGCGGGCCCCGGGCGTCGTCATGCCCGGATATGCCCACACTCGCCACCTGCACGGACATCCGTTTAGCTTTGATTCTGTCCGTATCGCTTGACATTCGTCGGCTGCACGGCAGATCCTTGATCCAGGCGCCGGCGCTCGTCCGGCATGGATGACGACGGAGTCGGACGTGTACGCACCGGAGCGGCACCAGCAGATCCTCGCGAGAGCCCGCGCGGAGGGCAGGGTCGATGTGGCCTCGCTCGCACAAGAGCTCGACGTCACCCCCGAGACCGTCCGCCGAGACCTCACCGCGCTCGAGCGGCACGGCCTCGTGCGGCGCGTGCACGGCGGGGCGATCCCCGTCGAGAGGCTCGGCTTCGAACCGGGGCTCGCCGACCGCGAGGGCCTGTTCGCAGGGGAGAAGGAGCGCATCGCCAAGGCCGCGCTCGAGGAGCTGCCCGACGGCGGCGCGATCATCCTCGACGCCGGGACCACCACGGTCCGTCTGGCCGAGATGCTGCCCACCGACCGCGAGCTCACGGTCGTGACCCACGCCCTGCCCGTCGCCACCGTGCTCGCCACGAGGCCGGGCATCACGCTGCACCTCGTCGGTGGGACCGTCCGCGGGCGCACGCTCGCCGCGGTCGGGTCCTGGGCGTTGCGCGAGCTCGCCGAGATCCACGCCGACGTCGCGTTCCTCGGCGCCAACGGGATCAGCGTCGAGCGCGGCGTGACGACACCCGACCTCGCCGAGGCCGCCGTCAAGCGAGCCCTGGTCGATGCCGCACGGCGCACCGTGGTGCTCGCCGACCACACGAAGATCGGACGGGTCGACCTCGCGCTCGTCGCCCCGCTCTCCCGCGTCGACACCGTCGTGACCGACTCCGGCATCGACCCCGAGCTCGCCGACGAGCTCGAGCAGGCCGGCCCGAGGGTGGTGCGCGCATGATCGTCACCCTCACCCCCAACCCGAGCCTCGACCGCGCTCTCGACGTCGAGCGGCTCGAGGTCGGAGAGGTCAACCGCGCCGTCGCGGCGCACGTGCACGCGGGCGGCAAGGGGATCAACGTCTCGCGGGCCCTCGTGCGGCACGGCGTCCCGTCCATCGCGGTGCTGCCCGTCGGCGGCACCGACGGGGCGCGCCTCGTGACGCTGCTCGCCGAGCACGACGTGCCCGCGGTCGCCGTACCGGTCGACGGCGACACCCGCTCCAACCTCACGCTCGTCGAACGGGACGGCACGACCACCAAGGTCAACGCCCCCGGGCCCGTGCTCAGCGCGGCCGAGCGGGACGCCCTCCTCGACGCCGTCGAGCAGCAGCTGACCGCAGGTGCCGACACCGTGGTCGGCGCCGGGAGCCTCCCCGTCGGCGCGGGCGCCGACCTGTACGTGCGGCTCGCCCGCGTCGCCGCACGACACGGGGTGCCTGTGGTCCTCGACACCTCCGGTGCCCCGTTCGTCGCCGCGGTCCGCGCCGGCGGGCTCGAGCTCGTCAAGCCCAACGACGACGAGCTCGCCGAGCTGGTCGGGCACCGGCTGGACACCGTGGGAGACGTCGTCGACGCCGCTCGGCAGGTCATCGCGGCCGGCACACGCACGGTGCTGGTCAGCCTCGGTGCTCACGGCGCGCTCCTCGTGCGGGCCGAGGGCACCTGGTGGGCCGGCGGGGACCCGCTCGTCCCGCTGTCCACGGTCGGCGCAGGGGACTCCACCCTCGCCGGCTACCTCGCGGCCGACGGCGACCCCGCCGACCGCCTGCGCCGCGCCGTCGCCTGGGGACGCGCCGCGGTCCTGCTCCCCGGGACGGCCGCACCTGCACCGTCCGACATCCACCTCGACGACGTCCGCGTCGTCACCGATCCCGACACCCGAGTCGCACTGAAGGAGCTGTGACGTGACCTCCGCACTCATCACCCCGGACCTGGTCGCCGTCGACCTGGTCGCCACGGACCGCGACGACGCGACCCGTCAGCTCATCGACCTCCTGGTGGCCGCCGGCCGCGTGACCGACGCCGACGCGTTCCACGCCGACGTGCGTGCCCGGGAGGCGCAGATGGCCACCGGCATGCCCGGCGGCATCGGCCTGCCGCACGCCCGCTCCGCCTACGTCACCGTGCCGAGCCTCGCCGTGGCCAAGGTGCCCGCGGGCGTCGACTTCGGCGCCCCGGACGGTCCCGCGACGCTGATCTTCCTCATCGCGGCGCCCAGCGCCGGCGACGCCGACCACCTGCAGATCCTCGCCGCCCTCGCCCGCCGGCTCGTCCACGAGTCCTTCCGCACCGCCCTGCACGACGCCCCCGATGCCGGCACCGTCGCCGACATCATCATCCGAGAGGTCGTCCCCTCATGAAGTTCGTCGCCGTCACCTCGTGCCCCACGGGGATCGCCCACACCTACATGGCCGCCGAGGCCCTGGAGCAGGCCGGGAAGGCCGCCGGGCACACGGTCACCGTCGAGACGCAAGGGGCCGCGGGCTCCACGCCGCTCGACCCGCAGGTCATCGCCGACGCGGACGGCGTGATCTACGCCGCCGACCTCGAGGTCAAGGACCGTGAGCGGTTCGCCGGCAAGCCGTCGGTCGACGTCGGCGTGAAGAAGGCCGTGCACGACGCCGCCGGTGTCATCGCCCAGGCCGTCGCGGCCGTGGAGTCCGGCGTCGTGGCCGCTGCACCGGCGGCGACCCCCGGTGCAGCGCCCGCCACGAAGGTCGACCCGAACGCCTCGGTGGCCACCCGCGTGCGGCAGTGGCTCATGACCGGCGTGTCGTACATGATCCCGTTCGTCGCCGCGGGCGGCATCCTCATCGCGCTCGGGTTCATGGTCGCCGCGTTCGCGTGGCCCGGTGACGAGGGCGTCGTCGCGGTGACCGGCGTGCCGCTGGCGGACCTGCTGGCCAACTTCAACGTGATGTCCGGTCAGGACTGGGCGGTGCTCCTGTTCCAGACGGGCGCCGTGGCCTTCGGGTTCCTGGTGCCCGTGCTGTCCGGGTTCATCGCCTACGGCATCGCCGACCGGCCGGGTCTGGTGCCCGGGTTCGTCGGCGGCGCGATCTCCGTGGCCGTGGGCGCCGGCTTCCTCGGCGGCCTGGTCACCGGTTTCCTCGCCGGGTTCCTCGCGCTGTGGATCAGCCGTTGGCGGGTCCCGAAGGGCGTGCGCGGCGTGATGCCCGTCGTGGTGACCCCGCTGCTCTCGTCGGCGGTCGTCGGCTTCGTGATGATCGTGCTCATCGGGCAGCCCATCGCCTCGGCGATGGAGGGTCTGACGAGCTGGCTCAACGGGCTGTCCGGCGCGAACCTCGTGCTCATGGGCGCGCTGCTCGGCGCGATGATGGGCTTCGACCTCGGCGGACCGATCAACAAGGTCGCCTACACGTTCGCGGTCACCGGCCTGGCGACCGAGGGTCTGGCGGCCGACGCCGTGCAGTACCAGATCATGGCTGCGGTCATGGCTGCCGGCATGGTCGCCCCGCTCGCGATGGCGTTCGCCACGACCATCCGCAAGAACCTGTTCACGCACGCCGAGCAGGAGAACGGCAAGGCCGCCTGGCTGCTCGGGCTGTCGTTCATCTCCGAGGGTGCGATCCCGTTCGCCGCGGCCGACCCGTGGCGCGTGATCGTCTCCTCGGTGGTCGGCTCGAGCGTCACCGGCGCGCTCGTGATGGCCGTCGGCTCCGGCCTGCGCGCCCCGCACGGCGGCATCTGGGTCCTCCCGCTCATCTCCAACCCGTGGGCCTTCGTCGGCTGCGTGGCCGTCGGGATGGTCGTCAGCGGTCTGCTGGTCGTCGCGCTCAAGAGCGCGCGTCCCAGCCCGCTGGTGCAGGCTGAGCACGAGGCCGACGCGGCCGCCGAGGGTTCGCCCGCGCTGGTGGCCCGCACGGCCTGATCCCCTCACGGGCTCGAGCAGCCGTGGGTCCCGGTCGAAGGTGACCCGGGACCCGCGGCGCACGAGCCCTGCCGCATCGTCGTCCGTCACCCGTCCACCCGTGCCGCCCCGGCACCCCACTCCCTGAACGGAGCTCCTCCCATGGCTCAGCGCACCGTCGTCGTCGCCTCCCGTGTGGGCCTGCACGCCCGACCCGCCATGCTCTTCACGCAGGCGGCCGCGGCGACCGGGCTGCCCGTCACGATCGCTCGTCCCGGCGGCGAGCCCGTCGACGCCACGAGCATCCTGTACGTCATGGGGCTCGGCGTCCCCTCCGGCGAGGAGGTCACGCTCGCGGCCGAGGGCGACGGCGCCGACGCCGCGCTCGACGGTCTCGTGACGCTGCTCGCCACCGACCTCGACGCGCAGGACGTCCCCGCGCCTGGCGGTGCCTGATGCCCCAGCCCACGTTGCAGGGGGTCGGCGTCGGTCGACGTGGTGCGGTCGGTCCGGTCGCGCAGGTGCGGCCCGCTCCGACCGTCCCGGCGGACGCCCCCGTGCTGGTCGACGGTGCTCCGGCCGATGCGGCCACGGTGCGTGCCCGCGTCGAGGCGGCGTTCGGCGACGTGGCCGCAGGCCTGCGCGAGCAGGCCGAGCGCGCCGAGGGAACGGTCCGTGAGGTGCTCGCCGCGACCGCGCAGATGGCCGACGACCGTGCCCTGCGATCGGGCGTGCTGACCCGGCTCGACGCCGGTGAGCCGCCCGTCGGGGCCGTGGACGCCGTCGTCGCGACGTTCGCGGCCATGTTCGAGCAGGCCGGCGGATACCTGGCCGAGCGCGTCACCGACCTGCACTCGGTGCGCGACCGCGTCGTGGCCCGCGTGCTCGGGCTCCCGGCGCCCGGTGTTCCCGAGCTGCACGTGCCGTCCGTCGTCGTCGCGCGCGACCTCGCCCCGGCCGACACCGCGGCCCTCGACCTGGACAAGGTGCTCGCGATCGTCACCGAACTCGGCGGACCGACGGGGCACACCGCGATCATCGCCGGACAGCTCGGCCTGCCGTGCGTCGTGCGCGTCGCGGGTGCGACCGACCTGCCCGAGGGCACCCTCGTGGCGGTGGACGCGGCAGCCGGGACGGTCACGCCGGACCCGGACGCCGCGCTGCAGTCGGTGCTGGCCGAGCGCGCGGCGGTCGACCGCGAGCTGGCCGCGGACACCGCGGAGGGGGGCACCTCTGACGGGCACCCCGTGATGCTGCTGGCCAACATCGGCACGGCGGAGGACGCCGAACGTGTCGCCCTGCCGGGCGTCGAGGGCGTCGGCCTGTTCCGCACCGAGGTGCTGTTCCTCGGCCGCGCCACGGCGCCGACGCTCGACGAGCAGGCCGCGACCTACGAGCGCGTGCTGCGGGCGTTCGGCGACCGCAAGGTCGTCGTCCGCACGCTCGACGCCGGCGCCGACAAGCCGTTGGCGTTCGCCACCCAGGCCGACGAGGAGAACCCGGCGTTGGGGGTGCGCGGCTACCGGCTCGTGCGGACCATGCCCGAACTGCTCGACACCCAGCTGGCCGCGCTCGCGCGGGCGCAGGAGGCCACGGGCACGGCACCGTGGGTCATGGCGCCGATGGTCGCCACCGCCCAGGAGGCGCGGGCGTTCGCCGAGCGGGCGCGTGGTCACGGCATCCGGACGGTCGGTGTGATGGTCGAGGTCCCTGCGGCGGCGCTGCGGGCGCGCGAGGTGCTCGCCGAGGTCGACTTCGTGTCCCTGGGCACCAACGACCTGGCCCAGTACGCGATGGCGACCGACCGGCTGCGCGGCGAGCTGGCCGACCTGCTCGACCCCTGGCAGCCGGCCGTGCTCGACCTGGTCGCCGCCACGGCACGGGCCGGGACCGAGCTCGGCAAGCCGGTCGGCGTGTGCGGGGAGTCGGCGGGTGACCCGCTGATGGCGCTCGTGCTCACCGGGCTCGGCGTGACCAGCCTGTCCATGTCCGCCGGGGCCCTGCCTGCGGCGCGGCACATGCTGCGACGCCACTCGCTCGCGACGTGCCGGCAGGCCGCCGAGCGGGCCCTGGCCGCACCGTCGGCCACCGAGGCGCGCGCTGCTGTGCTCGAGCTGGTCGACCCGGCGCTCGTGGCGGCGCTCGCGCTGTAGCGAGGTCGGAGGGTCACACGGCCGCGGACTGCCCTGGGCGGTCCGCGGCCGTCGTCGTGCCCCGGGGTCGGTGGTCGGCCCTGCGGAGGAACCGGTCGGCCCGCCCTTCCGCCCGCCCGAATGGCGTCGGTCCCGAGCACCGGTGCAGATGGCATAAGGTAAGCCTGCCCTAAGCAACTGCACCAGCTGACCCTCGAGGGGACCTCCATGCCTCACTCCACCGTCCAGCGCCACCTGGCCCGCGTCGCCGCCGTCGTGGCGGCCGGGCTCGCGCTCACCGCGTGCAGCTCGGGCGGCTCGACGGACGACCAGACCACGACCGCCGCGGGCTCGTCGAGCACCAGCGCGTTCCCGGTCACGCTCGCCAACACCTTCGGTGAGACGACGATCGAGTCCCAGCCCGAGCGCGTCGCGACGGTCAACTGGGGCAACCACGACGTCCCGCTGGCGCTGGGCATCGTCCCCGTCGGCCTCCAGGAGACGACCTACGGCGACGACGACGGCGACGGCATCCTGCCGTGGACCTACGCCGCCCTGGAGAAGCTCGGCGCCACCGGCGACGCGCTCCCGGAGCTCTTCGACGAGACCGACGGCATCCCGTTCGAGCAGGTCGCCAACACCGAGCCCGACGTCGTCCTGGCCGCCTACTCGGGGCTCACCGAGGAGGACTACGGCACGCTGTCCCAGATCGCGCCGACCGTGTCCTACCCCGAGTTCGCCTGGGGGACGAGCTGGAAGGACATGGCACTGATCGACGGCGAGGCGCTCGGGATGAAGGACGAGGCGCAGGCGCTCGTCGACGACGTGCTCGCGCAGATCGAGGCGGCGCTGGCCGAGCGGCCGGACGTCGCGGGCAAGACCGTGGCCTACGGCTGGATCGACCCGGCCGACACCAGCACCATCGGCCTGTACACCCCGCTCGACGCCCGGGTCCAGCTCCTGACGGACCTCGGGATGGTCGACGCCCCGTCGGTCGTGGAGCTGGCCGCCGACACCGACCAGTTCTACCTGAGCCTGTCCGCCGAGAACGCCGACACCCTGTCCGACGTCGACGTGCTCGTGGTCTACGGCGACGACACGACGCTGGCCACGCTCCAGGCCGACCCGCTGATCGGCAAGATCCCGGCCGTCGCCCGCGGCTCCGTCGTGGTCATGCCGAACTCGGCGCCGATCTCCGCCGCGACCTCCGGCCCGACCGTGCTGTCCGTGCCGTACGTCCTGGACGACTACCTCGACCTGTTCCAGGCCGCCGCCGAGCACGTCGGGTGACCACGGCAGCCGTGACCGCGCCGGTCGCCCCCTCACCGGGGCGACCGGCGTCGCTGCGGCGCCGCCGCGCGACCGGCCTCGCCGTGTGCGTCGCCGCCGTGCTGCTCGCGTGCGTCGCCTCCCTGGCGTTCGGCTCCCGGGTCGTCGCGTGGCCGGACGTCGTCGCCGGGGTGCTGCACCCCGACCTCGACGACATCGCGCAGGCGGCCGTGCACTCGCGGATCACCCGCACCCTGCTCGGTGCGCTCGTCGGCGCGGCGCTCGGCCTGGCCGGTGCCGTGATGCAGGGCCTGACGCGCAACCCGCTGGCCGACCCGGGGCTGCTCGGCGTCAGCTCGGGCGCGTCGTTCGCCGTGGTCTGCGGGATCGCCTGGCTGGGTGTGTCGAGCCTGACGCAGTACATCTGGCTCGCGTTCCTCGGCGCGGCGGTCGCCGCGGCCCTGGTCTACGCGGTCGGGTCGATCGGCCGGGAGGGCGCGACCCCGCTCAAGCTCGCGCTCGCCGGGGCCGCGACCAGTGCCGCGCTCGTCTCGATGGTCTCGATGGTGCTGCTGACCCGCACGGACGTGTACGACACCTTCCGGTTCTGGCAGGTCGGGTCGATCGGCCGGGCGTCGCTCGGCGAGATCGGCCAGGTCCTGCCGTTCCTGCTGGTCGGCGCCGTGCTCGCCGTGGGCAGCGCCCGGGGGATGGACGCCATCGCGCTCGGCGACGAGGTGGCGACCGGGCTCGGTCAGCGGATCGGCCGGGTCCGTGCGCTCGGCGCCCTCGCGGCGGTGCTGCTGTGCGGTGCTGCCGTCGCGATCGCCGGGCCGATCGGCTTCGTCGGCCTCGTCGTGCCGCACGCCGCGCGCCGGTTCACCGGCCCCGACCACCGCTGGCTGCTGCCGTACTCCGCGACGCTCGGCGCCGCCCTGCTCCTCGCGGCCGACGTGGTCGGCCGCCTCGTGGCCCGTCCCCAGGAGATCGAGGTCGGCATCGTGACCGCGCTGATCGGCGCCCCGGTGTTCCTCATGATCCTGCGCCGGCAGAAGGTGCGTGACCTGTGAGCGTGCTGACGGACAAGACCGACCGGACCGAGCGGACCGACCCGCCGGTGGCCCCGGCCGTGGGCGGTGGGCTGGTCGCCGCGGGCCGACGTGCGCGCACGCGGCGTCGCCGCACGGTGATCGCGGCCCTCGTGCTCACCGTCGCCGGCGTGCTGCTGCTCTCGCTGTGCCTCGGCGAACGGTGGGACTCCCCGGTCGAGGTGGTCCGGGCGCTGCTCGGCGAGCAGGTCCCGGGCGTCTCGTTCAACGTGACCGTGCTGCGGCTGCCGCGCGTGCTGACCGGCCTGCTCGCCGGGCTCGCGTTCGGCATGGGCGGGGTCGTGTTCCAGACCATGCTGCGCAACCCGCTCGCCAGCCCCGACATCATCGGCATCTCCGCCGGGTCCAGCGCCGTCGCGGTCGTCGCCATCACGATGTTCGGCCTCTCCGGTGCCACGCTGTCGCTGCTGGCGGTGGTCGGCGGCCTCGTCGTCGCCGGTGCGATCTACCTGCTGTCCTGGCAGCGTGGCGTGCACGGAGCCCGCCTGGTGCTGACCGGGATCGCCGTCGGCGCGATGCTCGACTCGGTGATCTCGTACGCCATGACCCGCACGCAGATCTACTACGCGAACGAGGCGCTGCGCTGGCTCACCGGGTCGCTCAACTCGGCGTTCTGGGACGGGGTGGGCCCGCTCGCGGCGGCGACCGCCGTCCTGGTGCCCGTGCTGCTGGTGCTCTCCCGACGTCTGGAGGCGCTCCAGCTCGGTGACGACACCGCCGCGGGCCTCGGTGTCCGCCCCGACCGGGCACGGCTCGCCCTGCTGGTCGTCGCGGTCGCGCTGGTCGCGGTCGCCACGGCCGCGACCGGGCCGATCGCGTTCGTCGCGTTCCTGTCCGGTCCGATCGCGTACCGGCTGGTCCGGGGGACCGGCTCCCCGCTGGTGCCCGCCGCACTCGTCGGCGCCCTGCTCGTGCTGCTCGGCGACCTGATCGGGCAGCACCTGCTGCCGACGCGGTTCCCCGTCGGCGTCGTCACCGGGGTGCTCGGCGCCCCGTACCTGATCTGGCTGCTCGCCAGGACCAACCGCACCGGAGGCAGTCTGTGACCGAGACGATGACCGACGCGACGACCGGCGTCACGACCGACGCGCCGACCCCCGCCGGGCCGACCTCGCACACCCTCGCGGTGCAGGGGGCGAGCATCGGGTACGACGACCGACTGGTCGTGCAGGACATGACCCTCGAGGTCCCCAGCGGTCGGATCACCACCATCGTCGGTGCGAACGCCTGCGGGAAGTCCACGCTGCTGCGGGCCATGGCCCGGCTGCTGCGGGTCCGCTCCGGTGCGGTGCTGCTCGACGGCACCCCCATCGACAGCATCCCGTCGCGCGAGGTCGCCACCGTCCTCGGGCTCCTGCCCCAGTCACCGGTCAGCCCCGAGGGCATCGCGGTCGCCGACCTGGTGGGCCGCGGGCGCTACCCGCACCAGGGCTGGTTCCGGCGGTGGACGCGCGAGGACGACGCCGCGGTCGAGGAGGCGCTGCGCGCCACGGACATCCTGGACCTGGCCGACCGCCCCGTGGACGAGCTCTCCGGCGGGCAGCGGCAACGGGTGTGGATCGCCATGGCACTCGCCCAGCAGACCGACGTGCTGCTGCTCGACGAACCCACCACGTTCCTCGACGTCAGCCACCAGATCGACGTGCTCGACCTGCTCACCGACCTGAACCGCACCCGCGGCACGACGATCGTGCTCGTGCTGCACGACCTCAACCTGGCGAGCCGCTACACGGACCATCTCGTGGCGCTGCGCGCGGGCCGTCTCATGGCCCAGGGCGCCCCGCAGGACGTGATCACACCCGAGCTGGTGGCCGAGGTGTTCGGGCTGCGCGCGCAGGTCGTGCCCGACCCGGTGTCGGGCACGCCGCTGGTCGTGCCGATCGGGCGGCACCACACGGCCCCGGTCCGGGCGGGCAGCCGGTGAGCGACGGGGCGTCGGGCGTACCCTGACGGCCATGTCGCACGACCCCGGCAACGCGCAGCTGCACGACCCCGAGACGGACCCGCTCGCGACCTACGTGCTCGAGCCCGACGACGTCCGTACGCTCCTGGCCCGCATCGTCACCTCGCCCGGAGCCGAGCACCGCACGTCCTACGCGCCGTTCACCGGTGCGCCGATCGCCGCGGTCCCGCTGTCCACCCCCGCCGACGTCGAGCGGGCCGCGACCGTCGCGCGCGCCGCGCAGCGCCGCTGGGCCGCCGCACCCCTGCGCACCCGCACGGCCGTGCTGCGCCGGCTGCACGACCTGCTGCTCGCCCGGCAGAGCGACGTGCTGGACCTCGTCCAGCTCGAGACCGGCAAGTCGCGGGCCTCGGCCTACGAGGAGGTCGCGGACATCGCGCTCGTCGCCCGGCACTACGCCGCGCGGGCCGGCCGCTACCTCGCCCCGCGGCGCGAGCCGGGCGTGGTCCCGGGGCTGTCGTCCGTGCGCGTGCTGCGGCACCCGCTCGGGGTCGTCGGGATCATCGCCCCCTGGAACTTCCCGCTCACGCTCACCCTCGGTGACGTGCTCCCCGCGCTCGTCGCGGGCAACGCCGTGATCCTGCGGCCCGACCCGCAGACCGCGCTGACCGCGCTGTGGGCCGCCGAGCTGCTCGAAGACGCGGGGCTGCCCGACGGGCTCCTGCAGATCGTCGTCAACGAGGGCCGCCTGCTCGCCCCCATGCTCGTCGACCAGGTCGACCACCTGAGCTTCACCGGCTCGACCGCCGCCGGACGCGTCGTCGCCGGGCAGGCCGGGCAGGCTCTGGTGCCCGCAACGCTGGAGCTGGGCGGCAAGAACCCGCTCTACGTGGCCGAGGACGTCGACGTCGAGACCGCCGCACGTGGAGCGGTGCGGGCGTGCTTCACCGGCGCGGGTCAGGTGTGCGTCTCGATCGAGCGCCTCTACGTGCACGAGGACGTCGCGGACGCCTTCCTGGCCGCCTTCGTGCGGAACACCCGGGCGCTGCGCCTCGGCTCGGGGCTGGACTACCGCTCCGACATGGGCTCGCTCACGTCGGCCGCCCAGCTGGCGAAGGTCGTCGAGCACGTCGAGGACGCCATGGGGCACGGCGCGACCGTGCTGACCGGCGCTGTGCACCGCACGGACCTCGGGCCGTACTTCTACGAGCCGACCGTGCTCACCGACGTGCCGCCCGAGGCGCGGCTCACCCGCGAGGAGACCTTCGGGCCCGTCGTGACCGTCTCCCGCGTGGCCTCCGACGACGAGGCCGTGGCCGCCATGAACGACGGCGAGTTCGCGCTCAACGCGAGCATCTGGACGCGCGACGTGCGCCGTGGCGCCCGGCTCGCCGCCCGCGTGCGCTCGGGCCAGGTCAACGTCAACGAGGGGTACATGGCCTCCTGGGCGGCCGTCGGGGCGCCGCAGGGCGGCTCCGGCACTGCGGGCACGGGCTCCCGGCACGGTCGCGAGGGGCTCTGGGAGACGACGCGCCTGCAGACCGTGGCGGTCCAGCACGGGGCGCACGGCGTGCTCGGGCTGCCCCCCCTCGGGCTGCAGCGGCTCTTCGACCTGGGCACCGAGACCTGGCCGCAGGTGTTCACCCAGGTCCTGCGCGCCTCCAGGGCGCTGCGGCTGCCCTGACCTGACGGGCCGCGGCCGGCCCAGGGACGACGCAGGCCCCGCCCCGGAACGCGTCCGGGGCGGGGCCTGCGTGCGTCGAGGTCGGCGTCAGCCGCGCACCAGCTCGACCGACTGGCGGGCGATCTCCAGCTCCTCGTTCGTCGGCACCACGAGCACCGTGACCGGGGCGTCGTCCGGCGAGATGACCGTGATCTGCTTCTTGCGGCCCGCGTTGCGCTCCGGGTCCACGACGATGCCGAACTTCTCCAGGCCGGCCAGGGCGCCGAGGCGGACGATGTCGTCGTTCTCGCCGATGCCGGCGGTGAACGCGATGACGTCGACGTGGCCCAGGTGCGCCATGTACTGCCCGACATAGCCCTTGATCCGGTGGTAGTAGACCTTGAGCGCGGTCTCCGTGACCTCGTCACCGGCGGCGACCGCGTCGTGCACGTCGCGCATGTCGGTGTGGCCGCACAGGCCGAGCATGCCCGAACGACGGTTCAGCAGGTCGTCGAGCTGGTCGATGCTGTAGCCGCCCTGACGCGCCAGGTGGAACAGCGCCGCCGGGTCGATGTCGCCCGACCGGGTGCCCATGACCAGGCCCTCGAGCGGCGTGAGACCCATCGAGGTCTCGACCGACTGCCCGCCGCGGACGGCCGTGGCCGACGCGCCGTTGCCCAGGTGCAGCACGATCGTGTTGAGCTCGGAGACGTCCTTGCCGAGGTGCTCGGCCACCGTGCGCGAGACGAACTTGTGCGACGTGCCGTGCGCGCCGTACCGGCGGATCCGGAACTCGTGGGCGACCTTCTGGTCGATGGCGTACGTGTACGCCTCGGGCGGCAGCGTGCGGTGGAACGCGGTGTCGAAGATCGCGACGTGCGGCACCTGCGGGAACGCGGCCTGCGCGGCACGGATGCCGTCGAGGTGCGCCGGGTTGTGCAGCGGGGCCAGCGGCGCCAGGTCGGCGATCTGCGCGATGACCGTGTCGTCGATGAGCGCCGGACCGTCGAACACGTCGCCACCCTGCACGACGCGGTGGCCGACGGCCGTCAGCGTCGCCGGGTCCAGGGCCGGGCCGTGCTCGGCGAACTGCGCGAGCACGAGCTCCATGCCCGCCTCGTGGTTCGCGATCGGCTGCTCGAGGACGACGTCGCCGTTCGGGCCCTCGTGCTTGAGCCGACCGACCGCGAGGCCGATCCGCTCGACGAGGCCCGTGGCGAGCGCCTCGTGGGTGTCGACGTCGACGAGCTGGTACTTGATCGAGGACGAACCGGAGTTGATGACGAGGACGAGCGTGCTCACAGGGAACCTTCCGAAGGGGTGTCGAGCGCCTGGGCCTGGATGGCGGTGATCGCGACGGTGTTGACGATGTCCTGCACGAGAGCGCCGCGGGACAGGTCGTTGACGGGCTTGCGCAGACCCTGCAGGACCGGGCCGATGGCGACGGCGCCGGCCGAGCGCTGCACGGCCTTGTAGGTGTTGTTGCCGGTGTTGAGGTCCGGGAACACGAACACGGTGGCCCGGCCGGCGACGGCCGAGTCGGGCATCTTGGTCTTGGCGACCGAGGCGTCCACGGCCGCGTCGTACTGGATCGGACCCTCGATCGACAGGTCGGGGCGACGCTCGCGCACCAGCTGGGTGGCCGCACGCACCTTCTCGACGTCGGCACCCGTGCCGGACTCGCCGGTCGAGTACGACAGCATCGCGATGCGCGGCTCGATGCCGAACTGCACCGCGGTGCTGGCCGAGGAGATCGCGATGTCCGCCAGCTGCTCGGCGGTCGGGTCGGGGATGACCGCGCAGTCGCCGTAGACCAGCACCCGGTCCTCGAGGCACATGAGGAACACGCTCGAGACGCTGTTGGTGTCCGGGGCGGTCTTGATGATCTCGAACGACGGCTTGATGGTGTGCGCCGTGGTGTGCGCGGCACCCGAGACCATGCCGTCGGCCAGGCCGAGCTGGACCATCATCGTGCCGAAGTACGACACCGAGGAGACGATCTCGCGCGCCCGCTCGACCGTCATGCCCTTGTGCTTGCGCATCTGCGTGTACGCCTCGGCGAACTGCTCGAGCGTCGCCGGGTCGTGCGGGTCCAGCACGGCCGCCTCGTCGAGGTCCAGGCCGAGCTCGGTGGCACGCGTGCGGATCGAGGCCTCGTCGCCGAGGATCGTCAGCCGCGCCACGCCACGCTGCAGGAGCGTGGAGGCCGCGCGCAGGATCCGGTCGTCCGAGCCCTCGGGCAGCACGATGTGCTTGCGGTCGGACCGTGCCCGGTCCAGCAGGCCGTACTCGAACATGAGCGGGGTGACGACCTCGATGCGCGGCACGTCGAGCGCGGCCAGCAGCGCGTGCCCGTCGACGTGCTGCTCGAACAGCGACAGCGCGGTGTCGACCTTGCGCTGCGAGGAGCTCTCCAGGCGACCGCGCGTGGTCGCTGCCGCGCTCGCGGAACGGAACGAGCCGAGGTCGGTGGTGATGATCGGCAGGCGCGTGCCCAGGCCCATCACCAGGCGCTCGATCGTCGGGGTGGGCTGGAACCCGCCGTTGAGGATGATGCCGGCCAGCGAGGCGAACCCGTCGGCCTGGTGGGCCATCAGCAGGCCGAGCAGCACGTCCGAACGGTCGCCCGGGGTGATGACGACAGCGCCGTCGGCGAGCCGGTCGAGCAGGTGCTCGATCGACATGGCGCCGACCAGCACGTCGAGGACCTCGCGGGACAGCAGCGACTCGTCACCGGCGAACAGCTTGCCGCCGACGGAGTCCATGAGCTGACGGACCGTGGGGGCCTGCAGCAGAGCGCTCTCGGGGACGGCCCACGCGGGCATCCGCTGACCCTGGGCCAGGGCGGCCTGCACCTGGTCGACCTGCGAGCCGGCGCACCGGTTCGCGACGACCGCGACGACCTGGGCGTGGTTGGCGTGCAGCTCGGCGACGGCGACCTCGGCGACCTGCTGGATCGTCGCCGGTGTGCGGCCCGACCCGTTGACGACGAGGACGACCGGGGCGCCGAGGTTCGCGGCGATCCGGGCGTTGTAGGCCAGCTCGGTCGGCCCGGCGACGTCCGTGTAGTCCGTGCCGACCACGACGACCACGTCGCAGCGCCGCTCGACCTCGTGGTAGCGCGACACGATCAGGGCGAGGGACTGCTCGGGGTCCGCCAGCACCTGCTCGTAGGTGACGCCGATGCACTCGTCGTAGGTCAGGTCGACGCCGTCGTGGTCCAGCAGCAGGTCGAGGACGTAGTCGCGGGTCTGCGTGGATCGGGCGACGGGGCGGAACACCCCCACCCGCTGGACCGTGCGGCTGAGCAGGT
Organism: Cellulomonas soli; assembly: GCF_013409305.1. GTDB lineage: Bacteria > Actinomycetota > Actinomycetes > Actinomycetales > Cellulomonadaceae > Cellulomonas > Cellulomonas soli. The sequence goes on along the minus strand of NZ_JACBZJ010000001.1, from coordinate 705,241 downwards.
CCACGAGTCCGAGTGCGATGGTCGACTTGCCGGTGTCACCCTCGGGTGAGGTGACGTAGATGCTGCGGGCCACGGTGGGCTTCTCCAGGTGCGTGCGGTGGACGGGTGGTGCGGGTCACAGAAGGACGGTCAGGGGGTGGAACGGAAGGTGGGCGAGGCGCTGTGCGCCTCGCCCACCCGTGGGTCACTCGTTGTCGCCGCCCGTGAAGATCGTCGCGGCGACCTCCGTGCTCGATGCGGCGTCGCCGGCGTCGGGCCACACCCAGTCGCGGATCTCGGGGACGTCGTCCCCGTGCTCGCGGGTGTACTGGCGGGCTGCCAGGCGGGCGTCGACCATGCGCTGACGCAGGCCGGCCTGCGACTGCCCGAGGCCGGGCGTCTGGTCGATCACGTCGATGACCAGGTGGAACCGGTCCAGGTCGTTGAGCATGACCATGTCGAACGGCGTCGTGGTCGTGCCCTCCTCCTTGTACCCGCGCACGTGGATGTTCGCGTGCCCGTTGCGGCGGTACGTGAGGCGGTGGATCAGCCACGGGTAGCCGTGGTACGCGAACACGACCGGGCGGTCCTGCGTGAACAGCGTGTCGAACTCGCGGTCCGACAGGCCGTGCGGGTGCTCCCGCTCGTCCTGCAGACGCATGAGGTCGACCACGTTGATGACGCGGACCTTCAGGTCGGGCAGCTCACGGCGCAGGATGTCCGCGGCCGCGAGCACCTCGAGCGTCGGCACGTCGCCGGCGGCGGCCAGGACCACGTCCGGGTCCTCGCCGGGCGCCTCGGTGCCCGCCCACTCCCAGATGCCCAGACCGCGCGCGGAGTGCGCGATGGCCTGGTCCATCGTCAGGAAGTTCGGGGCCGGCTGCTTGCCCGCCACGACCACGTTGACGTAGTTGCGGCTGCGCAGGCAGTGGTCGTACGTCGCCAGCAGGGTGTTGGCGTCGGCCGGCAGGTACACCCGCACGACCTCGGCCTTCTTGTTCACGACGTGGTCGATGAACCCCGGGTCCTGGTGGCTGAACCCGTTGTGGTCCTGGCGCCACACGTGGCTGGACAGCAGGTAGTTCAGGCTCGCGACCGGGCGGCGCCACGGGATCTCCCGCGTGACCTTCAGCCACTTGGCGTGCTGGTTGAACATCGAGTCGACGATGTGGATGAACGCCTCGTAGGAGGTGAACAGGCCGTGGCGACCGGTGAGCAGGTAGCCCTCGAGCCAGCCCTGGCACTGGTGCTCGGAGAGCATCTCCATGACGCGGCCCGCACGGGACAGGTGCTCGTCGACCTCGGGACCGTAGAAGTCCGCGTTCCACTGCTTGTCGGTCACGCCGAAGACCGCCTGCAGACGGTTCGACGCCGTCTCGTCCGGGCCGAAGATCCGGAAGTTGTCCGGGTTGAGCCGCACGACGTCCGTCAGCCACTCGCCGAGCACGCGCGGCGCCTCGGAGATCGAGCCGCCGGGCACCGGCACCTCGACGCCGTACTCACGGAAGTCGGGCAGGCGCAGGTCCTTGAGCAGCAGACCGCCGTTGGCGTGCGGGTTGTCGCTCATGCGCAGCGGGCCGGCCGGGGCGAGGGCACGCACGTCGCGCACGACGCGGCCGTCCTCGTCGAAGAGCTCCTCGGGACGGTACGAGCGCAGCCACCGGTCCAGGACCTGCAGGTGCTCGGGGGTGTCCCGGGCGCTCGCCAGCGGCACCTGGTGGGCACGCCACGAGTCCGTGGTCTTCTTGCCGTCGATGTAGTCCGGACCCGTCCAGCCCTTGGGGGTGCGCAGCACGATCATCGGCCACATCGGGCGGGCCACGTCACCGTTGGCGGCGCGGGCCTTGATGTCGGCGATCTCGTCGAGCACCTCGTCGAGGACCGTCGCGAAGCGGCGGTGGATGTCCAGGTGGGACTCGTCGTCGAAACCGGCGACGAAGACGTGCGGCTTGTGGCCGTAGCCGACCATGAGCGAGTTCAGCTCGTCGTCGCTGATCCGGGCCAGCACCGTCGGGTTGGCGATCTTGTACCCGTTGAGGTGCAGGATCGGCAGGACGACGCCGTCCTTGGCCGGGTTGACGAACTTGTTCGAGTGCCAGCTGGTGGCCAGCGGGCCGGTCTCGGCCTCGCCGTCACCGACGACGGCCGCGACCAGCAGGTCGGGGTTGTCGAACGCGGCGCCGTAGGCGTGCGAGAGCGCGTAGCCGAGCTCGCCGCCCTCGTGGATCGAACCGGGCGTCTCCGGGGCGACGTGGCTGGGGATGCCGCCCGGGAAGGAGAACTGCTTGAACAGGCGACGCAGGCCCTCGGCGTCCTCGGTGACGTCGGAGTACACCTCCGAGTAGGTGCCGTCGAGGTACGCGCCGGCCACCAGGCCGGGACCGCCGTGGCCCGGTCCGGCGACGTAGATCGTCGACTGCTCGCGCTCCTGGATCGCCCGGTTGAGGTGGGCGTACAGGAAGGTCAGGCCGGGCGTCGTGCCCCAGTGGCCGAGCAGACGCGGCTTCACGTCGTCACGGTCCAGCGGCTCGCGCAGCAGCGGGTTGTTCAGCAGGTAGATCTGGCCCACGGACAGGTAGTTCGCGGCCCGCCACCAGGCGTCGATGCGGGCCAGTGTGGCGGTGTCCAGCGGTTCCCCCGACCCTGTCCGCCAAGTGGCCGTCACGGGCGTGGTCGTCGTCATGCTCGCTCCCGAAAGGTCGGCGCACCGGGATCCCGCTGCGCTACGGATCGATACCCGCTGCCCCACTGTGGCGCGCACCGTCGAAAATACATGGGACGTCTGACCCAGGGCCAACCGGCCCCGTCATGCGCACCAAGCACCATCCAACCCGAACCGGTCATGCTGTGCGCGTGGAGCGCGCGGGCGTCACCCTAGTGTGAGTGAGAGCACGTCCGACCGGTGGACAGGTCCGGTCGTCGGCGACGTGAGCGGGGCCCCGGATCCCGCCTTGTTCACGTCCTGATCCGGCCGGATCCGGGCCGGATCCAGCCGGGATCCACCCGGGATACCGTGGGCACGTGCCCGAGCCGACGACCGTGCTGCGCGCCGCCGTACGCCCGCGGATGATCGGGCTGCTCCTCCTCCTGCTCACCGCGGCCGCGGTCTGCGCACGCCTGGGCGTGTGGCAGCTCGACCGCGCGCAGCTCCGGGGGCACGCGGCCGCCCAGCGCGAGGAGGTCGAGCGGCTCGCGGCCGCCCCCGAGCCGCTCCAGGACGTGCTCGCGCCGCAGGCGACGTTCACCGGCGACGTGCTCGGGCGCAAGGTCGTGGTGCACGGCACCTACGAGCCCGAGGGGCAGCTGCTCGTCAGCGGCCGGGCGGACGGCGAGCGGCCGGGCATGCTCGTGCTCACACCGCTGCGTGTCACCGACGGGCCGGACGCCGGTGCGGTGCTGCCCGTCGTGCGCGGCTGGCTCCCGCAGGAGGACGCCACGGCCGCGCTCGACGAGGGCGTAGGCACCTCCGCACCCCCGTCGGGGGACGTCGAGGTCGTCGGGTACCTGCAGCTGTCGGAGTCGGCAGGCGCAGGCGCGAGCGGCGGGGTCACCGACGCCATCAGCTCGGCGGACCTGCTCAACGAGTGGGGCGGGCCGATCTACACCGGGTACGTCGTGCTCGCGACGTCGGATCCCGCCCAGGATGCCGCGGTCGTCGTGCTCGACCCCCCGGAGGGGGACACGGGCGGCCTCAACCTGCAGAACCTGGCCTATGCGGCGCAGTGGTGGATCTTCGGTGCGTTCGCGGTCGGCCTGTGGGTGCGGCTGGTACGGGACGAGGCGGCCGGCGGCCCCCCGCGCGGGCAGGGGCCTGCCGCACCCGTGGCACCGGAGCCGGCCGAGCGCTGAGCGCACGGATCGGCCCGGGCCTCCGAGCGCCCGGGCCGATCCGTGTGGCTACTCGTGCTGCCAGGACCGCCACAGCGCGGCGTAGTCGCCGCCGGCGGCCACGAGCTCCTCGTGCGGACCGATCTCGGTGATGCGGCCGGCATCGACGACCGCGACCCGGTCCGCGTCGTGCGCGGTGTGCAGCCGGTGCGCGATCGCCACGACCGTGCGCCCCTCGAGCACGGCCGACAGCGACCGCTCCAGGTGCCGCGCAGCCCGCGGGTCGAGCAGCGAGGTCGCCTCGTCCAGCACGAGCGTGTGCGGGTCGAGCAGCACCAGGCGCGCGAGGGCCACCTGCTGCGCCTGGGCGGGCGAGAGCGCCGTGCCGCCCGAGCCCACCTCGGTGGCCAGGCCGTCGGGCAGGGCCTCGACCCAGTCCCACGCGTCGACCGCCCGCAGCGCACGTTCGAGCGCGACCTCGTCGGCGTCCTCCTGGGCGAGGCGCAGGTTGTCGGCCAGCGTGCCCACGAAGACGTGGTGCTCCTGCGTGACGAGTGCGACGTGGCCGCGCAGCTCGCCGAGCGGCAGGTCGACGAGCGGGACCTCGCCCATGGTCACCGTGCCGCCGGTGGGCGGGTGGATGCCGGCGAGCATGCGCCCGAGCGTCGACTTGCCCGCACCCGACGGGCCCACGACGGCGAGGCGTTCGCCCTCGTGCAGGTCCAGGTCGATGCCGTGCAGCACGTCATGGCCCTCGCGGTAGGCGTAGCGCAGGCCGCGGGCGCGGATGTGCTCGTCCTGCGCGGTCGCGCCGCTCTCGGTCCTGTCCTGCTCGACGAGCCGGACGCCGACGATGCGCGCCAGGGACGTGGCGGCCACCTGGATCTCGTCGAGCCAGAAGATCAGCTCCCAGACGGGACCGGTCACCTGGTACGTGTAGAGAACGACCGTGGTGACCGCGCCGAGACTGACCTGCCCCTGCGAGGCGAGGTAGCCGCCCCAGAGCAGCACGGCGACCGGGGCGAGCACGAACGCGAAGTCGATGCCGGGGAACAGCACCGTGCGCAGGCGCAGCGTGGCCTTCTCCGCCAGGAACGCCTCGTGCAGGTCCTCGTTCACCCGGGCGAACCGGCGCGAGCCGAGTCGGAGCGCGTCGACCGTGCGGGCGCCCTCGACGGACTCGGTGATGGTGCCGTTGAGCGCGGCGTACGCGGCCGACTCGCGCTGGTACGCCGGGGTCGCACGCCGCAGGTACCACCGGCACACCACGAGCATCACGGGCACGCCGATGAACATCGCGACGGCGACACGCGGCGAGGTGAGCACCGAGGCGAGCACCGTCAGCGCGATCGTGACGACGGCCACGATGACCCGAGGCACGCCGAACCGGACCGCGTGCTGCAGCCGGTTGACGTCGTTGGTCGTGCGCGCGACGAGGTCACCGGTGCCGGCACGTTCGACGACGGACAGCGGCAGCGCCGTGAGCGTCTCGATGAACTCCTCGCGCAGCTGGGCGAACACCTTCTCGCCGAAGACCATCGACACACGCTGGGCGAACCGGATGAGCACCGTCTGGCTGAGCACGGCGAGCAGGCCGATGCCGATGAGCACGTCCACGTGCGTGGCCGTGGTGCCGGCGGTCACGCCGTCGACCAGGTTGCCGAGCAGCCACGGACCGGCCAGCCCGGCCACGGCAGCGAGCGTGTGCAGCACGGCGATGAGCGTCAACGGGCGCCGGTGGGTGCGCAGCAGGTGCGCGGCGTAGGCGCGCACGGTCGCGGAGTCGGCGATGGGCAGCTTCACGGACGTCCTCCTCTCTCGTGGCCGCCGCCGGCGAGCGCGGGCTCGTCGTCGGTGGTGCCGGCACGGTCGCCGGGCTCGTCGGTGCTGCCGGTGCCCTCGTCGTCGAGGTGGCGCCCGACGACCCGGCGGTAGGCGCGGCCGTGCTCGGCATGCTCGAGCAGCTCGGCGTGCGGACCCCGGGCGACCAGCTCGCCCTCGCGGAGGAGGAGCACCTCGTCGACGTGGTCGAGCACGAGCGGGCTCGCGGTCACCAGCAGCGTCGTGCGTCCACGGCGTGCCTGCGCGAGCCGGGCGGCGATCCGGGCCTCGGTGTGCGCGTCGACGGCGCTCGTCGGCTCGACCAGCACGAGGATCTCCGGGTCGATCAGCAGGGCCCGGGCGAGGGCGACACGCTGGCGCTGACCGCCGGAGAGCGACCGACCCTTCTCGGGCAGCTCGCCGTCCAGGCCGTCGGGCACCGAGTCGAGCACGTCGTGCGCGTCGGCGAGCGTGATCGCGGCCAGCAGGTCGTCCTCGGAGGCCACGCCGTGCACGTCGAGCTCGGCGGCCAGGCGACCGGAGAACAGCTGCGGCGTGGCTTCGGCCACGACGATCCGGGAACGCACGTCGTCCTTGTCGACGGCCGACAACGGCACGCCGCCGAGCCGCACCGGCGTGGGCGCCTCTGCCTCGTCGTCGAACCGGCCGAGGCGGGTGGCGATCGCCGCGGACTCGTCCGGGTCGGCGCTGACGAGGGCCGCCACGCGTCCGGGGACGAGCGAGACACCGCTCGTCTCGTCGACCAGGTGCACGTGCGGGGGCGGGGTCGCCGCGGTCGCCGGCGTGGCGCCCGTGGCGGGGACCACCGCGAGCACCTTGAGCACCTTCTTCGCGCCGACCCATGCCCGGGTGGTGCCCTGCAGCATCTGGGTGGCCTGCTGCACGGGCCAGCCGAGGAACGCCGCGTACCCGTAGACGGACACGAGCTGCCCGGGCGTGATCGTGCCCTCGACCGCCATGTGCGCGCCGAGCCAGAGCAGCACGACGACGAACGAGCCGGGCAGGAGCACCTGGAGCGCGTCGAGCCACGACTGCGTGACGGCGACCTGCACGCCGCGCTCCCGCACGATCTGCGACTGCGCGCGGTAGCGCGCCGTGAACACGCCCTCACCGCCGATGCCGCGCAGGATCCGGAGCCCGGAGACCGTGTCGGCGCCGAGCGTCGTGAGCCGGCCCGAGGCCTCGCGCTGCGTGGTCTGCCGGCGTTGCAGCGGCTTGACCAGGAGGCCGAGCGCGACCGCGACCGTCGGCAGCCCGAGCAGCACGACGAGCCCGAGCGGCACGGAGACGCGCAGCATGAGGAACGCGCAGGCGCCGTAGGCGACGAGGCTGCCGACGAACCGACCGAGCAGGGCGAAGACCTCGCCGACCCGCAGGGCGTCGTTGGCGACCGCCGAGACGACCTCGCCCGTGGGCAGCTCGGCCGTGATCGCGTGACCCGAGCGGGAGACCGTGCGACCGACGAGCTGCGAGGACGTGAGCGAGGCGCGCATCCAGGCCTGCACGTCGAACCGGTGGCCGATCGCGGAGGCGGCGGCGCTCACCGAGCCCAGGGCCAGCAGCAGCCCGGCGGCACGCCACAGCGGCCGGCCGAAGCCGTGCGTGAGCCCGTCGTCGATGGCGGTGCCGGTCAGGTAGGGCAGGAACGCCTGGCAGGCGAACATCACCACGCCGAGCCCGACGGCGGTCGCGATCACCGCCCACTGCCGCCGCGCCAGCCACCACAGGTAGGCGAACGGGCCGGTCAGCGGGGGGTCACCCGGGTCGACGAGGGGGAGCGAGCGCATGGTCGTCCACGCTACGTGCCGGTGCCCACAGGCGGGAACGTGATTTCCCGAGGTCAGGCCGCCGGCAGCAGGGGTGACCGATGAGCGGCCGACCAGCGTCCGACCAGCCCGAGCCGGGCGCGCTCAGCCCCGTGCCCGCCCGCTCGTCCCGTTCAGCGCGCGTCCGCCGCGACGACGCCGTCGCCGCTTGTCCGCGTACATCGCCGCGTCCGCCTCGGACAGCAGCGACGAGGCGGTGCGGCTCTCACCGCGGCGCACCTGCGCGGAGCCGATGCTGGCACGGGCCGACGTCACGAGCGGGCCGAGGTCGACCGGCTCGGCCAGCCGTGCCTCGATCGCGGCGGACGCGCGCTCGGCGAGGCCGTCCACCGGGCCCTCGAGCAGGACGAGGAACTCGTCGCCACCGAACCGCGCGACCACGCCCTCGCTGCGTGGCTCGCCCCGCTCGCCCGGCGTTCCCCGCTCGCCCTGTTCACCGACCGCCTCGGCGAGGCGCTGGGCGACGATCACGAGGAGGTCGTCGCCCACGCCGTGGCCGTAGGTGTCGTTGACCTCCTTGAAGTCGTCGAGGTCGACGAACAGCACGACCGCGCCCGGCGACCCGCCGGACGCCACCCGGTCGACCAGCGTGCGCGCCAGCTCGTCGACGCGCCGGCGGTTGGGCAGCCCGGTCAACGGGTCGTGCACCGCCTGGTAGGCCATGCGGGCCTCCACGTCCGCCTGCGCGAGGCTCACCTGGTGCAGCAGCACGGCGACCAGCGGGGCGATGAGGAGCGTGCCGAACAGGAGCGCGGCGGTGTCCGGCGCGGCGCCGGTGAGCTGCTGGACGGCGACGACGACCGGGTTCAGCGCCATCGCGAGGGCGAGCGCGGCGACGCGCACCCCGGTGAGGCGTGCGGTGCGGGGGCTGCGCAGACCGACCAGGTGGGCGGAGTCGGGGTGCGCCGCGGCCGCGGCGATCGAGAGGTAGACCCCGATCCACACGAGGCCGACCCAGGGGGCCCGTGCGAGGTCGTGCTCCCAGGTGACGACCCGGGCGACCTGGGCGATCAGGTTGAGGGACAGCGCAGCCACGACGTAGCGCAGCGAGCCGCGGCCGTCGGGCCGGGCGAGGGCGACGCGCACACCGGCCCCGGCGATCGCGCTCGACAGGAAGACGCTCGCCCCGGCGTGCAGCTGGGCGGCGCTCGAGGCCCCGATCTGGGCCAGGTGCGGCTGCACGACCACGCCCCACAGCAGCGTGGTCGTCGTGACGGTGAAGATCGCGCTCTCGACGACCGAGGTGTCGTGGCCGCGGTGCGGGCCGATGAGCAGCTGGGCGACACCGAGGAGCGCGGCGAGCAGCCCGAGCGGCGTCGCGGCGAGCCACCAGTCGGGCAGCGGCTGCGGCACGGCCGGGACGTGGTGCAGCAGCAGGTCCACGTCGAGCACGAGCAGCCCGACGAGCACGAACCACCAGGCGCGGCGCGCGGCCACGCCCCGGCGGACGAGCTGGACCGCGACGACGGCGGTGCTGATGCCCTGGGCGGCGAGCAGTGCGGGGACGGGTGCCCCGGCCTGGTGCACGACGACGAGCACGGCGGCCACGAGCACGAGGGCGACGGCCACGGCAGTGGCACGCCCGGTCGTCCGCCCCCGCTGGCCCATGCCCCCAGGATCGGTGCTCGGGCGGGCGTCACGAGCCGTCCCGGCCCGCGTTCGCCGCCCCGCGCGACCTTTTCACCCGCGGACTTCACCTGGTCGGCCGTCCGGCTCACCCGCCGGGCCTGCCGCTCGGCCGTCCGGGCGGTCGTCGTGGTCGTTCCCTGGCCTCGGCCGACTACCCTGGTCGCGTGCCGACGCCTGAGCCCGCAGCCCCCGACCGTCTCGAGCACCGTCCCGAGCCGCGACCCGAGCCGCGACCCGAGCACCGACCCGTCCTCGTGGTCGACTTCGGGGCGCAGTACGCGCAGCTGATCGCCCGCCGGGTCCGCGAGGCGCACGTGTACTCCGAGATCGTCCCGCACACCGCGTCCGTGGCAGACCTGCTCGCCAAGGACCCTGCCGCGATCATCCTGTCCGGTGGCCCGTCGTCGGTGTACGCCGAGGGTGCCCCGTCGGTCGACCCGGCGCTGTTCACAGCGGGTGTGCCCGTGCTGGGCATCTGCTACGGCTTCCAGGCGATGGCTGCGGCCCTGGGCGGCACGGTCGCGCAGACCGGCCAGCGCGAGTACGGCCGTACCCAGGTCGAGGTCGCCGCGGCCGGCACCGTGCTGGGCGGCAGCCCGGACGAGCAGACCGTGTGGATGAGCCACGGCGACGCGGTGCACGCCGCCCCCGAGGGCTTCGAGGTGCTCGCGACGTCGTCGGGCTCGCCGGTCGCCGCGTTCGAGGACAAGGCGCGCCGGCTCTTCGGTGTGCAGTGGCACCCGGAGGTCAAGCACTCCCCGCTCGGGCAGCAGGCGCTGGAGAACTTCCTCTACGAGGGCGCGGGGCTGACCCCCGACTGGAACCCGGGCAACGTCATCGCCGAGCAGGTCGCGAAGATCCGCGCCCAGGTGGGCGACGCCCGCGTGATCTGCGGCCTGTCGGGCGGCGTGGACTCCTCGGTGGCCGCGGCGCTCGTGCAGCGGGCCGTCGGGGACCAACTGACCTGCGTGTTCGTCGACCACGGGCTGCTGCGCTCGGGCGAGGCCGAGCAGGTCGAGCAGGACTTCGTGGCGAGCACCGGCGTGCGGCTGAAGGTCGTCGACGCGCGCGAGCGGTTCCTCACGGCGCTCGCCGGCCACACCGACCCGGAGACCAAGCGCAAGATCATCGGCCGCGAGTTCATCCGCGTCTTCGAGGACGCCGCGCGCGAGGTCGTCGCCGAGGCCGGCGCGCAGGGCGAGGTGAAGTTCCTGGTGCAGGGCACGCTCTACCCGGACGTCGTGGAGTCGGGCGGCGGCGAGGGCGCGGCGAACATCAAGTCGCACCACAACGTCGGCGGGCTCCCCGACGACCTGCAGTTCGAGCTGGTCGAGCCGCTGCGCACGCTGTTCAAGGACGAGGTCCGTGCGGTCGGGCTCGAGCTCGGCGTGCCCGAGGTCATCGTGTGGCGTCAGCCGTTCCCCGGCCCCGGGCTGGGTATCCGGATCATCGGCGAGGTCACCGCGGAGCGCCTCGACGTGCTGCGCGCCGCCGACCTGATCGCCCGCGAGGAGCTGACCGCCGCGGGCCTGGACCGTGAGATCTGGCAGTGCCCGGTCGTGCTGCTCGCCGACGTGCGCTCGGTGGGCGTGCAGGGCGACGGCCGCACCTACGGGCACCCCGTCGTGCTGCGCCCGGTGTCCTCGGAGGACGCGATGACGGCCGACTGGACCCGCGTGCCGTACGAGGTCCTCGCCGCGATCTCCACGCGCATCACGAACGAGGTGCCGGAGGTCAACCGGGTGGTCCTGGACGTGACGAGCAAGCCGCCGGGCACGATCGAGTGGGAGTGAGACCGTGAGCGAGACGGACGGCGTGCAGCCGACGACCACCGACGAGCAGCGGTGGGCCCGCAAGGCGGCCGGGTCGCTCCAGCGGTACCGGGTGCTGGCGTGGGTGACCGGCACGATGCTCCTCGTGCTGTGCCTGGAGATGCTGCTCAAGTACGCGTTCCACGCCGCGGGCGTCGACGCCGACGGGCACGCGAAGCCGGTCATCGGCGCCTGGGTGGCGTTCGCGCACGGCTGGATCTACGTCGTCTACCTGGTCACGGTCGTCGATCTCTGGTCGACGATGCGCTGGAAGCTGACGCGCCTGGTCACGATGGCGTTGGCGGGTGTCGTGCCCGTGATGTCGTTCGTGCTGGAGCGGCGGGTGCACGCCCAGGCGGTCGCGCGCCTCGCTTCCGTGACGCCGACGACGGCCACGGCCACCGAGCGCTGACGGCCCCTGCGCGACCGGGGCGCACGGCCCGACGCGAGAGCGCGGGCCGGAGCACCTACCCTGGGGCCCGTGCGGATCGTCCATGTCTCCGACTGCTACCCGCCCCGGACGGGCGGGATCGAGTCCCAGGTCGGGGACCTCGCGGCGCACCAGGTCGCGGCCGGGCACGAGGTGCACGTCTTCACCGCGACGCTCGGCAACCACGGCGAGCGGGGCGGTGCGGTCCACCTCGAACGGGGTGTGCACGTGCACCGGATGGGCGCGCGGCTCCCGTTCGACCTTCCGGTGAACCCGCGGGACGCGCGGCTGTTCCGGGCGGCGTTCGCGTCGGTGCGCCCCGATGTCGTGCACGTGCACGCCGGGGTCGTCTCGCCGTTCGCCTACGACGGGGTCCGGCTCGCGGTCGAGGCGGATCTTCCGACGGTGGTGACCTGGCACTGCATGCTGGACGGGACCGTGCCGGCCGTGCGTCTGCTCGCCCGCACGACGCGCTTCCCGCTGGGGTCCGTGGCGCTGAGCGCGGTGAGCGAGGCCGCCGCGGGCCGGGTGCGTGAGGCCTTCGGCGGTCCCGTGCACCTCATGCCGAACGGCATCGACCTGGACGCCTGGGCCCCGGACCTGACGGGGCCGACGGGGCCGGCAGCAGAGTCGGCGACAGGGCCGACGACCAGGCCGACGACGGGGCCGACCCACGGGGACGAGGAGCCCGCACCGCTGCGGCTCGTCTCGACCATGCGCCTGGCGCCCCGCAAGCGCGCCGTCCCGCTCGTGGGCCTCGTGGCCGAGGCCGTGCGTCGGCTGCCGCCCGACCGGGTGCGGCTCTCGCTCATCGGATCCGGTCCGGCCCGGTCCCGGGTCGAGGCCGCCGTGGCCGACCGCGGGCTGCAGCGCGTCGTCGAGCTGCGGGGGCGGCTGACCCGCGAGGAGGTGCGCGCGGCGTACGCGCACGCGGACGTCTTCCTCGCCCCGGCCGAGCTGGAGGCGTTCGGCATCGCCGCGCTCGAGGCGCGCACGGCCGGCCTGGCCGTGGTCGCGCGCCGCGGGACGGGTATCGCCGAGTTCGTCGAGGACGGCGTCGACGGGCTCCTGGTGGCGGACGACGCCGAGATGACCGAGGCTGTCGTCCACCTGGTGCGTGACCGGCGGCTGCTCGACGGGGTCCGCACGCACAACCGCGCGGTGCGGCCCCCGTTCGGCTGGCCGCACGTCCTGGGTGCCGCCGAGCGCGAGTATGCACGGGCGAGAGCGCTCCGCGGGCTCTGAGCAGGCCCCTTAGGCACCGTGTCACCGTGCCTAACGTAGGGTTACGCACGGCGGTGGGGATGCATCATCGCAGGTCAGCGGGCATCATCGAGGCGGCAAGAATGCCGGTAGGACCTGCGTCCCACCTCAGGACCGCTGCAAGGCAGCAGTCTTTTCCACGTGAGCACGGGAGCTCATCGGACCTGCTCACCAGGCCCGTCGGGGAATCAAGAATCGGGGAGACCATGAACGCAGCTGTGCAGGGCAAGAAGAGCATCGCGAAGCTCTTCGGCCTGCTGACCATCATCGCCGGCGTCATCTTCGTCGTCGCCGGAGGCGTCACCTGGGGCGCTGTCGCCTCCAACCTCAAGGCCGAGCAGATCTACGTCTCGGACGACGCCGACGCGTTCGCCGGCCAGCTCGTCGACACGCCGTGGGAGGCGTTCTCGCAGGCCGCGATCATCAACCACCACGCGATGACCGCGACCGGTGACCGCACCTACGCCGAGCTCGGCGCCGAGATCAGCACCCTCAAGGACCAGCTCACCGCCGACGGCGCCAGCGACGACGAGATCGCCGAGAACTCGGACGTCGTCGAGCTGACCGGTCTGCGCACGACGGTCATGACGGCCTCGTTCCTGCGGGCCTCGCTGTTCACCTCGGTCGTCGCCTTCGGCGTCGCCTTCCTGGTCGTCGGCCTGGGCGTCGTCTTCCTCATCGTCGGCTGGGCCCTGCGTTCGCTGGGCATCTCGGTCGAGGGCGAGAAGGCCCCGGTTGCCGAGCCGGTGGCCGCGAGCGTCTGAGACTCACCGTCCGACCTTCGCGGTCGGTCCTCGTCGGGCACGGCCCGGCACGCACGGCGAAGGCCGGCACCTCCCTCCGGGTGCCGGCCTTCGCCGTTCTCGTGCGCGATCGCTCGCGCAGCGGGGTTCCGCCTCCGGTCGTGCGGTCAGCGGCGTGAGCCGCGGGCGCTGCCGACCAGCGAGCCGACGAGCAGCGTCAGGCCCGCGACGGTGAGCAGCACGATCAGGGCGAGCTGCGTGTCGATCGTGTGCCCGGTGGCGTAGGCGAGGACGCCCACGCCGAGAGCGGCGATCACCAGGCCCCACACGACCGTGCCGATCCGCAACCGGGCGCGTGCCGGGCGAGTGACCGGCTGGGCGGCCGCACCGAGCGGCGTCGTGGCCGCCGGGCCCGCAGGGGCCGCGACGGGTTCGGTCACGACAGGCTCCGGTGCCAGGGCCTCGTCCGTGAACGACTCGCTGGTCGCCGACGCGGTCGTCAGGGGCTCGCTGGTGGGGGACTCGCCGGTGGGGGACTCGCCGGTGGGGGACTCAGCCGCATCGCGCGCGACCGCGGGCAGCGGCGTCGTCCCGCCCAGGGGCTCCGCAGGCTCCAGGGGCTCCACGGCCTCCAGGGGTGTCGTGTCGTCGGTGCTCATCAGTTCTCCTCGATCGTGATGTCGCCGGCGTCGAGGCTGACCTCGAGCACCAGCTGCTCGTTCCCGTCCTGGGCGGCCTGCGTCTCGAACTCGCGGTCCGACAGGGCCACGCCGCTGGCCTCCTGGTGCTCGCCGTCGACGTCCCAGGTGATCGAGCCCAGGTCGTTGGTGACGACGGCGCGTACGCCCGTGCCCGAGGGGACGATGATGCGCAGGTTGCCCACGTCCATCGAGATCGGCACCTCGACGGCCTCGCCGCCGAGCCGCACCTGCGTCAGGTCGACGGTCGTGTCGCCGACTCCCGCGGTCAGGCCCGTCTCGGCCTCGCTCCTGCTGGTCGGCGTCCACTGCGCGGCGCTGCTGGTGACCGTGCCGTCGCTCGTCCAGATCATCGAGCCGTTCTCCACGGCCACGGCCGGGGCCAGCACCACCAGCCCGGCGATCGAGAGGAACCCGAGCAGCCCGCTGGAGCGGCCGCGTGCCCCGGACACCATGATCCCGAGGCCGCCGAGCACCACGGCGATGCCTCCAGCCGTCAGCAGCACCGGACCGTCGAACCACCCGGCACGGTCGGCGAGCATGAGCACCGCCAGTCCGAGCAGGCTCAGGGAGACGACGACGCCGACGGTGGCGGCACCCGGGCCCTGGCGGGGAGGCCGGGGCGGCTTCGGGGGACGAGGGGGCAGCGGAGGCGCGGTCGCGACCGGCGGGCGCCCGGGCACGGGACCCTGCGTCGTCGAGTAGGGGCCGTAGGTGTACGGCGCGGGCCCGTACGGCGCGGCGGGCGGCGGGGTCGTCTGGGGCCCCGGTGGGGGTACGGGCAGGGTGGCGGACATGGGCGTGCTCGTCTCGGAGGTCGCGGGGGAGGTCGGGCGTGCGGGGCCGCCGAAGGGTGCCGGGGTCCCGAAGGGTGCAGCGGGTGCGGTGGGCGCTGCAGACGCAGCGGGCGCGCTGTCGGTCGGGGCGCCCGGCTGCGGGTACGGCCCGTACGGCCCGTAGGGCCGGTACGGCGCACCCGGCCCGTACGGGGTCGTCGGGCGCGGTGCGGCGGGGCGGCCGTCGGACTGACGGTGGTTCACGCCGACCACGACGAGCGCGACGAGGCCGCCGACGAACAGCACCCATGCGAGCCCTTGCAGCCCGTCGGGCACGTGCAGCAGCCAGAACACGTCCGTCCCGCGGCCGAGCCCGACGATGGTCAGGCCGAACGCGCCGATCAGCCCGATGTCGAACCGGCCCGCCACCATCTCCTCGAGGTGGATCCGACCGTCGCGCTCCTCGGGCAGCAGCGCCCAGGCGACGCCGTAGACGACGAGCCCGAGGCCACCGAGCAGCACGGAGACTGCGAGGATGCCGCGCGCCAGCAGCGGGTCGACCCCGAGCTTGCGGGCGAACCCGCCGGCGACGCCGCCGATCCAGCGCTCGTCCGTGCGGACGATGCCGAGCCGCCGCACACCGCCGAAGAAGCCGTTCAGCGGGCGCGACCCGGCCGCCGGCGGTGCCCACGGCCCTGCTGCGGGCGGGGCCTGCGGGGGAGGCGTTCCGGCCGGTCCGGCGCTCGCGGCCGCTGCGGGGCCCGGGTCCGGTGCGGCGCCAGGGGCGGTGCCGTCAGGTGTCTGCGTGTCCATGGCTCGATCGTGCTCCGCCGTGCGGTGCCGGCGACATCGGGTGTCCCCCTGACCCGCCCCTGAATGAGGCCCCCGGGAGCCCTGAACATCGCCTCGGGTGCCGGTCAGGGCGCCACGGACGTGTGACGATCAGGGGGTGCACCCGACCACGCCTGCGGCACCGCCGCCCTGGCCGTCGGACGGTCCCGGACCGTCCGGCACGTCCGGCGCGCCCGGGACCTGGGCGCCGCCGCCCGCTGCTCAGCCCTCGTGGTCCACGTGGTCGCCGCCGCCCTCCTCGGTCCCGCCGCGGCCCGCGAGGGCGCGCAGGCTCCCGCTGGTGCGGCCGCCGCACGGCCGGTGGCTGGGTGGCGTCGCCCTGGGCCTCGCCGCGCACCTCGACCTGCGGGTGGGTCTTGTCCGGCTCCTGTTCGCCCTGATGACCCCGCTCGCCGGGGCGGGGCTCGTGCTCTACGCGTTCCTCTGGCTGAGCGTGCCGACGGGCGACCCGGGCGACCCGAGGATGACCCGGCCGGCCACCCTGACCCGGCTCGCCCGCAGGCAGACGCTCGTCGAGCCGGGCCGACGGCTGCCGGTGACGGACATCGCGGTGGGGCTCCTGCTCGTCGTCGGGGCCGCGTTGCTGGTCGCGTCACGGCTCGGCGCGAACATCGACGCGTCATGGGTCCTTCCGGCCCTCGTCGTCGTCGCCGGGCTCGGGCTCGCGTGGAGCCAGCTCGACGGCGCGAACCGCGACCGGCTGCGCGAACGGGCGGGGGGTCGCACGCCCGTGAGCGTGCTGCGCCTCATCGGCGGGGTGCTGCTGGCCGGCGTGGGGGTTCTGCTGCTGCTCGGCGAGGGCACGGGCCGCGGGGTCGAGCCCGACATGTTCGTGCAGGTGGTCGTGGCCTCGGTGGCGGTGCTGGCGGGCGTGGGCCTCGTGCTCGCGCCCTGGTGGTTGCGGCTCGTGCGCGAGCTCGGGGACGAGCGGGCCGCCCGTGCTCGCGAGTCGGAGCGCGCGGACATCGCCGCGCACCTGCACGACTCCGTGCTGCAGACCCTCGCGCTGATCCGCTCGCGTGCGGACGACCCGACCGAGGTGTCCCGCATGGCCCGTGCCCAGGAGCGTGAGCTGCGCGCCTGGTTGTACGACGACCGCCCTGCGCCCGGCACCTCGGTGGCGGCGGCGCTCGCGGACGTCGTCGCGGAGATCGAGGACACCCGGACCTGGCCGGGCGGCGAGGCGGTGACGATCGACGCGGTGGTCGTCGGTGACCGCGTGCCGGACGCGGACACCGAGGCCTTGCTGCAGGCCACCCGTGAGGCGCTGGTGAACGCGGTGGCGCACGGCCGGCCACCCGTGTCGCTGTACCTGGAGGTCGCCGACGACACGGTGGAGGTGTTCGTCCGGGACCATGGCGACGGGTTCGACGTCGAGGAGATCGCCTCGGACCGGTTCGGGGTGCGGGAGTCGATCCTGGGCCGGGTGCGCCGCCGGGGCGGGACGGCGAAGGTCACCTGCCGCGAGGACCGGGGTACGGAGGTGCACCTCCGGGTGCCCGTGGGGCCGTGCGCGACGGCAGGGCGTGCGACGGCCGGTCGCGAGGCACCGACCGAGGCACCTCCCGCGCCGCACGGGGCGCAGCACGAGACGAGCGAGACCAGGTCAGAGGACGGAGACGCACGATGAACGATGCGACGACACCGGCGGCAGGTGCGCACGGGCCCGCGGGTGCGGCGGCCCGGCCGCTCGACGGCCCGGTGGACGTGGTGCTGGTCGACGACCACCACCTGTTCCGGACAGGGGTCAAGGCCTCGCTCGACGACCGGGTGCGGGTCGTGGGGGAGGCGTCGTCCGTGGACGAGGCGGTGCAGGTCGTGCACGCGATGCAGCCGCCCGTCGTCCTGCTCGACGTGCACCTGCCCGGCGGTGACGGCGGGGGTGGTGCGGAGGTGATCCGGGCGTGCGCCGACGTGCTGCCGGGGACGCGGTTCTTGGCGCTGTCGGTGTCGGACTCCTCGGAGGACGTGGTCGCGGTGATCCGCGCCGGTGCGCGTGGCTACGTGACGAAGGCGATCAGCGGGCGTGAGCTGTCCGACGCCGTGCTGCGGGTGGCCGGTGGCGACGCGGTGTTCTCGCCGCGCCTGGCGGGCTTCGTGCTCGACGCGTTCGGTACCGGTGCGGGCGACGTGGCGATCGGTGACGACGAGCTCGACCGGCTGTCCGCCCGTGAGCGGGAGGTCATGCGCCTGATCGCGCGCGGCTACTCCTACCGGGAGGTCGCGACCGAGCTGTTCATCTCGATCAAGACCGTCGAGACGCACGTGTCGGCCGTGCTGCGCAAGCTGCAGCTGTCGAGTCGGCACGAGCTGACGCGCTGGGCGGCGGCGCGCCGCCTGCTGTGACGAGCGGCACGCCGGACGACACGCGGCATTGATCTGACGTCGCGTCAGAACACGTATCCTCACGGCATGGACATCGTCTTCGGGATCCTCCTCGTGCTCCACCTCCTCGGCTGGGCCGTCGTGCTCGGCGGCACCGTCGTCAACCTGCGCACCCCCGCGATCGCCAAGGGCGTCCTGCACGGCGTGCTCACGGCGCTCGTCACCGGCATCGCGCTCGCAGGCATCGCCTCGTCCGGCTCCGACGACGACGCGCCGAGCCCCGCCAAGCTCGCCGTCAAGCTCGTGGTCGCACTCGTGGTGACCGGGCTCGTCGTCGTGGGCACGCGTCGACCGGAGAAGGTCACGACCGGCTACCTCGGGGCGATCGCCGGCCTGACGGTCACGAACGTCGCCGTCGCGGTGCTCTGGCGCTGACGCTGACGAGCGCTGACGAGCGGAGTCGGGCCGGGGCGGGTCCCCGGTCCGACGTCCCGGTTCGGGCGCACCCGCCCGAGACCTCTACCCTCGGCGCGTGACTCCTGTCCTCGAGATCGTCGTCGGCCTGCTCGTCGCGACCGGCCTGGTCGGCATCGTCGTCCAGGTGCTGCCCGGCGGCTTCCTGGTGTGCGGCTCGGTGGTCGTCTGGGGGGTCGTGACCGGCGGTGCCGCGGGTTGGACGGTCGCCGTGGTCGCCGTGCTCCTGACGGCTGCCGCCGAGGTGACCAAGTACCTGCTCGCCGGGCGGCACCTGTCCCGCGCCGGCGTACCTCGCGGGACGCTGGTCTGGGGCGGCCTGCTGGGCATCGTCGGGTTCTTCGTCGTCCCCGTGGTCGGCCTGCCCCTCGGGTTCGCGCTCGGGGTGTGGGCGGCCGAGCTCGTCCGGCTGCGCGAGTCGCGTCCGGCCTGGGCCTCGACGTGGGCGGCCCTGCAGGCCACGGGTCTGACGATCCTCGTCGAGCTGGCCGGCGCGCTGCTGGTCACCGCGACCTGGGTCGCCGGCGTGGTCGCAGCCTGAGGCCTCGCACCCTCCGGCGCCGGGCAGCCCGGCGGTCTCCGACGTGTCCTGCTGGCTCCCGGTGTCGGTGCGGGGACCTACCCTGGTGGGGCCATGACGTCGCTGTTCGAGAACCTCGCGCTGCCCGTGCCCACCCGCCCGTCCGCCGTCGCCCCGGTGGTCGCAGGCGCCCACACCGGTGAGTCCTCCGGGCTTCCCCTCGTCATGCCCCCGCGGGGCGAGGACGAGGGGGCCGCAGCCGCGGACCCCGGCATCGACCGGGCTGCCGCGGACGCGCTGGTCGTGGGCCTGAACCCGCAGCAGCGCGAGGCCGTGCTGCACCACGGGGGTCCGCTGCTCATCGTCGCCGGGGCGGGCTCGGGCAAGACGCGCGTGCTCGCGCACCGCATCGCGCACCTGCTCGCCACCCGCCGGGCCCGCGCGGGGGAGATCCTCGCGATCACCTTCACCAACAAGGCCGCCGCCGAGATGCGCGAGCGTGTCGAGACGCTGGTCGGCCCGGCCGCGCAGCGCATGTGGGTGTCCACGTTCCACTCGGCCTGCGTGCGCATCCTGCGGCGTGAGGCCGGCACCCTCGGGCTGCGCTCGAGCTTCTCGATCTACGACTCGGCCGACTCCCAGCGGCTGCTCACGCTCGTGGCGCGCGAGCTCGACCTCGACCCGAAGAAGTTCCCCGCCAAGGCGCTCGCCAACAAGATCTCCGCGCTCAAGGACGAGCTCGTCGACCCGGAGTCGTTCGCCGCGACCAGCGGCGGGGGCAACGCCAACGACTTCGACACCGTGCTCGCGCAGGTCTACACGCGCTACCAGCAGCGACTGCGCCAGGCGCACGCGCTCGACTTCGACGACCTCATCATGTCCACGGTGCACCTGCTGCAGGCCTTCCCGGCCGTGGCCGAGCACTACCGGCGCCGGTTCCGCCACGTGCTGGTCGACGAGTACCAGGACACCAACCACGCGCAGTACACGCTGGTGCGCGAGCTGGCGGGCGTGGGCGCCGCCACCGGCGACGTGCCGCGCGGGGAGCTGACGGTGGTCGGTGACGCCGACCAGTCGATCTACGCGTTCCGCGGGGCGACGATCCGCAACATCCTCGAGTTCGAGGCCGACTACCCGGACGCCCGCACGATCCTGCTCGAGCAGAACTACCGCTCGACCCAGACGATCCTGTCGGCCGCGAACGCCGTCATCAGCCGCAACCCGGGGCGGCGTCCCAAGCAGCTGTGGACCGACGCGGGGGCGGGCGCGAAGATCGTCGCCTACGTCGCCGACACCGAGCACGACGAGGCCCGGTTCATCGGCGCCGAGATCGACCGGCTGGCCGACTCCGACGGTGTGCGCCCCGGTGACGTGGCGATCTTCTACCGCGCCAACGCCCAGTCCCGGGCGATCGAGGACGTGCTCGTGCGCGTCGGCCTGCCCTACAAGGTGGTCGGCGGCACGCGGTTCTACGACCGCAAGGAGATCAAGGACGCGGTCGCCTACCTGCGTGCGGTCGCCAACCCGGACGACGACGTCAACCTGCGGCGCATCCTCAACGTGCCCAAGCGCGGGCTCGGCGACCGGTCCGAGGCGATGGTCGCGGGCTACGCCGAGCGGGAGCGGATCTCGTTCGGCAGCGCGCTCGACCGGCTCGACGAGGTGCCGGGTCTGGGGACGCGTGCGATCACCGGGCTGCGGTCCTTCGCCGTCATGATGGACGACCTCCGGGCGTTGGCCGCCTCGGGGGCGGGCCCCGCCGAGGTGCTCGGTGCCGTGCTGGACCGCTCCGGCTACCTGGCCGAGCTGCGCGCGAGCGAGGACCCGCAGGACGCCTCGCGGGTGGAGAACCTCGCCGAGCTGCACGCCGTGGCCTCCGAGTTCGAGCAGTCCGACCCCGAGGGCGACCTGGGCGACTTCCTCGAGCGCGTCTCGCTCGTCGCCGACTCCGACCAGATCCCCACGCCCGACGGTGCCGAGGGTGACGAGCCCGGTGCCGCGGTGGACCAGGGCGTCGTGACGCTCATGACGCTGCACACGGCCAAGGGGCTCGAGTTCCCGGTCGTCTTCCTCACCGGCATGGAGGACGGGACCTTCCCGCACCTGCGGTCGTTGGCCGACACCGACCAGCTCGCCGAGGAACGTCGGCTGGCCTATGTCGGGCTGACACGTGCGCGCGAGCGCCTGTACATCTCGCGTGCAGCCGTCCGTACGGCCTGGGGCGTGCCGAACGAGTTCCCGCCGAGCCGGTTCCTCGACGACCTGCCCGAGGAGCTCATCGACTGGCGCCGTCGCGAGTCCTCGACCTCCCAGCTGCGCGGAGGCTGGGGCTCGGGCTTCGGTTCGGGCGGCGGTGGCTTCCGGGCCTCGGGCTCGGGTGGTTCCGGCGCAGGTGCGCGCACGTCCGGCTCCGCGTCGACCCAGGCGGCACGCGAGCAGCGCAGCGCCCTGCCGTCGACCGGTGCGAAGTTCGGCTCCGCGACACCGCGCCCCGAGGGAGCCGTGCCGCAGCTCGCGATCGGCGACCGGGTCACGCACGACTCGTACGGACTGGGCACCGTCGTCGCGCTCGAAGGCGCCGGGTCGAACGCCGTGGCCAAGGTGGACTTCGGTTCGGAGGGCACCAAGCGTCTCCTGCTGCGCTTCTCGCCGGTCACCAAGCTCTGACTCCTCGTGACGGGCGGGCATCGGCGGGACGTCGGTGATGTCCGATTTGTCGTGTCTTCTCGCTAGGGTGCAGGCCGTGCAGACGAGCGGACGAGCGGCGGCCCGAGGTGTCACGAGCGAACGACCAGGGCGGAGGCGTCGGCAGGCCGGGAGCGCGCTCGCGTCGGGGCTGGTCCTCGTCGTCCTGTGCGGCTGCTCGGGGGGTGACGCTGCTCCCGGGCCCACGGCCGCCGCGACACCCACCGCGACACCGACCGCGGCGTCAGACGCACCCGTGACCCGGACCGTGGACTGGCAGGGTCTCGAGGTCGAGCTCAAGGTCGGTCCTGTGGTCGTCGCCGACGGCATCGGGGTGCTGCGGCTGCAGGCCCAGGGCGTCGGCGGCGAGGGTGAGGTGCCCCTGGGGGTTCTCCTGCAGGACCCCTACCTCGCGTCTCTGGTCGGACCGACCGGTGTCCGTCTGGTCGACCTGGCAGGGCGTGCGGTCTCTCCCGTCGCGCTGACGCCGGACGGGGTGCCCGTGGTCACCTCGGGGATGCTCTCGGTCGAGCCGGAGGGTCAGCTGCAGGTGGCGCACCTGGCGTTCGCTGCACCGCAAGCCGATCACGTCGCGGTGATGATCCCGCAGACAGGCCTGGTGACCGATGTGCCGGTCGTCGTCGCGGACACCGAGGCGGGTTCCGGCCTCGACGACCTGACCGACTCCCTGGCCGGCTCGCTCGAGGCGCCGGTCTACGACCTCGAGACGTACACCGAGCAGGTCGACGGCCAGGTGCGCGCTCGCGTGACGCCCGAGCAGGTCGACGTGGACGTGGCCTCGGACGTCCTGTTCGCCTCCGACCAGGACGTGCTCGGTGCCGAGGCGGACGCTGCACTGCTGGTGGCGGGTGCGCAGATCGCCGCCGCGGGGGGCGGTGTGCTGCAGATCGTCGGCCACACCGACGACGTCGCGGACGACGCCTACAACCAGGCGCTGTCGGAGCGCCGCGCGCAGGCGGTGCAGACCCGCCTCGCCGAGCTGGTCGACCTGAGCTCCTACGACGTCTCGGTCGAAGGGCGTGGGGAGAGCGAGCCCGCGGTGACGGGCACCGACGATGCGGCCCGGGCGCTCAACCGTCGGGTTCAGCTCGTGCTCACGCCGGAGCAGGGCTCCGGCATCGCTCCGGCACCGAGCACCACGGCGACACCCGGGGCGCCCTCCGGGTCGATCCCCGACCCGGAGGGCCCCAGTGCGCCGGGGGTCGACGGCGTCGAGATCGCGGCGACCTCCGGTGCCGACACCGCGAGGTTCGGCGTGTCCGTCGAGCAGGTCCGCCGGGTCGACGGCTTCGTGGTCGGTGAGCTGACGGTGACGGAGCTCGACGGCGTCGACCGGGCTCTGGTCGGGGCGTTCGCGACGGCGGCCTGGGACGCTCGGGGGGAGTTCAACCCGCAGCTCCAGGCCGCGGCGACCCGGGTGACCCTGCTCGACGGCGGGACCCGGGTCTTCCCGGTCGACTACCAGGAGGGCGGGTCCCGGTCGGTCCTCGCCGACACGATGCTGCGAGGTCTGGGGGCCGGCCGCTCGCTCACGATGACGGTGGTCTGGCCCGACGTGTCGGGCGAGAGCGTCGTGATCGACGCCCCGCAGGTGAGGCACGACGTCCTCGGCGTCACGACGATCGAGGTCGGAGGTCCGCCGTTCCGGCTCACCGATGTCCCGGTGGAGTCCTGACGTGTCCGGGGGCATGGGGTTCTTCGCCTCGCTCGTGGCCCTCGTGGCGCTCGTGCCGGCGGTGGTGCTCGTGGTCGCGGGCCTGCGGGTCCTGCGGAGCGCGTCGACGGCGCACCGGGTCCCGGTCGAGGCGGTGGTCGTCGACTACACGAACTTCACGAACCCCAGCCGGGTGACGTTCGACTACCCCGTCCCGGGCGGGTGGTCGCGGGCGACACGGGTCGAGGGCTTCTCCTCGATCCCGCGTCAGGGGTGGCTGGTGCACCCGGGTCAGCGGTTCGTCGTCTGGGTCGATCCGCTCCGGCCGCAGGACGTGGCCCTGTCCGCTGCCGGCAGCGCGCGGGGGGTGCTCGGCCCGGCGATGGTGGTGGGCGGGGCGGCCTGGGGGCTGTTCGGGCTCATGGTGCTCGCGACCGTGCTGCGCCTCGGACTGAATGCCGGCTGAAGCGCCCCGCCGAGGCGCGCGCCGTGCGTCGACCGGTGCCGGCGTGACCGGCTGCCGTCAGTGCGAGTCGTGCGAGGAGGAGGTCTCGTCCCCGTCCGCCCAGACGGCGACGACGGCCTGTCGGAGGGCCTGCGGGGTCACGCCGAGGCGGTCGAGCACGTCGTGCGCACGTGTCTCGTCGAGCCGGGCGCACGCGAACAGCAGGTGGCCGGTGTCGATCCGGCGCTGCTTGAACCGCACGGCCTCGCGCAGGGCGACCTCGAGGGTCTTCTTCGCCGCGGCGTCGAAGGGCAGGTGGGTGCGTCGCTGCGGGGTGCGCGTGCCGTCGAGCGCCCCGGGGCCGAAGGTCGCCTCGGCCTGGGCGCGGACCGCGTCGAGGTCGACGCCCACGGCGGCCAGCGCCTCGGCGTCGAGCACCTCGGTCGGCAGGTGACGGACCAGGACGACGACGTCGCCCGTCCGCAGGCCGAGCCGTTCGACCGCCCGGCCCGCGACCGAGCCCGGGGTGATCACGGCGCCCAGGAGCAGGTGCTCGGCGCCGATGTGGTCGGAGCCCGCCGTGCGGGCGGCCTCCTGCGCGCGGACGACGGCCTCGCGGGCGTCGGTGGCGAACTTCTCGAACATCAGCCGAACCTCTTCCCGTAGCGCTTGTGGACGGCCTGCCGGGAGACGCCCAGCGCGTCGGCGACCTGCTGCCACGACCAGCCGCGCGATCGCGCGTGCTCGACGTGCAGCGCCTCGAGCCGGTCGGCGAGCGCCCGGAGCGCGCGCACGGCGCGCAGGCCGGCGGCAGGGTCGTCGCCAGCTGCGGCGGTGAGGAGCTGATCGGTCACGGATGTCAATCTAGGTTGACACTCGCGACGTGTCAATGCGGGTTGACGGCCGGAGCCCGAGGGCGCCCGGTCGGGACGAGCTCGGACGTCTCACCGGTCGATCAGTGGCCCAACGTCGTGCGCAGCCAGGTGAGCTGGCGGGCGAGCTGGTAGGCCTGACCGCCCTCGTGGTCGTTGAACCGGTAGACGGCGATCTCCTTCGGCCCGGCGTAGGCGCGGTAGGCGGCGTACACCGTGGACGGCGGGCACGTGGCGTCGAGCAGGGCGACCGAGAAGAGCGCCGGTGCGCTCGCGCGGCGGGCGTGGTTGACGCCGTCGACGTAGGAGAGCGTGCGGAACACCTGCTCGGCGTGGTCGCGGTGCACGGCCAGGTAGCGGACGATCTCGGCGTACGGATCGGTCAGTGCGACCTCGACGCCCCGCTGCACGTGCGCGAGGAACGGCACGTCCGCCATGACGCCGGCCAGGCCGTCGACGAGCCCTGCGACCGCGAGCGTGATGCCGCCGCCCTGCGACCCGCCGGTCACCACGACGCGGTCGGGGTCGACGCCGTCGAGCGAGCGGGCCGCGTCGACGGCACGGACCGCGTCGGTGAACAGACGGCGGTAGTAGTAGCCGCGGATATCGAGGACCCCGCGCGTCATGAAGCCGGGCAGTGCAGGCCCGGAGCCGTGCGGGTCGGGTGTGCTGCCGCCGGATCCCCACGTCGAGCCCTGGCCGCGGGTGTCCATGAACAGGTAGGCGTAGCCGGCGGCGACGAACCCGAGGCGCTCGTGCGGCAGGCCGCGGCCACCGCCGTAGCCGTTGTACTCGACGATCACGGGCAGCGGCCCGGTGACCCCGGCCGGGCGCAGGTACCAGGCCTTGATGCGGTCACCGGCGAACCCGGCGAACTCCACGTCGTGCACGTCGATCAGCCGCAGGTCGGTGGCGACCGGGGTCACGACCAGGTCCAGGGGCAGGGCGCGGGCCTCGGCGAGCGTCGTGCTCCACAGCTCGGCGAAGTCGTCCGGCTCGGCCACGTCGGGGCGGTAGCGCTCGAGCTCCTCGAGCGGCATGTCGATGCTAGGCACGGTCAGGCCTCCACGGTCAGGGGGTCGGGCGACGACGGCTCGGTCGGCACCGCGGGCAGGCGCCCGGTGCGGATCAGCTCGCGGTACCAGGCGCCCGAGTCCTTCACGGTGCGCCGCTGCGTGTCGTAGTCGACGCGGACGATGCCGAACCGCCGCGAGTACCCCCACGCCCACTCGAAGTTGTCCATGAGGGACCACAGCAGGTAGCCGCGGACGTCCGCCCCGGCGTCCATCGCGGCACCGACGGCGTCCAGGTGGTCGTACAGGTAGGCGGTGCGTGCGGTGTCGACGACCTCGCCTCCCGGACCGGCGACGTCCTCGAACGCGGCGCCGTTCTCGGTGATCATCACCGGCAGGTCCGGGAACCGGCGGTGCAGGTCGAGCAGGAGGTCCGTCAGGCCCTGCGGGTCCACGTTCCAGCCCATCTGGGTGCGCGGGCCGGGCTGCTCGAACCACTCGACGTCCTCGCAGCCGATCGCGGTGGTCGGCACGAACGGTGCCTCGGGGTCGGCCGCGACCGGTGCGCGCCGCGCCCCGACGCGCGAGGTGTTGTAGTAGTTCAGGCCGAGCACGTCGAGCGGGATGCGGATGTCGGCGAGGTCGCCGTCCTGCACGAACGACCAGTCGGTGAACCGCGCGGTCCGGGCGAACGCCTCCTCGGGGTAGGCGCCCTCGAGCACGGGCCCGAGGAACACCTCGTTCGCGACGACGTCGAGGGCACGCGCGGCGGCGAGGTCCGCGGGGTCGTCGGAGACCGCCTGGTGCACCTGCAGGTTGTAGGTGACGGACACCGGCGCGTCGTCGCCGAGCACCGCGCGCACCGCCCGCCCGCCGAGCCCGTGCGCCAGGTTGAGGTGGTGCACCGAGGCGAGCGCGAGCGCCGGGTCGGGGATGCCGGGCGCGTGCTCGCCCGACCCGTGCCCCAGGTAGGCCGAGCACCACGGCTCGTTGAAGGTCGTCCACAGGTGCACCCGGTCGCCCAGCGCCTCGGCGACGATCGCCGCGTAGTCCACGTACCGGTGCACGGTGTCGCGCGAGGCCCAGCCGCCCGCGTCCTGCAGGGCCTGCGGCAGGTCCCAGTGGTAGAGCGTGACGACCGGCTTGATGCCGGCCTGCAGCAGCCGGTCGACGAGGTCGTCGTAGAAGGCCAGACCGAGCGGGTTGGCCGGGCCACGACCGGTGGCCTGGATGCGCGGCCAGGCGACCGAGAACCGGTAGGCCTGCAGCCCGAGGTCGCCCATGAGCGCCACGTCCTGCGGGACCCGGTGGTAGTGGTCGGCGGCCACGTCGCCGGTGTCGCCCCCGGCGACCTTGCCGGGCGTGTGCGAGAACGTGTCCCAGATCGAGGGGCCGCGCCCGTCCTCCGTGACGGCGCCCTCGATCTGGTACGCGGCCGTGGCTGCGCCCCAGAGGAAGCCGTCGGGGAACCGGCGCCCGGCCGGTCGGACCCCGCTCACCGCTGCACCGCCACGGCGCGCAGGTCGTTCGCGGTCCGCAGCACGGGCGCCGCGGTGAGCACCAGGGGGTCGAGCACCGCCTCGGTGGTGACGTGGAACGACCACGAGGCGCCGGCCGGAAGGTCCACGAGCGCGTCGTCGACCCGGGCGTCCGCAGCCGCACGGTCGACCAGCAGGCACACGGCCGTGGCGAGCGAGCGGGCCGTCACGTCGACGCGGTACCCGCCGGGCACGGTGACCGCCTTCACCTCGAGGGGAGCGGGGTCGAGCTGGAGTTCCACGTCCTCGGCGAACGTGTGCACGACCCGGACGTCGTCGAGCGCGGCGACCAGCACCTCGCCCGTCGGGTCGTCGGCCACCGCGAGCGCGGGGTCGAGCGGCAGCACGTGCACCGATCGCGCCGGCACCTCGACCGGCGCGGACCCGTGCGCCAGCGGCGTCCCCGCGAACCTCTCGCGGCGCAGGTCCAGCGTTCCGGACCAGCGTTCGTCCGTGTCGTTGACGATCGCCAGCGCCGGGGCGCCCTCCCGCTCGACGACCGCGAGCAGGCGCGGGGCGTAGGCGTGCCGCAGGGCGAACCACAGCGGCTTGGGTCGTCCCTGCGAGTCGATCGCCGCCCAGGACGTCACCGGCCAGCAGTCGTTGAGCTGCCAGACGATCGCGCCGGCCGTGCGCGGCCACCACGAGCGGTAGTGCTCGACCGCGTGCTGCACCGCACGGGCCTGGTTGAGCTGCGCGGCCCAGTGCCAGTCGCCGAAGTCGGTCGGCACGCCCAGGTGCGGGGCCATGCCGCGGTCGAGCTTGCCGTTGCCGTCGTCGGCCTTCTGGTGGATCAGGAAGACGGGGTCGTCCTTCGGTGCGGGGGAGTCGGCCAACGGCCCGCCGTCGCTCGCGTGCACGAAGTCGGTCAGGGTGCGCCAGGTCGGCGGGCCCTGGAAGCCGAACTCGGAGCAGAACCGCGGGATCTCGTGGCGGTACTCGGTGTAGTCGACGCGGTTCCACACCTCCCACTGGTGGTGCGAGCCGTGGTCGGGGTCGTTCGGGTGCACGTCGGCCGGGTCGCGGCGGGGGGAGAACGGGCTGTTGTCGGTGTACGGGCGGGTCGGGTCGAGCTCGGCGACGACCCGCCCGTAGAGCTCTCCGGCGTAGCGGGCGCCCCACGTGCGGTCGCCGAGACGGTCCTTCCAGCCCCAGTCCTCGTGCCCCCAGGCGTTCTCGTTGCCGCCGTTCCACAGGACGAGCGAGGGGTGGCTCATCAGCCGGACGACGTTCTCGCGCGCCTCGGCCTCGACCTCCTCCCACAGCGGCGACTCCTCGGGGTAGGCCGCGCACGCCATGAGGAAGTCCTGCCAGACGAGCAGCCCGCGCTCGTCGCACGCGGCGTAGAAGTCCTCGGACTCGAAGATGCCGCCACCCCACACGCGCAGCAGGTTCATGTGCGCGTCGAGCGCCTGGTCGAGCCGGCGGTCCAGCCGTGCGCGGGTGAGTCGGGTGACGAGGTGGTCGTCGGGGATCCAGTTCGC
The DNA here is from genome assembly GCF_013409305.1 of Cellulomonas soli. Taxonomy (GTDB): domain Bacteria; phylum Actinomycetota; class Actinomycetes; order Actinomycetales; family Cellulomonadaceae; genus Cellulomonas; species Cellulomonas soli. The sequence goes on along the minus strand of NZ_JACBZJ010000001.1, from coordinate 676,533 downwards.
CCCCTTGACGAAGACGGGCGTGCCGTTGACGACGACCGTGAACCGGGTGCCGTGCTCGTCGTCGGAGGTGTCCAGCTCGACCGTGCGGAAGCCGACCCGGCGCGTCCAGGCGTCCAGGGCCGTGCCGACATCCGGGGTCGCCCCGGTTGCGGCCTCGCCCGCGTGCAGGGCGACGGTGAGGTCGGCGAGCGGGTGCTCGCCGTACCCGACGGGCCACCACAGCGGCGCGTCGGGGACCTCGACCGTGACGACCGTGCCGCTCGCACCGGGAGCGAGCCGACCACGGGCACGCGCGCCGAGCACGTCGACCTCCACGACCAGCACGCCGTCCGCCCCCAGCCCCGAGCGCTCGACATCGACGTGCACCTCGACCCGGCCCGTCCCGTCGGGGCCGACGGTCACCAGCGGGCGCACCTGCGCCAGGCGCGCGACGCTCCAGCGCTCGACCCGCACGTCCTTCCACAGCCCGGCGGTGCGCAGGTCCGGACCCCAGTCCCAGCCGAACGAGCAGGCCATCTTGCGCACGAAGTTGTACGGGATCGGGTGGTAGGCCGAGGGCCGGTCGCCGAGGACGTCACGCAGCTCGGCGGCATACGCCGTCGCCGAGCGCAGGTCGACGGTGAGCTCACGGACCACGCCGTCGGCCTGCGCGCGCACGTCGAACCGGTACGAGCGGTGCATGTTCGCGGTCCGTCCCAGCTCGACGGCGCCCAGCCGGACGGTGCCGACGGTGTCGATGCCGTCGAGGACCAGGTCGACCCGCTCCTCGGCGCCCGCCGGGGCCAGCTCGAGCAGCCGCGTGTAGCGCCAGTCGACGTCGTGCATCCACCGCAGGTCCGTCTCGTTCGCGTCGAGATAGGGGTCGGCGATCGCCCCTGCGGCGAGCAGGTCGGTGTGCACGCAGCCCGGCACCTGCGCGGGTACGGCCGACGGGAGGTCGGCCGGCACGGGCCCGGCGGTGGCGGCGACGGTCCAGCCGTCGGGGAGCGGCGCGGTCTGCATGGGAGGTCTCCTGCGGTGCTGGTGGTGCGGGGGAGGGCGAGCGAAGGGGCCGGGGCGGCGGGTCAGTCGGACGAAGGTGCGAACCGCGCCCGGTAGGCGGACCACCAGGCGTCGGCGATCAGCCTGTGGCCGGCCGGCGTCGGGTGCACCCCGTCGGCGGCGACGAGGTGCGGTGCGCTCGCGGCCGCCAGGGCGGTCATCGCTGCGGCCAACGGCACGTGCGCGGCACCCAGGTCGGCGGCGACCCGGCGTACGGCGTCCTGCTTCGGTCGCAGGTCCTCGTCCCACGCGTGCTGGGCGGGTTCGACCGGCACGACGAACGGCTCGACGAGCACGAGCCGGGTGCCGCGTCGCACCCACGGGTGCAGCAGCCGGCGCAGCACGGCCTCGAACTCCTCGGCCGTGGTCTCCTCGCCCTGGTCGTAGCGCCGCCACGTGTCGTTGACGCCGACGTACAGGCTGAGCACGTCGGCCTGCAGCGAGAGCACGTCGTGGCCCCAGCGGGCCTCGAGGTCGCGCACCCGGTCGCCGCCGACCCCGGTGTTCGTCACCCTGGTCGGCGGGTTGGTCGACGGGTTGGTCGGCGGGATGGTCGACGCGAGCGGGCCGCGGGCCAGCAGGCCGACGTACCCCGAGCCCCAGCCGTCGGGGTCCTCGTGCCGCCCCCACTCGGTGATGGAGTCGCCGGCGAACACCACGGACACGGGCGCGACGGGTTCCGGCGACGGCGTCCCGCTCACGCGCGCACCGCCCCGTTGAGCTCGGCGATCCGCCGCTCCGGGTCCGGTGCGGCCGAGGCGAGCAGCCGCGTGTACTCGTGCTGCGGGTTCAGGATCACGTCGTCCGCCGGGCCGCGCTCCACGACGACGCCGCGGTACAGGACCATGATGTCGTCGGAGAAGTGCCGGGCGGTCGCCAGGTCGTGCGTGATGTAGAGGACGCCGAGGTCCTCCTCGCGCTGCAACGTCGCCAGCAGGTTGAGCACCCCGAGCCGGATGGACACGTCGAGCATGGAGACCGGCTCGTCGGCCACCAGGATGCCCGGCTCGGGTGCCAGGGCGCGCGCGATGGCGATGCGCTGGCGCTGGCCGCCGGACAGCTCGTGCGGCTTGCGGTCGGCGTAGTCCTCCGCGGGGTCGAGCCGGACCCGGCGCAGCAGCTCGAGCACGCGCTCGCGGACCTGCGCCTTGCTCAGCTCGGGGTGGTGCAGGGTGACCGGCCGCGCGAGGTGGTGACCGACCGTGTGGTACGGGTTGAGCGAGGCGAACGGGTCCTGGAAGACCATCTGCACGGCCTTGCGGTACCGGCGCAGGCCGGCGCCCCGGCGCTGGATCGGCTCGCCGTCGACCAGGATCTGCCCGGACGTCGGACGCTCGAGCTGCATGAGCATCTTCGCGATCGTCGACTTGCCGGATCCCGACTGCCCGACGAGCGCGGTCGTGCGGCCCGGTGCGAGCTCGAAGCTCACGTGGTCGACCGCTCGCAGCGTCGAGGTCCGCAGCCCGTTGCGCAGCGTGTAGTCCTTGACGACGTCCTTGAACTCCAACGTGGTCATCGCACGGCCTCCTGGTCGACGCTCGGGGTGGTCTCGTCCGCGAAGGCCGAGGAGGACGAGGCGTCGACGCCCGTCCGGATGAAGTCGCCGCGGGCGCCGGTCAGGCTCGGGAACGAGGACAGCAGCCGCCGCGTGTACGCGTGCTGCGGGTCGGTGTAGAGCGTCACGGCGTCGGCCAGCTCGACGATCCGACCGGCGCGCATCACGGCGATCCGGTCGCTGATCTCGAGCAGCAGCGGCAGGTCGTGCGTGATGAAGACGACCGCGAAGCCGAGCTCGGCGCGCAGCCGGGTGATCTCCTGCAGGATCTCGCGCTGCACGACCACGTCGAGGGCGGTCGTCGGCTCGTCCATGATGAGGATCTGCGGCTCGAGGGCCAGCGCCATGGCGATCATGACGCGTTGGCGCATGCCCCCGGACAGCTCGTGCGGATAGGCCCGCAACCGGCTCGGGTCGACGCCGACGCGCATCAGCAGCTCCGCGCACCGGGTGCGCCGCTGCGCCTTGGGCATCTCGGGGCGGTGCGTGGTGAGCACGTCCTCGAGCTGCACCTGGATGCGCAGAACCGGGTTGAGGGAGTTCATCGCCCCCTGGAACACCATGGCGACCTTGTCCCAGCGGAACGCGCGCAGGTCGTCACCGCTGAGCGTCGACAGGTCGACGTCGTAGCCCTCGCGGGAGTGGAACGTCGCCGAGCCGCTCGTGATGGTGGCCGGCGGCTTGAGCAGCCGGGTGATGCCGTACGCCAGGGTCGACTTGCCGCAGCCGGACTCGCCGGCCAGGCCGAGGATCTCCCCGCGGCGCAGCTCGAGGCTCACGTGGTCCACGGCGTGCACGGGCGGGTCGACGAGGTAGTCGACGCTGAGGTCGTCGATCGTCAGCACGGGGTGGCGGCTGAGGGTCGCGGCGGCCGGGGCCGTCGTGGTCGGGGCGCTCATACGATGACCTCCGCAGCGTCCTTGAGCTGCTCGCGGGACATCGACCACTTCTTGCGGTCGGCCCGGGTCTGGGCGCGCAGCTTGGGGTTGATGACCTCGTCGATGGAGAAGTTGATGAGGGACAGCGCCGCCCCGAACAGGGCGAGCAGCAGGCCCGGCGGGACGAACCACCACCAGGCGCCCAGCCGCAGCGCGAGGCCGTTCTGGGCGTAGAAGAGCATGGTTCCCCAGGTGAACGAGCCGGAGGCGCCCAGGCCGAGGAACGACAGCCCGGCCTCGCCGAGGATCGCGAAGATGATCGCGAACACGACCTGCGAGGCCAGCAGCGGGATGAGGTTCGGCAGGATCTCGACCGCGAGGATGCGCCACGACCGTTCGCCGCTGACGCGGGCGGCCAGGACGTAGTCGCGTCCGCGCAGGCTGAGCGTGAACCCGCGCAGCACGCGCGCCGACCCGGCCCAGCCGGTCAGGGCGAGCACGACGGCGACCAGCCAGATGCTCTTCTCGGGCACGTAGGAGGAGATGACGATGACGAGCGGCAGCCCGGGGATCACCAGCATGACGTTGCTGAACAGGGAGAACGCCTCGTCCAGCCAGCCGCCGGCGAACGCGCCGACGACGCCGAAGAACGCGGACAGGACCAGGGTCAGCACGCCGACCACGATCCCGATGGTGAGCGAGCCGCGGGTGGCGTAGGCGAGCTGGGCGAGCACGTCCTGACCGGTCTGGGTGGTGCCGAGCAGGAAGTCGGCGGACGGTGGCGCCAGGCCGATGTCGTTGACCGTCGAGGGGTCGCCGACGACGAACGGGCCGAGGATGCCGAACAGCGCGATCGTGCCGGCCAGGCTCACGCCCGTGACGAGCTTGGCGGTGCGCGGCAGCCGGGCGCGCCTGCGCGGGCCGGGCGTGGTGGTCTCGGCGGCCTCGTCGGCGGCCAGGTGCGGGTCCAGGGTGGTGATGGCCATGGGGTGCCCCTCCTAGGAACGGGCCCGCGTACGGGGGTCGATGACGCCGTACAGCAGGTCGACGAGCAGGTTGGCTCCGAGCACCGCCAGGGTGATGACCAGGAAGATGCCCTGCATGAGCGAGTAGTCGTTGGAGTTGACCGCCATGAGCAGCGCCGACCCGATGCCCGGGTAGCTGAACACCGCCTCGGTGACGATCGACCCGGCCACGACGAAGCCGAGCGAGATCGCGAAGCCCGCGATCGAGGGGAGCACGGCGTTGCGGGAGGCGTAGGCGGCGCGCACACGACCGGGGCGCAGTCCCTTGGCCTCGGCGGTGAGGATGTAGTCCTCGGACAGCGTCGAGACCATCATGTTGCGCATCCCGAGCATCCAGCCGCCGATCGAGGAGATGACGATCGTGAGCGCGGGCAGGGCGCCGTGGTAGAGCACCGAGGAGATGAACCCCCAGCTCAGCTCGGGCCCGGCGAACGTGTAGACGTCGTACCCGCCGTTGAGCGGGAAGACCGGCCACACGCTGCCGAAGAAGAACAGCAGCAGCAGCGCGAGCCAGAAGTACGGCACGGACTGCAGCATCGTGGTGAACGGGATGAGGTTGTCGACCCACGACCCGCGCTTCCAGCCGGCGAACGTGCCCAGACCGACGCCCACCAGGAACGAGATGACGGTGGAGATGCCGATCAGGCCGATGGTCCACGGCAGGGTCTGGCCGATGATCTCGTTCACGCTGGCCGGGAAGTACGCGACCGAGGTGCCCAGGTCACCGCTGACCAGGGCGTGCAGGTAGTCGACGTACTGCTGCCACAGCGGCGCCTGCGTGTCGGTGCCGAGCATCGCGGCGATCGCTGCGCGGGTGTCCGCGGTGACCGGTCCCTTGGTGGCGAGCTTCGAGACCATGATGTCGACGGGGTTGCCCGGCATGAGCCGGGGGATGAAGAAGTTGAGGGTCAGCGCGGCCCAGAGGGCCACGGCGTAGAACCCGAGCTTCTGCAGGATGTACCGCACGGCGGGTGCCTCCAGGTCGGTCGGTGGCGGGTCCCGGCGGCGCGCCGGGCAGCGCCGGGGTGGGCCCGGGTGACGGCCCCGTGCAGGAGCCGTCACCCGGGCGGGACACGGTCCCGGTCGGTCAGTTGGTCGGCTTGATCGTCTTGAGGACGATGCCGTTGTCCCACGCCTTCCACGAGGCGGGCATGGCGTACTTGTCCTCGTCGGTCGGCCACCCGGTGGCGCGGCTGTTGTTGAACTCGGTGAGCATCGAGTTCACGTAGATCGGGATGTACGGCAGCTGCTCGGTGATGACGTCCTGGATGATCGCGTACTGCTCGGCCTGGACGGCCTCGTCGTCGGTCGAGCGGGCGACGGCCAGTGCGGCGTCCACCGCGGGGTCGGAGAACCGGCTGGCGTTGCCGGCGATGGCGTTCTCGCCGACGGGCACGGTGTTCGCGGAGTTATACCACTTGTCGTACGTGAAGAACGGGTTGGACGAGGCGCCCAGACCGATCGAGTCGAGCGAGAGCTGGAACTTGCCGGACAGCTGGGCGTCGTTCCACTCGTTCCAGGAGACCTGGCTCGGCTTGAGCTCGATGCCGACCTCGGCCAGCTGCTGGGTCATGGCGTCGTTGAGCGAGATGAAGTCGCTCCAGCCGGTCACCGTCTGGATGGTCATCGACAGGCGCTCGCCGTCCTTGGTGCGGATGCCGTCGCTGCCCTCGACCCAGCCGGCGGCGTCGAGCAGGTCGGCTGCCTTCTCGGTGTCGGCGGACGCCGGTGCCTCGACGTCGTCGGGGTCGGCGATCCAGTCCGCGTCGCGCTCGGGCAGCAGAAGTGTCGGGGAGGCGGTGCCGGCGAACCCGCCGCCGGCCAGCTTGTTGAGCTGGTCACGGTTGAGCGCGTAGTAGATGGCCTGGCGCACCGCGGGGTCGGTCTGCGGGCCGGCGCAGCCGGCGGCGGCGTCGGAGCAGGTGAAGATCGAGGCGGTCAGTGCAGGGGTGTTGACGTACCCGAGGTCCGGGTTCGTCGAGATGATGTCGTCGAGGCCGGGCAGGAAGGCGCTCATCCAGTCCACGTCACCGGCGACGAGCGCGGCGCTCGCGGCGTCGGCGGAGTCGAGCGCGACGTAGCGCACGTGCTTGACGGCGGGCTCGCCGCCCCAGTAGCCCGGGTTGGCCTGCAGCATGTAGCTCTGCGACGAGAAGGACTCGACGCTGAACGCCCCGGTGCCCACGGGCTCGGAGTTGATCTCGGTGACCGGGTCGGCGACGTCCTTCCAGATGTGCTCGGGCACGATCGCGCGGTTGCCGAGCACGTTCGGCTCCTGCATGAAGGACGGCTCGGCGAACGTCAGGACGACGGTGCTCGCGTCGGTGGCCTCGGCGGTCGCGGCGAGACCGGTCGTGTTGAGCGCGGGCGTGTCGGCCACCAGGTTGAACGTGAAGGCGACGTCGGCGGCGCTGAACGGCTCGCCGTCGCTCCACGTGACGCCCTCGCGGGTGTGGATCGTCAGCTGCGTGCCGTCGGCGTTCCACTCGTAGCCGGTCGCCAGCAGGGGCGTGGGGTCGGCGTCCGAGGCGAGGTTGTACCAGTAGAGCGGCTCGAAGATCACACCGAGCGTCGGCTGCAGCGCCGTGGTGCTGAACGGGTTGAAGTTCTCGGTGATGGTGCCGGTCGAGCCGTTGAAGACGGTGATCGTCGCGCCGGACGCGTCCGAGGTGGACGTGTCCTTGCTGCTGCCGCCCGTGCAGCCGGCGAGCAGCAGCGTGGACGTGACGATCCCTGCGACGAGTGCGCCGCCGGTGCGATACCTGCCTGGCCGTGTCCTCAGGAACATCCTCGGTCCTTTCCCCACGTCGGCCGGGGTGGCGGTCGACGTCGACGGTGCCCGTCGCCGCGGCCGCGGGAGGGCGGACCCGATTCTTGCTCTGCTAAATTTAGTCCGTCAAGTTATCGGGTGAAGTTCGTGGACGACCGTGTCCGGACCGTGACCTGCGCCCCGCGCGCGGCTGCGTCCCGAGAGGGCCCGAGGAGAGGACCTACGCATGTCCAGCCGTCTGCCGCACCGACCGAGCACCCCGGCGCCGCCCGTGCCGAACGTGCGGGCCGTCCCGGCCGTGACGCCGGTGGGTCAGCCCTCCCGGCCCGTCACCGGTGCCCTCGTGCTCGACCTGATCCGCACGGCGGGCACCATCAGCCGCGTCGAGCTGGCCAGCCGGTCGGGCTTCACCGCCGCCACGATCACCAACGTCGTCCGCGACCTCATCGCCGAAGGCCTCGTGCACGAGGTCGGGCGGGCACGCTCCCGCGGCGGCACGCCCCGGCGGCTGCTCGAGCTCGACCGGACGGCGCTCTACGCCGTCGGCGTCCAGCTCGACCGGTGCACCAGCGCGATCGTCGTCACCGACTTCGCCGGGCGCCGGGTGGCGGCCACCAGCCTGCGCGGTGTCGGGCGCGGTGCACCGGGGGAGACCCTGCGCACGCTCGCCGATCACGTCGAGGACCTGCTCGCCTCCGCGGCCGTCCCGCGCGCGCGTGTGCTCGGCGTCGGCCTGGTCACCCACGGGCCGCAGGACCGCGAGCGCGGCGTCATCCTCACGCCCCAGCCGACCCCGGCCTGGCAGGACTTCCCGCTCACCGCCACGCTCGCCGACCTGCTCGGGATGCCGGTGCTGCTCGAGAACGACGCGACCGCCGCCGCCGTGGGGGAGCAGTGGGTCGGCTCGCTCGACGTGGACACCTTCGGCGTGCTCTACATGGCCAGCGGCATCGGCGGCGGCGTGGTCGTCGGGTCCGAGGTGTACCGCGGCAGGACGGCCAACCCGGTCGAGATCGGGCACGTCCCGCTCGACCCGCGCGGACCGGCGTGCTCGTGCGGCAACGCCGGGTGCACCGAGTCCCTGGCCGGTCCCTCGGCCGTGGTCGCCCGGGCGGGCGCCGATCCGGGGCTGCGCGATCGGCTGCGCATGAGCGGCGACGCCGACGACGTGCTCGCCGACTTCGAACGCGTCGCCCGGGCCGCGGCGCGCGGTGACCAGGACGCGCGCCACCTGCTGGAAGACTCTGCGCGACATCTCGGCACGGCGGCGGTGACCCTCATGAACCTCTTCGACCTCGACACGGTGGTCCTGGCCGGGCCGGCGTTCGCCACCGCCGGCCCGCTCTACGTCGACCTCGCGCAGCGGGCCGTCGAACGCGGTGCCCTGGCTCGGCTGCTGCGTCCCGTGCGCGTGCGGCTGTCGACCGACGTGGGTGCCGCCGCGGCCGTCGGTGGGGCGCTCGTCGTCCTGCGCTCGCCGCTCGGCCGCCCTGCTGCGCGCGAGAGCGCAGGGGAGGTCCTGCCCGCCCTCGTCTGAGCTCGCCCCGCACCTGCACGCTCCCACCGAACGGACCTCGCATGACCTCGCGACCTGCCCTTCCCGCCGACCGGATCCTGCTGCGCCGCGACGGCGTCGCCGTGCTCCTCGACCTGACCGTCCCCGGTCTGCCCGCCGTGCTGCACTGGGGTGCGGACCTCGGCGAGGTGAACGAGGCCGACCTCGCTGCGCTCGCCGACGCCGTCGCCCGTCAGACGCCCCCCGCGACGCTCGACGCCGCGTGGCAGCCGAGCCTGCTCCCGCAGGAGACCGACGGCTGGGTCGGTCGCCCGGGCCTGCTCCTCGAGCGCGACGGGACGCCCCTGGTCGTCGACTGGTCGACAACGGCAGCCACGCTCGAGGGCCCCGAGCTCGGTGCGACCGCGGTCGAGGTCGTCGCGCAGGCCGCCGGGCTGACGCTCACCACGCGGCTGCGGCTCGAGCCCGGGGGACTGCTGACGCTCGGCCACGAGCTTGCCAACGACGGTACCCAGGACGTCGGCGTGCACTGGCTCGAGACGACGCTGCCCGTGCCCACGCACGCCGACCGCTGCACGACGTTCTCCGGCCGGTGGGCCCGCGAGAAGGTGCCCGCCACGAGCCCGCTGCCGCGCGGACCCGTGGTCCGGCAGACCCGGCGCGGGCGGGCCGGGCACGACCACCCGTGGCTGCTGGCGCTGTCCGCCGCCGACCCCCGCGACCGTGACGGCGAGCTGTGGGCCGCGCACCTCGGCTGGAGCGGCGACGCGACCTACCGCACCGACCGGCTCCCCGAGCAGCCGACGCTGCTCGGCGTCGGCGAGCTGCTGCGCCCCGGCGAGGTGCGGCTGGCCCCCGGTCAGGCGTACGCCACGCCCACAGGATTCTTCGCGTGGAGCGACGCCGGGCTCGACGGGATCAGCGCCCGGTTCCACGCGTACCTGCGCTCGCGGCCGCAGCACCCGCGCACCGTCCGCCCGCTCGTGCTCAACACGTGGGAGGCGGTCTACTTCGACCACGACCCCGCGACCGTGCTGCGGCTCGCCGAACGTGCCGCGCACATCGGCGTCGAGCGGTTCGTGCTCGACGACGGCTGGTTCCCGGCCCGCCGCGACGACACCCGCGGGCTCGGCGACTGGACCGTGGACACCGGCGTCTGGCCCGACGGGCTCGAGCCGCTCGCCGACCGGGTGCAGGAGCTCGGCATGCAGTTCGGGCTGTGGTTCGAGCCGGAGATGGTGTGCCTCGACTCCGACCTGGCCCGGGCGCACCCCGACTGGCTGCTGCACGACCCCGCGCACGTGCCCGCCCGCGAGGGCCTGTCCTGGCGGACGCAGTGGGTGCTGGACCTGGCGCGCCCCGAGGCCTACGCCCACGTGCGGGACGCCATCGCCGCGCTCGTCGAGCGGCTCGGCATCGACTTCATCAAGTGGGACCACAACCGCGACCTCGTCGACGCCCGGCACGGCGGCCGACCGGGGGTGCACGAGCAGACCCTCGCCGCGTACCGGCTGATCGCCGAGCTCAAGGCGACCCACCCCGGGCTGGAGATCGAGTCCTGCTCCTCGGGCGGTGCGCGCACCGACCTGGGCATCCTGCAGGTCACCGACCGGGTCTGGGCCAGCGACTCCAACGACGCCGTCGAGCGGCAGGACATCCAGCGATGGACCGGCCTGCTGCTGCCGCCCGAGCTCGTCGGTGCGCACGTCGGCCCGGAGCAGGCGCACAGCTCGGGGCGGACCGTCGACCTGTCGTACCGCCTGGCCACGGCCCTCATGGGCTCCGCGGGCCTGGAGTGGGACGTGCTCGCGTGCACGGAGGAGGAGACCGCGACGCTGCAGCGGTTCGCCGCGCTCTACCGCGAGCTGCGCCCCGTGCTGCACCACGGCACGGCGGTGCACGCCGACGTGCGCGACCCCGCCCTGCGGGTCACGGGTGTCGTCTCGCCCGGACGCGAGGCGGGTGTGTGGACGATCGCGACGGTCGCCTCGCTCGAGGACGCCCGCCCCGAGCGCGTGCGGCTGCACGGCCTCGACCCCGACCGGCTGTACCGCGTACGGCTGCGTGAGGAGGTCGGCACCGCGCGCTTCGGGTGGGTCGTGCCCCCGTGGGTCAGCGCCGGCGAGATCGTCCTGCCCGGGCGGGTGCTCGGCACGGTCGGGCTGCAGATCCCGATGCTGTGGGTGGCCCAGGCTCTCGTGCTGCACGTCACCGAGGTCGTCGGCTGACCGTCCGACCCGCCCATCCGGGTGGTCCGGGTGGTCGGGCCGGTCCGGCGTCGCGTGCCCCTCAGGCCCGCGGCGCCGGACCCGTGGTGCCCCGCGCGACGACCCGCACGCCGGGCGTCGTCAGCACCTCGGGAGCCGCGCCGGCGGCCAGCCGCAGCAGCAGCCGGGCGGTGTCCTGACCGACCTCGTGCACGTCCCGGCTGACCACCGACAGGGGCGGGTGGGACAGGCGGCAGTTCGCCGAGTCGTCCCACGCGAGCACGGAGAGCCGACCGGGCACGTCCACGCCCAGCTCGGCCGCCACGGCCAGCCCGGCGACCGCCATCACGTCGTTGTCGTACACCAGCGCGGTCGGCGGCTCCGGTGCCTGCAGGAGCGTGCGGGTCGCTGCCGCACCGCTGGCCTCGCCGTAGTCGCCCTCGGCCTGCACGCCCTGCGCACCCAGCTCGGCGAGCGCGGGACCGAACGCGGCGTCGCGCGCCCGGGTGTGCGCGTAGCGGGCAGGGCCGGACACCCGGCCGATCCGGCGGTGGCCGAGGTCGGCGAGGAACGCCACGGCGGTCCGCATCGCGCCGCCGTTGTCGTAGTCGACGACCGAGGCCCCGCAGCCCGGCTCGCCGCCGATCAGCACGAGCGGCAGCCCGAGGTCCGCGCAGAACGCGGCGCGCGGGTCGTCCTCGACCAGGTCGCCGGCCACGACCGCGTCCACCAGGCCGTCGCGGGCCCAGCGCCGGTACGCCGCCAGCTCGTCGTCCAGGCCGTGCACGACGTGCAGCAGCACGGTCGCCCCGGACCTGTCGAGCTCCTCCTCCACACCGGCGAGGAAGTCCGTGTAGAACGGCTCGAGCCCGCGGTCGTCGACGGTGGGCTGCAGCGCGACGCCGAACCGCGGCGCACGGCCCGCGCCGGTGCGTGTCGTCATGGCATGCAGTATGGGCCCGCAGGTCATACTGGCCGCATGCCTCAGGCACAGGGAGTGCCGCCGGGGTCCCGCGGCGACCGACGTGCCGGACGGTCGGTCTCGGTCAGCCGCAGACTGGTGCTCGACCTGGTCCGCACCCGCGCGCCGATCAGCCGGGTGGAGCTCGCCGAGGCGACGGGGCTGACGCAGGCGGCCATCTCGCACGCGGTGCGGGCTCTCATCGACGAGGGTCTGCTCCGCGAGACGGGCGTGCGCGAGTACACCGGTGGCAAGCCGCGCGTGATGCTCACGCTCGACCGGCTCGCCCGGTGCAGCGTGGGGATCCAGCTCGGTGCCGACTGGATCGTGGTGGTGGTGGTCGACGCGCGCGGGTTCGTGGTGGCCCGGACGCGCGTGCGCGGTGCCCGCTCGCGTGACCCGCGCGACGTGGTGGCCACGCTGGCCGAGCAGGTCGACGTGCTGCTGACGGCTGCCGACGTCGACCGGTCGGCGGTGGTCGGGGTCGGGCTCGCCGTGGCCGGTGCGCTGGACCTCGACGAGGGTGCCGTGCTGGTCTCCCGGACGCTCGAACGGTGGCAGAGGTTCCCGGTGCGGACCGCGCTCGCGGAGGCCACCGGCCTGCCGGTCGTGCTCGACAACGACGCGACGGCGGCCGCGATCGGGGAGTTCTGGAGCGGGCGCATCCCCGGGTCGGCGGCGCACTGCACGATCTACATGGGTGCGAGCATCGGGGCGGGCATCGTGATCGCCGGGTCGGTGTACCGCGGTGCGAGCTCGAACACCGGGCCCCTCGGTCGGATGCGCCTGCACCGCGATCACCGCTCGCCCGGCGCGACCGTCGAGGACCTGGCGGCCCCGCGCGCCGTGGCGGCCCGCGCACGGGCTGCGGTCGCGGCGGGCCGGTCCTCGATCGCACAGCTGAGCGTGGACGGCGACCCGTTCACGGACTTCGCCGCGGTGGCCACCGCGGCCGTGCACGGCGACCCGTTGTCGGTCGCGCTGGTCGAGGAGTCCGCCGAGTACCTCGCCGACGCGGCCGTGGCTGTCGCGAACATCCTCGACCTGGACTCGCTGGTGCTCGCCGGGCCCTCGTTCACGACGGCCGGCTCGCTCTACCTGACGATCGTCGAACGGCGGCTCGAGGAGGAGTTCTTCGCCGCCGCCAAGCATCGCGTGCGCGTCTCGCTCTCGCCGCAGACGGCCGACGCCGCTGCGGTCGGGGCGGCGTCCCTGGTGCTGCAGGAGGAGCTCGCGCCACGGCACCTGGGAGCGCCGGGCGGGCGCAGCGGTCTGTCGTCCGCGGCCCTCTGACGTGGCGCAGCGCCCGCGCTGCCTGCTCGTCCGACCCTCGGGACGACCAGGGGATGAGGCCTCGATGGGCCCGGGTTGGGCCCGTGTTGGGACCGGGTTGGGGCCGCGATGGCATGCCGAGGGCGCGGCCTCGGAGCCGGATATCTCGATGTGGAGATAACTGCCCGGCACGGCTAGCATCGACGGCGGCACAGCAGCCGGCCCGGCAGGGCAGGCCGGCCCAGCACGGGCGCGCCGCACGGTCAGGGCACGAGGTCGACGGAAGGACCCCACGCGGTGGACCTGTTCGAATACCAGGCACGCGACATCTTCGAGAAGCACGGCGTGCCCGTGCTCGGCGGGGTGGTCGCCACGACGCCCGAGGAGGCCCGCGCGGGTGCGGCGCAGCTCCTCGGCGGGGCTGATGGCACCGGGGGCGTGGTCGTCGTCAAGGCGCAGGTGAAGACCGGCGGCCGCGGCAAGGCCGGTGGCGTCAAGCTCGCCCGGTCCGCCGACGAGGCCGCCGAGCGCGCCGCCGAGATCCTCGGCATGGACATCAAGGGCCACACCGTGCACCGCGTGATGATCGCGGCCGGCGCGCAGATCGCCCAGGAGTTCTACTTCTCGCTCCTGCTCGACCGCGCCGAGCGCCGCTACCTGGCGATGTGCTCCGTCGAGGGCGGCATGGAGATCGAGCAGCTCGCCGTCGAGCGGCCCGACGCGCTCGCCAAGGTCGCCGTCGACCCGCGCACGGGCATCGACCAGGCGAAGGCCGACCAGATCGTCGCCGCCGCCGGGTTCGCCCCCGAGATCGCCGGCAAGGTCGCCGACGTGCTGCAGAAGCTGTGGCTGGTCTACCGCGAGGAGGACGCCACGCTCGTCGAGGTCAACCCGCTCGTGCTCACGCAGGACGGCGAGATCGTCGCGCTCGACGGCAAGGTCACGCTCGACGCCAACGCGGACTTCCGGCACGCCGACCACGCCGCACTCGAGGACAAGGCCGCCGCCGACCCGCTCGAGGCGCGCGCCAAGGAGAAGGACCTCAACTACGTCAAGCTCGACGGCGAGGTCGGCATCATCGGCAACGGTGCGGGCCTGGTCATGAGCACGCTCGACGTCGTCGCCTACGCCGGCGAGGCGCACGGTGGCGTCAAGCCCGCCAACTTCCTCGACATCGGTGGCGGCGCCTCGGCCGAGGTCATGGCGGCCGGGCTGGACATCATCCTCACCGACCCGCAGGTCAAGTCGGTGTTCGTCAACGTCTTCGGCGGCATCACCGCGTGCGACGCGGTCGCCAACGGCATCGTGGCCGCGCTGGAGATCCTCGGCGACGAGGCGTCCAAGCCGCTGGTCGTGCGCCTCGACGGCAACAACGTCCTCGAGGGGCGGCGGATCCTGGCCGAGGCCGGCCACCCGCTCGTCACCCTCGCCGACACGATGGACGGCGGCGCCGACGAGGCCGCCCGCCTGGCCTCGGTCGCCTGACCCGCCGACCTCCGAAGAGACGAGAGAACAGCAGACATGGCGATCTTCCTGACCGAGACGTCCAAGGTCATCGTCCAGGGCATGACCGGCTCGGAGGGGCAGAAGCACACCACGCGCATGCTGGCCTCCGGCACGCAGGTCGTCGGTGGCGTCAACCCCCGCAAGGCCGGCACGTCGGTGACCTTCCCCGCCGGTACCGGTGACGGCACCGTCGACGTGCCCGTGTTCGGCACGGTGGCCGAGGCCATCGCCGAGACCGGTGCCGACGTGTCCGTCATCTTCGTGCCGCCGGCCCACACCAAGGCCGCCGTCATCGAGGCCGTCGACGCGGGCATCCCGCTGGCCGTCATCATCACCGAGGGCGTGCCGGTGGCAGACACCGCCGAGTTCTTCACCTACGCGCAGGACAAGGGTGTGCGCCTGGTCGGCCCGAACTGCCCCGGCCTGATCAGCCCCGGCAAGTCCAACGTCGGCATCATCCCGGCCGACATCACCGGCCCGGGCCGCATCGGCCTGGTGTCCAAGTCGGGCACGCTGACGTACCAGATGATGTACGAGCTGCGGGACCTCGGGTTCTCCACGGCCGTCGGCATCGGCGGCGACCCCATCATCGGCACCACCCACATCGACGCGCTCGCCGCGTTCGAGGCGGACCCGGACACCGAGGTCATCGTCATGATCGGCGAGATCGGCGGCGACGCCGAGGAGCGTGCCGCGGCCTACATCGCCGAGCACGTCACCAAGCCGGTCGTCGGCTACGTCGCAGGCTTCACCGCCCCCGAGGGCAAGACGATGGGCCACGCCGGTGCGATCGTGTCCGGCTCGTCCGGCACCGCGCAGGCCAAGAAGGAGGCCCTCGAGGCCGCCGGCGTCAAGGTCGGCAAGACCCCGTCGGAGACGGCCGCGCTCGCCCGCGCGCTGCTGTCCTGACGGCCGCCCCAGAGGTTCCTCGCACACTCGTGCGCGACGCGCCGGGTCGGGTTGGCCACGCAGGCCGCCCGCCCCGGCGACGATGAGGCCGTGAGCGACACCCCACCACGGACCGGGGCGACCCCTGCCGGAGGTCGGGCACCTCGTCGCGTGCTCTCGGGCGACGAGCGACGTCGGGCACCGTTCTTCACGAGCGCGATCGACGGTGCGCCCCGCTGGATCGGCGGCGTGCTGTGCGCGGTCCAGGGGGCGCTGCTCTCGCTGCTCGTGCTCGTGGTCCCGGCGGTCGTCGCCTACGTCGCCACGTCGGCCGACCCGTCCAACGAGGGCGTCGGCTGGTTCCGCTCGGTCGGGGTGGGCGCCGGGCTGTGGCTGCTCGGGCACGGCGTGCCGATGGACGTCGGGGGCACGACGGTCGGTCTGGTGCCGCTCGGCGTGAGCGCCCTGGCGGTGTTCAGCTGCTACGCCTCCGCCCGCAGGTCCGGCCTGGCGACCCGCGCCGGTTTCACGGCCGGGGTCCTCGCCTACGTGCTGGTCGCGTCGTTGGTCGCACTGGCCGTGGGTGTCGGCGGCTGGAGGCTGATGGCCGCCCTCCTCGGGGCGGCCGTGGTCGGTGCGGCGGGCCTCGGCGGAGGGCTGCTGGCGCGCCCCGAGGCACCGACCTGGCGCGCGCTGACCCGACCGGTCTGGACGCGGGTGCCCGCGCCCGTGCGGGTGGGGTCGGCCGCCGGCCTGCTCGCGGTCGCGGTGCTCGTCGTGGTGGCCGCCGTGCTCTCCTCCGTCTGGGTCCTCGCGGGGCGGGCGACCGTCACGGACCTGGTGCGTGCGCTCAACCTCGACGTCATCGGCGGTGCCGTGCTCGCCGTGACCGAGCTGGCGTTCGTCCCCAACCTCGTCGTGTGGGCGCTGAGCTGGGTGGCTGGTCCGGGCTTCGCCGTCGGGGACGGCAGCCGGTTCGCGCCCGCCGAGGTGGTGGCCGTCCCGCTGCCGACGATCCCCATGCTCGGTGCCCTGCCGACGCCGGACGCCGCCGGCGGTGCGATGGCCTACGCGCCCGTCCTCGTGGTGATGGTGGGTGCGCTGGTCGGCTGGGCGGTGCACCGACGCCTGCGTGTGGAGCGTGTGCGTGACCTGTTCGTGGCGCTCGGCTCGCTCGCGCTGACCGCCGGTGCCCTCACGCTGGTGCTCGTCCGGCTCGCCTCCGGCCCGGTGGGTCCGGGCAGCATGGCGGTCGTCGGGGGCGCGCCGTGGTCGGTCGCGGGAGCGGTCGCGGCCGAGGTGCTGGTCGGCGCGCTGCTGCTCGCCGTGCCCGGTGAACCCTTGGTCCGGTCCGCCCTGCGCGGTGGGCGGCGTCAGGTGCGGCCCGGTGCGACGACCGGGACGACCGGGGTCGATCCGGCAGGCGCGAGGGACGGCGCCGAGAACGACACCCGCTCGGAGACCGTGCCCGCACGCGACTGACGGCCGTGACGTGACGTGCAGTGACGTGCAGTGGGCGGTCGCTGCCGGTGTGTCCGTGGGCCGACGCGGTCCTCAGGCCGTCGCGGCCCGCTGCTCGAGCCGGGACTGCCAGTCCTTGAGGTCCTGCTCGTACTGCTGCTCGCACGCGTGCCGGGCGCTCACCGTGAGGGCACCCGCCACGCACTCCTGATGGGCGACCTGCACGGGCCACAGCAGCAGCATGCCGGCCGTCACGAACGACCAGAAGAACGCCACCGCGACACCGAGCCCGAGCGCGGCAGGCAGGCTGCCGCGGGCGCCCGAGCGCAGCGCCAGCTGCAGCGCCCGGCCACCGACCACGAGCCCCACCAGGGCGAACACGAGCGAGGCGGCCTGCCAGGGCAGCGGCAGCGTGCTGACCAGCAGCGAGGAGAGCACCAGGAGCCCGAACAGCCGCGCGTGCCAGGCGGCCCGTGCAGCCAGGGCCTCGTCGACCGGGCGCGGGGTCGGCGCCGGGCGCGGTCCGGGGTGTCCCGGCATGCCTGCGGGGGTGGGCCCGTGCGGCGCTCGCGGGTGGCTCGGACCTGCGGGCGGCGATGCGGGGGCCTCGCGGGTCGGGTCCGGCGGCGCGTACGGGTTGCTCACCCGGGCATTCTCGCGCACCCGGGGGACGTGCCCGGTCGTGTCCGGCCGTGCCCGCGCTGCGCGTGTGCGTGCCCTGGAGTGCCGGGGCGTCCGGTCGGGGGTCGGGCTAGGGTCGGCGCGTGACGAGCCAGCCGACCCGCCCCGCCGCAGCCGGCACCGCAGCCGGCGCCGCCGACGGCCCCGTGCCACCCGCGGCGCCCACCCGCACCTCCGGACGGGTCGTGGTGCTCGTGTCCGGCGCCGGGACGAATCTCGCGGCGCTGCTGGACGTGCACGACGACGCGACGTGGGGCGGACGTGTCGTCGGCGTGGTCAGCGACCGGTCCGGTGCCGGGGGGTTGTCGCTCGCGCGCGCAGCCGGGGTGCCGACGGCGGTCGTCGCACCGGCGGACTTCGCCGACCGGCCCGCGTGGGACGCCGCGCTCGCCGAGGCGATCGCCGTCTTCCGTCCGGACGTCGTGGTGAGCGCGGGTTTCATGCGGATCCTGGGGGCGCCCGTGTTGCAGCGGTTCGCCGACCGGGTGGTGAACACCCACCCGGCGCTGCTGCCCGCGTTCCCGGGGGCGCACGGCGTGCGTGATGCGCTCGCCTACGGCGCGCGTGTGACCGGGTGCACGGTGCACGTCGTGGACGCGGGGGTGGACACCGGCCCGATCGTCGCGCAGGCGGCCGTCGCCGTCCTCGACGGGGACGACGAGGAGACGCTGCACGAGCGGATCAAGGTCGTCGAGCGCGCGCTGCTGGTCGAGTGGGTGGGACGGATCGCCCGTGGAGGCCTGCGGGTCGACGGGCGACGCGTGGTCGTGCCCGCCGGCGGCTGAGGCGGCCTCGTAGCCGGGTGCCGGTAGACTCGGCCGCGGCCGTGACTGGCGAACCGAGGTGGGATCGACCACCGGGGAGCGGCCGAGCAGTCCCCCTGCAGAGCACCGTCCGCCTGGGTGCCTGGGTCCGTGTCCTCGCACCGGCCGCGTCGTCCCTCGCGGTCTCGACCCAGGAGTCGCCATGTCGCACGACCTGTCCCCGTTGGCCCCCGTCGCCGATCCCGCCGCCGCCGACACCCGTCGCCCGCTGCGTCGCGCGCTGCTGAGCGTCTACGACAAGACCGGCCTGGTCGAGCTCGCCACGGCGCTGCACGCGGCCGGCGTCGAGCTCGTCTCCACCGGCTCGACGGCCGCCACCGTCGCGGCGTCCGGTGTGCCCGTCACGCGCGTCGAGGAGCTCACCGGGTTCCCCGAGTGCCTCGACGGGCGTGTGAAGACGCTGCACCCGCGCGTGCACGCCGGGATCCTGGCCGACACCCGTCGTCCCGACCACCTCGCCCAGCTCGACGAGCTCGGTGTCGCGCCCTTCGAGCTGGTCGTGGTCAACCTGTACCCGTTCACCGCGACCGTCGCCTCGGGTGCGGGCCCGGACGAGTGCGTCGAGCAGATCGACATCGGCGGGCCGTCGATGGTGCGTGCCGCTGCCAAGAACCACCCGAGCGTGGCCGTGGTCGTCGACCCCGCCCGCTACGACGACGTGGTCGCCGCCGCGACGGCCGGCGGGTTCACGCTGGCCGAGCGTCGCCGCCTGGCCGCCGACGCCTTCGCGCACACCGCGTCCTACGACGTGGCCGTCGCGTCCTGGTTCGCCTCGGCCTACGCGCCCGACGAGGTCGCCACCGAGTCCCGGTTCCCCGCGTTCCTGGGCGCCACGTGGACCCGCGGCCACGTGCTGCGCTACGGCGAGAACCCGCACCAGGGCGCCGCGCTGTACCTCGCCGACGACGCGAAGGCGGGCCTTGCCACCGCCGAGCAGCTGCACGGCAAGGAGATGAGCTACAACAACTACGTCGACGCCGACGCCGCCTGGCGGGCCGCGCACGACCACGACGGGCCGGCCGTCGCGATCATCAAGCACGCCAACCCGTGCGGGATCGCGGTCGGCGCGGACGTCGCCGATGCGCACGCCAAGGCCCACGCGTGCGACCCGGTCTCGGCCTACGGCGGCGTCATCGCCACCAACCGGACCCTGACCAGGGCCGCAGCCGAGCAGATCGCCCCGGTGTTCACCGAGGTCGTCGTCGCACCGGCCTTCGAGCCCGAGGCGCTCGAGATCCTCCGGCAGAAGAAGAACGTCCGGCTGCTCACGGTCGCGGGGCCCGCGCGCGGTCCGGTGGAGCTCCGTCCCGTGACGGGTGGCGTGCTGCTGCAGCAGGCCGACCGGATCGACGCGGGCGGTGACGACCCCACGACGTGGACGCTGGCTGCCGGTGAGGCGGCCGACGAGGCCACGCTCGCCGACCTGGTGTTCGCCTGGCGCGCCGTGCGTGCGGTGAAGTCGAACGCGATCCTGCTGGCGGCCGACGGCGCCTCCGTGGGCGTGGGCATGGGTCAGGTCAACCGCGTCGACTCCTGCCGGCTCGCGGTCGAGCGGGCCAACACCGGTGACGTCGAGCGCGCCCGCGGTGCCGTGGCGGCCTCGGACGCGTTCTTCCCGTTCGCCGACGGCCTGCAGGTGCTGCTCGACGCGGGCGTGCGGGCCGTCGTGCAGCCCGGGGGCTCGGTGCGCGACCCGGAGGTCGTCGCCGCGGCCGCAGCGGCGGGCGTGACGCTCTACCTGACGGGCACCCGGCACTTCGCCCACTGAGGCACTGACGCGCGGACGCGCTGCACGGTGCTTCAGCCGTGCAGCGCGTCCCGCAGCGGGCGGTCGAGGTCGCGCAGCGCGGACGTGTCGACCCGAGGCAGTCCGGCGTGTGAGAAGGCCCGCCGAGCGGCGGCGACGTCGCGCGGGCGGTCGACGCTCAGCACGGCCGAGACCTCGTCGCCTGCGCACCACAGGGCCGTCCAGCCGTCGGGTCCGGCAGGATCGCCGCGCAGGACCAGCTCGTCACCTGGGCGGCGCTGCCCGACGAGCGCGAGCTCGTGCCCGAGCTGGGTCGAGAACACGTACGGTGCGAGGTCCTCGAGCGTCGGCCCGGTACCGCCGGTACCGCCGGTACTGCCAGGTCCGTCGGGCACGGACAGCAGTGCGTCGACCATCGTGGCCGGTCCGCGCAGCGCCGCGTCCCAGTGCCCCCCGGGCACCCAGCCGTGCCGTGCCGAGCGGCGCAGCGCGACGTCCCCGACGGCCCGGACCGAGGGCGGGGCGCCGAGCACCGCGTACCCCTCGTCGACCCGGAGCGACCCGTCCGGCTCGAGCGGGAGGCCGCTGCCCGCGAGCCAGGCCGTGGCCGGCCGAGCACCGACGGCCGCCAGGACCGTGTCGGCCGGCAGCACCCGGTCGTCGGCGAGCCGGACGCCGTCGGCGCGCACCTGCACGACCTGGGCCCCCGTGACCAGCTCGACACCGGCCGCGGCGTACCAGGGCTCGGTGAGGGTCCCGGCCTCGTCCCCGAGCGCCCGCGCCAGCGGCACGCCGGACGCCTCGACGACCGTGACCTCGACGCCCGCCGCGGCGGCCACGCCGGCGACCTCGGCCCCGATCCAGCCCGCGCCGATGACGACGAGGCGGTGACCGGTACGCAGGCGCGCCCGGAGGACGGCCGCGTCGGCCGCGGTGTGCAGCGTGAGCGCGGGCTCCCAGCCGGCCGGTCGGACCGCGCGGGCACCGGTGGCGAGCACGACGGCGTCCGCGGTGAAGGTCCCGTCCTCCGTCGCCGCCTCGACGCCCTGGCCGGTGACCGCCAGGCCGTGCACCGGGCTGGCGAGCCGGACGTCGTCGGCGAGCCCGGTGACGTCGATACCGAGCTCGTCGGCCAGGAGGGCGGGGTCGGGGCGGTCGAGCAGGTGCTTGGACAGCGGGGGTCGGTCGTAGGGCGCCACCCCCTCGGCCCCGAGCACGCGCACGTGCCCGTCGAAGCCACGCTCGCGCAACGCGGCGACGGTCTGGGTGGCCGCCAGGCCTGCTCCGACGACGAGGACGGCGCGGGGCGGCGACGACGGCGGTCGGCTCACGCCCGCAACGGTAGTCTCCCGGGCGGAGGCGATCGATGGAGCAGCAGGGCGAGCAGGTCACGACGGGCACGATCCCGGTCGAGCAGCAGGTGCTGGACCCGCGCGCGATCGCCCGGGCGTCGCTCGCGGCCGGGGAGAACGCGTCGCTGTGGTGGACCGCGGGCGCGATCGTGGTCGCGACCGTCATCGCGCTCGTCGTGGGGACCCGGGCCGGTGGCTACGCGTTCGCCGTGATCGCGGCGGCCTGCGCCGTGCTCCGGGCGGTGCTGCCGTCCCCGGGTCCGGTCGCGGTGTCGGTCCGCCGCAAGTCCGTGGACGTCGGTCTGCTGGTGTTCTTCGCACTGACGATCGGCGCGTTGACCGTGATCCTGCCGGACGGTCTGGCCTCGACCGCCCGCTGAGCCGCCGACCTCGACCAGAGGTGGTCGTGGACGCGCGAGTCGTGGACACGCGAAGGGCCCGGGACCGCTGCTGCCGGTCCCGGGCCCTTCGTGGCGGTCGGTCAGACGAGCTCGACGACCTCGACGATCTCGTCGTCGTCCTCGAGCGCGGGCGACGTGGCGAACGCGCGGTAGACGAGCGCGGCCACGGCCGCGCCGGCGAGCGGGGCGACCCAGAACGCCCAGACCTGCTTGAGCAGCTCGGAGCCGGAGAAGACGGCCGTGGCGAGCGCCCGGGCGGGGTTGATCGCACCGTTGGTGACCGGGATCGTGACGAGCAGCACGGCGACCAGCGTGAGGCCGATGACGACGGGGGCGTTGACGGACGACGCACGCCGGTCGGTGACCCCGAGGATCACGCCGACGAGGACGGCCACGGCGACGAACTCGATGAGCAGCGCAGCCACGAGCGGGAACCCCTCGTCGACCTGCGCGACGATCGGGGAGTGATCGCCGTAGCCGTTGGAGGCCGCGGCGAAGAACGTGGACACCTGGCCGTCGAGCGCGGGCAGCGTGCTCGCCACGACGTACAGCACGGCGGTCGCGGCGATGCCGGCGACGACCTGGACGAGCCAGTAGGGGAGCAGGTCACGGACCGGGGTGCGGCCGGCGAGGACCGCGCCGAACGTCACGGCGGGGTTGAAGTGGCCGCCCGAGATGTGCCCGACGGCCGCGATGCCGGCGGTGAGCGCGAAGCCGAACGCGACGGCGACCCCGAACGTCGTGACGCCGGAGACGCTGGCGTAGAGCGCGGTGCCGACACCGGCCAGCACGAGCAGGAAGGTGCCGAACGCCTCGGCGCCCAGGCGCGCGGCCAGCCCGGGGCCGGTCGGGGCTGCGGCCACGAGCACGTCGTCCCCGAACGCGACCTCGGTCAGCGTGACGACGTCGGGCGCAGGAACGGGCGCAGGAACGGGTGCGGGAACGGGCGCGGGTGCCGCGAACGCGACGGGCGGCTCAACGACGGCCACGGGCTCGACGACCGGCTCTGCGACCGGCTCGGTCTCGGGCTCGACGACGGCGTCGACCGGGGTCTCGGGCTCGACGGCTGCGTCGGTCTCGACCGCGGTCTCGACGGTCTCCGTGGTCTCCGGCACCTCGGCCGTCTCCGGGGTGGTCTTGTCAGCGTTGTCCTGGGACATGTGGGTCCTGTCGGTCAGGTGCGGGGAGCGGCGTGAGCCGCCCGCGGTGCGGGTTCGTCGCGGTGCGGCGACCCGGCGTGCATGGTCAGGGCCAGCATGCCAGCCGGTCGTGCCAGGATCGCCCGTTCCGGGCGCCTGGACGCGCATCGGCCCTCTGTTTCACAGCGCCCGTCCAGCCGCCGGGGCCGGCACCCCGAAGTCTCTCGATGTCGAGTAATCTGCTGGGCGGACCCCGCCCCCAGCACAGGAGACCCTCGCATGGCGAAGATCAAGGTCGTCGGCCCCGTCGTCGAGCTCGACGGTGACGAGATGACGCGCATCATCTGGCAGTTCATCAAGGACCGCCTGATCCACCCGTACCTCGACATCGACCTGCGCTACTACGACCTGTCGATCCAGAACCGGGACGCCACCGACGACCAGGTGACGGTCGACGCCGCGCACGCCATCGCCGAGCACGGCGTGGGCGTCAAGTGCGCCACGATCACGCCCGACGAGGCGCGCGTCGAGGAGTTCGGCCTGAAGAAGATGTGGAAGTCCCCGAACGGGACCATCCGCAACATCCTCGGCGGCGTGGTGTTCCGTGAGCCGATCATCATCTCGAACATCCCGCGCCTGGTGCCGGGCTGGAACAAGCCGATCATCATCGGCCGTCACGCGTTCGGCGACCAGTACAAGGCGACCGACTTCAAGGTGCCCGGCGCGGGCACGCTGACCCTGACGTTCACCCCCGCGGACGGCTCCGAGCCGATCCAGCAGGAGGTCGTGACGTACCCCGAGGGTGGCGGCGTCGCGATGGGCATGTACAACTTCAACGAGTCGATCAGGGACTTCGCGCGCGCCTCGTTCGCGTACGGGCTGCAGCGCGGGTACCCGGTGTACCTCTCGACCAAGAACACGATCCTCAAGGCCTACGACGGCCAGTTCAAGGACCTGTTCCAGGAGGTCTTCGACGCCGAGTACGCCGCCGCGTTCGCCGAGGCCGGCCTCACCTACGAGCACCGTCTCATCGACGACATGGTCGCCTCGGCCATGAAGTGGGAGGGCGGCTACGTCTGGGCCTGCAAGAACTACGACGGCGACGTGCAGTCCGACACCGTCGCGCAGGGCTTCGGCTCGCTCGGCCTCATGACCTCGGTTCTGATGACGCCCGACGGCAAGACCGTCGAGGCCGAGGCGGCGCACGGCACGGTGACCCGGCACTACCGCCAGCACCAGGCCGGCAAGCCGACCTCGACCAACCCGATCGCCTCGATCTACGCCTGGACCGGCGGCCTCAAGCACCGCGGTGCGCTCGACGGCACCCCCGAGGTCACGCAGTTCGCGCAGACGCTCGAGGACGTCGTGATCGCCACGGTCGAGTCCGGGAAGATGACCAAGGACCTCGCGCTCCTGGTCGGCCCGGAGCAGGCCTGGCTGACCACCGAGGACTTCCTGGCCGCGCTCGACGAGAACCTCGCGGCGCGCCTGGCCTGAGGGTCCCGCACCGCTGACGGCCGGCTCCTCCCGCACGGGACGGAGGCCGGCCGTCGGCGCACCACGGTCCGGCACCCACACGCCGCTCCGTACGCCTGACGGACGACGTCCGGCCAGGTAGCGTGCCTTGCACGGGCGACGTTCACGCAGCCCGAGGAGCGAACAAAGGAGTGCGCCCGTGCCCGCAGCAGCCAACCCCGTCCACGTCACCGTCACCGGGGCCGCCGGCCAGATCGGGTACGCACTCCTGTTCCGGATCGCCTCGGGCCAGCTGCTCGGACCGGACACCCCCGTGCACCTGCACCTGCTCGAGGTGCCGCAGGCGTTGAAGGCCGCCGAGGGCACCGCGATGGAGCTCGACGACTGCGCCTTCCCCCTGCTCGCCGGTGTGGACATCCACGACGACGCGACGGCCGCCTTCGCCGGCGCGAACGTGGCGCTGCTGGTGGGCGCCCGCCCGCGCACGGCGGGCATGGAACGGGGTGACCTGCTCTCGGCGAACGGCGGGATCTTCGGCCCGCAGGGTGCGGCGATCAACGCCGGCGCGGCCGACGACGTGCGGGTGCTGGTGGTCGGCAACCCGGCGAACACCAACGCGTACATCGCGCAGCAGCACGCCCCCGACGTGCCGGCCGACCGCTTCACGGCGATGACCCGGCTGGACCACAACCGCGCGCTCGCCCAGGTGGCGGCCCGCACCGGTTCCTCGGTGGACGACATCGCGCGGCTGGCGATCTGGGGCAACCACTCGGCCACCCAGTACCCGGACCTGTCGCACGCGACGATCGCCGGCCGTCCGGCGCTCGAGGTGATCGACGACGAGGGCTGGGTGCACGAGACGTTCATCCCCACGGTCGCCAAGCGGGGCGCGGCGATCATCGAGGCCCGCGGGGCGTCGTCGGCCGCGTCGGCGGCGAACGCGGCGATCGACCACGTGCACACGTGGGTGCACGGCACGCCGGCGGGGGACTGGACCTCCGCGGGTGTCGTCTCCGACGGCTCGTACGGCGTGCCTGCCGGGCTCGTCGCGTCGTTCCCCGTGACGGCGACCGGCGGCGCCTTCACGATCGTGCCGGGCCTGGAGCTCGACGCGTTCTCGCGGGCGCGGATCGACGCCTCGGTGGCCGAGCTGGTCGAGGAGCGCGAGGCCGTGCGCGCGCTGGGTCTGGTCTGAGGCGTGCGCCGAGCGGGCCCACGGCGGGGAGCGTGATGGCTGCTCGGGTGGCCATCAGGGTCAAGCCCGGGGCTTCGCGCACCCGCGTGGGCGGCGCGCACGGCGACGCGCTGGTGGTCGCCGTCAGCGCCCGTGCGGTCGACGGAGCGGCGACGGCGGCCGCTCTCGAGGCGGTCGCCACCGCGCTCGGCGTCCGACCTCGTCACGTCCGCCTGGTCATGGGTGCGACGAGCCGCGACAAGGTCGTCGAGGTCGACGGGCTCGACCCGGACGAGGTGGCGCGGCTCGTCACGCTGCTGAAGGACCCGACCGTCTGACGAGCGGGTCGTCTGCGTGACAGCACGGCGCCCGTCTCGGGCCGTCGGGCCTCTTCTCTCCCTGTCCGTCAGCCGTGCCGTGAGGTCTCCGGCTGGGCGAACGAACCGCTTCGCTGACATCACTGCAGGTCAGAGGCATGAGAGCGTTCCCGTCTGGCTGTGCAGCCAGCCGCGGAGCCTGTGCTCGCGGCGCCCGTCTCGATCCGTGACCTCGCCGCTGAGGGTAAAAGACCAGGTCAGAGGTCACTTCAAGTGCCCGCGCCCGTGCTGCTTGCGTCGGGCGACCACTCTGGCGTACGTTCAGCGAACCGGTTCGACGACGAACGGGAAGAACGGAGAGCACAGTGGCCACCATCGGTGACGTCGCCCGCGTCGCGGGCGTCTCCCGCAGCACGGCGTCCAACGTGCTCTCCGGCAAGAAGGTCACCTCGCCCGAGATCCAGGTGCGCGTGCTGGCCGCCGTCGAGCAGCTCGGCTACACGCCGAACGCCGGCGCCCGGGCCCTGGCCACCTCGCAGACCATGGTCATCGGCCTGCTCGCGCAGTTCCTGCCCGACGAGTTCGCCCCCGCGATGCTGCAGTACATCCTGGGCGTCTCGAACACCGCCCGGGAGCTCGGCTACGACATCCTGCTCGTCTCCGAGGCCGACGGCGCCCGGGCCCTCAAGCGCATCACCGACTCGCGCATGGTCGACGGCGTCGTGCTGCTCAACGTGGCCGACCAGGACGACCGGCTCGAGGTCCTGCGCGCCGCGTCGCAGCCCGGCGCCCTCATCGGCCTGCCGGGCGACCCGCGCGACCTCGACGTCTTCGACCTCGACTTCGCCGAGGCGGGCCGGCTCATGGTCGACCACCTGGTGCGGCTGGGGCACCGCGAGCTGCTCCTCGTCTCCCAGCCCGAGCACGTCGTCGAGCGCGGCGGCGCCTACGTGTGGCGCCTGCAGGACGCCGCGCTCGAGGAGGCCGAGCTGCGGGGCGTGCGGCTGCGCACCGCGTCGGCCGCCGCGCAGCAGCCGCAGGTCGGCCGGGACATCACCGCGATCCTCGACGCGCACCCCGACGTCACCGGGCTGCTCGTGCACAACGAGGCCGCCGCGGCCGCGCTGCCGTCCGCGCTGCACGTCCGGGGCCTGAGCTCGCCCGCCGACCTGTCGGTCATCGGCCGGTACTCCGACGAGTTCGCCCGCACCTTCTCGCTGCCGTTCTCGTCCATCGAGAGCGCGCCCGACCGGCTCGGCCAGCTGGCTGTCCGCCAGCTCGTCCGCCGCATCGAGTCCCGCACGGGACTCCCAGAACCGCACGGGGTCCGGTTCATCTCGCCGGAGCTCGTGGACAGGGGGAGCACGGGGGCACCCCGCCCCGGGCGTTGAGCCGACGCGCCTCGTGGCGCGTCCCGCAGGTACATCACTGATTCAAGGAGGAAGCACTGTGATGCGAAGGACTTCTCGCACCCGCGTCGTCGGGGTGCTCGGTGTGGCGGCGCTGTCCGTGGCCGGTCTGGCCGCGTGCTCGTCGGGCTCCGGCTCGGACGACACCGCCACCGACGCCGGTGGCGGCACCTACACCTGGTGGGACCCGTACCCGCAGCACGACGAGTCGTCCGACTGGGCGAAGCGGGTGCAGACCTGCGGCGAGGACGCCGGCGTCACCATCGAGCGCACGGCCTACGACACCACCGCGCTGACCAACCAGGCGCTGCTGTCCGCGCAGGAGGGCACGTCGCCCGACGTGATCCTGCTCGACAACCCGGCCGTCTCGACGCTCGCCGACACCGGCATGCTCACCACCACCGAGGAGTTCGGCTTCGACACCTCGGCGATCGACCCGAACCTCATCGCGGCCGGGGAGATCGACGGCGACACTTACGGCATCCCGATCGGGGCCAACACGCTGGCGCTCTACTACAACAAGACGATCCTCGACGAGGCCGGCATCGACCCCGCGACGATCACCGACTGGGACTCGCTCACCGCGGCGCTCCAGACCGTCACGGCCGCCGGGCACAAGGGCATCACGTTCGCCGGGATCGGCACCGAGGAGGGCTCGTTCCAGTTCCTCCCGTGGTTCTGGGGAGCCGGCGCCGACCTGACCGAGCTCGACTCCGACGCAGCGGTCTCCGCGCTCGACCTGTGGACCGGCTGGGTCAACGACGGCCTCGCGCCGAACTCGGTCATCCAGAACTCCCAGAACACCACCTGGGAGGAGTTCCTCACGGGCGACTTCGCGTTCGGCGAGAACGGCACGTGGCAGGTCAACAGCGCGGCCGAGGCCGACTTCCCGACGGGCATCATCCAGATCCCCGCGAAGGACGGCGGCGCGGCCCCCGCCCCCACGGGCGGCGAGTTCATCACCGTGCCCGTGCAGAAGGACACCGCGCGCTACGACACGACCAAGAAGATCGTGGAGTGCATGACCAGCACCGAGGGCATGGTCGAGACGGCCACCACCTTCGCGTACTACATCCCGCCGACGGCCGAGGGCCAGGCGGCGCTGCTCGCCGACAACCCGGACCTCGCGCCCTGGGTCGACGCCGTCAAGGCCGCCAAGGGCCGCACGAGCGACAACCTGGGCACCGCCTACCCGAAGATCTCCGAGCAGCTGTGGAGCGCGGTGCAGAACTCCCTGAGCGGTGCGGCCAGCCCGGCCGACGCGCTCGCCACGGCCCAGGAGGCGGCCGTCGCGGCCACCAGCTGACCCACCCTCGCTCGCCCTCGCACAGCAAGGACCGTTCGACATGGACTCGACCCTGACGCACGCGGTCGGGGCGCCGGACCCGTCGGCAGGTGTGGCGCTCGTCAGCAGCGCCGCACCTGCCCCGGCCCGGGGCAGCCGCACCCGCCGACCCTCGACCCAGTGGGCGGCCTGGGCGTTCCTGACGCCGCTCGTCGTGTACCTGGCGGTGTTCTACGCCTACCCCCTGATCCGCAACCTCGACCTCAGCCTGCACGACTACACCCCCCGGGCGTTCGTCCAGGGGAACGCCGAGTGGGTCGGGTTCGCGAACTACGCGGACGTCTTCGCCTCGGCGACCTTCCCCAAGGCTCTGCTCAACACCGCGCTGTTCACGGTCCTGTCGATCCTGTTCCAGTACGCGGCCGGCCTGGCCCTCGCGGTGTTCTTCCGGACCAGCTTCCGGCTCTCGGGCGTGCTGCGCGGCATGTTCCTCGTGCCGTGGCTCCTGCCGCTCATCGTGTCCGGCTCGACCTGGGCCTGGATGCTCAACTCCGACAACGGCATCGTCAACGCGGTGCTGCGGGCCTTCGGTGCCGACCCGATCAACTGGCTGACCTCGCCCGACTGGGCGCTGTGGTCCGTGGTCATCGCCAACATCTGGCTGGGCATCCCGTTCAACCTGGTGATCCTCTACTCCGGGCTGCAGAACATCCCGTCCGACCTGTACGAGGCCGCCTCGCTCGACGGCGCGACCGGGCGCCAGCAGTTCTGGCGGATCACGTTCCCGCTGCTGCGACCCGTCTCGGCGATCACGCTGCTGCTCGGCCTGATCTACACGCTCAAGGTCGTCGACATCATCTGGATCATGACCAAGGGCGGTCCCGGGGACGCCTCGACCACGTTCGCCACCTGGTCCTACCGCGAGGCCTTCGGCACCGGGCAGCCCGACTTCTCGCCCGCAGCGGCCGTCGGCAACCTGCTCATCGTCATCGCCCTGGCGTTCGGGTTCCTCTACCTCCACCTCCAGCGTCGACAGGACCAGTCATGACCAGCCGCCGATCCTGGTGGCGGACGGCCCTCGGTGTCGTCCTCACCGCCGTGATGCTCTTCCCCGTGTACTGGATGGTGAACGTCTCGTTCACCAAGACCAGCGACATGCGCTCCGACCCCCCGCACTGGTTCCCCTGGGACCCCACGTTCGAGGGCTACCAGGCCGTGTTCCGCCAGCAGATGCCCGCGCTGGGCACCAGCCTGCTCGTCGGCCTCGGCTGCGTGGTGCTCACGCTGCTGATCTCCGCGCCCGCCGGCTACGCGCTGGCCAAGCTGCGGCCGCGTGGGGCGGGCGTGCTCAACTTCCTGCTGCTCGTCGCCCAGATGATCCCCGCGGTCGTCATGGCCATGGGCTTCTACGTCATCTACATGAAGGCCGGGATGCTCAACACGGTCTGGGGCCTGGTCGTGGCCGACTCCACCGTGGCGGTCCCGTTCGGCGTGCTGCTGTTCACCGCGTTCATGCAGGGCATCCCGCGCGAGCTCATCCAGGCCGCGACGATCGACGGCGCGGGCACGTTCCGCACGTTCTGGTCGGTCGTGCTGCCCGTGAGCCGCAACTCCGCGATCACGGTGTCGCTGTTCGCGTTCCTGTGGGCCTGGTCGGACTTCATCTTCGCCTCGACGCTCAACCGCAACGGCGACCTGATCCCGATCACGCTGGGCATCTACAAGTACATCGGCAACAACACGACCGAGTGGAACTCGATCATGGCGACCGCGGTCATCGCCTCGGTGCCGGCGGCGATCCTGCTCGTCGTCGCCCAGCGGTACGTCGCGGCAGGGGTCACGGCCGGAGCCATCAAGGACTGACCCGTCGGGCGAGCGCGCCCACCCCCGCCTGCCGTCCTTCCCGTGCGATCGGAGCACCTCCCCATGACCACCCCTGATCTCGTGCGCCCTGCGCCGGCCCGGCCCACGTCCGGCTCGGCCCACGGCCGGCCCGTCGTGCCCGCCCGTGGGGCCCGGCTCCCGCTGGACCTCACCCGGGTCACCCTGACCGAGGGGTTCTGGGCGGACCGGCAGCGGACCAACGCCGAGCAGACGTTCGCGCACTGCGAGCAGTGGATGGAACGGCTGGGGTGGCTGGCGAACTTCGACCGGGTCGCCGACGGCACGACGGGCCCGGACCGCCCCGGCTGGTGCTTCTCGGACTCCGAGGTCTACAAGCTGATGGAAGGGCTCGCCTGGGAGGTCGCCCGCACCGGTGACGACGCGGCCGAGGCGGCACTGGACCGGCTGACCCGGCGGGTGGCCGCCGCGCAGGACGAGGACGGGTACCTCAACACGTGCTTCGGGCACGCGGGGCAGGCGCCGCGCTACAGCGACCTGGAGATGGGACACGAGCTCTACTGCGTCGGTCACCTGCTGCAGGCCGCGGTCGCCCGGGTGCGTACCGCCGGACCGGACGACCTGCTGGTCGACGTCGCACGACGCGCCGCGGACCACGTGTGCGCGACGTTCGGGCCGGACGGCAACCCGGGCATCTGCGGGCACCCGGAGATCGAGGTCGGGCTCGTCGAGCTGGGCCGCGCGCTCGGCGAGGAGCGCTACGTGCAGCAGGCGGCGCTGTTCCTCGACCGACGCGGGCACGGCACGCTCGCCGACATCCCGCTCGGCCGGGCGTACTTCCAGGACGACGTGCCGATCCGTGAGGCCGACGTGTGGCGCGGGCACGCGGTGCGCGCGCTGTACCTGTCGGCCGCCGCCGTCGACGTCGCGGTCGACCAGCACGACGGCGAGCTGCTCGACGCGGTGACGCGCCAGTGGGACCGCACGGTCGCCCGGCGCACCTACCTGACGGGCGGCATGGGCTCGCGGCACCAGGACGAGGGGTTCGGCGAGGACTGGGAGCTGCCGCCCGACCGCGCCTACTGCGAGACGTGCGCGGGCATCGCCTCCGCGATGGTGTCGTGGCGCCTCTACCTGGCGACCGGCGAGCTGCGGTACGTCGACCTGATGGAACGCACCTACTTCAACGTCGTGGCGACCTCGCCCCGCTCCGACGGTCGCGCGTTCTTCTACGCCAACCCGTTGCACCAGCGCACGGCCGGCGGCGCGCCCGACGAGGACGAGGTCAGCCCGCGGGCCGAGGGCGGCGTCCGTGCCGCGTGGTTCGACGTCTCGTGCTGCCCGACGAACGTCGCGCGCACCCTGGCGAGCTGGTCCGCCTACGTCGCGGCGACGCACGGGCGCACGCTCGAGCTCCTGCAGCACGCGTCGGGCCGCGTGGAGGCGGTCCTCCCCGACGGGACCGGCGACCGGCTGGTCGTCGACGTGCGGACGCGGTACCCCGAGGACGGGGTCGTCGTCGTCGAGGTCGCCGAGGCGCCCTCGACGCCCGTGACCCTGGCGCTGCGCGTGCCGTCCTGGACGACCACGGCCCGTCTGACGGACCGCGGCGTGACCCGTGAGGTGTCCGCCGGGCTCGCAACCGTGACCCGGGTGCTCGTCCCGGGCGAGCAGGTGCGGCTCGAGCTGGACGTGTCGCCGCGGCTGACCTGGCCCGACCCGCGGATCGACGCGGTCCGCGGCTGCGTCGCGGTGGAGCGCGGCCCGCTCGTGCTGTGCGCGCAGTCGACCGACGCGGCGGGCATCGACCTGGCCGGGGTGGTGCTCGACGCGACGGTCGAGCCGGTGAGCGACGGCGACGGTGCGCGCGTGCGGGTCCGGGCAGCCGCCTCGCACGAGCAGCCGTGGGCGTACGGACCCGGTGCCACGGACGCGAGCCCCGGCACGCAGGGGCACGAGACCGACCTCGTCCTCGTGCCGTACCACCGCTGGGCCGAGCAGGGGCCGGCCCAGATGCGCGTCTGGCTGCCGGCCCGATGAGCACGCGTGCAGGGGCGCCGGCTGCGGCGGACGGGGCGCGGGGGCTGCCCTCGTTCGACGTGCGCGAGATCCCGTTCAGCGCGCGCGGCTCGTGGCTCGACCTGTCGCCGGTCGTCGCGCTGCACACCACGGCGGACGACGTGCACCTGGTCTCGCACCAGACGGGCATGCACCCGGTGCTGCGGCTCGTGCCGACAGGGCCGACTGTCGCCTCCGGCTCTGCGCCCACCCCCGTGCCCACCTCCGTGCCCATCTCCGTGCCGACCTCCGTGCCGACCCGCTGGGAGGCGGACCCGTCCGTGCTGCGCTGGGTGCGCGAGGGCGGCGCGCAGGGGAAGGGCGTGGTCGAGGCGGCCTTCGACGGCACCGACGCGGTGCGGCTGCGAGGCAGCGCGCTGGGCCTGCGGCTCGTGGACCCGAGCTCGGCCCTGACGCCGTTCACCGGGCTGTACCTGTTCGAGGACCCGATCGACGCCTCCGTGGTCCTCACCTCCTACGAGACCGGTCAGCGGTACCGCGTCACGTGCCTCGCCGGTCGGATGACGGTCGTCGGCGGCGAGGCGCTGGGCCGGGCCGAGCGTGCGGTCGAGCTGGGGGGCGACCCCGGGGGCGAGAGCTGGGAGGCGGTCGTCGAGGAGCTCGGCACCGCCCGTGACCCGTTCCGTCCCGTCCTGGGGTTCGACGAGCTCGTCGCGCAGCGGACTGCGGAGTTCGCGCGCTACCGCGAGCGCCTGGCGCCGTGGCCGGACGCGCATGCGCCGGGTGCCGCGCTCGCGGCCTACGTGCTGTGGTCGGCGACCGTGCGGCCCGCGGGCTTCCTGCGCCGCGAGGCGATCCTCATGTCGAAGCACTGGATGGACAAGGTCTGGAGCTGGGACCACTGCTTCAACGCCCTGGCCCTCGCGCCGGGTGATCCGGACGCGGCGGTCGAGCAGATGCTCGTGATGTTCGACCACCAGGACGAGCAGGGGGCGCTGCCGGACTCGGTGGCGCACTCGGAGGTGCTGCGCAACTTCGTCAAGCCACCGGTGCACGGGTGGGCGGTGGCCACGCTGCGGGCGATCGCGGGCACGCCGCTGCGGCCCGAGCAGCTGCGGCAGCTGTACGACGCGCTGGCACGCTGGACACGGTTCTGGCTCGAGTACCGCCGCGTGCCGGGCCACGCCCTCGCGCACTACCAGCACGGCAACGACAGCGGCTGGGACAACGCGACCACGTTCGACGCGGGGCGCGTGCTCGAGACGCCGGACCTGGCCGCGTTCCTCGTCGTGCAGCTCGACGTGCTGGCGGGCCTGGCCGACGAGCTCGCGGATCAGCCGGTCGACGAGTCGACCGCTCAGGCCGTCGGACGCGTCGGCCGCGACGAGGCGGCGGGCTGGCGGGTCGAGCGGGACGCGATGGCGCAGGCACTGCTCGGGTTGTGGGACGGCACGGGCTTCGCCTCGGTGCACGCCCGCACGGGGGAGCGCAGCCGTTCGCAGAGCCTGCTGCCGTTGCTGTCCCTGCTGGCCGCCGAGCACCTGCCGCGGGACGTCGTCGATGCCCTGGTGGCGGCGGTCGGTCCGCACCTGACGGCGTGGGGTCCGGCGACGCAGCTGCCGGGAACACCGCAGTACGAGTCGGACGGCTACTGGCGGGGGCCGATCTGGGCGCCGTCGACGGTGCTGCTCGTCGAGGGTCTGCGGCGGGCGGGCAGGGACGACCTCGCGGACGACGTGAGCGCGCGCTTCCGGCGGCTGTGCGAGGTGCACGGGTTCGCGGAGAACTTCGACGCGCTGGAGGGCACGGGCCTGCGGGACCGGGCGTACACGTGGACGGCGAGCGCGTACCTGTACCTGGCGGGGGTGGCCGCGGGCTGACGCGCGGCGGGCGCGGCGGCGGTCCGGCCGGCCCGGCCGGTTCGTCCGGCCGGTTCGTCCGGTCGGTCCTGCCGCGACCGATCTGCCCGAAACGCTTGCTGAACGTTGCTGCAACTCCATACAGTCGGGACACAGCCTGTCCACCGACCGCACGAAGGCGTGCGGCGACGAAGGAGTCCCGATGGTCGGCGTCCGTCCACGTACCCCTGCCCGTCTCCGAGCACTCGTCGCCGCGGCGACGGCGACCGCCCTCGCGCTCAGCGGTGCGGTCGCGCTCCTGGCCCCCACCGCGGCGGTTGCCGCGGACCGCACGGTCGCCCTCGTCGGCGACCTGCAGAGCGAGCTCGGCTGCCCCGGCGACTGGCAGCCCGACTGCGCTGCCACCGAGCTGGCCCCCACCGGGATCGAGGGCCGCTACGCCGCGCAGTTCGAGCTCCCCGCCGGCACCTTCCAGTACAAGGTCGCGCTGAACGACACCTGGGACGAGGCCTACGGCAAGGACGGCGGCAGCGACAACGTCCCGCTCGTCCTCGCCGGGACCAGCACCGTGCGCGTCACCTACGACGACACCACGCACCGCATCGCGCTCACCCCGCTCGACCTCGCCGGCGACTACACCGACGCGGACGCCGCGGTCGTGGCCGACCCCGTGCGCGACGCCGGTGCGGGCGAGCAGTTCTACTTCGTCATGACCGACCGGTTCGCCAACGGCGACACCTCCAACGACACCGGCGGCCTCACCGGCGACCGGATGACGACCGGCTTCGACCCCACCGACAAGGGCTTCTACGAGGGCGGCGACATCGCCGGCCTGCGCGAGCAGCTCGACTACATCGACGGGCTGGGCACCACGGCGATCTGGCTGACGCCGTCGTTCGCCAACAAGCCCGTGCAGGGCACCGGCGCGAACGCCTCCGCCGGCTACCACGGGTACTGGATCACGGACTTCACGCGCATCGACCCGCACCTGGGCACCAACGCCGAGCTGTCGGCGCTCATCGCCGAGGCGCACGACCGCGGCATCAAGGTCTACTTCGACATCATCACCAACCACACGGCCGACGTCATCGACTACGCCGAGGGCCAGTACGGCTACGTGGACCAGGCGACCAGCCCGTACCGGGCCGCCGACGGCACGGCGTTCGACCCGGCCACCTACGCCGGCACGGGCACGTTCCCCGCGCTCGACCCCGCGACGTCCTTCCCGTACACGCCGGTGATCGACCCGGCGGAGGCGGACGTCAAGGTCCCCGCCTGGCTCAACGACCCCACGCTCTACCACAACCGCGGCAACTCGACCTGGACGGGGGAGTCGGTCACCTACGGCGACTTCGACGGGCTCGACGACCTCATGACCGAGCACCCCACGGTCGTCAACGGGTTCGTGCAGGTCTACGACCAGTGGGTCGACCTCGGCATCGACGGGTTCCGCATCGACACCGTCAAGCACGTCAACCTCGAGTTCTGGCAGCAGTTCACCACCCAGGTGCTCGACTACGCGCACGACCACGGCAAGCCCGACTTCTTCCTGTTCGGCGAGGTCTACGACGCCGACGCCGCCAAGCTGTCCCCGTACCTGCGCTCCACCGACATGAACGCGGTCCTCGACTTCACGTTCCAGTCCGCCGCCGCCTCGTACGCCAAGGGCTTCTCGGCCGACGGGCTCGCGCAGCTGTTCGCGAGCGACGACATGTACACGACGCCGACCACGAACGCGCAGGCGCTGCCGACCTTCCTCGGCAACCACGACATGGGGCGCATCGGTTACGTCGTCAAGGACTCGCCGGACGCGCAGGCCCGCTCGGAGCTGGCGCACTCGCTGATGTACCTCACGCGCGGCCAGCCGGTCGTCTACTACGGCGACGAGCAGGGCTTCGTCGGCAACGGTTCGCTGGGCGGCAAGGACAAGGACGCCCGGCAGTCGCTGTTCGCCAGCCAGGTCCCCGAGTACACGAGCCAGGCGCTTCTCGACGGCACCACCGCCGGGTCGGTCGACCGCTACGGCACGGACGGTGCGCTCTACCAGCACATCGCCGCGCTGGCCGCGCTGCGCGAGCAGACTCCCGCGCTGCGCACGGGTGCCCAGATCGAGCGCTACGCCGAGGGCGCGGTGTACGCGTTCAGCCGTGTCGACCGGACCGAACGGGTCGAGCACCTCGTCGCGCTCAACAACGGCACGACGCCGGCGACGGTGACGATCGACACCCTGACCCCGGGCGCGACCTTCACGCCCCTGCTGGGCACGGCCTCCTCGGTGACGGCCGCCGCCGACGGCACGGTGAGCCTGACCGTGCCCGCGCTGACCGCGATCGTCCTGCGGGCCGACGCCCAGGTCGCCGCCCCCGCCGCGGCCGGCCCGGTCGCCGTGACCGTCCCCACCGCGGGCGCCGCGCTGTCGGGTCTCGCGGCGGTCTCCGCCGACGTCGCCGACGACGTGTGGAGCCAGACCTCGTTCGCCTACCGGACGGTCGGAACCGACGCGTGGACGCCGCTCGGCACCGCCGAGACGACCAGCCCGCGCGTGTTCCACGACGTCTCCGGCCTGGCTGCGGGCACCCTCGTGGAGTACCGGGCCGTCACGGTCGACGCCGCCGGTCACCGCAGCGCCGCGTCCACCTACGCCAGCGTCGGCGTGGCCGTCGACGGCGTGGTCCCCGACACCGACCCGGGCGACGTGGTCGTCTCCGTGCCGGGCAGCCACAACGCCGCCATGGGCTGCGCGGGCGACTGGCAGCCCGCATGCGAGTCCGCACGGCTGAGCACGCTGACCGGCGACGTCTACTCCGGTACGTTCACGATCCCGCCGGGCACCTACGAGTACAAGATCGCGATCAACGGCACCTGGGACGTGAACTACGGCGCGGGCGGTGTGCCCGGTGGCCCCAACGTCACGTACACGGTCACCGGCGACGCCCCGCAGCAGGTCACGTTCGTCTACGACCGCCGCACGCACGCCTTCACCTCCTCGGCGCAGGGTCCGCTGCTGACCCTGCCCGGCTCGGCGAACAGCGAGCTCGGCTGCGCGGGCGACTGGGACCCGGCCTGCCTGGCCACCGTCCTGCTCGACCCGGACGGCGACGGCGTGGCCACGTTCACGGCCGACGACCTGCCTGCGGGCACGTACGAGGTCAAGGTCGCGCACAACCTGTCGTGGGCGGAGAACTACGGCGCCGGTGGCGCGGCGGGCGGGGCGAACATCGTCTTCTCCGCACCCGGTGGCAAGCCCGTGACGTTCTCCTACGTGCTGGCCACGCACGTCCTGACGATCGACGTGACCGACCCGCCGCTGGCGGGCACCGGGCAGCAGGCCGCGCACTGGGTCGACGCCGCGACGATCGCCTGGCCGGCCGCGTTCGTGCCGACCGGCGTGGACCCGGCCTCGCTCACCTGGCAGCTGTGGTCCTCGGCCACCGGCGCGCTCGCCGTCACCGACGGCACGGTCACCGGTGCCGACGGTGACCCGGTGACCCTCACGCTCGACCCCGCGGGGCTGAGCGAGGACCAGCTCGAGCGGTTCCCCGCGCTGGCCGGGTCGGTCGCCCTGACCACCGGGCTCGACGACGCGACAGTGCGTGAGCTGCTCACGGGCCAGCTGCTCGTCACGCAGGCCGCAGCCGACGGCACCCTGTCGGCCGCCACCGGCATCCAGGTGCCGGGGGTGCTCGACGACCTCTACGCCGACGCCGCAGCGGACCGCGCCCTCGGGGCGTCGTGGCGCAAGGGCGTCCCGTCGCTCGCGCTGTGGGCACCGACCGCGCAGCACGTCGACCTGCTCGTGTGGCCGACCACGAACGGCACGATCGACACGTCCGGTGACCCGCAGCGGGTCGTGGCGACCCGCCAGGACGACGGCTCCTGGACGGCTCTCGGGACCAAGGCGTGGAAGGGCGCCGCCTACCTGTGGGAGGTCACGGTCTTCGCGCCGACCACGGGTGCGGTCGAGGTCAACCGGGTCACCGACCCGTACTCGGTCGCCCTCACGCTCGACTCGACGCACTCGGTGCTCGTGGACCTGGCCGACAAGGCCTTCCGGCCGAGCGGGTGGGAGCGGGCGAAGCAGCCGGTGGTCGACCCGGTCGAACAGACGATCTACGAGCTGCACGTGCGGGACTTCTCGATCTCGGACGAGACCGTGCCGGCGTTCCGTCGCGGCACCTACTCGGCGTTCGCCGTGCGGTGGAGCGAGGGTCGCCAGCACCTGCGCGACCTGGCCGACGCCGGCCTGACCACCGTGCACCTGCTGCCGACGTTCGACATCGCCTCCATCCCGGAGGACCGCACCGCCCAGCAGGTGCCGGACTGCGACCTGGCCTCGTTCGCCCCGGACTCCCCGGAGCAGCAGGCCTGCGTCGCGGCCGTCGCCGCGCAGGACGGCTACAACTGGGGCTACGACCCGTTGCACTGGACGACGCCCGAGGGCTCGTACGCGGTCGACGCGGTGGGCGGCGCGCGCGTCGCCGAGTTCCGCACGATGGTCGGGGCGCTGCACGCCGACGGCCTGCAGGTCGTGCTCGACCAGGTGTTCAACCACACGGCGGCCTCGGGACAGAGCGACCTGTCGGTGCTGGACCGGATCGTCCCGGGCTACTACCACCGGCTGAACGCGACCGGCGCCGTCGAGACGTCCTCGTGCTGCCAGAACGTGGCCACCGAGCACCTCCTGGCCCAGAAGCTCATGGTCGACTCGGTCGTCACGTGGGCGAAGGACTACAAGGTCGACGGCTTCCGCTTCGACCTCATGGGTCACCACTCGGTCGAGACCATGCAGGCCGTGCGTGACGGGCTCGACGCCCTGACCGTCCGCAAGGACGGCGTCGACGGCTCGAAGGTGTACCTGTACGGCGAGGGCTGGAACTTCGGCGAGGTGGCCGACAACGCCCTGTTCACGCAGGCCACGCAGGGTCAGCTCGGCGGGACGGGCATCGGCACGTTCTCCGACCGGCTGCGTGACGCGGTGCGCGGCGGTGGCCCGTTCGACGAGGACCCGCGGATCCAGGGCTTCGGCTCGGGGGCGTTCACCGACCCGAACGGGGCCGGCGTCAACGGGACCGAGGCGGACCAGCTGGCGCGCGTGCAGCACGCCGGCGACCTGGTCCGGCTCGGGCTGGCGGGGAACCTGCGCGACTTCACCTTCCTGACCAGCGCGGGCACCGAGCAGTCGGGGTCCGAGCTGGACTACAACGGGCAGCCGGCCGGTTACGCCGACTCCCCGGAGGAGGTCGTCACCTACGTCGACGCGCACGACAACGAGACGCTGTTCGACTCGCTCACCCTCAAGCTGCCGACGGGCACGTCGATGGCCGACCGGGTGCGCATGAACACCGTGTCGTTGGCGACGACCGCGCTGGCGCAGACGCCGTCGTTCTGGCACGCCGGGGCGGACCTGCTGCGCAGCAAGTCGCTGGACCGCAACAGCTACGACTCGGGGGACTGGTTCAACGCGATCGACTGGTCGGGCCAGGAGTCCACGTTCGGGCGTGGGCTGCCGCAGGCGGCGGACAACCAGGCGAAGTGGGTCTACCAGCAGCCGTTGCTGGCCGACCCGGCCCTGGTGCCGACACCGTCGGACATCGCGGCGGCCACGGCGCAGGCGCAGGACCTGCTGCGTCTGCGTGCCTCGACGCCGCTGTTCCACCTGGGCTCGGCGGACCTGATCGAGCAGCGTGTGACGTTCCCGGGTTCGGGCCCGGACGCCACCCCGGGCGTGGTCGTCATGCACATCGACGACCGTGACGGCTGGGACTCCTCGACGTGGCGGATGCGCCGTGACCTCGACCGGTCGCTGGACGGCGTGCTCGTCGTGGTCAACGCCTCGGACGAGGCGACGACGCAGGTGGTCGGCTCGCTGGCCGGGCACCGGTACCAGCTCTCGTCGGTGCAGGCGCACGGCAGCGACCCGGTGGTGCGCGCGACGACGTGGAGCTCGTCCACGGGCACGGTGACGGTGCCGGCGCGCACGGTGGCGGTGCTCGTCGAGAAGGACGCGCCGCGCCGCTGAGTCGCGTCGGGACGCACGTCGACGCCGGTAGGTCGGGACTCCCCGACCCGCCGGCGTCGACGTGCGTCACGGTGGTGCGAGGGGGAAGGGGCGCGCCCTGACCGGCGGGTCCCCGTCTCCTCGGTCCGGAGCCCTTGGGTTCGCGCAACGAAGCCAGTCATGGCCTCGGTGCGCGTCGGCGCCGACATTCGTGACCGAAGTCACGCCGTTTGGGAGCGCTCCCGTCCAGATCGGCCCTCGTCGGCGTGATCGAACCGTGATGATTTCGCAATCCGGGGGAGTCCAACCCGGCTTGACTTCGAGAACCGAACCCAAGAAAGTAGGGGTTACTGCTCCGGGGCGACGACGCCCGTCGCCTCCGGTGCGCAGTCGGGAACCGGATCCGCGAGCACAGCAGCTCAGCGTGACACCGAACCCGCGCAGGGTGTGGGTCCGCCAGGACCTCTCAACGACGAGAAGGAGCACATGATGCGACGGATCAGTTTCGCGGCGATGGGCATGATTGTCGCCTTCGGCCTCGCCGCATGCTCGGGCGGTGGCGCCGGGAGCGACGAGACGACCGGCAGCGGCTCGGGCGACGCCGGGGACACGCTCGTCGGCGTGGCGATGCCCACGGAGACCTCGGAGCGGTGGATCGCCGACGGCAAGGCCGTCAAGGAAGGCCTCGAGAAGGCCGGCTACCAGGTCGACCTGCAGTACGCGGCCGACGACATCCCGACGCAGCAGCAGCAGATCGACCAGATGATCACGAAGGGCGCCGACCTGCTGATCGTCGCCTCGATCGACGGCACCGCGCTGGCCAACCAGCTCCAGGCCGCCGCCGACGCCGGCATCCCGGTCATCGCCTACGACCGCCTCATCCGCGACACGGAGAACGTCGACTTCTACGTCACGTTCGACAACTACAACGTGGGTGTCCAGCAGGCCACCTCGCTGCTCGTGGGTCTCGGCATCAAGAACGCCGACGGCTCCGACGGCACGGCGACCGGCCCGTTCAACGTCGAGCTGTTCGCCGGCTCGCTGGACGACAACAACGCGCACTTCTTCTTCAAGGGCGCGATGGACACGCTGCAGCCGTACATCGACAACGGCACGCTCGTCGTCAAGTCGGGTCAGACGGAGATCGAGCAGGTCGCGACGCTGCGCTGGCTGCAGGAGACGGCGCAGAAGCGCATGGAGGACCTGCTGACCTCCACGTACAACGACGGCAGCAAGGTCAACGCCGTCCTCTCGCCGTACGACGGCATCTCGCGCGGCATCATCACCGCCCTGCAGAACGCCGGCTACGGCCCGGGCCTGGACGCCGGTCTGCCGGTCGTCACCGGCCAGGACGCCGAGATCGCCTCCGTCAAGCTCATCAACGACGGCGTGCAGTTCTCGACGATCTTCAAGGACACCCGCAAGCTCGCCGAGCAGTCGGTCGTCGCCGCGTCCTCGTTCCTCGCAGGTGAGGAGCCCGAGGCGAACGACACCGAGTCGTACGACAACGGCGTCAAGGTCGTCCCGTCCTACCTGCTGACGTCCGACATCGTCTACGCGGACAACATCCAGTCGCTCCTGATCGACTCGGGCTACTGGACCGAGGAGCAGGTCGCCAGCGGCCAGGCCTGATCCAGGCACATCACGCACGACCCGGAGACCGGCCGGCGTCACCCGACGTCGGCCGGTCCCCCCGGGTGTGCAGGACATCGACGATGTCCACGACAAAGAAGGACGGTTGAGGTCGCATGGCGAGCCCCATTCTCGAGATGCAGTCCATCACCAAGACCTTTCCCGGCGTGAAGGCCCTCCAGGACGTCTCCCTCTCGGTCGCGCGTGGTGAGATCCACGCGATCTGCGGGGAGAACGGCGCCGGGAAGTCGACCCTGATGAAGGTGCTCTCGGGTGTGTACCCGCACGGCACCTACGAGGGGAAGATCCTCTTCGACGGGGAGGAGGTCCAGTTCGGGTCGATCAACGACTCCGAGGCCAAGGGCATCGTCATCATCCACCAGGAGCTCGCCCTGGTCCCGTACCTGTCGGTGGCGGAGAACATCTTCCTCGGCAACGAGCGGGTCAGCCGCGGCCTCATCGACTGGAACAAGGCCAACTCCGAGGCCGCTGCGCTGCTCGCGCGGGTCGGCCTGGACGAGCTGCCGGTCACCCCGGTCATGCAGCTCGGCGTCGGCAAGCAGCAGCTCGTCGAGATCGCCAAGGCGCTCTCCAAGCAGGTCAAGCTGCTCATCCTCGACGAGCCGACCGCCGCCCTCAACGACGACGACTCGGCGCACCTGCTCGACCTGCTGCGGCACCTGCAGGGTCAGGGCATCACCTCGATCATGATCTCCCACAAGCTCAACGAGATCGCCGAGATCGCCGACTCCACCACGATCATCCGTGACGGGCTGTCCATCGAGACGCTCGACATGAAGCGCGACAACGTCACGCAGGAGCGGATCATCAAGGGCATGGTCGGTCGCGACCTGCAGCACCGCTACCCGCCGCACGAGTCGAAGGTCGGCCCGGAGGTCTTCCGGGTCGAGGACTGGACCGTCCGCCACCCCACGCAGCCCGACCGCGTCGTCGTCGACGGCGCGAGCCTCACCGTCCGCGCGGGCGAGGTCGTCGGGATCGCCGGCCTCATGGGCGCCGGGCGCACCGAGCTCGCGATGAGCGTGTTCGGACGCAGCTACGGGAGCCACGCCTCCGGCAAGGTCTTCGTGCACGGCAAGGAGGTCAGCACCAAGTCGGTGTCCGAGGCCATCGGCCACGGCATCGCCTACGTGAGCGAGGACCGCAAGCGGTACGGCCTCAACCTCATCGAGGACATCCGCACGAACATCTCGGCAGCCAGCCTCAGCAAGATCTCCACCGGCGGATTCGTCAACGGCAACGAGGAGATCAAGGTCGCCGAGGAGTACCGGCAGAGCATGAACATCAAGAGCCCCACGGTGATGGCGCTCACGGGCAAGCTCTCCGGCGGCAACCAGCAGAAGGTCGTGCTGAGCAAGTGGATCTACACCGATCCCGAGGTGCTCATCCTCGACGAGCCGACACGCGGCATCGACGTCGGTGCCAAGTACGAGATCTACACGATCATCAACAAGCTCGCTGACGCAGGCAAGGGGGTGCTCGTGATCTCCTCCGAGCTGCCCGAGCTGCTGGGCATCTGCGACCGCATCTACACGCTCGCGTTCGGCCGCATCACCGGCCAGCTCCCGCGCGCGGAGGCTACACAGGAGAACCTGATGCAGCTCATGACGAAGGAAAGGGACCAGGTCCGATGACTGCTCTCGCAGCACTGAAGGACGTCTTCACGAGGAACCTGCGCCAGAGTGGGATCTACATCGCGTTCGTGGCCATCATCGGCCTGTTCGCGGTCCTCACGGACGGTCTGCTGCTCTCGCCGGACAACCTGACGAACGTCGTCCTGCAGTACTCCTACATCCTGATCCTCGCCACGGGCATGGTGATCGTCATCATCGCCGGGCACATCGACCTCTCGGTCGGGTCCGTCGTGGCGCTGACCGGGGCGACCTCCGCGATCGTCGTGATCCAGAACGGCGGACCCTGGTGGGCAGGCGTCCTGGCCGCCCTGGCCGTGGGTCTGCTGGTCGGTGCGTGGCAGGGCTTCTGGGTCGCGTTCGTCGGGATCCCGGCGTTCATCGTGACCCTGGCCGGCATGCTCCTGTTCCGTGGCCTGACGCTGCAGGTCCTCGACAACATCTCGCTGTCGCCGTTCCCGGCCGCCTACCAGAAGATCGCCGGCGGGTTCCTCAACGGGTTCTTCGGTGGTAACGGGTACGACGTGTTCACGCTCGTCGTGTTCGCGCTCGGGGCCGTCGCCTACGGCGTCAGCCAGTTCCGGACCCGTCAGGGCCGGCTGCGCTACAAGCAGTCCGTCGAGTCGTTCCCGCTGTTCATCCTCCGGCTCGTGCTCGTCGCCGCCGTGGTCATGGCGTTCGCCTGGCAGCTGGCCAACAGCCGTGGTCTGCCGATCGTGCTGATCATCCTCGGCGTGCTGATCATGACCTACACGGTCGTCACCACGAAGACCGTCTTCGGTCGTCACGTGTACGCCATCGGTGGCAACCTCTCCGCCGCTCAGCTGTCCGGTGTGAAGGTCAAGAAGGTCAACTTCTGGATCTTCGTCAACATGGGCCTGCTGTCTGCCATCGCCGGCATCGTGTACTCCTCGCGCTCCAACGGTGCGCAGCCGGCCGCGGGCAACATGTTCGAGCTCGACGCCATCGCCGCCTGCTTCATCGGTGGCGCGTCGACCACGGGTGGTGTCGGTCGCGTGACCGGCGCCATGGTCGGTGGTCTGATCAT
This sequence comes from Cellulomonas soli, assembly GCF_013409305.1. Taxonomy (GTDB): domain Bacteria; phylum Actinomycetota; class Actinomycetes; order Actinomycetales; family Cellulomonadaceae; genus Cellulomonas; species Cellulomonas soli. The sequence continues at coordinate 631,598 of NZ_JACBZJ010000001.1, read as the reverse complement.
GGCCGTCATGTCCAACGGCATGTCGCTCATGGGTGTCGACCAGTCCGTGCAGCAGATCGTCAAGGGCCTCGTCCTCCTGCTGGCCGTCGCCTTCGACATCTTCAACAAGCGCCGCGCAGGCGCCGCTCGCTGATCACCGAGGACCCCGGGTCGGGGAGAGCGGGTCCCCCCGCCTCTCCCTGACCCGGGGTTCTGCACATCCGGGACACCTGCGTGGTGCCCCGATCGCGCTCCCGTGCAGGGTGCGTCCGGACGACCCAGGCGACGCCGGTAGGCTCGCGGCCGTGAGAGGACGGGTGTCCATGTCGGGCTCGCAGTCCTCGCTGCGCGAGGCGAACCGGGCGCTGATCGTCGAGACGGTCAAGCGGCACGGCGGTCTGACCCAGGTGGAGCTGGCGGCCGCGACGGGCCTGTCGGCGGCGACCGTGTCGACGATCGTCAAGGAGCTGCTCGGCGGCGGGTTCGTCGACATCCAGGTGACGACCCGCAGCGGTCGGCGCGCTCAGCTGGTCACGTTGGCCCGCCGGGTCGGGCTGGCGGTCGGCATCCAGGTCGGGCACCGGCACCTGCGTGTCGTGCTCGGGGACTTCACGCACGAGGTCGTCGCCGACCAGACGCTCCCGCTGCCGACCGACCACCGCTCGGACACCACGCTCGACCGGGCGGCGCTGCTGGTCATCGAGCTGCTCGAACGGGTCGGGTCGTCGATCGACGAGGTCGTGGGCATCGGCATCGGCGTGCCCGCCCCCGTCGACGAGGGCACCGGCATGCTGTCCGTGCGCGGGCTCATGCGCGGCTGGGACGAGGTCCACATCGCGCACGTGATGGCCAAGCGGCTGGCCCGCCCGGTCTACGTCGACAACGACGCGAACCTGGGGGCGCTGGCCGAGAGCGCGGTCGGCGCCGCACGGGAGTACCGCGACAGCGTGTACGTCCGGGCGTCCTACGGCACCGGTGCCGGCATCGTCATCAACGGCAACGTGCACCGGGGCTTCGCCGGCACCGCCGGGGAGATCGGGCACGTGCCGGTCGACCCGCAGGGGGACATCTGCCGGTGCGGCAGCCGCGGCTGCCTGGACACGGTCGTGGGGGCGCGGGCCCTCGTCGAACCGCTGCGGGCCAGCCACGGCAACCTGACCCTGCGCGACGTGGTGCAGCGCGCCAACGCGGGCGACCCGGGCTGCGCCCAGGTCATCCAGGACGCGGGCTCGTCGATCGGTGCCGTCGTCTCCGCCCTGGCCATGGCGGTCAACCCGCAGTGCATCGTCGTCGGCGGCGAGCTCGCCGAGACCGGCGAGGTGCTGCTGGCCCCCATGCGGGACGCGATCCGGCGACGGGTGCTGCTCAACCAGATCGCCCCGCTCGAGGTCGTGCCCGCCGAGCTCGGGTCAGCCGCCGAGGTCATGGGTGCGCTCGGCCTGGTGCTGCAGTCGACGGACGTCGACGTGACCCGCGACGAGCTCGTCGAGGACCACGACGGCCCGGCGCTGGCCTCCGGTGCCGGCGGGTGAACGAGAGATGAGGGGCCCCGACGGGCGACGCGACGACGCGGCGACGGCGGGTACGGCACGGGTCACCGACTCGGCGGGGGATCATGATGGGAGTCGACTGCGCGATGGAGAGCAGGTGAACAAGGTGGACGCACGGGTACCGCTGCTGGCGCTGCGGCAGATCAGCAAGCGGTTCAACGCCGTGGAGGCCCTCGTCGGGGTCGACTTCGAGGTGCACGCGCACGAGGTGGTCGCACTGGTCGGCGACAACGCCGCGGGCAAGTCGACGCTGGCGAAGATCGTGTCGGGGGTGCTGACCCCTGACTCCGGCCTCATCGAGGTCGACGGCGAGCCCGTCACGATCCCGTCGCCGTCCGCCGCGCACACCCTGCGCATCGCGACGGTGTTCCAGGACCTGGCCCTCTGCGACAACCTCGACGTGACGGCGAACCTCTTCCTGGGTCGCGAGCTCACGCACAGCGGCCTGCTCGACGGCGGACGCATGGAGCAGACCGCGAGGCGCATCCTGCACGACCTGACGAGCCGGATCCCGTCGGTGCGCACGCCGCTGAACACGCTGAGCGCGGGGCAGCGGCAGTCCGTCGCGATCGCGCGCACCCTGATCGGCAGCCCCCGTCTGGTCGTGCTCGACGAGCCGACCGCGTCGCTGTCCGTCGTCCAGACCGCCGAGGTGCTCACGCACATCGAGCGCCTGCGTGACCTGGGCCTCGGCGTGATCCTGATCAGCCACAACATGAACGACGTGCGTGCCGTCTCCGACCGCATCGAGGTGCTGCGGCACGGGCGCAACAACGGGTCCTTCGACGCGGCTACCGCCAGCTACGAGGAGATCCTCGGCGCGATCACGGGAGCCACCAGCCAGGCGGCGACCCAGGACGTGCGGCTCCCGCTGTCGTCCTGACGCCCTCGCCACGCTCGAGCCTGGCGTCGCTGACGCCTTCCGGGCGAGGCGCGGGGACTTCGGCGCTGGGCGCTTGGCTCAGCGGAAGACGATGGTGCGGCGGCCGTCGAGCAGCACGCGGTGCTCGGCGTGCCAGCGCACCGCGCGGGCCAGGGCACGGCGCTCGACGTCCTGACCGAGCGCGACCAGGTCCTCGACGGCACGCGAGTGGTCGACCCGCTCGACGTCCTGCTCGATGATCGGCCCCTCGTCGAGGTCGCCGGTCACGTAGTGCGCGGTCGCACCGATGAGCTTCACGCCGCGCGCGTGCGCCTGGGCGTAGGGCCGGGCGCCCTTGAACGAGGGCAGGAACGAGTGGTGGATGTTGATGACCTTGCCCTCGAGCCGCCGGCACAGGTCGTCCGAGAGGATCTGCATGTAGCGGGCGAGGACGACGAGCTCGACGTCGAGCTCCTCGACCAGGGCCAGCAGGCGGGCCTCGGCCTGCGCCTTGGTGTCCTTGGTGACCGGCACGTGATGGAACGGCACGCCGTAGAAGTCGGCCATCGGCTCGAGCACGGTGTGGTTCGAGACCGCCGCCACGAGGTCGATCGGCAGGCCCTCGGACCGCTGGCGGAACGCCAAGTCGTTGAGGCAGTGCGCCGCGGTCGACACCATGACCAGCGTGCGGACCGGCCGACCGGCGACGTCGAGGTGCCAGCGCAGGTCGAACCGCGGGGCGAGCGCCTCGATCGCGGTCACCAGGTCGGTGCGCGTGGCGGTGCTGGTGACCTGCACGCGCATGAAGAAGAGCCCCGAGTCCGGGTCGCCGAACTGCTGCGACTCGGTGATGTTGCCCCCGTGCTCGGCCAGCAGGCCGGCGACGGCGTGCACGATGCCGGGACGGTCCGGGCAGGACAGCGTGAGCACCCAGTGGGTCGGGAAATCCGAGGTGTGGGACACGAGTCCCGAGAGTAGTGCTCGCACACGAACGGCTGAGACGATGGCCGCATGACGGCGCCTGCTCTCGACATCCGCCCGGTCACCATCGAGGAGGCCGGGGAGCTGTTCACGCTGCGCCGCGCGGCCTTCGTCACGGAGGCCCAGCAGTACGACGACCCGCACATCCCCCCGCTGACCCAGACGTTCGACGAGCTCAAGGCCGACCTCGGGGCCGACGGCGTGATCACGCTCGGTGGGTGGATGGGCTCGCGCCTGGTGGGGTCGATCCGGGTGCTCGTCGAGGGGGCCAAGGCCACGCTCGGCCGGTTCGCCGTGGCACCCGACCTGCAGGGCCAGGGGTTCGGGACCGAGCTGCTCAGCGCGATCGTGCCGTACCTGCCGGACGGCATCGAGGAGGTCTGGGTCTTCACCGGCCGTGACTCGCTGCAGAACCTGGCGATGTACACCAAGCACGGCTACGAGCACCAGCACGACAAGACCGCGGGCGATCTCACGTACGCCTACCTGCGCAAGCTGCTGGGCGACGGCGCGGCCTGACCCGCCCGTTCGGGCGGCGCCGGACACGTCCGACGGTGCCCGGTCGGGGTTGCTAGGCTGACCCGGTCGCGACTGGCGCATCGGGTGGGTCACCACCGGGGAGCGACGCAGCAGCAGGACCACGGGTCGGACGCCTGGGCCCCCGGTCGCCACACACCGAGTGTGAGGTGCCGGTGCACGTGTGCCGTCGCCAAGCACGCTGACTGCTACAGGGAGTGCCGATGAGCGCCGACCAGATCCCCCTGCTCGACCAGAACATCTCCGTGCTCGACCCGGAGATCGCCGCCGTCCTCGACGGTGAGCTCGCCCGCCAGCAGGGCACGCTCGAGATGATCGCGTCCGAGAACTTCGTGCCCCGCGCCGTCCTGCAGGCGCAGGGTTCCGTGCTGACGAACAAGTACGCCGAGGGCTACCCGGGCCGTCGCTACTACGGCGGCTGCGAGCAGGTCGACGTCGCCGAGACCATCGCGATCGACCGGGCCAAGGCGCTGTTCGGCGCCGAGCACGCCAACGTCCAGCCGCACTCGGGCGCCACCGCCAACGCGGCCGTGCTGCACGCCCTCATCAACGCCGGCTCCAAGATCCTCGGCCTCGAGCTGGCGCACGGCGGCCACCTCACGCACGGCATGAAGATCAACTTCTCCGGCAAGCTCTACGACGTCGCCGCGTACGGGGTGAACCCCGACACGTTCCTCATCGAGCCCGAGGCCGTGCGCAAGGCCGCGCTCGAGCACCGCCCGGATGTCATCATCGGCGGCTGGTCGGCGTACCCGCGCGAGATCGACTTCGCCGCGTTCCGTGAGATCGCCGACGAGGTCGGCGCGAAGCTGTGGGTCGACATGGCGCACTTCGCCGGCCTGGTGGCCGCGGGGCTGCACCCCTCCCCGGTGCCGCACGCCGACGTCGTGTCCTCCACGGTGCACAAGACCATCGGCGGCCCCCGCTCGGGCTTCATCCTGTCCAAGCAGGAGTTCGCCAAGAAGATCGACTCCGCGGTGTTCCCGGGCCAGCAGGGCGGCCCGCTCATGCACGTGATCGCTGCCAAGGCCGTCGCGTTCAAGATCGCCGGCACGCAGGAGTTCAAGGACCGCCAGCAGCGCACGCTCGACGGCGCGCGGATCATCGCCGAGCGCCTCATGGCGCCCGAGGTCGCCAAGGCCGGCGTCTCCGTGCTGACCGGCGGCACCGACGTGCACCTGGTGCTCGTCGACCTGCGGCACTCCGACCTGGACGGCCAGCAGGCCGAGGACCTCCTGCACGCCGTGGGCATCACCGTGAACCGCAACGCCGTGCCGTTCGACCCGCGCCCCCCGCGCGTCACCTCCGGCCTGCGCATCGGCACGCCCGCCCTGGCCACGCGTGGCTTCGGCGACGCGGAGTTCACCGAGGTCGCCGACATCATCGCCACCGCCCTGACGCAGGGTGCGGCCACCGACGTCGAGGCGCTGCGGGCGCGCGTGGTCAAGCTGACCGACGGGTTCCCGCTGTACCAGGGCCTGCAGCAGTACTGAGCGGGGGAGCGACCATGACCGCCCAGGTGCTGGACGGCAAGGCCACCGCCGCCGTCATCAAGGCCGAGCTCACCGACCGGGTCGCCGCGCTCGCCACGCGCGGCGTCCGGCCGGGCCTCGCCACGCTGCTCGTCGGGGAGGACCCCGGCTCGCAGTGGTACGTCACCGGCAAGCACAAGGACTGCGCGGAGGTGGGCATCGCCTCGATCCGCGAGGACCTGCCCGCCGATGCCACGCAGGAGCAGATCGAGGACGCCGTCCGCCGGCTGAACGACGACCCGCAGTGCACCGGGTTCATCGTCCAGCTGCCGTTACCCAAGGGCATCGACACGCACCGGGTGCTCGAGCTGATCGACCCGGCCAAGGACGCGGACGGGCTGCACCCGACGAACCTCGGCCGGCTCGTGCTGCGGGTCAACGAGCCCGTCGACACCCCGCTGCCGTGCACGCCGCGAGGCATCGTCGAGCTGCTCAGCCGGCACGGGATCGACCTGCACGGCGCGGATGTCGTCGTCGTCGGGCGCGGGGTCACGGTGGGCCGGACCATCGGTCTGCTGCTCACCCGCCGCGAGGTCAACGCGACGGTCACCCTCACCCACACGGGCACGGAGGACCTCGCCGAGCACACCCGCAACGCCGACGTCGTCATCGCGGCGGCAGGCGTGCCGTCCGTGATCACGGCGGACATCGTCAAGCCGGGGGCCGTCGTCGTGGACGTCGGGGTGTCCCGGCTCGAGGACCCGGAGACGGGTCGCTCGCGCGTCGTCGGGGACGTCGACCCGGGGGTGCAGGAGATCGCCGCGTGGGTGTCACCCAACCCCGGCGGGGTCGGTCCGATGACCCGGGCGATGCTGCTGCAGAACGTCGTGGAGATGGCTGAACGCCGGCTCGGCTGAAGCCCCCACATCGACGGGCCCCGAGCCCCGTCCCGGTCGCCTGCGCGCACCGGGGCGGGGCTCAGCCGGTTGAGCCCTTCGGCACGGTTCAGCCGTTCGCCTGCGCGGCGAGTGCCGCGGGGGAGCCCGGTGCCCCGCCCTCCATCGCCACCACGGCGCCCGTCGCATCGGCCGTGATCCACGCGTCGTGGTAGTCGCCGTCGACCGAGACCGCGAACTCCGTGGGCGTCGTCACGGCCGCGTTGGTGGCCCGGCGCACGAGCACCATGACGTCGGCCGCGGCCAGGTCGATGCCCGTCAGTGCAGGGGTCTGGTCGACGAGCAGCTGGACGGGCGTGAGGTCCAGCGTGGAGACGTCGAACAGCGCGGCGGGCAGACCCTCGGCGGTCGGCTGGATCAACGTCGGGCCCCGCCGTTCGGCCACGCCGTCCGACCACCAGAAGCTGTCGGTGGTGGTCGCCCCCGGCGAGGTGAGCGCGTCCGCGGCCGCGTAGGTGCCGTAGAACGACAGCGAGGTGAGCTGCGAGACGCCGGCCGCCGCGACCAGGTCGTCCGCGACCGTGCGCGCGGCGCCCGGCTCGAACACCGTCAGGTACTCGTCGGAGGCGCGCTCGCCGACCAGCTCGGCCCGCGGCTCACCGGCGGCCCACGCCTGCAGCTGGACGCGCTCCGGCCAGGCGCGCGCGCCCGCGCCGAGGAGGGCCGCCACCACGAACAGCACCGCCGGGATGCGCACGAGCCCCGCGCGGGTGCGCCCCCGCGGCGGTGGCTCGACCCACTCGGGGGCGGAGGTCATCGAACGCACGCGCGTGTCGCTGCGGGCCTGGAGCGCCCAGGGCTCCGGGGGGTCGGGAACGAGCACGACCTCGGGCCGGGCGGCGTTCGCCCGGACCACGACCTGCACGGAGCCGGGCAGCAGCCGTGCGGCCTCGAGCACGCCGACCACGGTGCGGGCCGCGGTCGTGTACGGGTCCCGGTCCCGGGGGGCGACCAGCAGGCGGAGCTCGCACAACGGCCGGTCGTTGATCTCGGTACCGGTCTCGCGGATGAACAGGACCTGCGCGAGCGCGATGCGGTCCTCTCGGTCGGCCGCGTCGAGGTCGCGCAGGACCCGCGACGTCTGCGCGGACGGCGCCAGCGCACCCACCATCACGACGAGCGCGAAGAACAGTGCCGTGGCACTGCCCGTGACGGCGACGGCCGTCTCGGTCGGCACCTGGTCGAAGCCCAGCAATGCCAGAGCGACGGAGGCACCCAGGGCACCGACGGACGCGGCCAGGAGGAGGCGGATCACGGACCACAGCATGGCGACCGCGCGTGGTCCGGGGCCAGTCGCGGCGTGGCGGGGCGGTCGCTCGCGCGCCGACGTGCGGTCGGGCGGCGCGTCAGCGAGGGTGGCCCTGTCCCCGCAGCCGTGTCTCCATCGCCCCCGAGGAGTCGTCATGGGCATCGTGCGTCCCCACCTGTGGTTCGACGACCAGGCCGAGCAGGCGGCCGACTTCTACGTCTCGGTGCTCCCGCGCTCCGAGGTCACGAACGTCGTGCGGGCGCCCGCCGGGGTCCCGGGAGTGCCGGAAGGTCAGGCCTTCGTCGTCGAGGCGGTGCTCGACGGGCAGCACGTCACGCTGATGAACGGCGGGCCGACGTTCCAGCTCGACGAGGCGTTCTCGTTCGTGATCGACTGCCAGGACCAGGCCGAGGTCGACCACTACTGGGACGCGCTGCTCGCGGGCGGCGGGGAACCGTCCCGGTGCGGCTGGCTCAAGGACAGGTTCGGGCTGTCCTGGCAGGTCGTGCCCGTGGCGCTCGACCGGCTCCTGTTCGGGACGGGCGGCGACCCGGAGGGCAGTGCACGCGCGATGGCCGCGATGATGCCCATGACCAAGCTCGACATCGCGGCCCTGCAGGCGGCCTACGACGGCCTGTGACACCGCCGGGAACGCGCGGGTCGGTCGATCCCCTCTCAGGCCCCCGCGACCGGGTGGCCGAGCCTGGCGATCTCCTCGAGCAGGCTCTGCACCCGGGCCGTCCAGGTGGAGCGGGAGAAGTAGAGCAGGTCATCGGGCGAGAGCCGCAGCGTCGCGTCCGCACCGGGGATGCCGTCGATCCACAGGACGACCTCCTCGGGCTGCAGCCGCACCCCGGCCAGCGTGCCGTAGATCGTGGTGGAGCCGCGGCTGATGCCGAACGGCAGGCCGATGAACCGCTGGTCCAGCGCGCCCGCCGCCACCGGGTACTCGTCCTCGCGGCCGTCCGACTCGGTCATGGCGCACTCCTCGGCTGCACGTCGCCCGGCGCCCGCGGCCGGTGGACGTACGGTGGCAGCCGCGGGCTGCGGGCCTCGGGAGGCGCGCCGCGGGCTGTCGGTGGCGTGGGGTTGGATGGTCGCCGTGGTGATCATCGCGACCGTCAACGTCAACGGCATCCGTGCCGCGTTCCGCCGAGGTATGCAGGGGTGGCTCGACGCGCGACGCCCCGACGTCGTGCTGCTGCAGGAGGTGCGGGCCACCGACGAGATCCTGGCGGACCACCTCTCGTCCGACGGGTGGCACCTCGCGCACGAGGCCAGCCAGACCAAGGGGCGGGCCGGCGTGGCGATCGCCTCACGCTTCCCGATGACGGCGGTCCGCATCGGCCTCGGCACGGGGGTCACGGGGGACAGCGGGCGTTGGGTCGAGGCCGACCTCGAGCTGCCCGCGCACGAGGGCGCGCCGGCGCGCACCGTCACGGTGGTCTCGGCCTACATCCACTCCGGGACCGTCGGGACGCCTTCGATGGACGAGAAGTACGCGTTCCTGGACGCCGTCACCTCACGCCTCGGGGAGATCGCCGAGGCGGGCGGGTACGCCGTGGTCGCGGGCGACGTCAACATCGCGCACCGCGAGGTCGACATCAAGAACTGGAAGGGCAACCTCAAGGCGGCCGGCTTCCTCCCGCAGGAGCGTGCCTACCTCGACCGCTGGTTCGACGACCTCGGCTGGCACGATCTCGGGCGCGAGCTCGGCGGTGAGGGCCCCGGGCCGTTCACGTGGTGGTCGTGGCGCGGCCAGGCGTTCGACAACGACTCGGGCTGGCGCATCGACTACCAGCTCGCCACGGGCGACCTGGCGGAGGCGGCGGTGTCGGCGACGGTGGACCGGGCGGCCACCTACGACGCGCGGTTCTCCGACCATGCACCGCTGGTCGTCGAGTACGACCTCTGATCCGCTGACGAACCCCTCGAGCGCTCGCGCCGCGCCCCGCGCGGGGTCACGGGGTCGGCGGGAGGCCGTTCACCCGGGGGAGGGCCCGGGGTGCGGGAGACGTGGTCGAGGCGAGCTCGGCGCGGGCGTCGCGCTGCGCCTGCGCGAGCGTCAGGACGTCCTCCGTGGCCGCCACGCTGACGAGCGGGGCGTACAGGCGCATGACGTCGAGTGCTCTCGCGTGCGACGTGTCGTCGGCCCCGGCGCACGCGTCGGCGACCACGACGACCTCCGCACCGGCATCGGCGGCAGCCAGCGCGGTCGACAGCACGCAGCAGTCCGTGCTCACCCCGGCGAGCAGCAGCCGCCCACCCGGTCCGACCAGGCGGGCGAGCTCGGGCCCCCACTTGCCGAACGTGGGGGCGTCGATCGTGCCGCCGGCGCGGTCCGTCCCGGCCACGGCAGCGGCGTCGGCCGCGAGCGAGGGGACCACACCCCACAGCTCAGCCTCGGGGGGCTGCAGGGCGAACGGCCAGTCGGCGTAGTACGCCCGCCAAGCACCTGTCGGGACTGCAGGGGACAGGAACCGGGTGTAGACGGTCCGGTCGGCGAACGCCCGGGTGAGCCGGCGGACGGGTTCGACGATCTCGTCGAACCGTGGCGCGCACCACGGGCTGTCGGGGTCGCCGAAGACGTTCTGCATGTCGATGACGGCCAGCACCGTCCGCGCGCTCACGGCAGGTCCGTCACGACGAGCTCGACGTGCGAGGCGGGTAGCCCCTCCTGCCGGCGGACGGCTCCACGGCGCAGCACGAGCGTGGCCAGGAACGCCAGGGCGAGGGCGACCAGCACGCCCAGGTTGGCGAACGCCCACGAGCCGTCGCGCCCTCCGAGGCCGACGGCCTCGAGCAGGTATCCCTGCCACTGCAGCCACGAGGCGGAGGTGTTGGTCACCAGGCCCCAGCCGATCACCGTGCTGAGCAGCAGGATCACCAGCGGGACGGCCGGTACGTCGCCGTAACGCCCCTCGGGACGGAACAGGTCGCCCTCGTCGTAGTCGGCGTGACGCAGCACGATGTCGGCGATCATGATCCCCGCCCAGGCCGCGACCGGGACGCCGAGCGTGATGAGGAAGCCCTGGAACGTGAAGAAGAACGCGTCGTCGGAGATGAACACGAGGAAGACGGTGCCGAGCGTCATGATCGCCCCGTCGATCCCGGCGGCCACCGGTCGGGTGATGGGCAGGCCGGTCGAGACGAGCGCGAGCCCCGAGGAGTAGATGTCGAGCACCGCGCCGCCGACCAGGCCGAGCACCGCCACGATCGCGAACGGCACGAGGAACCAGGTCGGCAGGATCGTGGTGAGCGCGCCGATCGGGTCGGCCGAGATCGCGGCCGACAGGTCGGCGTCAGACCCGGCGAGCAGCAGGCCGAAGACGACCAGGACGAGCGGGGCGACCGAGGCACCGACGGTCGTCCAGGCCACGACGCCCGCGCCGGACGTGTGCCGCGGCAGGTACCGCGAGTAGTCCGCCGCCATGTTGACCCAGCCGAGACCGAACCCCGTCATGGTGAACACCAGGGCTCCGAGGAACGCCGGTGCGGAGCCGGCGGGCAGCGCGGTCACGGCGTCGAGGTCGATGTGGTCGAGCGTGAGCAGGATGTAGCCGAGCGTGAGCACGCCGGTGACCACGGTGATCACCGTCTGCATGCGCATGATGAGGTCGAAGCCGATCACGCCGCCGGCGATGATGAGCGCCGCGACGACGACCAGGGCGACGACCTTCGTCGTCGTGCCCCCGCCCCAGCCGAGCCGACCGAGGACGGTCGCGGTGGCCAACGTCGCCAGGGTCGTCAGCACGGTCTCCCAGCCGACGGTGAGCAGCCAGGAGAGCACCGATGCGGCACGGTTGCCCCGCACACCGAGCGCGGCGCGCGAGAGCGTCATCGTGGGGGCCGACCCGCGCTTGCCGGCGAGCGCGACCACCCCGCACAGCAGGAACGAGAACACGATGCCGAGGACGACGACGACGCTCGCCTGCGCGAACGAGATACCGAAGCCGAGCACCCAGGCGCCGTAGCTGATGCCCAGGACCGACACGTTGGCGGCGAACCACGGCCAGAACAGGTCGCGGGGGGCGCCCTTGCGGTCCGCGTCGCCGATCACGTCGATGCCGTGCGTCTCGATCCGCAACCCGCCGGGCTCGGCTCCGGCCGACGGTCCGGACGCTGGTGCGGTCATGGGCCCCTCCCGATCACGATGCGTGCGTGCGCCGAGCGGCTGCGTCCCGGGTTCGCCTCGCGGCTCCCGGACGGTGCGCTCGACCCTAGGCCGGGGCGAGAACGCAGGTCAACGGATCAGGGCAGGGGCTGCGTCGAGGGGGCCTCGACCTCGGTGCCGGCCGTGTCGACCGGCAGCTCGCGCATCCGCACGAGCGGGGACAGGAGCACGGGCAGCGCACCCAACCCCATGCCGACCGTCGCGACCCACAGCGTGGGCACGGGCCCGAGCGCGGTGCCGAGCCACCCGCCGAGCAGCCCGCCGATCGGCATCGTGCCCCAGACGAGGAACCGGACCGAGGCGTTCATCCGGCCGAGCAGCGCGGGCGGGCACAGCCGTTGCCGGTAGCTCACCTGCGCGACGTTGTAGACGACGACCGAGAAGCTGAAGGCCACGCCCCCGATGACGAGGAGCACCTGCGGGGGCAGCGGCAGCACGAGAGCGAGCGGGGTCAGTGCGTACGCGGGTGCGCTGAGCAGGGCGGAGACCGGGATGATGCGGCCCTCGCCGACGAGCCGTGCGGCCCGGTCTGCGACGAGCGCCCCGACGAGCCCGCCGATCGCGGACGCCGACAGGACGGTGCCGAAGGCGGCCTCGTCGAGCCCGACGGTACGCAGCGCGTAGATCACCACGACCGCCGAGCCGACCGAGTTGAACAGGTTGGAGGTCGCGGTGCACGCGACGATCCGGCGCAGCAGCGGCTGCTGGAGGACGAACCGGAGGCCCTCGGCGATCTCGGTCCGCAGCGGGCGCCGGTCGGCGGGGTCGGGCGGCTCCTCACGGTGCCGGATCCGGGACACCGCGACGGCGGACACGACGTAGGTGACCACGTTGACGCCGACGAGCGAGGCCGCCGAGACGAACCGCAGCAGCCAGCCGCCGAACGCGGGGGCGGCGACCATCGCGACGGACTGCGTGGCCTGCAGCTTGGCGTTGCCCTCGACGACGTGCTCGAGGCCGACGAGACCGGGCACGTAGGACTGGTGGGCGACGTCGAAGAACACGGTGGCCACGCTGATCGCGACGCCGGCGCCGTAGAGCAGCGGCATGGAGGCGTGCCCGGTCCAGGCGGCGACGACGACACCCGCCAGCACGGCCGCACGCACGACGTCCGCCGTGATGAGCACCCGACGCTTGCGCATGCGGTCGACCCACGCGCCCGCGGGCAGGCCGATGACCAGGAAGGCGGCGCTCTCGGCGGCGTTGAGCACGCCCATCTGCCAGGCGGTCGCGGCGAGCTGCTGCACGGCCAGGATCGGCAGGGCGAGGGAGCTGAGCTGCGCGCCGAGCTGGCCGAGCGCGTCGCCGGTCCACAGCCGTCGGAAGTCGGGGTGGCGGACCAGGGAGCGCCGCGGGGCAGCGGTGGCGGACGAGGTCATGCGGGCAGGATGACGCGACTGATTGAGGAATGTCAATCAATATGCGAGGCTCGCCGGGTGGAACCCGACGCCCTGCACGAGCCCGGCAGCGAGACCAGCAGCGAGGCCAGCAGCGAGACCAGCAGCGAGACCAGCAGCGAGGCCGAGCGGGACGCCGACGCCCGGGCGCTCGCCTCGACGCTCCGGCTGCGGATCCTGCGGCTGTGCCTCGACGAACCGCTGACCAACCGGGAGATCGCCGTCCGGCTCGAGAAGAACCCCGCCACGGTCCTGCACCACGTCCGCACGCTCGTCGAACGCGGGTTCCTGCGCGCCGAACCCGTCCGCCGGGGCGCCCGCGGGTCCCGCGAGGTGCCCTACCGGGCGACCGGCCGCTCGTGGACGTCGCCGTCGTTCCCGGGCAAGTCCCGCATCCTCATCGACACGTTCCTCGAGGAGGTCGCCCTCGTCGAGCCCGACGGCGTCGACGCGACCCGCCTCGGGCTGCGGCTCGACGACGCGGGGCTCGACGAGCTGCGCGGACGCCTGCATGCCGTGCTCCAGGACTTCGCCGCCCGGGCGCCCGACCCGGACGGCACGCCGTACTCGGTCTTCCTGGCCGTGCACGAGGACGTCTCGCGGCGCCCGCAGGCCGGCTGACCGCGGACGCCGACCGGCACCCGGGCGGAGAGGTCAGACCCCGCCGCGCAGCGCCGTGATCGGCTCGACTGACGCCGCCTTCAGCGCCGGGTACACGCCGGCCGCCAGACCGATCGCACCACCGGCCAGGGCCGCGGCGCCCACGACGGGCAGGTCCAGCAGCGGCGTCCACTGCTGGGCCGCCGAGACCGAGACCACCGCCGCCACACCGAGCGCGGCGCCGACGAGCCCGCCGAGCAGGCCGATCACGACCGACTCGAGCATGAACTGGGCCGCGATGTCCCGCTTGGTCGCGCCCAGCGCCCGGCGCAGGCCGATCTCACCGGCCCGTTCCATCACCGACAGCAGCGTGACGTTCGCGATCCCGACGCCGCCGATCAGCAGGGCCACCCCACCGAGAGCCAGGAAGATCGTGTTCACGTCGGCCTGCACCGACTCCCGCACGGCCGACGTCGACGGCGGGACCTGGACCTGCACGGTCTCCGGGTCGTTCGGGTCGAGCGCGATCGGCAGCTGCTGGCCGATCACCGGGCCGGAACCCACCGCGACGTGCAGGTGGAGCTCCTCGGCCGCCGTGAGGCCGTAGTCGGTCCGGGCCGTGCCCATCGGCATCACCACGGCGTCGAGCAGGTCCGAACGACGCAGGACGTCATCGATGATGCCGATCACCTGGTAGGCCCGCTCGCCGATGAACACCGACGGCTGCGTGTCCACCCGGCTCACCCCGAGCCGCTGCGCCGCCCGGGCGCCGAGCACCACGACCCGGTCGCCCCGGGCGTCGTGCCCCTCGTCGAAGTACCGGCCGGTGACGACCCTGCCCTGCACGGCCTCGAGCAGCCCGGCGGAGGTCGCCAGGACCTTGGGAGCCGTGACCGGCGGCTGCGAGGGGTCGTTGACCGGCACCGTCGTCACCGTGGCGTCGCCGACGTCCACCGTGGCGACCGTCCCGGCCGCCTCGACGCCCGCGAGCCTGGCCGCGCGGTCCGCGGCGTCCCACGGCAGGGCGCTCGTGGCCCGCTCCGTGCCGTCCCACCCGCGGGACGTCGACGGCTTCGCCATGGCCTGCGTGGCCGCGACGGCGTCGAACTGCTTGTTGATCTGGCCGGCCGCGGTCTGCGCGAGCCCGATCGTCACCACGACCGAGGCGATGCCCAGCACGGTCCCGAGGATCGTGAGCAGCAGGCGCCCCGGACGCGCACCGATCCCGGCGGACGCCTCGGCGAGCAGGTCCTGCGCACCGAACCGGTCGCGACGCGATGGTCGGGGCAGGCCCTTCACGGCATCTCCGTCAGACGGCCGTCGGCGATCCGGACGCGGCGCTGCGCACGGGCCGAGACGGCCGCGTCGTGCGTGATCACCAGGAGCGTCAGGCCGTCGCGGTGCAGCTCGTCGAACAGGTCGAGCACGCTCGCCGAGTTCTCCGAGTCCAGGTTGCCGGTCGGCTCGTCGGCCAGCAGGACGTGCGGCTGGGCGACGACCGCGCGTGCCACGGCCACCCGCTGCCGTTCGCCGCCGGACAGCACCGTCGGCAGGAAGTCCACGCGGTGCCCCAGGTGCACGCGGTCGAGGGCGGCGAGCGCCCGCTCCCGCCGTTCCCCGCGCGGCACGCCCGAGTACAGGGTGGCCAGCAGCACGTTCTCCAGCACGCTGCGGTGCGGGAGCAGGTGGAACGCCTGGAACACGAAGCCGATGACCCCGGCGCGCAGCGCCGCGCGGTCCCGCTCGCTCGCCCGTGAGGTCGGCACCCCGGCCAGCAGGTACTCGCCCTCGGTGGGCCGGTCGAGCAGGCCCAGCAGGTGCAGGAGCGTCGACTTGCCCGAACCCGACGGCCCGATCACCGAGACGTACTCACCTGCCGCGACCCGCAGGTTCGAGGGGTGCAGCGCGTGCACGGGCGGGTCGCCGGGGAACTGACGGGCCAGGTCGACGAGCTCGATGACGGCCGACGGGTCGGTGCCGAGCTCGGGCTCGGCCAGCACGTCGAGGACGCTCATGCGTCGGAACCGTCCTCACCTGCGGTCGCCTCGTCGCCCGCCGACGACGGGTCGGACCCCGTGATGCCCACCACGACGAGGTCACCCTCGGCCAGCGCCGGTGTGGACGAGGCGATCTCGACGTACCCCTGCGCGGCCAGGCCGGTCGTCACCGTCACGAGCTCGCTCGTCTCGCCGTGCGAGAGCTCCACCCGGGACTCGCCACCGGGACCCGCGGTCAGGGCGGCGAGCGGCACGGCCAGGACCTCGCCCTCCGTCGACCCGACCGGGACGCGGATGCGCACGTTCGTGCCCTGCAGCGCGACGACCTGCTCGGGCGTGAGCGCGTCGGGCGAGAACGTGATGGCGAACCGGCCGGCGGTGGGCGCGGCGGACTGCTCGGACGTGTCGCCCTGGGTGCCGTCCGTCGCGTCGTCCGCTGCCTCCTCGGGCGCGACCGCCGTGACCTTCACCGGGATCTCCTGGTCGTCGAGCAGGATCGAGCCGACGGCACCGACCGTCAGCAGGTCGGCGTCCGACTTCGCCGCCGAGCCCACGATCTCCAGCGTCGCGCCCGAGACGCTCATCACCGGACCCTCCACCGTGCCGCCCCGCTTGACCGTGACGTCGTCGACGCGTCGGGGGAGCGCCGCCATGAACACGACCTCGCTGGCCGGCAGCGGCGTCAGCGTCGCCTGCTTCGCCGTCGCCAGGTCCGCCCGCGCCTCCGTCAGCCGGGACGACGCCGAGGTGACGGTCGCGGACTGCGCCGAGGTGTCGGCAGGGTTGTCCGCCTCGTCCCGTGCGGCCAGCGCGACGTCGAGGTCGCCCTGCGCGCGGGTCAGGCCCGCACGGTCGCAGGGCACCTCGTCGGTGGGTGCGGTGCACGCCGCCTGGGCGTCCTCGAGCGTCACGCGCGCGACGTTCACGGCCGCGTCCAGCTCGGTCAGGTGCGCGGTGGTCGGTCCGGCCTGTGCCGTCGTGAGCTCGCGCTTCGCGGCCGCGAGGTCCTCCTCGGCGGCGGTCACACCCTGCTGCGCGGCCTTGACCGCCGCGGCCAGGTCCTCGGTCGCGGACGGGGGTTCGTAGCCGACCCTCTGGTAGAGCGCGCGCACCCCGGCAGCGGCCTTGGCGTCGTACTCGTCGGAGGCCGGGTCGCCCGCGTCGATGCCGAGCGCGCCGAGCGCGGCCTTGAGCTGGCTGACGTCCGGGCCCGAGACCCCGGCGCGCAGCGTGCGGTACGTCGGCAGGTCGCCCGGGAGCACGATGACCGGGCGGCCGGCCACCTCGAGGGCGACGGAGGTCGCGTCGAGGGTGGCCCCGACCGCGGGCACCTGCCCGGTGACGACCGCCCGCCCCTCGATCTCACCGGTCTCGACCCGGACCGGCACCGGGTCCTCGTAGCCGACGTCGCCGCGCAGCACGACGTCGTTCGCGATCACCCGTCGCTCGACCGGGACCGTGATCGGCCCGGCAGCGGGCGGGGCGGCCTCGGCCGCGGCAGCGCCGGGGGACTGCACGAGGCGGCTCAGGCCCAGGCCCGCGACCAGGGACAGCACGGCGACGACGGCGAGCAGGATGATCGTGCGTCGGCTTCCGGCGACGCGGGCGCGAGCGCTCACTTCTGCGTCGCCGCCGCGACCCAGGCGTCCAGCTCGGCCTTGTGCTGGTCGACGAACGCCTGCTCGAGCCGGATCTGGATGTCGAGCTGCTTGCGGTCGTACCCGGTCTCGTCGCGGCAGTCGAAGTCGGCGGTGGCGACCTTGATCTCCTCCTTGGCGACCTCGGCGATCCCGGCGTCGATCGCGCTCTGGTCCGCGCTCTCGCCGTCGACGCCTTCCCAGACGGCGTTCATCTGCTCGTTGATGTCCTCGGTGGCGGCCGTCTGCGTCGCGTAGTCGTACCCGGCGTCGGCCATGCACGTAGCCCAGGCGGTCTCGATCTCGTCGTACGCCGGGTCCGCCTGCATCTGCTCGTACAGGGTCGACATCTCCTCCTGCAACGAGGCGAACTCGTCCATCTCGTAGGCGGCGGTCATGTCCCCGAAGACCTCGTGCTGCGCTGCGCCCTGGCAACCGGCCGTCGTCCAGTCGTACTCGGTCGGCTCCTCGCCCTCGACGTACTCGGTCTGCGGCCCGTACAGCGCCTCGTAGTACGCCGCCATCTCCGACTCGGACATCGCCGAGACGTAGTCCTGGTTCGGGTCGACCCACTCCTCGCTCTGGGCCTGGCTCGCCTCGTAGGTCGTCGCCATCCCGTAGCCGTACTTCTCGGCGTACTCGCGGCTGGTGTACTCGAGGTCGCCGGTGAGGTCCACCGACTGGCCGCTGTTGTCCACCGGGATGTACTCGAACCCGAGGGCGAGCATGCAGGCGGCGACGGACTCCTCGGACTTCACGTTCAGGGCCGCGTAGTCCTCCTCGGACTGCTGGTCCCCGCCGATCTTCGTCATGTACTGGGTCAGCGGCGTGTCCTGCCGCTCCTCCGCGGTCACCGGCTTGCCTCCACCGTCGGAACCGCCGGAGGAGGAGCAGCCGGCGAGCAGCAGTGCTGCGCAGGCAACCGTCGCAGCGGTCCAGCGGGTCCGGGTCATGGGTCGTGCCTTCCTCGAGGTGTCGACAAGTTCGTGCCCTGGTTCGTGCCGTGCGCCGTGACGTGCTCCGTGACGTGCTGTGTGCCGTGTTCGGTGCGCAGCGCCGTCGGAGGGCAGGCAGGGCTCCGGCATGCACGCTAAGGGCGCGCACAGTGGGCGCACATCGTCCTTCGGGGGGAGCGGGCGCCCGCCCGGGGGAGGAGACGGCCTCACTGCTCGGACGCCTGCTGCCAGGCGTCGAGCTCGGTCCGGTGCAGGTCGACCCACTCCTGCTGCAGCTCGTCCGCGATCGTGGCGTGCTCCTCGTCGTACCCGGTCTGCGCGCGGCAGGCCAGGTCCGCAGCTGCCGTCGCGAGCTCGTCCTCGGCGAGCGCGGCGGTGCCCTCGGCGTCGCTCACCCTGGTCTCGGGGTCGATCAGCGCCGTGGACCGGTCGACGAAGTCCTGCACGGCGGCGTCCGGGTCGGCGTACAGGTACCCCTGCTCGGACATGCAGCCGGACCATGCGGTGTCGACCTGCGCGAACGCGGGGTCGTCGCCGAGCGCGGCGAGGAACGCGGAGGCCTCCTCGGACAGCCCGGCGAACGCGTCGGTGCCGGTCGGGCCGAGCCACGCGGTGTCGCGGCACCCGCCCTCCCGCGTGACGACGTCACCCTCGGTGGCCGTGACGGGCCCCCACAGCGCGTCGTCGTAGGCCTCCTTGGCGGCCGCGGACAGCGAGGACACGTACTCCCAGTCGCTCCCTTCCAGCGACCAGCTGATCCCGTCGACCGTGTCCGGGGGAGGGTTCGCGATCCCGTACCCGTACCGCTCGACGAACTCCGCCGAGCCCTGGGCGGGACCCGTCCCGACGACGACGTCGGCCACCGCGGGCACCTGCGGCGTGTACTCGAACCCTGCGGCCGTCATGCAGGCGGCGACCCGTTCCTCGACGACCCGGGTCTGCTCGACGGCGGCGGCCGCCGGGTCCTCGGCGACCGAGATGTCGCCGCCACCGGTGCGCTGCAGGAGCAGCTCCTCCAGGGGGCCTGCGTGCCGCGCCGACGTCCCGGCGCCCGGCGACGCACTGACCGCCGGGTCGTCGGGACCGGGCGTCCCGGGCGAGCACCCGGCGAGCACCAGCACGCCGATCGCCACGACGGCGTCCCGGACGGCCGTGCCGCCGCGGGTCATCGCTGCGCCGCCGGGAGCCACGCGTCGAGCTCCGCGCGGTGCTCGTCCACGTACTCCTGCTCCAGCACGGTCACCGCAGCCGTGCGGGCCGCCTCGATACCCGAGGAGGCCGTGCACCGGCGGTCCGCGACGGCCACGTCGACCTCCGCGGCGAGCAGCTCCGCGCGCCGGCCCGCCGGTACGGTGCCGGGCCCGTTGACCTCGGCGTCGGACACCCGCTCGCTGAGCTGGAGCCGTGCGTCGGCCGGGTCGTCGTACCCGGGCTGGCCTGCCTCGGCCATGCACTCGCGCCACGTCGCGACCGCCGAGACGACCGCGGGGTCCTTCTCGGCCTGCTCGCCCAGCGCGGTCGCCTGCTCGAAGAGCTCGCGGTAGGTGGGGTCGTCGAACCACGCCGGCTCGGACGTGGTCGCGTCACCGACGCAGCCACCTGTCCCGTCGGGGCCTGTCAGGGCCAGGTCGTACGCCTCCCGCTCGGCGGGGGTGAACGCCTCGACGATCGCGTCGTTCGGGCTCGGCGTGTGCTCGACCGTCGTCGTCGGCGCACCCTCGGTGAGCCCGTAGCCGTGCTGCTCGACCCAGTCGTCGTCGCGCGGAGGGCTCGCCACGGCCTGCACCTGCCACAGGTCGTCGGGCACGGGGGCGAACTCGAAGCCGGCCGCGTGCATGCAGGCGGCCACCTGGTCCGTCTGTGCCACCCTGATGCGTTCCGCCTCGGCCGTCCCGCGCTCGGAGAACTGCGTCAGGTACGACCACAGCGGCGTCGGACCGTCCTGCACGGGGTCGGCCGCGCACGCCCCCAGGGACACGACCGCACAGCACGTCAGGAGCACGGCGGCGACCCGCGGGCGTCCCTCAGTAGCGGATCGCATCGATGACCTTGACCCGCACGGCGACCGTGGCCGGGATCAGCCCGGCCAGGGCACCGACCCCGGTCGCGCACGCCATGCCGATGAGCGCCGCCGACACCGGGAACGGCGGGTCGTCCTGCAGCGGCGTGCCGAAGACCCGCTCGATCGGGATGTTCTTGATCACGGCGACCGCGAGGACCACGCCGATCAGACCGGCGACGACCGTCGCGACCACCGACTCGAGCATGACGCCGAAGAAGACCCGGGCCGACGTCGCGCCGAACGAGCGACGGATGCCGATCTCACGGATGCGGTGCCGGACGGTCACCAGGGAGATGTTCAGCAGGCCGAGGCCGCCGAGCAGCAGCGCGAACCCGCCGACACCGAGCGCCACCCACCGTGCGGCACGGTCGAACCCGATGCCGCCGCCGTCGGCGTTGCTGGAGACGTTGATCTGCCAGCCCGGCAGCGACGCGCGCAGGTCGCGGGGGATCACGTCACGCAACCCGTCGGCCTGGTCGGCCGGGACCCACATCATCAGGCCGGGAGGCTGGAGGCCGTAGGCGGCGTCGGTCAGCGCCCAGCGCTGCGTCTGGTCGTAGAGCACGTAGGCCTCGGGTGATGCACCCTGCCAGGTGTCGGAGATGACGCCGACGACCGTGGCGGTCACCCCCTCGTCGGCGCCGATCTGCACCGTGGGACGGCTCGACAGGTCGCTCAGCCCGAGCCGGGTGAGGAACGACTCGTTCACGACGAGCAGTGGGGCGAACGAGTCGGCATCCGCCTCGGTGAACCACCGGCCCTGCTCCGGCACGATCCGCGACAGCGTGCCCATCGCCGGATCGACCGCCGTCATCTGGACCGGCTGGGTGCCGTCGGTGAACCGGACGTCGCTCTGCGCCCACATGCGCCGGCTCGCG
This sequence comes from Cellulomonas soli, assembly GCF_013409305.1. Classification (GTDB taxonomy): domain Bacteria; phylum Actinomycetota; class Actinomycetes; order Actinomycetales; family Cellulomonadaceae; genus Cellulomonas; species Cellulomonas soli. The sequence continues at coordinate 610,311 of NZ_JACBZJ010000001.1, read as the reverse complement.
TACGTGATGCCGTACCGCTCGAGCACGACCTGCTGGGCGGACTCGAGCGTGGAGATCTGGTCCGCGTCGACGGCGCCGTCCATCGGCCAGGCGTCCAGGCTCAGGGAGACCAGCCGACCGTTGCTGCGCTCGACCTGCTCCTGCATGCCCTGGGTGAGCATCTGCACGGCCGCGGTGACGCCCGTGATCGCGGTGACCGCGGCCGCCACGCCGATGAGCGCGAGCAGCACGCGCAGCTTGTGGATCCGCAGCTCGTCCCACGCCTCGACGAGCGCCCCCGCGAGGCCGCTCATGCTCCGGCCTCCGCGCTCGGCAGCAACCGTTCGGACAGGCCCCCGCGATCGGCGACGAGGGTCGGCACGTCACCGATCCACTCGACGCTGCGCCCGATGCTGCGACCGGAGTCGTCGAGCGTGATGGGGACGAGTGCACCGTCCGCGAGCCTGTACTGCCGCTGCGCCCGGGCGGCCACGGCGAGGTCGTGCGTGATCGTGACGAGGGCCGCACCGGTCTGCGCGGCGACGTCGTCGAGCAGGTCCATGACCTGGCTGCCGGTCTCGACGTCGAGGGCCCCGGTCGGCTCGTCGGCCAGGATGACCCGAGGTCCGCGCACCAGGGCTCGTGCGATGGCCACGCGCTGCTGCTCACCACCCGAGAGGGTCTCGGGCCGGGTGTCCAGGCGGTCGCCGAGACCGACCCGTTCGAGCATCTGCGCGGCGATGCGGTTGCGCGACCAGAACTGCCGTCCGCGCGCGTAGAGCAGCGGGGCGGCGACGTTCTCCAGCGCGGTGCGTCCCGGCAGCAGGTTGAACTGCTGGAACACGAACCCGAAGTCACGGCCGCGTCGGCGGGTGCGGACCCGGTGCGACAGGCGCTCGATCGGCACGTCGTCGAGCAGGTACGTGCCCGACGAGGGTGCGTCGAGCAGCCCGAGGATGTTGAGCAGCGTCGACTTGCCCGTGCCGGACCGACCGACGACCGCGACGTGCTCCCCGGCACCGACCGACAACGTCACGCCGCGCAGGATGTGCAGCAGGGAGTCGTCGGGGAGCCGGACGGTCCGGGTGACGTCCGTCAGGGACAGCAGGCTCATCCGCCGCACACCGTGGGGTCGTACTGCGCGGGGTCGGAGCAGTCGACCTCGCCGGCACCTCCTGGCACCGGGATGAACTGCAGGATCGTGTCGTCGGCCGCCAGGCCCTCGGTGACCTGGACGTTCTCGCCGTCGGTCAGGCCGAGCCCCACGGCCCGTTCCTCCTGGGTGCCGTCCGGCAGGACGACCCAGACGTTGCCGGTCTTGAACGAGCCCTGCACCGAGGTCACGGGGACGACCAGTGCGTCCGTCGCCGTGCCGTTCGTGATCTCGATCGTCGCGCCCAGCCCGGGGAACGCGGTGACGTCGCCGGGGACGGCGCACACGACGGTGCTGCTCGTCGAGCCGGTGCTCGGTGACGAGCCGTCGTCGGCGACCTGCTGGGTGCTCGCGGTGGCGCCGGAGTCGAGCCGCAGCCCGGTGCAGGTGAACGGTGCGGGTCCGCCGGTGAGCGTCACGGATGCCTCGCCCGGTGCGCCGACGAGGCGGTACTGCTGGTCCGGCGTGAGGGTGCCGCTGACGGACAACGTGCCGGGGGCGACCGAGCCGAGGACGTCGCCGACCGAGACGGTCTGGTCCTTCAGCGTCGGCAGGGTCAGCGTGCCGGCGATCGGGGCGGTCACCGTCTCGACGACGACCTTGGGCTTGCGCTCCGTGGTCGTCTGCTCACCCGTGGCGGGATCGGTCGTGACCAGGGGGTCCTGCGGGGTCTCCTGGCGGATCTTGAGCAGCGGCGTCCCGGCATCCACGTGCTGACCCGGTGTCGCGAGCAGGGCCGAGACGGTGCCGGCGAGGGTCGCACGCACGTCGGTCGCGGGGTCGGCCTGCACGACGGCCTGGACGCTCACGGCGTTGGTCACGGTGCCGGTCGTCACCTGGACGGTCGGCTCGACGACCTGGCCCGTGGGCTGGAGCGCGTCGTCGGCCGTGCTCACGTCGGCGCCCGCGAACGCGAGCTT